>MGTV01000001.1 GCA_001799635.1 Elusimicrobia bacterium GWA2_62_23
TGGATGTTAAGACAAGGCCCTTAAAAATATATAAAATAAAAATATAGACCCCGCCCGAGCGGGGCCGCAGACAAGGAAACAATGCTCTACTACGCGCACCTTTTCAGGGACCTTTTCAGCCCGCTCAACGTCTTCCAGTACATCACTTTCCGCGCCGGCGGCGCCGTGATGACCTCCTTCCTGCTGAGCCTCGCCATCGGGCCCTGGCTCATAGCCAAGCTGCGCACCTACAAGATAGGCCAGGTGCAGCGCACCGACGGGCCCCAGACCCACCTCGCCAAGCAGGGCACCACCACCATGGGCGGCCTGCTCATCTTCCTGACCCTCGTGGTCACCACCGCCCTCTGGGCCCGCATGGACAACCGCTTCATATTGCTGCTCCTGTTCGTCACGGTAGTCCTCGCCTTCGCCGGCTGGCTCGACGACTACACCAAGCTCGTCAAGAAGAACCCCAAGGGCGCCTCGTCCGCCTTCAAATTCTCGCTTCAGCTGTTCACCGCCGTGGCCGTGGTCGGCTACCTGGCCGCCTATCCGCCCAACGCCCAGTTCGCCAGCATGCTCTCCATTCCCTACACCAAGGAACTCTTCGTAAACCTGGGCTTCCTCTACGCGGCCCTCGCCATGATCGTCATCATCGGCTCCTCCAACGCGGTGAACCTCACCGACGGCCTGGACGGCCTGGCCGCCGGCACCCTGGTCTTCGCCGCGCTCACCTTCGCCATCTTCGCCTATTCCGCCGGCAACGTGAAATGGGCGTCCTACCTCAAAGTGATCTACGTGGAAGGCGCCGGCGAGATCGCCGTTTTCCTGGCCGCCATGATCGGGTCCTGCCTGGGCTTCCTGTGGTTCAACGCCCATCCGGCGGAGGTCTTCATGGGCGACACCAGCTCGCTGTTCCTGGGCGGGGCCATAGGCACCGCCGCCATCTGCACCAAGCAGGAACTGCTGCTGCCCATCGCCGGCGGCATCTTCCTGCTGGAAACGCTCTCCGTCATCCTGCAGATGGGCTCCTTCAAGCTGCGCAACAAGAAGCGCCTGTTCCTCATGGCGCCCATCCACCACCATTTCGAACTGAAAGGCATAGCCGAATCCAAGGTGACGGTCCGCTTCTGGATCGTCGGCATCATGCTCATGCTCATAGCCCTGAGCTCGCTGAAGATCAGGTAACATGTTCAACCCCGCAGACTTCAAAGGCAAGACCGCGCTGGTCATAGGCGCCGGCAAATCCGGCGCCGCCTGCGCCAACCTCCTGGCCGCCAAAGGCTTCGACGTGCTGCTCACCGAGAAAAAGCCGGCTGCCGAAGTGCGCCAAAAACTGAAGTCGCTTTCCCGAGAAGTGAAGGTGGAGACCGGCGGCCACAGCCGCGCGGCCCTCGCCTGCGGCTTCGCCGTAAAGAGCCCCGGCCTCTCCCACGCCAACCCGCTAATAACCGCGCTCAAAAAAAAGAAAGTGCCGGTCTTCAGCGAGATAGAGACGGCGCTGGCCTTCTCCAAAGGGCGCCTGCTCGCCGTGACCGGCACCAACGGCAAGACAACCACCACCGTGCTGCTGGGGGAACTCATGAAGGCCGCCCTGCGGCCGCGCGGCCGGGCCCTGGTCTGCGGCAACGTTGGAACGCCCGCCGCCGAAGTGGCCGCCAAGGCCCGCCCCGGCGACGCCGTGGTCATGGAAGTCTCCAGCTACCAGCTGGAGGACAGCTCCTGCCTGAAGCCCGCCGCGGCCTGCCTGCTCAATATCACGCCCGACCACCTGGACCACCACGGCAGCATGGCCGCCTACGTGGCCGCCAAAGCCAAAGTTTTTTCGTTCCAGGACAGGAACGGCGCCTGCGTTTTCAACTACGAGGATCCGGCGTGCCGCCGCCTCGCCAGTCGCTGCCCGTCCAAAGTCCTGTTCTTCTCGTCGCGCCGCCGCGGCGCCGGGCTCAGCGCCTGGGCCGACGGGGGGGAGCTGGTCTTCCGGTTCGCCGGGAAAACGTTTAGCGTAAAGCCTCCGGCCCTGCCCGGGGCCCACAACCTGGAGAACGCCATGTGCGCCGGGCTGATGGCGCTTTCGGCCGGGGCGAAGCCGGTTCACCTCAGGAAAGTTTTCGCGGCCTTCAAGGGAGTGGAGCACCGCATAGAGCCGGCGGGCCAAGTGCGCGGCGTGAACTTCGTGAACGATTCCAAGGCCACCAACGTGGACTCCACCCTGGTGGCGCTCAAGGCCCTGGGCGCCAGACGGTCGCTCTGGCTCATCCTCGGCGGCCAGGGCAAGGGCAATCCCTACGCGCCGCTCATCCCCTTTATCCGCCGCAGCGTCAAGGCGGTGCTGACCATCGGAGAGGACGCCCCTAAAATAGAGCGCGAACTCGCCGGCGCCTGCCCCGTCATAACCGCGCTCACCATGGAGAACGCCTGCCGCGAGATCCTCCAGCTGGCGGAGAAGGGGGACACGGCGCTGTTCTCCCCGGCCTGCGCTTCCTTCGACCAGTTCAGGGACTTCGAAGACCGGGGCCGCAAGTTCAAAGCCTTCGTCGGGACGCTGCGCTAGGCGCGCGAACAACCTATGGATTTCGCCTCAAAACGCCAGAAACTGTCCTACAACGTGATAACCAACCGCAGCCTGAAGTACATGGACTACCCGTTCTTCTTCATCGTCACGGGCCTGCTGGTCATAGGGCTGGTCTCCCTGTTCTCCGCCAGCGCACTCTACGCCGCCAACAAGGGGCTGGATTCCCTCTTCTACACCAAGAAACAGGCCCTTTACATCATCCTCGGCTTCGGCCTGATGGCCGGCGCCGCGCGGGCGGACCTGGAAAAACTGCGCCCCTACATCAAACCCGCCGTCCTGGCCACCCTGTTCCTGCTGCTGCTGACCCTCTTCATGCCGCCGGTGGCGCACGTGCGACGCTGGATCCCGCTCGGCTTCATGAAACTGCAGATGAGCGAATTCGCCAAGCCGGTGCTCGTGCTCTACCTGGCGGACTTTTTCGACCGGAGCGCCAGCCGCATCCAGGCCGACTGGCGGGAACTCCTCAAGCCTTTCGCCGTCATCCTCCTTTTCCTCGGGCTGATCGCCGCCGAGCCGGACCTGGGCACGCCCGCCCTGCTTTTCGCCGTCTCCCTGGCCCTCTTCTACGCCGCCGGAGTGAAGTGGCGCTACCTCCTCGCCCCGCTGGGCGTGGGCCTGCTGGTCTTCATCGAGGAGATGGCGCGCAAGCCCTACCGCATAGCGCGTCTGAAGAATTTCCTTTCCCCGTGGCAGGACGCCTCCGGCACCGGCTACCAGCTCGTGCAGTCGCTGCTGGCGGTGGGCTCGGGCGGCTGGTTCGGCAAAGGCCTCGGCGCCTCCAAGCTCAAGCTGATGTACCTGCCCGAGCCCCACACCGACTTCATCTTCCCCGTGGTGGCGGAAGAACTGGGCCTGGCGGGGGGGCTGCTGATAACCGCCCTGTTCACCGGCCTGCTGGTAAAGGGCGCGCGCATAGCGCGCAACGCGCCCAGCCTATACACCTCGCTGGCGGCTTTCGGGCTCACGCTGGCCATAGCGCTGCAGGCGTTCATGAACCTCGCCATGACCGTGGGCCTGATGCCAACCAAAGGCATCCCGCTGCCTTTCTTCTCCTACGGCGGGTCCTCTATCCTGGCCTCCATGCTGATGGTCGGCCTCATCCTCAACATCTCGGCGCACAGGAGCGGAAAATGGGAGTAAAGCGGATACTTATAGCGTCGGGCGGCACCGGCGGCCATTTCTACCCCGGTTTCGCCCTGGCCGCGGAGCTGCGCCGCCGCGGCTGGCAGACCGTCTTCCTGGTGAAGAAAGAGGATATCGCCCGGCCCGCCCTCGAAGAGGCGGACTTCCCCTACACCGAGCTGGACATGGTCTCGCTGCCGCGCAGCCTTAACCCGCTGGCGCACTTGCGCTTCCTCCTGAAGTTCGCCGGCTCGCTGCTGCTGGCGCGCCGCATCATGAAGGACTACCGCCCCGACGCCGTAGTAGGCACCGGCAGCTATGTGGCTTTTCCGGCGGCGCTGGCCGGTTGGCTGGCCGGGATCCCGGTGTACATCCACGAATCCAACGCCAAGTTCGGCCTGGGCAATTACCTGGCCGGGTTCTTCTGCCGCAAGGCGGCCATCGGCCTGCCCGCCGCGCAGGACCTTTTCGCCGGCAAGACCGCGCTCACCGGCACCCCAATCCGCGCCGCCTTCGCCGCGCCAGTACGCCGGGCGGAAGCCTGCCTGGCCCTGGGCCTGGACCACAAGAAATTCACAGTGCTGGTCTTCGGCGGCAGCCAGGGGGCGCGCCGACTGAACGCGGCCTTCATCCGCGCCGCCCACTCGCTCAAGAACGACATCCAGGCGGTGCACATCGCCGGCCGCCGGGACTATGAGAGCGTAAAGGCCGCCTACGAAACCGCCGGCCTGGCCGGGCTCCCCGGGTTCAAGCTTTTCGACTACCGGGAGGACATGCCCGCGCTTTACGCCGCCGCCGACGTGGTGATAGCCCGCTCCGGCGCCAGCACCGTGGCGGAGCTCGTTCACCTGCGCAAGCCGGCCATCCTGGTGCCGCTGCCTTCTTCGGCGGGGGGGCACCAGAAAGCCAACGCCCTGGCCCTCTCGCAGAAAGGCGCCGCCGTCTGCGTGGAGGAAGGGCCGGATTTCGACGCCGAGCTGGACGCCGCCCTGCGCCGCCTGCTGGGCGAGCCGGAGCAGGCCGCAGCCATGGCGGAGCGTTTCGCGCAGGCAGGCATACCCGACGGCCTGGAGGCCGCCCCGGCCCTGGCCGACCTGGTAGAGGGCAAGTGACCGCCAAACGATTCAACAGGAGGAAAAGGACATGGAAATAGAGAAAGGTTCCAAGTGGGTGAAGTTCGACGTGATGGAGCGCTTCATGCGCGACGTCTTCAAGGGCATAGGCGTGCCCGCGGCCGACGCGGCGGTCTGCGCCGAAGTGCTGATAACGGCCGACAAGCTGGGCATCGACTCGCACGGCGTCTCGCGCCTGAAGCCCATCTATTACGACCGCATCAAGCAGGGCATACAGCTCCCAAAGACCAAATTCGAGATAGTGAAAGAAACGCCCACCACCGCCGTGATAGACGGCCACAACGGCATGGGCCACGTGATCGCCGTGAAGGCCATGCAGCTCGCCATAAAGAAGGCCAAGAAATACGGCCTCGGCATGACGGCGGTGCGCAACTCCACCCATTACGGCATAGCCGGCTACCATACCCTGCTGGCCGAGAAGGCCGGCATGATAGGCATCACCGGCACCAACGCGCGCCCGTCGGTGGCCCCGACCTTCGGCGTGGAGAACATGATGGGCACCAACCCGCTCACCTTCACCATCCCCACCGACGAAAAGTTCCCGTTCTTCCTCGACTGCGCCACCTCAATCACGCAGCGCGGCAAGATAGAGGTCTACGCCAAGCTCGGCAAGGCGATGCCCAAGGGCTGGGTGATAGACGCGGACGGCGGCTCCAAGACCGATTCCCGCGCCGTGCTGACCGACCTGATCAAGGGCACGGCCGCGCTGACGCCGCTGGGCGGCATAGGCGAGGAACTGGCCGGCTACAAGGGCTACGGCTACTGCGCCGCCGTCGAGATCCTCTCGGCCGCGCTCCAGAACGGCGCCTACATGAAGATGTTGCTCGGCTACGACAAGAAAGGCAACAAGGTGCCGTACCCGCTCGGACACTTCTTCCTGGCCATCAACGTAGAGGCCTTCGTGCCGCTGCGCGCCTTCAAGAAAACCGCCGGGGACATCCTGCGCGAGCTGCGCGCCTCCAAGAAGATGCCCGGGGCCAAACGCATCTACACCGCCGGCGAGAAGGAATACCTCACCTGGCAGTACCGCAAGAACAAAGGCGTGCCGCTCAACAAGGAGACCCAGCGCGAGATCCTGGCCATGCAGAAGGAACTGGGCCTGACCGGCTACAAGTTCAAGTTCTAGGGCCTCCTGAATGTTAGGCGAAGAGCTGAAAGCGAAAGCGGCGCTGTACGGCGCCATCTTCCTTACCTTCCTGGGCTACGGTGGCAGGTTCGCGGGACTGGAACCCTTCAACAACCAGTTCTTCGCCTACGCCGCCTGGGCCTACATCCTCTTCGCCGATAACCTGACCTACCGCCTCAGCGGCTCCTCGCCGCTGATCTCGCGCACCGGGGAATTCGCGGCGCTCGCCGCCTGGTCGGTGGCGTTCAGCGGAGTCTTCGAACTCCTGAACCTGCGCCTGGACGGCTGGCATTACATCTTCCAGCCGGCCACCCTTTCGGTGCGCTGGACGGGGCGCGCCCTGACCTGGGGCGCTTTTCTGCCGTCCCTTTTCGCCACCGCCGACCTGCTGCGCTGCCTGGGGCTCTTCCGCAACCTTAAGTGCCCGCCGCTGAAGGTCTCCGCCGTCCTCCTCAACGGCGTCCTGGCCGCGGGCCTGCTGCTCGCCGCCCTGGCGCTGGCCTGGCCGGCCAGGTTCTGGCCGCTTATCTGGCTGGCGCCCTTTTTCCTGGCCGACCCGCTGAATTACAAGCTGGGGCTGCCTTCGCTGCTGAGGGAATGGCAGGGGGGAGTGCCGGGCAAGACGCTGCGCCTGACAACTGCCGGGATAGTCTGCGGCCTGCTCTGGAGCGCCTGGAACGGGGCGGCCGGGGCGCGCTGGGCCTACGCCCCGTTCAAGAAGGCCGGGCCGGAAGTTTTCGGCCTGCCGCTGCCGGCCTACCTGGCTTTCGGCCTTTTTGCGCTTGGGGCCTACTCGGCCTACGCCCTGGCCTCCTGGCTGCGCGAAGGCCGCACCTGGGAAGAGGGAGGCTGGGCCCCTCAGGGCCGCCGGCCCCCGTGGTGGGCGCCCTACGCCCTTTGGCCCCTTCTTATTATTACCTCTTATATAGTCTTCCGCCTTACCGACGCCCACCTGGTCAAACTCTACCTCGGCTGGATCTGATTACCCAAAAGACCCAGAAGGACCTGGGCCCAATGGCTGCTATCGGCCTGGGCCCTGTTGCTATTGACATTCGTCAAGTCGTGCTGTATAACATAGCGGAAGCAAACACTGTGGAACCGGAGGAGTTATGAAAAACCTTAAGACAACCCTGAACCTGGCCGCGGCCCTGCTGGTCCTGCCCTTCCTCTCCTACGCGCAGGACGGCAAGAGCATCTACGGCGACGACAACCGCAAGGACTTTTTCGAGATGAGCGTCCACATGCAGGCCCTTGCCGACTCCGTGGTCTCCTTCTGGAAGGCCGATAAAATAGAGGCCCTCAACCCCGGCGGCGTAAAGCTGAAGACCGCTAATTTCGGAGAGCGCCTGAACCTCTGCCCTGACGAGAAGTTCCGCGAGCAGACCATAGGCGCCTTCTGCTCCGGCTCGCTCGTGGGCGAAGACCTGGTGATGACGGCCGGCCACTGCGTCAAGAACGAGACCGACTGCCAGAACACCAGGATGGTCTTCGGCTACGGCGTCAAGAAAGCCGGCGCCGAGGCCGTGACCACGCTGGCCGCCAGCGAGGTTTACAGCTGCGCCAAGATCGTCAAGCGCTTCCTGGGCGGCGAGCCCGGCTCAGCCAACCCCACCGGTCAGAACCTGGGCGCGGACTTCGCGCTGCTCAAGCTGGACCGCAAGGTATCCGGGCACAAACCCCTGCCCGTAGCCCGCGTAACCAGCCTCAAGAAGGGCGAAGGGATCTTCGTGATAGGCCACCCCGTGGGCCTGCCGGTGAAGCTCGCCGGTTTCGCCACCGTGCGCGACTTCTCCAAGATCGGGTACTTCGTGGCCAACCTGGACACTTTCGGCGGCAACTCCGGCTCGCCCGTCTTCAGCGTGAAGACCAAGAAGATAGAGGGCATCCTGGTGCGCGGCGACGAGGACTTCCTGGACAGCCCCGCCGGCTGCACCACGCAGGCCACCTATGAACAGACCGGCGGCCGCGGCGAGGACGTGACCAAGATAGGGGTCCTGGCGGCCGACATCCCCAAGCTCCCCGGCGAGAAGGTCACCAAAGAGATGGAAATGCAGAACACCGTTGAAATGGATATGAGCGGGATAGGGGCCGTCGACGCCGTCCCCGTGAAGTCGGTCAGCTTCGACTGACGCTCAGCGGATAGGGCTTAAGAAAAGCCGCCCGGGGACCTCCTCCCCGGGCGGACTTTTTTCGGCGGGGGGAATGAAAAAGGCCGCCAGGCAGGCGGCCTTTTTACGCGGGGAGGCGGTCAATAAGGCTTCTTGCTCTCGCCGTCCCGCCGCACGGTCTCGAAGGAAAAGGCGGGCAGACAGATGGCGATGTATTCCGCGCCCTCTGGCTCCGGGGTGGAATAGCGCACCCTTTCGCCGGGCTCCATGATGATGGCCTGCTTGGCGCGCACGTCGAAAGTGCCGTTATTGGTCTCCACGCGCAGCAAGCCGCGCAGCACCAGGGTATATTCCGTAAAGCGGGGCTGCTGCTGGGGCTCTATCCAGCCGCCAGGGCTCACCATGCGCGCCACGCTTATAGTGCTGGTCTTGGAATTGACGCGGCCTATGTATTCCTCTATGATCTTGGGCTTATTGCCGGAAGCCTGCACGATCTTCGGTTTTTCTATGAAATTCGCCACAATCCCTCCCGCTGAGATCCGCTACACATAAATTCTACCAAAACAACGGCCCCGCGGTAATCCCGGCCGGGGAAAAAAGCGGGGCGGACCCTTTGGTCCGCCCTCTGCATGAGCCTCGGCTTGCACTGCCATCCGGGAGAGGCTCCTTCCCTACTTATAGTGTAGCTCCCGAAACCATGTTTGGCAAGGGCCCTACGGGTACGTATTTCTACCCGTGCAGTTTCCCGTCCCGTATATCAAGGACACGGTCCGCGGAACGCGCCAGCTCCAGGTTATGCGTGACCATCACCACGGTAATGCCCTGGCCGGCGAGGCCGCGAAGTATCCCCTTTATCTCTTCCGTGCGGCGGCTGTCCAGGCTGCCGGTCGGTTCGTCGGCCAGGAGCACCTTGGGGCCGTTGATAAGGGCGCGGGCTATGGCGACCCGCTGCATCTCACCGCCGGAAAGCTCCCCTGGCAGGTGCCGGGAACGACGCTCTATGCCCAGCAGCTTCATTACCTCATGGGGGGACTTGGCCGAGGGGGAACGGTAGAAGGCCCCGGGGAGGAGGATATTCTCCTCCACCGTCAGCGTCGGAATGAGGTAGAACTTCTGGAACACGTAGCCGAACATCTCGCGGCGGATGCGCGTCAGCTCGGTCTCGGAAAGTTCGCGGCGCCCGCCGAAGATCTGCGCCTCCCCTACCCGGAGCGTGCCCGAGGTGGGATTGTCGAGGCAGCCTATCATGTTGAGTAAAGTAGTCTTGCCGGAGCCGGAGGGACCGATAATTGCCGTCAGTTCCCCCGGGCCCGCCTCGAAGCTTATACCGTCCACGGCCCGGACCTCTTCCGAACCGCGCCGGTACGCCTTCACCAGGTCCGTGGCCGAAATTACGATATCCTTGTTCATACCTGGTCTCCTTCCACGCGTATAGCGTCGAGCGGGCGCACCCGGGCCGCGCGCCACGCGGGATAAACCCCGCTGAGCAGGCCGCCGGCGAGTATGAGCAGGAAGGCGAACCCCGTTATCTCCCCGTCCAGCGCCACCAGCGCCCCGTTGGGGGCGTAAGGCAGGAAGTAGCGCACCGCGGCTTCGCTAACCCTTGCGGTAACGAACGCCAGGCCTATGCCGGCCGCCCCGCCGAGCCCGCAGAGTATGGCCGTCTCCATCCAGATCATCCTGAACACGTCCAGCGGCATGGCGCCCATGCTCTTGAGGATGCCTATCTCGGAGTAGCGCTCCATCACCGACATCAGGATGGTGTTGATAACGCCGGCCATGGCGATGATCAGCGCTATGCCCGCTATGCCCAGCACTATCACCCGGGCGCTGTTGACCAGGTTCATGATGGTGGTCTTCACCTGCGCCATGGACACCACCTGCACGTCGGGCAGGTCGTAAAGCCGGTTCTCGAGCGCCGAAATGTCGGCCTCCTTCTTTACCTTGATACCGAGGCCGGTGAGCATGCCCTTGCGGTTGAAAAGGTTCTGCACGGTGGAAATGGGGAGGAAGATGGTGCCGTCGTCCTGGGTGCCGGAACGCTTGAGCACGCCCACCACGGTAAGCTCCTGGTCGAGCCCGGGGATCAGCAGTTTATCGCCGGCCTCGCGGGTCTCGAGTTCGGCGGCCTCGTAGCCCAGCACGGCCTCGAGCGCCGTATTGCTCTTGAACCAGCCGCCCTGCTTGAACTCAAGGTACGGTTTCATGGGAGGGAAACTTTCCGAGTCCACGCCCAGGTAGGCCGCCACGGCGCCGTTCTCGCCCTTGTTCGGGTCGAAAACGCCGTGCATGAGCATCGGGGTGACCTTCTCCACTTCCGGGTTCTTGAACACGGTCTTCACCACCGACTCGGGCATGTAACGCAGGCCGGTGCCGCCCTTGAGCATCAGCGTAGCCGCCTCGTAGGGGCAGCCCTTCGCGGTCAGCAGCACCTGGAAGCCCATATTGTCTATGTCGCGGTTGAGGCCCTGCTGGTAGCCCCGGTTGAAGCCCAGCAGCGTGGCCAGCACCCAGGCCGACAGCATTATGCCTCCGGCGGTGAGCGCGGTGCGGATCTTCTTGCGCAGCAGGTTCTTATAGGCGATGGCGTATACGTTCATTTTTCCTTCTTCGAGAAGACGAACTCGTCTAGCAGTATCAGGTTCTTCTTGACGGCGCGCAGCACCGCCTGGAAATCCTTGCCCGCCTTGGAGGGGGCTTTCAGTTTAGCCGGGGCTCCCTTGGCGGCCGCCGGGTCGTAGGGGGAGAAGTCCTTGAGCGCCAGCCCCTTGAACTGCGCGCCGAATTCTTTAGAGCGCAGGTCCTTCGCGGCGCGGGAGGTGAGCTTCTGTATATAAAAGGCTTTTACCGTGCCGGCCTTGTCCAGGGCGAGGAACACCTGGATGCCGCCGTACTCGCCCTTCTGGTTCACGCCGTGGATGTAACCCACTATCTCCTTGTCCTTGTAGATGTCGTAGAGCGTGTAGGGGACGTCCATGGTCTCGTAGAGGCCCTTGAACTTGTCGCCGAGGCGCTTCTCTACACGCTCCAGCAGCGGCTGGCCCCCGCTCTGTTTTATGGAGACATAGCGCGTCTTGTAGCCGGTGGAGCCGGGAAACAGCCGGGCCACGTCGCGGTCGGGGTCGTTGAGGTCGCAGCCCACCGCGGCGAAGGCGGGAGGGGCGGCCAGCAGGGCGCAGAGCAGGAGAATATATTTCTTCATATAGGCAGATAGTAATAGAGCTGGGTCACCGCGCGCTTCTCGTTCATTACGTCCTCGTATTCAAAACTGCCGCGCCAGGTCAGGTAAGGGGTAAGGGCGTAAGAAACCCCGGCGGCCAGCGCCCAGCCCTCCAGGCCCTCCATCCCGGAGTAAACGGCCTGCGTTTCCAGCTTCAGGCGGTTCTCGTCGAGCAGGTTCAGGCCCGCGCGGCCGAGGCCCGCGAGGTAATGCATGCCGGCCTTCTCGCCCGCGCGCAGGTCCGCCCGGAACTCCCAGCGGTCCCAGAGCAGGGCGTAATCGGCGCCGAAAGCGGTATAGGGCGCTTCGCCGCCAGGCAACACGTCGTAGCCGGCGGTTTGCGGAACCCGGCCGGCCGAAGCGTAAAACCCTGCGGCGTAATTATCGCGCGCGAGCACGCCCTTGGCGGCGCGGGCGGACGCCAGGTAGTTGCCGGAAGCGCGTGGGCGCATCCCGGTCCCCGAGGTCAGGCTGAAAGCGAGGTCGCCCCAGGCCAGGTCGCGCGAAGCGCCGAAGCCCCAGTCCCGGTCGAAGCCGTAGCCGTACATGGGCAGCGCCTGCAGCAGGGCGCCGTGGGTGTCAAAGTAGGACTCCAGGCCGGCGGCCGCCCGGTTATGCCCGGCCCAGACGTAAGCGTACGGGGTCCGGAAGCGGTAGTAAGCGTTGTAGAGCTGCGGCTCCAGGCGGTTTTCGGCGTCCGGGTCCCAGGCCAGGCGGCCCTGCACGGCCAGCGTGCCGGTATCGCCGCGCTCGCCGGAAAACTTGCGCACGAAGTCGAAACCGACGGAGGATTTCTGCATGGGCTCGCCGGAGCTCATGGAGTGCCAGACGCCCGCCTTCTCCATGGAAGAATAGCCGGCCACGCCCTGGGCTTCCAGGAAAAGCAGCCGCTCCCCGGCGGCCGCCGCCCGGGGCAGCAGCAGGAGGCTAAATAGTAAAGAGTATAGCGCCTTCATAGAGTTTCTCCGCGCCTTTCAGCACCTTTATTTTCAGTTCCCACTCCCCGGGCATGACCAAATTCACCGGCAGCAGGTAGTCGCCTTTCTTGTTGAGCTGGAACTTCACCGGCCCGGAGTCATGGTAGCGCATCGACGGCATGCCGTATTCGCCTATGACCTCGCAGGCCGCGGCCTGCGCCCCGTCCTTGCCGAAAACCTGCACCTTGGCTATGGGCGTTCCCAGTTTAGCCTTCTCGGCGAACTGCCAGGTGAACCAGCCGCCGTCGGGCAGCGGGATCTTTTCACCCTCGGCGGCCAGCACGGCGGGGCCGGACGCGGCGGGGGGCGGGACTTCCTTGCCGCCGCAGGCGGCCAGGAACAAAACTAACAGAGGTAAAGAGATTTTTTTCATATTTCCTCCTCCGGTGATCTATCCAACATTGTACCTAAAACCGCCCCTACTCGCGCACCAGGGCGCCGGCCCGCTTGGCAGTGTGATAAAGTCCTGCCCAGCAGCAGGCGGCGCCGGACCACACATGCACCCTGAACAGTATCTTAGCCAGGGGCTTAGCCAGCGGCAGGAAAAGCGCCAGCCCGCTTAGCGCGCAGACGGCGAAGGACAGCAACAGGCCCCAGTTCCACCAGAGCCGCAGCCGGGCCGGGCGGAAGCCCCTGCGTTCGGCAGACTCCGACAACAGCGAAAAGACCGCCAGCGCGCCCAGTATTTGGAGGACGTATAACTCAAGGAAATAATTGCGCGGCGCGGCGGCGCCCGCGGCGTGAGCCGCGGACGGCGCCAGCAGCGCGAAGGCGGTCAGGACGGCCTTCATGGCCCTAGAACGGCACTCCCACTATAAGGCGCGTCTGCGCGTCCTTACTGTCGCCGTTAAGCCCGGCCAGGTAGCCGAGGTTGGCCCAGACCTTCATGTCCCTGGCGCGCAGGTGCACGGTAGGGCCGGCGTGGTAGGCATCGGCTTTATAGTCGCCGGTAGCTTCAAGGCCCGCTTTGAATATCTCGGAGAACTTCCAGCCGGCGGCGGCGGAAAAGCGGTGCTCGGCGGCCGAGACCTTTTCGAGGGGGAACTCCGCCACCTGGTTATAGGCCAGGTTCAGGCGCCCCAGGTCCTTGGCCAGCACCAGTTTGGCCTCCAGCGCGCCCTGCGCGGAGAGGTCCGTGCTGCGCACGTATTCGGCGTAAAGCAGGGTGTCCACCGGCAGTTCGCCCTTCTCGGCCAGGCGGTGGCGCAGGCGCAGCTTCATGCCGTCATAGCTGAAGGTCTTGGAGGCGGGGGTATTGTTCTGTTTGAAGTTCTGGTACATCGCTATGTCGGTCCTGGCGGTCAGCCCGTACTCAAGTTCCACCTGGTGCTTCCAGGCGGAGGTCTCCGGGGCGGCCGTATCCGGCACCTCGGTCGTGGAGTAGTACTCCAGCTCGGCGCGCCCCTCGCGCACGGTCATGTACTCGTAGGTCCAGACGTAGGACCTGGGGTCGGCCTTGGCAGGCGCGGGCCCCGCGGCCAGAACGGCGGCGAAGACCGCGGCCCCGGCTATTGTTCGCACTATTCTGTTCTCTTTCATGGTGAGGTTCTCCTTGTTCTCTAGTCTATATGATTATGATAATCATTATCATTTAGAAATTAAAAAATATATCCCTATTTCTTTTTCGCGCAGCAGGGGCAGAGCCCGTAGATCTCCAGACGGTGCCCGGATATGGCATAGCCGTGCTTCGCCGCCAGCCGCGCCTGCAGCCGCTCTATCTCGGGGTCTACGGCTTCGGTAAAACAGCCGCAGGCCGTGCAGATCAGGTGATCGTGATGGGGCTTGTCGCCGCCCGGCTCGTATCTGGCCACGCCGTCAGAGGGGATGAACTCCAGCACTTTGCCGCAGCCGCAAAGGCACTTAAGGGCGCGGTAAACTGTGGCTATGCCTATGCCGGGCATGCGCTTCTGTGCGGCCTTATGCACCTGCTCCGCGCTCAGGTGGCCTTCGCCCGAGGATAAGACATCCAGAATGGCCTCACGGCGGCGGCTGCGGCGCGAGCCTTGACAGTCGCAGACCTTTTTATGGGGCGGGGTTTTTCTCGGCATATTGATAACTATTATCATTATGTCAAATCCGGTCGGGGCTGTCAACAGGTCCCTCCGCCGGTCCTCCGCCAAAGAGGCGCGGCCGGCCGTATAATTTATATAATTATCGGGTTGCCGTTGTCAGGCAAAAGACAGTCACCAGGAGAGAACATGAAAAAGACCGTATTGTTTTCCATCATAGCCCTCGCCCTCGCGGCGGGGACCGCCGCCGCCCATTGCGGTAAATGCCCCGGAGACAAAAAAGCCGGAGAGGCCCAGGCCGCCGAAGCCGGGCCCGCCAAGAAGAAGGACTGCGGCGACTGCCCCATGCACAAGAAGCAGGGCGCCAAGAAATGCGGCGGCGTGACCTGCCCTGAGAACCTGCCGGGAGCCCGGACCGTTTCCAAAAAGATAGCCGACGGTGTGGAAGTGACCACCACCGCCAAGGACAAGGAAACCGTGGCCAAGATCCAGGAGCTGGCCCTGGTCCACTACGCGCCTAAGGCGGAGAAGTGCCACGGCTGCCCCACCACGGTGCCCGGCGCCGAGACCAAATTCGAGAACACCCCCGACGGCATAAAGGTCACCATTACCGGCAAGACCCCGGAAACCGTCAAGAAGATCCAGAGCGCTTCCGCTAACGAGCACAAGGGCCACGCCAAGGAAGGCAGGAAAGAAGCCAAGGCCGGCAAGAAATACATGTGCGCCATGAAATGCGTGGAAGCCGCCGCCCCGGGCAAGTGCCCTAAGTGCGGCATGCCCATGGAGGAGATCAAGTAATGGTAATAGCCAGCAGCGCCCTCAAAAAAGTCCCTTTCTTCCGCGGCCTCAGGCAGCGGGAGATAAACCAGGTGCTCTCTATCGCCGGCGTAAAGAGTTACGCCGCCGGGGAAATGGTCTTCGCCAAGCAGGACCTGGGCAACAACTTCTTCATAGTGAAGTCCGGCCGCATCAAGATCTTCAC
This sequence comes from Elusimicrobia bacterium GWA2_62_23, assembly GCA_001799635.1. Taxonomy (GTDB): domain Bacteria; phylum Elusimicrobiota; class Elusimicrobia; order Elusimicrobiales; family UBA9959; genus UBA9959. The sequence goes on from MGTV01000001.1 coordinate 15,232, forward strand.
CACCGTGGGCGGGGATAAGCGTAAGACCTTCGCCTTCCTGAAGAAGGGGGACTTCTTCGGCGAGATGTCGCTGCTGGGCGGCCGGGTCCGCTCCGCCTCGGCCCAGGCGGCCGAGGCGAGCGAACTGTTCGTGATCTCGAAAAAGAACTTCAAGCGCCTGATCCTGGAGAACGCCGACTTCACCCTGAAACTGCTGCACACCCTGGCGGACCGCCTGAGCAAGTGCAACAATGAAATAAGCTCGATGCTGTTCCACAACATCCTGGGCCGGCTGGCCGAGGCCATCCTCGAACTCTCCAAGGACAAGCACGCCAAGCCGGTGAAGATGGCCATAGACCAGAACGAACTGGCCCAGTACCTGGGCACCACCCGGGTGCCGGTCTGCCGCGCCATCAACACCCTCAAGCGCAGCGGCGTCATAGACTACCGCCGCGGCGAGCTGATCATCCTGAACCAGGCCCGCCTGCGGTCCATAGCGGGGAACGCGCAATGAGCGTACACTCCCTGCGGGGCTTCAGGGACCTCCTGCCCCCGGAGTCCACGCGCTTCGCCGCCATCGAAGCCGCGGCCAGGGAGGTCTTCGCCCTGTACGGCTACCAGGAACTGCGCATCCCCACCATAGAGATGAAGGAGCTGTTCGTAAAGTCCACCGGCGAGACCACGGACATAGTCGAGAAGGAAATGTACGCCTTCACCGACGGCGGAGGGCGCGAGGTGGCGGTGCGGCCGGAGGGGACCCCCGGCGTGGTGCGCGCCTACATAGAGCAGAACCTGAGCCAGACCGGCCGCAACGCCAAGCTTTTCTACGTCGGCAACATGTTCCGCGCCGAGCGCCCGCAGGCCGGCCGCTTCCGCGAGTTCGAGCAGATCGGCGCCGAGCATATCGGCAACGCGTCCCCTTTCGCCGACGCCGAGACCATCACCATGCTGGTGCGCCTGCTGGAGAAAGCCGGCCTTTCGGCCTGTTCCGTGGAGCTCAATTCCCTCGGCTGCGCGGAGTGCCGCAAGACCTACCGGCAGACCCTGCTGGATTACCTCAAGCAGCGCGCGGAAATGCTCTGCGAGCCCTGCCGCGGCCGCATAGAGCGCAACCCGCTGCGCGCCCTGGACTGCAAGGTGGACGGCCCGTGGCTGGCCGAAAAGGCCCCCAAGCTGAGCCTCTGCCCCGCCTGCGCCGAGCATTTCGCCCGGGTGCAGGACCTGCTCAAGATCTCCGGCGTGCCCCACAACGTGAACCTGAACCTGGTTCGAGGCCTGGATTATTACACCCGCACCGTCTTCGAAGTGCGCAGCAGCGCCTTGGGCAGCCAGGACGCGGTCTGCGGCGGCGGGCGCTACGACGACCTCGTCAAATCCATGGGCGGCCCCGCGGCCCCGGCCATAGGCTGGGCCCTCGGCGTGGACCGCCTCGCCATGCTGCTCAAGGACCAACCCGTGGCGGATACCGCCCCCGCAGTCTTCGTGGTAGCCGCGGCGGCCGCGGCCCAGGACCAGGCCTTCCGCCTGCTGGCCGCCCTGCGAGCCGCCGGCCTCAGCGCCGATTCCTCCAATTTCACGCTCAGCCTCAAGTCGCAGATGCGCTCCGCCGACAAGAGCGGCGCCTCGTACGCGCTCATCCTGGGCGAGGATGAGCTGAAAGCGGGCACCGTAGCGGCCAAACCGCTCAAACAGGCCGGCGACCAGGTCCCCGTCCCCTTCGCCGACGCCCCTTCCTACATTCGAAGCCTTTTGAAGGCATAGCGGACCGGGTCCGGCCGGGGCATTGCCCCGCGAACCCGTTGGGGAGGGGAGGCTCAATCGCGTCAGCGATTGAGGGGAACCGCGCAACGGTTCCCTGCAGTCCGGGTGAGAGGGGCAATACCCCGGGCAGGACCCGCGAAACAGCTAGACCGAATTTATGACGCAAACAATGACCATGACCAACAACTCAAAAGCCACCGCCCTGCGCACCCACACCTGCGGCGAACTCAACGCCTCCCACGCCGGACAGACCGTCACCCTCGCCGGCTGGATGGACGCCAAGCGCAACCACGGCGGCGTCCTCTTCGTCAACCTGCGCGACCTCTACGGCGTCACCCAGGTAGTAGCCGCCCCCGGCAGCCCCGTCTTCCAGGCCGCCGAAGAAGCCAAGAGCGAGTACGCCCTGCAGGTCACCGGCAAGGTAACGCTGCGCCCCGGCGAGAACGCCAACAAGAACATGCCCACCGGCGAGATCGAACTGCAGGCCGCGGAGATAAAGATCCTCAACGTTTCCCAGCCGCTGCCCTTCGACCTCGGCGAACACGCCGGCGTCAACGAGGACACCCGCCTGAAGTACCGCTTCCTCGACCTGCGCCGCCCCCGGATGGCGAAGAACCTGGTCCTGCGCAGCCGCCTCTCCCAGGTCATCCGCAACTACCTCTACGGCCTCGACTTCAACGAGATCGAAACCCCCTTGCTCACCCGCTCCACGCCCGAAGGCGCGCGGGACTTCGTGGTGCCCTCGCGCAACAACCCCGGCGAGTTCTACGCCCTGCCCCAGAGCCCGCAGCAGTTCAAGCAGGTGCTCATGATGAGCGGTATGGACCGCTACTTCCAGCTGGCCCGCAATTTCCGCGACGAGGAGCTCCGCTCCGACCGCCAGCCAGAACACACCCAGATAGACCTCGAGATGTCCTTCGTGGACGAGCAGGACATCGCGAAGGTGGTGGAAGGCATGATGAAGGACGTCTTCGCCTACCTCGGCGAGGAGATCTCCGCGCCTTTCCCCGAAATGGAGTTCTCCGACGTGATGCTCAAGTACGGCTCCGACAAGCCCGACCTGCGCTACGCCCTGGAGATCAAGGACTGTTCGGACATCTTCAAGGCGTCCGGCTTCAAGGTCTTCTCCGGCGCGCTCGCCGAAGGCGGCGCGGTGCGCGCCATCAAGGGCGAAGGCGGCGCGGTCTTCAGCCGCGGCGACATGGACAAACTCACCGAGCTGGTAAAGAAGCTCGGCGCCAAGGGCCTGGTCTGGCTGCGCTTCAAGGACGGCAAGTGGGATTCCCCGACGCTCAAGTTCATCAGCGAGGCCGAGCAGGCCGCGCTCAAAGACCGCCTGGAGGTCAAGGACGGCGACGCGGTCTTCATAGCCGCCGACAAGCCCTCCGTGGCCGCCCCGTGCCTGGGCGCCCTGCGCAACGACTTGATAGCCCGCCTCAAGCCGGCCAAGCTTAAGAAATGGGCCTTCCTCTGGGTGCGCCACTTCCCGCTGCTGGAGAAAGACGCCGAGAGCGGCAATTGGACCTTCACGCACAACCCCTTCACCGCCCCGCTGCCCGAAGAGGCGCATAAGCTCGACACCGACCCCGGCAACGTCCGCTCCTGCCAGTACGACCTGGTGCTCAACGGCGTGGAACTCGGCTCCGGCTCGGTGCGCAACCACAGCCGGGCCATGCAGGAAAAGATCTTCGGCCTTATGGGCTACGATAAGGAACAGGTCCAGAAGCGCTTCGGCATGATAGTCAACGCCATGGATTTCGGCGCCCCGCCCCACGGCGGAATCGGCATGGGCTACGACCGCCTCATCGGCATCATCTGCGGCACGGACTCCATCCGGGACGTCATCGCGTTCCCCAAGACCACCAGCGGGGCCTGCCTGATGAGCGACGCCCCTTCCGTTATCGACGAGAAGCAGCTCAAGGAGCTGCACCTCAAGATCACGGAGTAGCAGCCCCGCGAGGAAGGCAATGCCGCAATTCCCGAAATGGATAGTCGACGAGGTCCGCGTCCGCAAGGCCGGCCTCCGCGGAGGCGCGGCCGCCGGCACCGCCGCCGAACTCGCCGCCCGGGAACTGCACACCGTCTGCGACGAGGCGCGCTGTCCCAACAAGGGCAAATGTTTTTCCGAGGGCGAAGCCACCTTCCTCATCCTCGGGGACATCTGTACCCGCAAGTGCGGCTTCTGCGCCGTAAAGAAGGACAAGCCGAGGCCGCCCGATCCCGGCGAGCCACGGCGGGTGGCCGAGCTCTGCCTCAAATGGCGGCTGAAATACGTGGTCTTCACCTCGCCTACCCGCGACGACCTGCCCGACGGCGGGGCCGCCTACTTCGCCCAGACCAACCGCCTGATCAAGCAGCTGTCGCCCGGCATCCGGACGGAACCGCTCATCCCCGATTTCCAGGGCAGCGAAGCCGCCCTCAAGACCGTGCTGGATTCGGAGCCGGACGTACTGGGGCACAACCTCGAGATGGTCGCCGGCCTCTACGCCGGAGCCCGGGCCGGCGCCGATTACCAGCGCTCCCTGGACCTCCTGGCGGCCTCCAAGCGCCTGCGCCCCGACATCCTTACAAAATCCGGCCTCATGCTGGGGCTGGGGGAAAAGCCGGAAGAACTGGAAAAAGCCCTGGCCGACCTCGCTGCCCACGGCTGCGACCTGCTGACGCTGGGCCAGTACCTGGCCCCGTCCGGCGGCCACCGCCCCGTCGTAAAATACTACACGCCCGAGGAATTCTCCTTCTGGGGCGCCAGGGCGAAGGCCCTCGGCCTGCGCGCCGTCCTCTCCGGCCCGCTGGTGCGCAGTTCCTACCGGGCGGCAGCCCTCTACCGTGATGCTGGAAATTGACAAGGACCGCGCGGCCATAGGCTGGCTGACCGGCGCGTGGGACGATTACACGGCCGGTTTTTTCGCGCTGCTGCCGGTGCTGCTGCTGCAGGCCGCCATCGCCTCGGGCGGCCTGCCGCTGATAAACAAGTGGCATTCCCTGCTGCCTGCCGCGGCGTACTCCCTGTTCGTCACCACCCCCGTTTCCCTCGGCTGCGTGCTCGTCTATATCCGGATGGCGCGCGGCGGCCCGGCGAGGCTGGCGGACCTGTTCGGGGCCTTTCCCGTCTATCACCGGGTGCTCGCGGTCAGCGTGGGGCTGGGCCTGCTCACCCTGGGAGGCCTGCTGGCCTTCGTACTGCCGGGCGTGCTCCTCTACCTGACCTATTGTTTCAGCGAATACCTGGTGGTGGACCGCCGCACCGGGGTAAAAGAATCCTTCGCCCTCAGCCGGACCCTCGCCGAAGGCTGGCGCCGGCGCCTGCTGCCCATCGCCATGCTGATGCTCGTGCTGAACCTGTTCGCCCCGGAAATAGCCAGGGTTTCAGACCCGTTCAAGAACCCGGAGGTCAGCCTGGACCTGCGCCCCTGGACCGTGGCCGCCTACCTCCTCAAGAACTTCGTTTTCATGCCCTGGCTGGGCCTCGCCATGGCCCGCGCCTACGTCTTCCTGCTCTCCTTCCCGACGGCGGCGCAGGAACCGGATCCCACGGATGCCTGAACTCATCTTCTATTATTCCCGCGAGAACCGCTGGAGCGTGAACGCCCTCGCCGCGGCGCTGGAGGGCGAGCGCATCAAAGGACTACGGCTGAGCTTTGCCGCCACGGAAGAGGAGTTCCTGCGCGCGGCGCTGGCGGCCGGCCCGGGAACCGCGGCTGCGGTGTCGTTCTTCACCTGCCAGAAAAAAGCCGCGGCCTCGCTGGCCGCGCGCCTGCGGGGCAGGGACCTGCTGCTGCTGGCCGGCGGACCGCATCCCAGCGCCCTGCCGGAAGAAGCGCTGGCCATGGGCTTCGACTGCGTCGTGGCCGGGGAGGGTGAAGCGGCCCTGGTCTCCCTGATGCGGGAGTTCTGCGCCGGGGGGCGCCCCTCCGGCGTGATCAGGGGCAAGCGGCAGCAGGACCTGGGGCAGTGGCCTCCGTTCCCGGTCCGGGCCGGCCTTTTCGGCCCCATAGAGATCACGCGCGGCTGCCCTTTCGCCTGCGCCTACTGCCAGACCTCCTTTCTCACCGGGACGCGCCCCCGGCACCGCCCGGTGGCGGATATTCTCGCGCACATGCGCTCCCTGTACGCCGCCGGCCTGAAGGAGACCAGGTTCGTCACGCCGGACGCTTTCGGCTACGGCTCGCACGACGGCAGGGAGATGAACCTGCCCGCCCTGCGCGAACTGCTGGAGGAGGCGGACGCGCTGGCGGAAAAACACGGGGGGAAGATCTTTTTCGGTTCGTTCCCGTCGGAGGTGCGGCCGGAGCACGTGACCCCGCAGGCGCTGGAACTTACCCGCCGCCACGCTTCCAACCGCCGCCTCATAATAGGCGCCCAGACGGGCAGCCCGCGCCTGCTCGCGGCCATAGGCCGGGGCCACACCACGGCCGACATCCTGCTGGCCTGCGACCTCTGCCGGGAGTACCGCATTACCCCTTACCTGGACTTCATCTTCGGCCTGCCCGGAGAGACCCGCGCCGACGAAAAGGACACGGAGGCGATGATCGAGGAGCTCTCACGGCGCGGCGCCATGATCCACGTGCACGCTTTCATGCCGCTGCCCGGCACCCCGTTCGCCGGGAACCGCGGCCGCGGCATAACCGCCACCGGCGAAGCTTTTCTCAAACGCATGGAGACCAGGGGCAAGGCCTTCGGAAAATGGCGCGTCCAGCGCGGCCTGGCCCGGGAAAGTTGACGAATATCATGGGCCCTATGGCCCAGAAAGGACGCGGGACCATTGGAACTTACGCGCGCCGGGGGAAAAGTGTAGAATTAAGACAGTTATCAGCGTCAGCAGGAGGATACAGATGAAAAAGTTAGCGCTCGCAGCCGCAGTACTATTTTCCGTTTCCGCGGTGAAAGCCGCGGAATTCGCCGATATTTCCGCCGGCGAAGTCAAAGCTTCCGGGATAGAAGTTCCCGCCCCGGTCCTCAAGGCCCCTTCCGCCAAGTGCGGCCACGTGGCCGGAGAGATCACCAAACTCCACCTGTTGGCCCAGGCCAACAGGAGCCAGGTGTACTCCTACGCCGAGACCGAAGCCCAGTACAACGAGTTCAAGGCCATGTGGCAGCCCATCCTCGAGAAGTTCGGCATGAAGGTCGTCTCCGCCGAGTATAAGAATAACTACGGCGTACTGAAGTACGAATCCGCCGACGGCCGCGTGGTGCGCGAATTCATGGGCGACAAGCTGCATTACGACGCCCTGAGCGCCGCCGACATGAAGAAGGTCCAGCATGAACTGCTCGAGCCCCTCGAGCAGGCCGGCATGACCCCGGTAGCGGCCTTCATGATCAAGACCGAGATCCTCCGCCCCACCTTCAACGTCTATTACCTGACCAAGCCCGAAGCGGACGAGGCCAGTGAAGTCCAGCTGCGCCAGCTCATGAACGGCGAGAACATAGACTTCGACCTGCTGACCGGAGCCGTGACCCTGGTCAAGAAGGACGCCGAATTCTCCATGGCCTACATAGGCCGCGAGCTGGGCTTCAAGACCAAGCTCGCCGCGGACGAAACCGGCATCAACGCCAAGATAACCGACTACAAGAAGTTCCTGGCCGAGAACAAGAAGGACTTCATCGCCTCCCGCGTCTTCAAGCTGGACCCGCCGATAGAGTTCAGCGGCGGCAAGTTCAACTACGCGGCGAACATCTACTTCTTCCAGTAACGGTCCGCGAAACCAGAAAAGACCGCCGGGCGCTCCCCGGCGGTTTTTTTATGTATCGGAAGTAACATTCTAAAGTTTGACACGCCACGCCAAATATATTACTTTGTGGATAGATCCTAAGGGGTTAGGGTAAAAGTAAAAATCAGAGCGAGTCCGTACCGAGCGGTTAGCTGGGGGAATCATGCCTTTTTCACATAAAACTTTAGTGCCTTTCAGGCTGAAGCTGCTGCTGGCCATGCTTTTGGCGGCGGGCGCCGGCACCTGGCTGACCTACCGGGGCTTTAAAAGCGAACTTAAACCGTTCACGAACGAGGCGGCGGGGGAACTGCTGCTCTCGAAACTGGAACTCCGCGCCTCGGTGATAGATTCCGAACTGCGGGGGGGCCTGGCGAAGGCCCGCCTTGCCGCCTCCTGCCCCGCCCTGCGCGAACTGCTGGCCAGCCACAACCTCTACGGCCCCGGCGCCGACAAAACCGGGCTCAGGAAGGCGCTCGCCGAAGCGGCAGGCGGACCTTCGCTCGCGGGAATGGACCTGGCCGGCGCGGACGGTAAGATAGTGGCCTCCCTGGACCCCGGCAAGGTCGGGCTTATAATGCCGGGCAGGCCCGGCCCGGGCGGGTACCGGGTCAGCGCCCCCAGGCGCGAGAACGCTGCCATAGTATGGGACGTCACCACGCCCGTCCTGCCGCCGGCAGGGGGCGGGACCGCCCCCTTAGGCGCGCTGCGCTGCCGCTTCAGACTTTCCCAGCGTGAAGCCCTCGGCCTGGAGCCGGGAAAGGATCCCTCTTTCACGCTGGCCCTCGCGGCCAAAGGCGACCAAAGCCTGCTGCTGGTCGAGGCCGCGGGTCCCCGGGAGGCCTCGCTGCGCTCCGCGGACGGCTCCCCTTTCCTGGCCGCGCTGGCCGGCAAGACCGGAGTAGAGTTCGCCAACGAAGGGCGGCCCGGAAGCGACGTCTTCGCCTGGCGCCCCCTGACCGAAGCCGACTGGGTACTGGCCGGGCGCGCGCCTCTTAAGGCGTTCTCGGCCGGCGCCGAAGAACTGGTCTCCAGGGCCCGGCGCCGGGCGGTGCTGGGCTTCATTTTCCTGGCCGCCGCGGCCCTCCTGGCCGCCGGCGCGCTGGCGGCGCGCCTGACCGAGGCGGGCAGACAGGCGGCAGCCCTCCTGGAGCAATACGGCCTGCCGGCAAGCGAAAAGAAGCTTTCCGAACCGGAGGCGCTGTCCGACGCCATAGCGGAGGTAGCCGCCCAGCTCAGGCGCCAGTCGTCCCGGGACCTGGAACTCGAGGCCGAGGCGGAAAAGCTCAGGGAAGAGGAAGCGGACCTCAAATCCCAGAACGACGAACTGGAGAAGCTCAACAAGTACCTGATGGAGCGTGAGAGCAAGATCTCGGAACTGAAGCAGGAGATCGCCGAGCTGCGGGAAAAGGTCGGGGGCGGGATCTAGGAGCGCAGCATGTCCTTCGCGGGGGTGTCCAGGCTTTTTTCTGTCCTGCGGGGAGCGGCCATGCTGGCGGCCCTGGCCGGAGTTTACTTTCTCTACGGCAGGTTCGAGAACATGGCGGTCGAAGCGGAGTACGCGCTAAACGTGGCCGCCAGGGCGGCCGACCTTTCCTCCGCCGGAGGCCGGCGGGCGCCCGGCTTCCAGGAAAAAAAGGCGGCGCTAGGAGCCGCTATCGCCTCCCGAGACGCCTCCTCCCCGGGCACCAGGGCGGCCTTCAAGGAAATCCGGGCGCAATACTACGCCATGCTGCGGCCGGAAGAGGGCGGGCAAGCCGAAGCCCGCGGCAGAAGCGCCCCGAAGGACAGGGCGGCGGTAATAGTCTCCCTGGCGCTGGCGGCCGCCAACAGCGGCCTGCAGGACCGCAATCTGCTGCTGGTGCGGACGGCGCTGGCGTATTCCTCCATATTCCTCCTGCTGTTCGCGATAGTGATGGTGCAGCATTACGTCGTCAACGCCCGCTTTTTCTCCGGTTTGGAGACCCTGAAAGTGAAACTGTTCCGGGCCGCCGCCCCTTTCTACCCGGCGGAAGAGAACCGCGGGGAGATGGAGGAACTGGCGCTGGCCGCCGACGCGCTGGACATAACGCTGGAGAACTCCATGCTGGCGCGCATACGCCTGGCCAAGGAAACCACCATGCGCCTGGCGCGCATGAAGCTGCAGACGCGCGCCCTGGAACTGACGCGCCGCAAGGTGATCTCGCTGGTGGAAGACCTCGAAGAGGCGAAGACGGAACTGCAGCGGGAAAAAGCGGCGCTGAAGAGGACCAGCGAGAAGCTGGCCAGGTCCAACAGGGAGTTGGAGCAGTTCGCCTACGTCGCCTCCCACGACCTGAAGGAGCCGCTCCGGGTGGTCTCCAGCTTCAGCGGGCTGCTGGCCAAGCGCTACGGGAATTCTCTCGACGGGGACGCCCGGGATTTCATCGGTTATATAGACCAGGGCGCGCAGCGCGCCACGGAACTGGTCAGCGCCCTCTTCAACTACTCCAAGGTCACCTACTCCTCCAAGGACTTCACGCGGGTGGACTGCGGCGCGGCCCTGCGCAAGGCGCTGTTCAACCTCAAGATCACCCTGGAAGAGAAAAAAGCGGCCGTCAACTGCGGAGAACTGCCGGTGGTCACCGGCGACGAAGGCCAGCTGATACAACTGTTCCAGAACCTGCTCTCCAACGCTTTGAAGTTCAACGTTTCGGCGGCCCCGGAGATCCATGTCACGGCCACTGAAACACCAGGGGAATGGGTGCTGCGGTTCTCGGACAACGGCATTGGCATCCCGGCTGAACACTTCGACCGGATCTTCCTGATCTTCCAGCGCCTGCACACGGCGGAGAAATACCCGGGCGCGGGCATAGGGCTGGCCCTGTGCAAGAAGATAGCGGAGAACCACGGCGGTAAGATTTGGGTGGAGTCATATCCCGGCGGAGGGAGCGTGTTCTGCGTCACCCTGCCGTCAGAAACCGGCCCGCAGGGCCCGCTGCCGGCGGCGCGCGGCGCGGAGGGGGCAAAAGAGACAGATCATGAGAAAAACGCATAAGAACGCCAGGCTGCTTGAGATCCTGTTGGTGGAGGATAACCCCGCCGACGTCCGCTTCCTCAACGAAGTTTTCAAGGAGGCCCGACTGGCCAACCGCGTAACGGCCCTGGCCGACGGGGATTCCGCCCTGCGCTACCTGCGGGGGCAGGGGGACTATTCCGGCGCGGTAAAGCCCGACCTCGTGCTGCTGGACCTGAACCTGCCCGGCAAGGACGGCCGCAAGGTGCTCGCGGAGATCCGCCGGGACCCGCTGCTCTCCGCCCTGCCGGTCATAGTACTGAGCACCTCCTCCGCTCCGGACGACGTCGAGCTCAGCTACGACCTCGGGGCCACCTGCTACCTGGTGAAACCGGCCGACCCGGTGCAGCTCATCCGGGCGGCGCTCCGCCTGGAGAACGTCGAGCTGGCGCTGGTGGCGCCTGCGCCCGGCGCCCGCAAGAGCGCGCGCAAAGGAGGCCGCCATGGAACAGCATGAAGAATCTCTGGGCGTCCTGATAGTCGAGGACAACAGCCTCGACGCCAAGATAATCACCGAGCTGTTCCGCGACATCAAGAACGGCGCCGCGTTCAAACTTTCCTTCGCCGAAACGCTGGAGAAAGCCGCGGCGGCGGCCAGGGTGAAGGCCCCCGATATCGTCCTGCTGGACCTGAACCTCCCCGACTCCTACGGGCCGGAAACGCTCGGCAAGGCCGAAGGCCTGTTCCCGGACCTTCCGATCATCGTCATGACCGGTTTTTACGAGGAGCACCTGGGCCTGGACCTCATAAAGAAAGGCGCCCAGGACTACCTGGTCAAGGGGAAGATAACCGGCGACTGGCTGGCGTATTCCATAAAGTATTCCGTGGAACGCGCCAGGATAGAGCGCAAACTCAAGCAGAAAGAGGCCCACCTGGAGGACATTTTGGAGAAGAGCCCGGACGGGGTGATGGTAGCCAGAAAGGACGGGCGGGTGCTGTTCGCCAACCACGGGGCGGAAAACATCTTCGGGCGCAGGCGGGAGGAACTTTTAAAGCACCCGCTCACGCTGGAGACGGACACTGAAAAGACGGTTGAGACCGAGCTGCGGCGCCTGGACGGCCGCAAGATCCCGCTGGAGGTCAGGGCCGTGGACACCGTCTGGGACTCCGAGCCGTGCCGGCTCGTGATCCTGCGGGACCTGACCCCGGTGCGCACCCTGCAGCGCAACCGCGACGAATTCATCTCGATGATCTCCCACGAGCTGCGCTCGCCGCTGAGCGTGGTAAAGGAATCCCTGGACCTGGTCTTCGACGGGTCGGTGGGGGAGGTCAACGGCAGGCAGAAGGAGATCCTGAAGATCGGCATCGACAATTCCATGCGGCTCAACCGCCTCATAGACGCCCTGCTGGACATCACCAAGATAGAGGCCGGCGTGATGCCCATGGACATAACCAAAGCGGACCTGGGGCTGCTCCTGGACGAGACCGAGCGCGACTACGTCCGGTTGGCCGAAGAGCGCGAGATCCGGCTGGTCAAGGACCTGCCCAAATCCCCGCTTTTCACCTACTGCGATAAGGAAAAGGTGCGGGAAGTAGTGATCAATCTGGTCTCGAACGCGCTTAAATTCTCGCCGCGGGGCGGGGACATCACGCTCTCCCTGCGTCCCTGGGAAGGGGAAGCCCTCTTCTGCGTGGAGGACGCCGGCCCGGGTATAGAGGCGGAAGATCTCCCGCGCCTTTTCGGCAAGTTCGCCCAGGTAGGGCGCAAGCGCCCGCCCGGCGTCAAAGGCACCGGCCTCGGGCTGGCCATCTGCAAAGGCATAGTGGAGCTTCACGGCGGAAAGATCTGGGTGGAGAGCGCTCCCGGACACGGCTGCAAATTCTTCGTCCTGCTGCCCGTCCTGCCCTTCGACGCCGCCCTGAAAGGCATGGTGCGCCGCGAGATCGAGCTGGCGCTGGCCCGCAGCTACAAGTTCTGCGTGGTGGACATCAACTTCTCCGGCAGGGTCCTGCGCGACAACCCCAGGGCGGCGCAGCTGTCCTCGCGCGCGGAGGCCTTCCTCAGGAGCAACATGCGCAACGCGCACGCCCTGCTCAAGCGCGAGGAGGGGGATTTTACGCTGATCATTTCCAACGCGGACGCCCAGGAGGGCTGCCGCGCCTGCTCTTTCGTGGAAAAAGGGCTGGCCGACATCGCCGGGCTCAGCCCGGGACTGACGCAGAACCTGACGCAGCTGCTCTGCTTCCCCGGAGACTTCAAGGACGAAGAGACCTTCTTAAAGAAGCTGGCGGCGGCCAGGGCGAAGGGCAACGCCCAGGGCGCTTAAAGCCCCAGATCGGGAGCTACGGAGAGCATGGCGTCCAGGGAGAGCTGGAGGAAATCCTCGAGTTTGAGGCCGAGCGCCTCGCATTCCAGTATGATGGACCTGTCCACGGAGGCGGCAAAGCGCTTGTCCTTCATGCGTTTGGCTACCGACGAGACTTTAACGCTGGCCAGGCGGCGGTCCGGGTACACCAGCGCGGTGGCCGTTATCAGCCCGGTAACCGTCTCCCCGGCGGCCAGGGCCCGGTGAAAGACCTGGTCCCTGCGCCGGCCGCCGTGGGCGGCCTCGTTGTGCATTTTAACCGCGTCTATGAGTTCCGGCGGCAGGCCGTGCCCCGAAAGGATCTTCTCCGCCTCGAGGGTGTGCCTGGAAAGGTCGCCGGCGGTCAGTTCCACGTCTATATCGTGCAATAGACCCGCCAGGCCCCAGAGCCCGGCATCCCCGCCGAGCCGCGCCGCCAGGGCGCGCATGACGGCCTCGGACGCCAGGCAGTGCTTCACCAGATTCTCGTTCTTGACGTGCGTCCTCAGCAGCTCCAGCGCCTTTTCCCGTTCCATGCGGCCTCCTTGCGGCGCCGCCTGAATGGGCGGCGCAGTTAAAATTATAGAATATCCCAATGCCGCCGAACCCGAATACCGTGCTGCTTATAGCGGTGCTCGCCTCCTTTTCCACCCCGTTCATGCTCTCGTCCATAAACGTGGCGCTGCCGGTCATGGCCCCGGCGCTGGGCCTGGACGCCATGACGATGGGCTGGGTCTCGCTCTCGTTCCTGCTGTCCTCGGCGGCGCTGCTGGTCCCCATGGGCCGGGCGGCGGACGTCTTCGGGCGCAAGCGGGTCCTGACCCTCGGTTTCGCCCTGTTCACCGCGGCTTCGCTGTTCTGCGGCCTGGCCGCGGCCGGCTGGCAGCTGCTGGCGGCCCGCGTGCTGCAGGGCATGGGGTCGGCCATGATCTTCGGCACCTCCACGGCGATACTTACCGCGGTCTTCCCTCCCGAACGCCGGGGCAAGGCCCTGGGCTGGGTCTCGGCTTCGGTTTACACCGGCCTTTCGCTGGGCCCGCCGCTGGGCGGGTTCCTGGCGCAGAGCGTCTCCTGGCGGGCCATCTTCCTGGCCAACGTTCCCCTGGGCCTCGGCGTACTGTGGCTGATACGCGCCCGCCTGGCCGGCGCCGAGTGGAAGGGCGGAGAGAACGAGACTTTCGACCTGCCCGGGGCCGCTCTATACGCAGCCGCCCTCGCCGCGCTGATGTACGGTCTTTCCGCTATCACCGCCCCGCCCGGGATCCTGTCCGCGGCGGCCGGAGCAGCGGCGCTGCTCCTCTTCCTCCGGAGGGAAACCAGGATAGCCAACCCGATACTCAACGCGGGGCTTTTCCTGCGCAACAGGGTCTTCGCGTTCTCCAACCTGGCCGCCTTCCTGAACTACGGCGCGAGCTTCGCCCCGGGTTTCCTGCTCAGCCTGTACCTGCAGTACAAGGAGGGGATGTCGCCCCGCCAGGCGGGCCTGCTGCTGGCGTTCCAGCCGGTCTTCATGGTGATTTTCTCGCCGTGGGCGGGCAGGCTCTCCGACCGCAAAGACCCCGGCGTGATCGCCTCCGCCGGCATGGCACTTACGGCGGCGGGCATAGCCTGCTTCACGGTCACGGGGGCGGGCCTGCCGCTCTGGCGGATAGCCGCCGGCCTCTGCGTTCTGGGCTTCGGGCTGGCCCTCTTCGCGGCCCCCAATACCAACGCGGTAATGGGCTCGGTGGAGAAGCGTCACTACAGCGTGGCCGCCGCCAGCCTCGGCACCATGCGGCTTACCGGCCAGATGTTCAGCATGGCCGTGGTCATGCTGCTCTTTTCCGTCTTCATAGGACGCGTGCAGCTGGGCCCCGGGGCCGCGGAAGGGCTGGTTTCGTCGATGAACGCCGCCATAGCCGTCTTCACGGTCCTGGCCGCGGCCGGCGTCCTGGCCTCGCTGAAACGGAGGCGCTGATTTTTTATAGAATAACCGCAGAGGTTTCGGAGGGAAAATGATAAAAGTATACTTCAAACTGTTCTTCTGGCTGACGTTTTTCTGTTTCCTCGGCACGCTCGCGGCCAACCTGAACATGGCCGAGGGGCTGGATTCCATACTCGGGGAATCCGCCACAGCCATTGTCTTCGGCCTGCTGGCCGCTGCACTGCTGGGCGCTAAGCACGCACGCGGCGCCCGCAAAGCGGCGGGGGAGAATCCGGAGGGGGATATCTACGCGGTGGACCAGAGCCGCCAGATCCTGCTGCCGCTGCCTTACGACCGGGCCTTTCACGTGATCTCCCACTACTTGAAAGAGGTAGCCAGGCTCAGGATCCTGGGCGCGGACCCTGTGGCCGGCGTGATCGACGCGCGCACCCCGTCCGTGTTTTTCGTGGGGATGGGCAGCAGCGTCACCGCCCGCCTGACCCGCGACGGCGAGGCTACCATGCTGACCTTCCGCTCCCGACCGACCGTGCCGCTGTCGTTAGTGGACGACGGGACTAATCTCAAGATAGTGACGGACGCCCAGAAGTACCTGGCCGACGCCCTGCACCGCTAGGCGCCAGGCAGCAAATAAAAAAGGCCGGACAGTTGTCCGGCCTTTTTTTGCGACCCGCGGCTCAGAATTCCGCGTACCCGGGCACCCGGGGGAAAGCGGTCACGTCGCGGATGTTGGAAATGCCGGTTATCAGCATCATCATCCGCTCGAAACCCAGCCCGAACCCGGCATGGGGCACCGAACCGAAGCGCCGCAGGTCGAGGAACCACTGGTAGTCCTCCACCTTCATCTTCAGGTCGTTCATGCGCTTCTCCAGCACGTCCAGCCGGTTCTCGCGTTCGCTGCCGCCCACCAGTTCCCCTATGCGTGGCACCAGCACGTCCATGCCGCGCACGGTCCGCCCGTCGTCGTTGAGCTTCATGTAGAAGGAGGCCACTTCCTTGGGCTTGTTGTAAAGGATGACCGGCTTCTTGAAATGCTGCTCCACCAGGAAGCGCTCGTGCTCGCTGGCCAGGTCCACGCCCCATTTCACCTTGAGCTCGAAGCGGTCGTTGACCGGTTCCAGGATCTTCACGGCGTCGGTGTACTGCAGGCGCTCGAAGGTGTTCTCGGTGATGTTCCTCAGGTTGTCCATCAGCGCCGGCTCGACGTACTTGGCGAACAGCTCTATGTCGGAAGGGCACTTCTGCAGCACGTCCTTCGTGATGGTCTTGATGAAATCCTCGGCCAGGGCCATGTCGTCGGCCAGCTCGTAGAAAGCCATCTCCGGCTCTATCTGCCAGAATTCGGCGCAGTGGCGGTAGGTATTGGAGTTCTCGGCGCGGAAGGTGGGGCCGAAGGTGTAGATCTTCCCCAGCGCCAGGGCCAGCGCCTCGCCCTCCATCTGCCCTGAAACGGTAAGCCCCACTTTCTTGCCGAACAGGTCCTTGGAGAAATCGATCTCGCCGTTCTCGGTCTTCGGGATCCCGGCCAGTTTGGTCAGGTCGAAGGCGGTGGCCGCGAACATCTGCCCGGCGCCCTCGGCGTCGGACGCGGTGAAGATCGGCGTATGGACGTAGGTGAACCCGTTGGCGCGGAAATAGGAGTGGATAGAAAACGCGAGCTCGGACCGGACGCGCAGCATGGCCGCGTACTTGTTGGTGCGGGGGCGCAGGTGGGCCACGGTGCGCAGGAACTCGTCGGAGGTCTTCTTCTTCTGGATGGGGTATTTCTCGGCGTCGCAGCCGCCGTGCACCTTGACGGTCTTCGCCTGGAGCTCGTATTTCTGGCCCGCCGCGGGCGAAGCCACCAGGTCGCCGGCTATCTCCACCGCGGCGCCGGTGACCAGCTGCGGCAGCAGCGCGTCGAAAGCGGCGTCCCCGCGGGGGAAGACCACCTGCAGGCTCTCGCGGCAGGAGCCGTCGTTAAGTTCCGCGAAGGACATCGCCTTGGAATCGCGGCGGGTCTTTATCCAGCCGCGCGCCACCGCCCCTGGAACGGGGGCGGGGCTGTTGAGCAGTTGTTTTATCGAGATCAGCGCCATGGGGGAAACCTCTTGGAGTTTACGCGTGGGGAAGAATTCCTATTTCCGGGACTTTTTCTTTTCCTCGGGCACCTTGGAGACGGCCACCAGCTCCAGCTCGCAGGTCTTGTCCTCGCCGTTGTACTCCTCGAGGATATAGCCGACGCCGGGAGCGTAATAGCGCACGGACTTGCCGGAATCGCCGCCGGCGAGCATCGTCACTATCTTCATGCACTTAGCGAACTTGCCGGCCTTGATGGAGACCTTGTCGGAAAGCGACACTACTTCGCTCGCGTCCGGGTACTCGTCCCACTTGGCGCCTTCCTTGACCGGCAGGGGGAACTCGCGGCGCCCGCCTATCACCACGCCGTCGGCGGTGGTGAGCCACTTGGCGTCGCGGGTGATGGCGTACGTGGTGGTATGGGAGTCGCGCAGCTCGAAGATCATCCGGGCCTCGGCCACGGTCTTGGCGGCCTTTTTGCCGACGGAAAGTATGTCGATGAAGACGCGCGCGGTACCCTCGAACTCGGTACTGGTGAACTTATACTCGTAGCGCGTCTTCTCTTTAAGCGGGAAATAATCAGACATATTTTCTCCTGTGCCGCGGCCGGCCGTCTTATATAGAATTTTACAAATTATAGAGGGGAAAACAACAAAACCAACGAGGATGGAAAGGCAAAGGTCCGGTCGTGGAACTATTCCGAGCGCCAGTTGGGGAGGGGGGTGACTATTACGCGTTAGAGGAATAGTCACTGCAGTGCCTCAATCGCTTCGCGATTGAGGGGAACCGCGCAACGGTTCCCTGCAATCCTGGCGAGCGGAATAGTTCCACGACCGGACCCTGAAAATTAAAAGCCCCCTTTCGGGGGCTTTCAATTTGGTGGACGTGACAGGGATCGAACCTGCGACCTCCTCGTTGCGAACGAGGCGCTCTCCCAACTGAGCTACACGCCCAAATTTTTTAAACTGACCTTGAGGGGGATCGAACCTGCGACCTCCTCGTTGCTCACTTCGGGCTCGGCGGCCTGCTGGCCGCCAGCGCCCTGCGGGCGCTCTCCCAACTGAGCTACACGCCCTTCACTGTTTTTCAGCTTTCGCGGCCTGCTCCACGCGCTTCTTGGCCTTCAGGTGCTCCTTGAAGCTCGCGTTAAAGATGTGCTTCCCTTTCCTGTCCGCCACGAAGTACAGCGCGTCCAGGTTGGCCGGCGCCAGCGTGGCCGCCACCGAACTCTGACCCGGGTTACAGATCGGGCCCGGCGGAAGCCCGCCCACCACGTAAGTATTGTAAGGGGACTTGAACTTCAGGTCCTTGTACGTCAGGGCCTTCTTCCAATAGCCCAGCGCGTACTGCGTGGTCGGATCGGCTTCGAGCGGCATGCCCTTGCGGTGGCGGTTGATGTAAACCGCCGCTATCAGCGGGCGCTCGCTGTCGTCCATGGCCTCGCGCTCCACTATGGAGGCGATGATCAGCGTTTTTCGCTCGTCCAGCTTCTCGGGAAACCCTTTAGAGAACAAAGGCTTTATCTGCCTGTCGAATTCAGATTTTAGCAAATTTAGAACTTCCTGGGGAGGCGTATTTTTCTTCAGGTGGTACGTGGACGGGAAGAGATAGCCCTCCAGCTTCTGTTCACGGGCCAGCTTCAGGAAAGCTTCCGCGGACACTATCCCGTTGGCCTCCAGCCGGTCCGCTATCTGCTCCATGCGCCAGCCTTCCGGGATCACCACCCGCACGCTGCTGATATAGGTGCTGTGCGTCAGGCGCCAGAGCGCCTCCTCGGCGGACATCCCGCGGCGCAGCGTGTACTCGCCGGGCATGAGGCGGCGCCCCGTGCCGGTCAGTTTCACCAGCGCCTTGAACCAGAACGCGCTGCGGATGGCGCCCTCGCGCTTGAGCGAGGCCGCGGCCTGCCCGGCGCCGGCGCCCTCGGGAATAACGACCTTTACCGGTTGTCCGGGACTGAAAAAATAAAGCGCCAGCAGCACCAGCAGCGTAGCGAGAACCGACAGGGATCTGATGTTTTTCATAGCAATCGTTTCGAATACACCTGCCTGTAAACCGGGCCCTCCGGGGTAAGCCTGCTCTCCATCAGCTCCACCGAAGCTATTTCCGCGGCGGCTTTGCGGGAGGCCGCGTAATCCGCCGCCCGCCTGAAAAAATTCTCCGGCAGGGGCCGCTTCACCCTGCCAATGGTCACGTGCGGCTCGAAGCGGTCCTCGAAGACCAGCCCGGCCCCTTTAAGGCCTTCGGCCAGGCGCCGCGCCAGCTCGCGCAGTTCCGCCGCGCCCTCGCCCAGGCCTACCCAGAGAACGCTCGGGTGGCGCGCGGAAGGAAAAACTCCCAGCCCGCCCGAAACCGCCTTAAAAGAAACCACGCCTTCCAACCCGGCGTCCAGGCCTTTTTTCGCCGCCGCCAGGGCGGCCCCGTCCGCTTCGCCAAGGAAGGCGTAAGTGAGGTGGAACTGCGCCGGCTGCACCCATTTCACGGTGTCGCGGCCCGCGTTATCCCGGGCGTAATCGGCGATGGCCTTCAGGTTGCGCGTGAAGTCCGGACCGAAGGAGGAGGCCACGAAAAGCCGCATTACTCCTGTCCCGGCTCCTGCTCCGCCTCTGCGGCCTTGCGGGCGGCCCGCCTGGCCGCGGCCCGGGCCTTGGCCGAACGCCGGGTTTTGCCTTTTACAGCCTTCTTTTCCTTGAGCTGCTTGCGGATGATCCTGCGCTTCAAAGCCTGGTCGCGCAGCGCGGCGCGGCGGGCCTGGGATCTGGGCTTCCACCCTTTAAAAGCGGCGAGGCGGCCGCGCATCTGCGCGACCGCGCCCCGATGGCGTGACATCCTGGCGAGTTGTACCGGGCGGAAGCGCTTCTTGTCCGGGCCGAACACCAGCTCCATGTTCTTTTCAAGGGTGTATTCCTGGTCCGCGCCCTCTTCCAGCCCCTGGGGGGTAACCGCCACCCGCCCCTCGTCGAAGACCGCCACGGCGGTCTCCTTGCCGAGCTGGGAATACTCCACCGCGAACTCGGTGCCGCGTACCGCGCAGACCGCCGAGGGGGTGCGCACCTGGAACTTGAACTTCTCGTTCATGAACTTCTTGAGCTTGGCGACTATGGAGCCGCGGGCGAGCGTAAAAACCGCGTCGGACTGCTCTATGTTGCTGACCTCCAGCTCGGTGTTGCGGCCCACCGCCACGGCGCCCTTGTCGTCGAGATAAAGTTCGGCCACCCCGTCGGCGGAGGTCTTCACCGCGTCGTCCGCTTCCAGCGGGACCTCGCCGGTCACCTTGGACCATTCCTCGGAGCCGGAGGGCTTCACCATCACGCTCCCGGAGACCACCTTGAGACGCGCGTCCCAGTTCTCGGCCTGGTTCTGGTTGTAGCTGTTGGCGTTCATCATCTCCTGCAGCATCTTCCGGTAGTCCTGCGAGTCGGCGCCCTCCTCGCCCTGCGCCATCAGGGCGGGGGAGAAAAGGACGGAAAGCAGCAGCAACGCCGCGGTTCTCAGTATAAACATTGCGGACCCCCTCATTTCTCTATCTTGCGGAACTGGCGGCGGCCGACCTGGAGCACGCAGTTCCTCGGCTCGAAAACAATATCCTCGGCCACCTTTTCTCCGTCGAGCCTCACGGCCCCCTGCGCGATAAGGCGCCGGGCCTCGTTCATCCCCTTGGCCAGGCCCGCGGCCACCAGCAGGTAGGAAAGCTTGCCGGCCTTCTCGGCGCGGAAGGTCTCCATGTCCTCGGGCAGTTCTTTGCGGGAAAAAACCTGTTCGAAGTGGGCGCGGGCGGCGGAAGCCTGCTCGGCGCCGTGGTAGCGGCCCGTGATCAGGCCGGCCAGCTTCTTCTTGGCCTCCATGGGATGCTCGGCCTTCACGGCGGCGAGGTCCTCGGAGGTGAGCAGCTCGTAGTAGGAATACATCAGTTCGTCGGACAGCGACATCAGTTTGCCGAACATGTCGTTGGGCAGGTCGTTGAAAGCCACGTAGTTGCCGTAGGACTTCGACATCTTCTTTTCGCCGTCGGTGCCGACGAGCAGCGGGACGGTCATGACCACCTGTGGCTCCTGGGCGTTGGCCTTCTGCAGGTCGCGGCCCACCAGCAGGTTGAAGATCTGGTCCTGGCCGCCCAGCTCTATGTCGGCCTTTACGGCCACGGAGTCGTAGCCCTGAAGCAGCGGGTAGAGGATCTCGAGCAGGCTTATGGGGCTGCCGGCCTTCATCCGGGCGCGGAAATCCTCGCGTTCGAGCAGGCGGGAAATGGTGACCGTCTTGGCGGTATTGATGAAATCAGAAACGCCGGTGGCGGGGCTGGCGAAGAAAGGCTTAAGCCATTCGGTGTTGAAGCGGATCTCCGTCTTCTCCGGGTCCAGGATCTTGAAGGCCTGCTCGGTATAGGTCTTGGCGTTGGAAGCCACGGTATCGTGGTCAAGCACGGGGCGCGTGGAGTCTTTACCCGAGGGGTCGCCGACCTGGGCGGTAAAATCGCCTATGATCAGCACGGCGGTATGCCCCAGGTCCTGGAACTTGCGCAGTTTATCCAGCACCACGCCGTGGCCCAGGTGCAGGTCGCGGCTGGTCGGGTCCACTCCGAGCTTTACCCGCAGGCGCTTGCCGGAGGAGAGCTTTTTCACCAGCTCCTCGCGGCTTACGCATTCAACGACCCCGCGGGTGACTTCCTTCAGGATGTCTTCTGTGTTCATAACGGTTAATTGTATTATTTTTGCGCTCGCGCGCGCGAGCGGGGTTCAGTGGAAGCCGTACGGATCCGCCTCTATGAAATACGTGACGCCGGCACGAGGCGGCAGGGCGTGGGCGGCCGCCAGGCAGCGGGCGGCTGTCTTCTCGGAGGCGGCCTTGACCAGGTAGTACTCGCTGTGGAATTTGCGCCGCTCTTCCCCGGGCTGGGTGACGGGGCCCAGGATCTCGCCGTCGTCGCCGCCGAGGAAGGCGAGGGACTTCAGGAAAACGGCCGCGGCCGCGTCCAGCGCGGGCCTGTCGTACGAGGCGAACCGCACCTTCACGATGTGGGAGAAAGGGGGATAGAAGAAGTCCTTGCGGGCGGCCAGTTCCCCGTCGGCGAAGGACGGGTAATCCATCTCGGCCAGGCGCGAGAAAACGTAATGCCCGCTCTCGCGCGTCTGGATAAAGACGCGCCCTTCGGGCCCGAGCAGCCGCCAGGCGCCGTAGAAGGCCTGGTAAGCCTTTTCCGAAGCACGGAAGTCCGCGCTGGAGAGCTCCCCGTCCGCGTCCAGGAAGGCGATTAGGCCCAGGCGGGGGGCGCCTAGCTCCCGCAGGGCGATGCGGGTGCCCACCAGCACGTCCGACTCGCCTTTTGAAAATCCGTCCAGCGAAGCGCGCATGGTCTTGAGCGACCCGCGCAGCACGTCGCCGTCGAACCTCACTATCTTGGCCGCGGGCAGCAGCCGGGAAGCGGCCTCCTGGGCTTTCTGGGATCCCGCGCCGTAATCCCGGAAAACTTTCCCGCCGCATTTCTGGCAGGTTTCCGGCTTGGGGCTCTTCTTGCCGCAGCGCCGGCACAGCAGCACCTGCCCGGCGTCCGCCGTTTTGAGGAGGGTCAGGCCGGGGCCGCAGTCGGGGCAGCGCGGCATCCAGCCGCAGTTGGCGCAGAACAGGCGGGAAGCGTAGCCCTTGCGCCCGGCTATCAGCAGCGCCTGGGACCCGGCGGCCACGGCGGCGCGCAGCGCGTCCGCGAGCGGCCGGGCCAGGACCTCCCCGGGGTATTTTTCCATGTCCAGCACCCGCATGTCGGGGCCGGGGCCCCGGGGAGTCCCCGGCGGCGCCGCGTCGAAGCGTTTGAGCGAGCCGGCGGCGGCGGCGCCCCAGGTCTCTATGGAAGGGCAGGGGCTGGCCAGCACGAAGGGCGCGTTCAGCGCGCCCATGCGCATGAGCAGCGCTTCGCGGGTATGGTAGAAAGGTTCGGTCTCGGCCTGCCGGTAGACTTCCTCGTGCTCGCCGTCCATCAGGGCGAAGCGCAGGTTCTTGAACGGCAGGAAAACCCCGGTCCGCGTGGCGATTAGCACCTTCAGCCGGCCGCTGTGGGCGCCGGCCCAGGCCTCGGCGCGGCGCTTGGGGGTCAGCCGTGCGTGCCAGGCTCCGACGCGGCCCGGGAAAAAAGGTTCCAGCGCGGAGGCCAGGGCCGGGATGAAGTTGAGGTCGGGCACCAGCACCAGGGCTTGGGCGTCCTCCGAGCGGAGGGCGGCGGCGAGAATGGCGGGGTAAATGGCCTCCCTGCGCTCCAGCGGGCCGAGGCGCAGCAGGCAGCCGCCCGGAGCCCCTGATTCCAGGGTCTCCAGCAGGCCGGCGATTTCCGGCGGGCGGGCGGGAGCGGCCGCCGCCGGCAGCGGCTCCTGCGCAGCTGGGGGCGGGAGTTCTTTGGGCGCGTGGGCGTAGAAAGCCCCCAGGCAGAGGCCTTCAGGCGAACCCCAACGCGAGGACATCCGGCGGGCCAGGGCCGGAGCGTCCTCCGGGAAAAGGGGAGTCTCGTCGAGAAGCGCCGTAACCGCCTTGAGTTCCTTGAACCCGCTCAGGTCGGCGTCCTTCTCAGGCAGCACGCGCAGGATGACGCCCACGGCGTCCTTGCGCTTGCCCAGCGGGGCGAGGGCGCGCAGGCCGGGCGCGGCCATGAGCTCCAGCTCTTCTGGCAGCAGGTAATAGAAAGTCCGTCTCAGCGGTATGGGGAAGGAAAGTTCGGCCAGCATAAGCGCCGGCTCAGAGTTTGCCGGTCTCCAGGAAGGACTTCAGCATCTTCATGTCCTCCCAGGTATCGCGCTTGAGGTTGGGGTTGCGCAGCAGGGCCGCGGGGTGATACGTCGGGATGACCTTTATGGGATGGCCCGGGCCGAAGAGTTCCACCGGGTAATCGTAGGCGCGGCCGCGCACCGTGGAAATGCCCTTGTCTATGCCCAGCAGCACCTTGGTGGCCACGGAGCCCAGCGTGACGATGCAGGCCGGGCGGATGGCGCGCAGCTGCTCGTCGAGGTAGGGGCGGCAGGCCGAGATCTCCTCGGGGGTCGGGGGCCTGTCGTTGCCGTGGGCCTCCGGGGTCTCCGGGTTCTTCATGGGGTGGCACTTGACGATATTGGCGATGTAGACGTCCGAGCGTTTCAGGCCCAGCACGGTCTCCAGGATCTTGTCGAGCAGCTGGCCGGAGCGCCCCACGAAAGGCTCGCCCTTGTGGTCTTCCTGAAAGCCGGGGCCTTCCCCGACGAAGACCACCTTGGCCTTGTAAGACCCCACGCCGAAGACGGCGTTGAGCCGGGCGTGGCCGAGGCCGCATTTGCGGCAGGCCTTTACCTGCTCCGCCAGGGAATCCATGTCCGCCGGTTTTTTTGTCATTTGAGGTACCGCCGGCTCGCCGGCGGGCGGGGGAAGGGGAGAGGCGGCCCGGGTTTTCGCCGGCCTGGGAGCCACGGCGGCGCCGCAAGGCGGCTCGGCCAGGTTCTCGTCCAGCGACTTCACGTAAGCGGCCAGGTCCCTGGCCGCGGCCGCGAGCTCCCGCTTCATCAGGCGGCTTCTTTAACGGGCTTCTCGTCCTTGCGGATGCGCTTGGTGTCGTCGGAGCGCTTGGAAGCCATCTTTTCCTCGATCTCGTGATCGGCCTTCACGGCCTCTTCGATCTCGGCTACCTTGATCTTGCCGCTCACTACGTCGAGCAGCGAGCGGTCTATGAGCTCGGCCATGGGGATGTTGCGGAATTCGTCCTGGCGGCGGAGGTGGCGGGCCCACTGCATGGCGCGCACTATGTCCTGGTACTTGGACGGGCCGTAATCGGAGATCAGCTTCTCCAGGTCGTCCTGTTTCTCGGTCTTGGTATGCGTCGTCATAATGAACCTCCGTTCTGCGTTAGAAAGTCTTTCTCTTCGCCAGCTGCGAGCCGAAAGCCCGGACCTTGTCCAGGTTGCGGCCTATCTTGCGCGTCTCCAGCTCGGCGATGGCGGCCACTTCGCGCACCGTCTCGGCGAGCTTGTCGTTGATGACCAGGTAGTCGAACGTGGACGCCACCTTGATCTCGGAGCGGGCCGTTTCCAGCCGCACCGCCACGTTCTCCGGGGCTTCGCCGCGCCCGCGCAGGCGCTGCACCAGCGTCTTCAGGTCCGGCGGCAGCAGGAACACCGTCACCGCCTCCGGGAAGATCCGCTTTACCGAGCGGGCCCCTTTCACGTCTATCGTCATTACCGGGATGCGGCCTTTCTCCAGCACGTCCACCGCGGACTTCACCGGCGTGCCGTAATAGTTGCCGTGCACCCGCGCCCATTCCAGCAGTTTCCCGTCGCGGCGCAGGCGCTTGAACTGCTCCACCGTGACGAAGTAATAATCCTTACCGTTCACTTCTCCCGGCCGCTTCGGGCGGGTGGTGCAGGTCACGCTGAAAGCGAATTTTTTATTGAGCTTCAGCAGCCCCGAACGCACGACGGTCTTGCCTCCCCCTGAGGGGGAGGCAATGACCATCGGGAAGTACTTGTAGGTTCCTTTGCGCACCGGGCCTTATTTGCTCTTGCGCGGGGAACGTATCTGGGACTGCGCCGCCGAAAGGATCGCTATCGGCACGCGGAACGGAGAGCAGCTCACGTAGTTCAGGCCCGCCTTGTGGCAGAAGTCCACGCTGGCCGGCTCGCCGCCCTGCTCGCCGCAGATGCCGATCTTGAGGTCTTTGCGGGTCTTGCGGCCGCGCTCGACGGTGATCTTGATCAGCTCGCCCACGCCGGTCTGGTCTATGGTCTGGAAGGGGTCCACGGGGATAATGCCTTTCTCCGTGTACTCTTTCAGGAAGTAGCCCGAGTCGTCGCGGGAGTAGCCGAACGTCATCTGGGTGAGGTCGTTGGTGCCGAACGAGAAGAACTGCATGGTCTCGGCCAGCTTGCCGGCGATGAGGCAGGCGCGCGGGATCTCGATCATGGTGCCGACCATGTAGGTCAGCTTCACGCCCTTGGCCCTGGAGACCTCGGAGTAGACGCGGTGGATGATCTCGGTCTGGTGCTTCACTTCCTGCTCCAGGGAGACCACGGGGATCATGATGTCCGGGAACACCTTCACGCCTTCCTTGTTCAGCTCGGCGGCGGCTTCCAGGATGGCGCGGGCCTGCATCTCGGTGATCTCCGGGTAGGTCACGCCGAGGCGCACGCCGCGGTGGCCCATCATGGGGTTGCTCTCGCGCAGCGCGGTGGCGCGCGTCTCGAGTTCCTCGTAGGAGATGCCCAGGGACTTGCCCAGCTCTTCTAGCTTTTCCTTCTGGTGCGGCACGAACTCGTGCAGCGGGGGGTCCATCAGGCGGATGGTCACGTGCAGGCCTTCCATCACCTTCAGGGTGTTCTTAATGTCGTTCTTCATGAACGGGAAGAGGTCGTTGAGCGCGGCTTTGCGCTCCTCGAGCGTCTTCGACATGATCATCTTGCGCAGCTGGAAGAGCGCCTGGTCGGAGCCCT
>MGTV01000002.1 GCA_001799635.1 Elusimicrobia bacterium GWA2_62_23
AGCCTTGAGCATTTTGGGGAAAGACAGGCGGTAGTAGATGTGCTGGCCCTCGCGGCGTGATAGCAGGACTCCCTTTTCCCGCAGGATGGTCAGCTGCTGGGAAACATTGGGCTTGGGGATTTCCATTTCCCTTGTCAGGTCGCCGGCGGTTTTCTCGCCGGAGCGCAGCAGGTCGATGATCTCAAGGCGCTTGGCGTTGGAGAGCACGGAGCAGACCTGCGCGTGCAGTTCATAGATGAGCTTGTTGTTTTTTGGCGTCATGGAGGCCTCCATTGGGATATTGTTGCGATATTGCGCAACAATATAGTAGTAATCCGCGGCCACCCTGTCAAGGGGCTGTTGGCTCCTGTTGGCTCCTTTGATGGCGAACCGGCGGGGAACCATGCGCGCGCGGTTGGTCCGCGCGCCGTTCCTGAGCAAACAGGGTAACTATAATGGGACTATAGCCTCATGGCGCGCGGCGTGTTTTAGTGTACTCTTGCATGTACATGCGCAAGTTTATTTCGCTCTGTATGCTGGCGGCGGCCCTGGCCGCCCCCAGTTGCGCCTCCGAGTTCGAGGTGGTGGACGTGTTGCGCGTAGACGGGGCGGCTCTCTTCCATAGTTCCGCTACCCTGGTCGCCCCCGATAGCGTAAAAGACCTCCTCTGGGTCTCCACTTCCGCGGTAACGCCGCACCTGTACGTCTCCAGCTCGGGCGCCGTGGGCCTGGGTACCGCGGACCCGGCTGTAAGGCTGCACGTGGCGGGCACGGCCGGAGAAGCCGGCACCATCATGGCGGTGTCCACCGGCAGCACCAACCTGTTCTGGGTGGCCGGGGACGGCGCACATGCCGTGAAATTCTTTGGCGACGGCTCCGGGCTCACCAACCTCGCCGGCGCCGCCGACAACCTGGGCAACCACACGGCCACGCAGGCGCTGGACCTGGCCGGGTTTCCGGTGTTAGGTGTTTCCTCCTTGACCATGTCGGGCGCCGGCCTGCTCATCAGTTCCAGCATCTATACGGGCGCCAGCGGCGTGTTCATCTCCACGGCGGGCTCCATAATGACCCAGGGCCTGGGTAACGGCAGCGCCTTGCCGGCTGCGCGCGGCCTGGGCGCCGTGGATCTGCAGACGGCCCGGAGCGCTACCGCGCACATAGCCGCAGGTCTTTACAGCGTGGTAAGCGGCGGTTCCGGCAACAGGGCCAGTAACACGAGCGCCGTGGTGAGCGGAGGTGATAATTGCACGGCCAGCGGCTACGCTTCCGTGGTGGGCGGCGGGCAGGGCAACTCCGCCAGCGGTTTGGTCGCTGTTGTTTCCGGAGGTCTCAACAATGCGGCTTCCGGCAATTCCGCCGTGGCTGGCGGCGGGAGATACAATGCTGTCAGCGGGGATTATGCCGCGATCCCCGGTGGTTACGGGAACTTGGCCTCAGGGGCCTACTCCTTTGCCGCCGGTTTTGCTTCGTCTTCAACGGCTGCCGGAGCTTTCACCTGGGCGGATGCCCAGGGCGTCGGTGTGGACAACAAAAGCGCGAATCGCACCCTGTTCAAGAGCCGCGGCGGGTTCATGGTCACCGGCTCCACCAACACCGCGATGGCAGGCACGCTGGACCGCGGCGTGCTGCTCACTGGAGACGGCCTGGTAGGTATTTCCACCGGCGTTCCCTATGCCGCCCTGGACGTGGTGAGCACCGGTGCGGCGGCCGATCAGATGACGCAGATATGGCGCGACAGTGGAGGGGTGATAAAGGCCAGCATGAGCGCCACCGGCGTTATGATGGCCGCCCGTTTTGTGGGCGACGGCAGCGGCATAACTGGCCTGCCCGGCGGCGACAACCTTGGCAACCACACGGCCACGCAGACGCTTGCCGCCGGGTACGGCATAGCTGCCAGCACCATATCCGCCTCCACCTCCACTTTCAGCGGCTTCATCAACGTTACCAGCACGGCCGGGTACGCGATGGGCGGCTCCACAATATTGCGTTCCAGCGCCGCGTACAGTACCTTTGTCGGCGCCGCCTCTGGCCGCATTGATGTCGGGGCGTGGAGCACCCACATCGGGGCCTCCGCAGGTTGGAATAGCTCCGGCTCAAGTAACTCCTATGTGGGGGCATGGGCAGGTGGCGGCACCACCGGCGGAAGCAATAACTCTGTCCTGGGGGCGGGAGCTGGGTACAACATCCGCAGCGGGAATAGTAACGTGTTGCTCGGCGCCCAGGCCGGTTACGGCGTGGGAGGGAACTGGTTTTCCAACGTTGTCGCGGCCGGCTACCGTGCAGGCTACGGACTTACCACCGGCGGGGATAATATCCTGATAGGCTGGCAGGCGGGGGATTCTATAACCAGCGGCTCCAGGAATATCGTCATCGGCTACGGCGAGGATGCAACCTCCCCGACCGCTTCGAATGAACTGAATATCGGCGGCCTGCTTTACGGAAACCTTACCGCCGACACTGTGGGCGTGAACGTGAGCGTCCAACAGGCCGCGCTGGACGTGGTGAGCACCGGCACGGCCAGCAACGTCTACGCGCAGATCTGGCGCAACAGCATCGGCATAGTGGTGGCCAGCATGACCTCCACCGGTAGTCTGATGGCCAGCCGCTTTGTGGGCGACGGCTCGGGGCTCACCAACCTCGCCGGCGCCGGCGGTGGCGGCGACAGCCTGGGCACGCACGTGGCCACGCAGACGCTTAACATGGCGGCGTTCAACATCGTGGCGGTCAGTTCGGTGAATTTCCTGCCCAACGTGTTCCTGGCTTCGGCCGCGGCCGCCGACTACGGCGGCGTGTATGTGTCCAGCAACATCTATGTGGCAGGCAGGCTCTACGGCGACGGTTCCGGGCTTACCGGCATCGGCGGCACCCTGAGCGGCGGCCAGACGCCGCTTCTGCCCTACTGGACTTCGGCGAACGCTCTCGGCAATTCCAGCCTCTCTCAGGACTCCGGCGGCCTGACCGTCATAGGCTCCAGTTTCTCCGTGCAGGGGGCGTTTGGCGTGGGGGGGGGCACCCTCGCCGTAAATAACGCCAGGGTCGGCATTGGTACCGTTTCTCCGGCCTATCCCCTGGACCTTCTAAACGCGGGCGTCCCGCAGGCCAGGGTCGGCTATAGCGTCAATAAGTATACTACGCTCCAGACGGACTCCGGGGGACACACGCGCATTATAGGCAACAACAACGGCAATACCAACGAAGTCCACCTTTTCAATTCAGGCGGGGCGGGGTATATCCGCTTTCTCTCCAACGGCGGCTATGAACGGCTGCGCATAACCGACTCCGGAGATGTCGGGATAAGCACTAACGCCCCGGCTTACCGCCTGCACGTGTCCAGCGGCGCTGGGGAGACGGGCACCGTAATGGCCGTTTCCACCGGCGCCAGCAACCTGTTCTGGGTGGCCGGTGACGGCGCCCACGCCGTAAAATTCTTTGGCGACGGCTCGGGGCTCACCAACCTTGCCGGCGCCGCCGACAACCTCGGCAACCACACGGCCACGGAAGTGCTGAAAATGGGGGCCTACGGCGTTAACACCTCCAGCGACATCACCGCCGCGCGCTACCAGATAAACGGGAGCACGGTGCTGGCGGTGTTGCAGGGGGCAGGCAATATAGGGGTCGGATTTAACGTAGGGGTTTTAGGCTCAAATAACTCCTCCTTTGGACACGACGCAGGCAAGGTCAACACTGGGGGAGATAATACTTTTATAGGTCGTGGTGCTGGCGAGAGCAACACTTCCTCGACCCGCAACTCTTTCCTCGGCTCCTACACTGGTAATTCCAACACCCTCGGTTCCTATAACTCGTATCTTGGAAGCGGCGCGGGTCAAATGAACACTACAGGTATGAGCAACTCCGTGGTGGGTTATAATGCCTCTAGATGGAGCCAGGTCGGCTCCGGCAACGCGGTAGTGGGAAACGAGGCCGGCCTCGGCTCTTCCGGTAACTCCTACTCAAGCGCGACTCTAATGGGTTACCGAGCCGGTTATGGGTTACTTACCGGCTCAGATAATATCTTCCTAGGCTGGCAGGCCGGTTACAGCGTTACCGTCGGTACTGGGAATATTGTAATCGGATACAATAAAGATACTTCCGCCCCGGCCGCCTCGAACGAGCTTAATATCGGCGGGGTGCTTTACGGAGACCTCTCCGCTAAGACCATCGGCATCTCCACGCGCGCGCCGCAGGCGGCGCTGGATATAGTCTCCACCGGCACGGCTAACACGCAGTTCGCCCAGATCTGGCGCGACGGCGGCGGCGTCATCAAGGCCAGTATGAGCGCCACCGGCGTGATGATGGCCACAAAGTTCGTGGGCGACGGTTCCGGCATAACCGGCCTCCCGGGCGGCGACAATCTGGGCAACCACACGGCCACGCAGGACCTGCTGCTGGCCGGCAACGATATCTACAATGCCAGCACCATAACCGCCACGGGGAATATCACCGCCGCGCGCTACCAGATAAACGGCAGCACGGTGCTGGCCTTGTCCGGGGGGAACAGTTTGAACGTGGGTATTGAGGCCGGTCTGACGAACACGGGGAGCAGCGGCGTTTTCCTCGGTTATCAGGCCGGGTATCAGAACATCGGGCAAGCAAATACTTTCGCGGGGTATAACGCGGGTTACGTAAACTCCTCCGGTCAGGGCAACACTTTCGTCGGCAGTAATGCGGGGCAACTCAACTCAGTTGCGTCCAATAATTCTATTGTTGGTTATGCCGCCGGGTATCTCGGTTCCACGGGAGACAATAACGCCATAATGGGCGCGTATGCGAGTTACGGCAATAAAACAGGTTCCGCCAACGCTATATTCGGTGAAGAGGCCGGCCGCGGCGTGGCCAACAACTCTTTTTCAAGCTCGACCATAGTGGGATATAAAGCCGGCTTCGGCCTGACCACCGGCAGCGATAATATCCTGCTGGGCTGGCAGGCGGGCGACGCGCTTACCACCGGCACGCGCAATATTATCGTCGGTTATGACCAGGACACGTCTGCGCCGTCGGCCTCCAACGAACTGAATATCGGCGGGGTGCTTTACGGCAATCTCTCCGCCAAGACCATCGGCATAAGCACCCGCGCGCCGCAGGCCGCCTTAGATGTGGTCTCCACCGGCACGGCCAGCAACGTTTACGCGCAAATCTGGCGCGACAGCACCGGGCTGGTGGTGGCCAGCATGACGGCCACCGGCGTGCTGTACCCGGCCATAAGCGGCGCGGACGACACCAAGGTGGCCAAGACCGGCGACACCATGACCGGGCAGCTCACGCTGGCGGGCTCCACGCTCACTGTAACCGGCAGCGCCTTCAGCGTGGGCGGTTCCACGCTGAGCGTGGTTTACGGCAATGTGGGCATCGGCACGGCCAGCCCCGACTCTGAGCTTGCGGTGCAGGCTTCCCCCGGGCAGGACGGCGTGAATGTCACGCTGAAGAACGACCTCGGAGTCAGTGAGGCGCGGCTCAGCTCCTGGAAATCGGTGGGCGGCAGGCTGGACTTCGAGGTTGGCGCGATAGGCGCCGCGGACATGACCATACTGCCCGGCGGCAGCGTGGGCATCGGCACGGCCTCCCCGGCGTACCGGTTGGTGGTTTCAAGCGCCGCCGGCGAGGCTGGCAACATGCTTGTGGTCTCTACCGGCACCTCTAACGTTATCCGCATGACCGGCGCCGGGGAGGTCTACGCCAACAAATTCTTCGGCGACGGCTCGGGGCTCACCGGCATCTCAGGCGACAACCTGGGCAACCACACGGCCACGCAGGCGCTGAACATGGCGGCCAAAGCCGTAATAAACGTTTCTTCGCTTACCGTGAACGCGCCCACCAGCATACCGGACGCGCTCTGGGTGTCCACTTCCTCCGTTTCTCCCCATCTGTACGTGTCTACGGGCGGCAGGGTAGGCATAGGGACGGCCGCGCCGGCCTCCGCGCTCCACATAGTTTCCGGGTCGGTCCAGCTGGACGACGGCGACGGCGACGGCATCAAATTCGCCGGCGGCGCCAGGGTCGGGATGGACAACAACGGGCAGAACCTCACCCTAGAAACCGGCCCTACCAACCTCAGGATCATGAACAATGCCGCCACCGACACGATACTGTACGTGACCAACTCCGGCAAAGTCGGTATCGGGGAGTATTCTCCGGTTGCAAAATTGGAGGTTCTGGAGAATAATACCGCGCAGCAGTACAGCGTGAAGGTGGGGACAAACTCCACGGCGTATCACCTGGTGGTCTCGACCGCGGGTAAAGTAGGCATAGGTACGGCAAGCCCGGGCGCCAGGCTGGAAGTGGCGGGGCAGGTTAAAATAACCGGCGGCACCCCCGGCTCGGGCAAGGTGCTTACCTCGGATGCGGACGGCCTGGCCACGTGGGGGACGGCGTCAGGCGACAACCTGGGCAACCACACGGCTACGCAGACGCTTAACCTGGCGGCGTTCCCGGTGATTAATGTTTCCTCTATAGCCATGCTGGGCGACGGGTTACGCATCAGCACCAGTATTTATCCCGGCGCCAGCGGCGTGTTCATTTCCGCGGCGGGCGCCATCTACACGCTCGGCCTTGGCAACGGCACGGCTTATCCCAATGCCAGGGGCGCCGGCGCGGTTGACCTGCAGACCTACCGTGATGACGCCGCGCAGGTGGCTTCAGGCTCCAACTCGGGCGTCCTTGGCGGTGTCAGCAATACGGCCGCCGGAGACTATTCCGCAGTAGCCGGCGGCGGTTCCAACAGCGCCGCCGGCATGTACGCCGCGGTAGGAGGCGGCGACAGCAACGCCGCAAATGGCGACCATTCCACTGTTTCCGGAGGCACTTTCAACACCGCCGGCGGCGCCAAGGCCACGGTCGCCGGAGGCGACAACAATACGGTGGGCGGAGGCTTTTCCGTGGTTTCCGGCGGGTCCGGCAATACAGCGGCTTACGCTGCCACGGTGCCGGGAGGTTTTTCGAATACGGCCGGCGGCAATTTCTCCTTTGCGGCCGGGTTCGCCTCATCCGCCACCGCCGCCGGGACATTTGTGTGGAGCGACTCACAGGGGCAGGTAACCCGCAACGATGTAGCCGACCGCACGCTGTTCAAGAACGCCGGCGGGTTCATGGTCACCGGTTCCACCAATACCACCATGGCCGGCACGCTGAACCGCGGCGTGCTGATAACCGGCAACGGGCTGGTAGGCATTTCCACTGGGGTCCCATATGCCGCGCTGGACGTGGTGAGCACCGGTACGGCCGTTAACCAGATGGCGCAGCTCTGGCGCGACGGCGGCGGCACCATAGTTTCGTCCATGAGCGCCACGGGCACCCTGATGGCCGCCAAGTTTGTGGGCGACGGCGCGGCCCTTACCAATATTTCCGCCAACGCCGGCGTTTATACCCTGGCGCAGATGGAAACGCTGGCCCCGGCCGCGGCGGGGCGCCTGATAAGCGTGTCCAACGCTTCCGCCCCGTACAGTTACTGCGTGTCCACGGGTACGGCGGCAGGGGCCTGGGTACTGTTGAACCAGACGCTGCATTGCCGGTAGCGCCGGAGGTTTCCATTTGCCGGAGGACTTGTGAGAATACTTGTAGCCGAAGACGACGATGCCCTGCGCTCGCTGCTGCCGGATTTTCTAGGCGGGCTGGGGCACGCCGTTAAAGGCGCGGAGAACGGAATGGAGCCTGTGAAAATGGCGCTTGCCGAACGCCCTCATGCGGTGGTGACCGACCTGCATATGCCGGAGCTGGCCGGCGGCCCGGTATGAAGACCAGTTCCCGCCTGCGCCTGATCGTTCTGGCGGCTTCGCTGTCGCCGCTGCTGGTTTTTTTTGCCTGCGCGGCTGCCGGGAGGCCCTGGTTCCCGCACGCGGCTGTGTTGGCGGCCGCCGCCGCCCTGGCGGTCTCCCTGCTCGCCGCGGAGGCGGCCGTAACGGGCCTGGCCGGCCCCATGGCCTCCCTGGCCTCCGGGATCAGGCGCTTTATTGCCGCGGACTACAAACTGGAGGCCGTCCTTCCCCAGGCGGGCTGGCCCGAAGCCGGCGCGCTTATTTCCGCGGTGAACCGGCTGATGCTGGAACTGGGAGCTTACCGCGCCTTCCACTTGAACCAGGTGGTGGAGGAACGGGCGAAGGCGCAGGCGCTGCTGGACACCATCGGCGACGCCGTCCTGCTTCTGGACGACAGGAACAGGCTTATCTGTTCGAACGCGTTCGCGCTCAGGCTGCTGGGGATCCGCAAGGCGGAGCCCGAACTGGAGTTGTGCGCCCTGGTAAGACGGAAAGACTTTCTTCCGGTTCTGGCCAGGATAGCGGCGTCGGAGGAGAACTACCTTAAGATGGACGTGGACGTGCCGGGCGCGGAGGAGGAATACGCGGTAACCAGGAATTTCCGGGTGACTTCCAGGAGATTCCGCCTGGCCGGCCTGGCGCGCCCCGGCCGCGTAGTAGTGATCCGCGACGTGACCGTGGACCGGGAAATAGAAAGCGCGCGGGAGACGTTTTTTCATATGATAACCCACGACATGCGCGCCCCGGTGACCAGTATACAGGGGTATACGCAGCTCCTTACGGAAATAGTCCCGCAGTCGCCCGCGGTGGAGAGGTGCCTGCTGCCCATCATGCGTTCGGCCAGGCGCCTGAACGGCATGATAGAAGATATCCTCAACACTATAAAACTGGAGCGCGGGGAACTGAAATTAAAAGCCGACGGCATCGACGCCGGGGCTTTGTGCGACGCCGTATTCGAGGTCCATGAACCGCTGGCCGCGGCCAAGAGGATCAAACTTTCCGCCGCTCCCCTGCCGGCAAAGATCCGGTTCCGCGGGGATGCGGCCCTGCTGGAGCGGGTTCTTGTGAATCTGGTCGGAAATTCCCTGAAGTTCACTCCGGCCGGCGGCAACGTAGCGCTCTCCTGCCGCGCGGTTGCCGGGGAAGCGCTCTTTACCGTAGAGGACGACGGCCCGGGCATTCCGCGCGAGAAGCGCGAGGAGATCTTTGAGAAATATTCCCAGTTGGAGGAGCATAAGCATATGGGGCTGGGGCTGGGCCTGGCCATGTGCAGGCTGGCGGTGCAAGCGCACAACGGCCGGATCTGGGTGGAGTCGGAAGAGGGAAAGGGGAGCCGGTTCATGTTCGTGGTGCCGCTCACGGCTTCCGGAAAAGGAACGGAGTAGGCATGGCCAATATACTTATAGTGGACGACGAACCAAGCATACGCGAGCTCTTCCGGTACGTCTTTGAGGAAGCCGGGCACGCCGTGGCGCTGGCCGGCAACGGCAGCGAGGCGCTGGCGCTGCTGCAGGAGGAACTCCCGGAGTTCATCCTGCTCGACGTGGCCATGCCGGTGATGTCGGGAAGGGAATTTGTGGGAGAGCTTGCCCGCCTGGGGGCGCGGGACGGGCGCTTCCGCGGGATCCCTTTTGTGGTGATGACCGGGGAGAATTATCTGGACAAAGAGTTGAACGAGGTCTTTACCTCCGCCGCTGGCTTCGTCTGTTTCTTCCCTAAAATGATACCCCCGGATGAAGTGCTGCGCAAAGCGGAGGGCATCCTTCTTGCCCGCGGTTAAGGAACCCTTTGCGCCGTTCCCGGGCGAACCGGGCGGCCGCAATGCCGCCGGGGCCTTACGGGGCGCGGGGAGTTGTAAACTATGATCAACCGGATGAAGATATTGGCAGGCGCCTTGCGGTTGTGCGCCGTTGGCGGGGTATCCCGGGGGCGGCCCGTGAAGCGGGCCCTTTTGACCGCGATCCTCTGCGTGCTGGCCGGCCTGGCTGGGCCGCGCGGTTCAGCCGCGGAGAGCGGAATAGTTTTTGATCCGTCCAAAGGCGCTATGACCGGGCAGCTGGACATGGGCAACTACGCCATTTATTCTTCAAGCGCCATCACCGCCGCCCGCTACCAGATAAACGGCTCTACAGTGCTCGCCATTCTGCCAGGCAACGGCAGTTTGGGAGTGGGTCCTAACGCCGGCGAAGTCAGTGTCGGCCAGCAGAACCTGTTTGTCGGTGCTGAATCTGGATTCAGTAACGCCACCGGTGTCGGGAACACCTTCCTCGGTTATCAGGCCGGTTTCTATGAGTTGGGCTCAAATAAACTTTATATCGCTAATTCCGGCACCATCTCCCCGCTTATTTTCGGCGACTTCAGCGCCAAAACGGTCGGCATATCCACTGGCACTCCCCAGGCAGCGCTGGACGTGGTAAGCACCGGCACGGCCAGCAACGTCTACGCGCAGATCTGGCGCGATTCCACCGGCCTTATCGTTTCCTCCATGACCGCCACCGGCGTGCTGTATCCCCAGAGTGCTCCCGTCGGCGACAACCTGGGCAACCACACGGCCACGCAGGCGCTGGACCTGGCCGGGTTTACCGCAACAAATGTCTCCACCATTACCATGCAGAACGGCAGCATAGCCATAGTGCAGCCGGGCGGTACGGGGAGCAACACCCTGTACGGCATTTCCATGGGTTATGGCGCCGCCAATAATTACGGCAATGGCATAGGCATAGGGCGGGACGCCACCAATAACTACAGCACAGGCGTGGGCGTTGGGTACGGCGCCCATGACAATCACGATTACGGGATAGGCATCGGGTACTTGGCCTATAACAACTATTCCTATGGAATTGGCATCGGCAGACAGTCTCTCGGCAATTATAACTACGGTGTCGGTGTGGGCTGGGCTGCCGGCCAGAACAGGGACTACGGGGTGGGGGTAGGGTATGGCGCTAGTGGCAATAACAGTTCCGGTGTCGGTGTCGGGCCCAGTGCGTACGACAATAACAATTCAGGCGTCGGGGTGGGTTCTAACGCGAACAACAACCTCAATTCCGGCGTCGGTGTCGGGCCCAGTGCCAACCAGAATTACGATTCAGGCGTCGGGGTGGGTTCCGGCGCGCGTAATAACTATACTGGCGGCGTTGGAGTCGGCAACGATGCCAACCAGAATAGCATCTATGGAGTGGGGATAGGGGCGAGCGCGCTGAGTAACTCCAACCGGGGCGTAGGAATAGGCGCTTATGCCCAAGGTAACTCTTCCTACGGCGTGGGAATAGGAGCCTACTCCCAGAATAATGGGTCGTACGGCATCGGCGTGGGGGCGTATACGTCTTCCAAGTCGTCGGCGGTGGCGCTGGGGTATTACGCCCGTGCCAATAGCGTGGATTCCGTGGCGCTGGGCGCCGGCGCCACCACCAACGCCGTGCGCTCCGTCTGCATAGGCGCGTATTGCGTGAACAACGCCGTGGATACCGCTAAAATACGGGAAGGCTACACGCTCAAGGTGGACTCCATAAGTATCAGCGCGGCGCTGGCGCAGCTTACCGTAAGCACCAACGTCTATATTGTAGGCTACTCGTCCGCCGCCAAATACTACGGCGACGGTTCGGGCCTCACCGGCATAAGCGGCGCGGACAATACCAAGGTGGCCAAGACCGGCGACACCATGACCGGGCAGCTTACGCTGGCGGGCTCCACGCTTACCGTAACCGGCAACGCCTTCAGCGTGGGCGGGTCTACTTTTGCCGTTAGCGCGGGTAAGGTGGGGGTGGGGACTTCCTCTCCTGACGCTAAATTTGAAGTGAAGCAGAACACCGCCGACGCCAATACTTACGCGTTAAAGGTCTCCAGCAATAACGGTGCGGCCATGCTGGTGGTAAGCAGCCAAGGCAGCGTGGGCATAGGCTTGGACAGCCCCGACACGGCGCTGGAACTGGCCGGCGCCGTGGCCAGTAATTTCGGCGGCATAAAGCATTACCGCTCCCTGGCGTATTACAACGGCGGCGGCACCCTTACCGGAACGCTTAAGATCACCATGCCGAAATTGTGGTCCAGTACCATGTTGCTGTTGCGTATAGAGGGCTACAACTATGACAGCGCACCGGGGCACTGGGAAGTGCTGGTATCCGGCTATAACTACGGGCCTTCCGGCCCATGGTACGCCTATAGTGCGGAGATCCGCGGCAAGGCGCCTTTCAGCCAGGTGCGGCTTGCCAGCGACGGCACGAAGAACGTGCTGCTGCTTGGCCATACCGGCACCAACTGGTATTATCCCAAAGTGGCGGTTTCCGAATTGGTCGCAGGTGCGGGCCAGGCCGGGCGCGACGGCTGGGGGAGCGGCTGGGGCATCTCGCTGATTTCTTCCGAGGCGGGGATAGTGGATGTGGTTTCGCCGGCGCCGGGTCTCAGGACGGTCGGGAGTTTCCTGGTGTCCGGCTCCACCAACCCGGCGTTGGCCGGCACGGTGGACCGCGGCATGATCGTCACCCCGGGCGGGCGGGTGGGGATAGCGGCCGCTTCCCCGGCGGCGGCGCTCGACGTTGTAGCGGAAGGCGCGGCTGCTGGCGACTACGCCCAGATCTGGCGCAACAGTGCGGGCACCATCGTTTCCTCCATGACCGCCACCGGCGTGCTGTACCCGGCCATAAGCGGCGCGGACAACACTAAGGTAGCCAAGACCGGCGACACCATGACCGGGCAGCTTACGCTGGCTGGCTCCACGCTCACCGTAACCGGCAGCGCCTTCAGCGTGGGCGGTTCCACGCTGGTGGTGCGGGACGGCAAGGTGGGCATAGGCAATCCGAATCCGGACTACGAACTTGATTTCTCCCTGGCTGGGGCGGACGGCGATACCAGGCGTATAAGGTTCGGGTCCGTGAATAGCCCGATAGCGGGCGGGGGGATCGTCTTTGCGCCGAACTATTCCGGCTACACCAAGCGCTCGGCCGGCATACTGCACGCGGGCCAAGACAGTTATTTCCGCGGCGGCCTGGCCTTCTATACCAACAACGCCGCCGACCAGACCACGGACTGGTCCGAACGCATGCGCCTGAGCATGAACGGCGAGCTCGGCATAGGCGCCAATGCCCCCGGCGCCAGGCTGGAGGTTAAGCAGGCGGTGTCGGATGCCTATGCCGTCAAGATCTCCAGCAACGACGGCGCCGGTATGCTCTGGGTAAGCAATAAGGGCTTAATGGGGATAGGCAACTCCGCGCCGGCCTATGAACTGGATTTTGCCTATCCCGGGGGAACCGCGGATACGAAGTCGCTGCGGTTCGGCGCTTTAAACTCCGCCGGCACCGGCGGCGGGGTTGTGTGGGCGCCAAATTATACAGGTTACACCAAGCGCACAGCCGGCATATTGAACGTCGGTGAGGATACTTATTTCCGCGGCGGCCTGGCGTTCTATACCAATAATATCGCCGACCAGACCACGGACTGGTCCGAACGCATGCGCATAGACATGGCCGGCAAGGTCGGTATCGGGACGGGCGGCCCCGGGTCCTACCGCCTGCATGTGTCGAGCGGAGCCGGAGAAAGCGGCACGGTAATGGCGGTTTCCACGGGCAGCACCAATCTCTTCTGGGTGGCCGGCGACGGCGCCCACGCCGTGAAGTTCTTCGGCGACGGCTCGGGGCTTACCGGCGTGCCCGGCGACAACCTTGGCAACCACACGGCCACGCAGACGCTTAATATGGCGGCGTTCCCGGTAATTAACGTTTCCTCCATAGCCCTGCTTGGCGACGGGTTGCGTATCAGCACCAGCGTTTACGCCGGCGCCAGCGGCGTGTTCATTTCCGCGGCGGGCGCCATCTACACGCTCGGTCTTGGCAACGGTACGGCTTATCCCGATCCCCGTGGCGCCGGTGCCGTTGACCTGCAAGTCGCGAGGGCCAGCACCGACCAGGTGGCCTCCGGCGTGGCCTCCGCCATAGCTGGCGGAGAAAGAAATAAAGCCACGGGGTACGCTTCCACCGTCGCGGGTGGTTATCTTAACCGCGTTCTGGACGACTACTCCGCCATAGGTGGCGGCAGGAACAATGCTGTGATTTACGGGCCGTCGGTGGTGGCCGGCGGAGAAGATAACACGGCGGCGGAATCATACTCTACCGTTTCGGGAGGTTTCCAGAACACCGCCAGCGGCTACGACACCGTAGTGGCCGGCGGCGCGGCTAATACGGCTTCAGGGGATTATTCCGCCGTTTCGGGAGGAGAGCTTAACCGGGCGGCAGGGGGCAGAAGTTTTGTGGCCGGCGGCTCCAGCAATAATGCGGGCGGGGATTATTCTTTCGCAGCGGGGCGGGCCTCCTCCTCTACCGCCAGTGGAGCTTTTACCTGGGCGGATAGCCAGGGCTCTCCATATTATGCTCTCAATACCACTCCGGACCGCACGCTGTTCAAGAACCGGGGCGGTTTCCTGGTTACCGGTTCCACTAATACTGCCATGACCGGGACCGCGGACCGCGGCATGTTTATTTCCGGCAATGGTCTTGTTGGGATTTCTACCGGCACGCCATACGCCGCGCTGGACGTGGTGAGCACCGGCACGGCCGTTAACCAGATGGCGCAGCTCTGGCGGGCTTCCGACGGGGTAATTGTGGGCTCCATGAGCGCCATAGGTACGCTGATGGCAGCGCGTTTTGTCGGCGACGGCAGCGGCCTCACCGGCATAAGCGGCGGCAGCGCGGGGCCGTCCATAGACGTTTCCACCATAAACGCCGCCGCCACCACTCCCTACGGCGGCGTGAGCATAACCACCAATGTCTTCGTCACCGGCGGCGCGCGCCTGGCAAAAGCCGTGGTGCAGGCGGCCGATTCCGGCCTTACGCTCACGGCGGACGACTTCGGCAAGACCATCACCGTCAACAGCGCCTCCGCGCAGACGGTTTACCTGCC
This sequence comes from Elusimicrobia bacterium GWA2_62_23, assembly GCA_001799635.1. GTDB lineage: Bacteria > Elusimicrobiota > Elusimicrobia > Elusimicrobiales > UBA9959 > UBA9959. The sequence continues at coordinate 14,616 of MGTV01000002.1, forward strand.
CTCCATAAGCGCGGCCGACATAGGGGCGACCGTGAGAATTATAAAACTTGGGGCCGGTACTGTTACCATAGATGCCGCCGACTCCGACACCATAGCGGACTCCGGCGCCGGCGACACCATCTACAACAACTCCGCCACGCCGCCGTATGCCTCGCTGGAGCTGTTGCTTGCCACCGACACAAAATGGGCCGTTGTGGCCGGCGACGGCGCCTGGATAACCACGGATTAATAGCCATGCGCAACCGCTGGAAATTCGCCGTACTGTCTTTCGCCGGGCTGCTTTTGGCCTCCGGTGGGGTAGCCGGCGCGGCGGATGTGTCCGCTTATCCGTTGAGCGCGAAAAAACAGACGCTGGACCCCGCCAGTGATACCATGCCCGCCGGCTATTATGCGGCCACTACGCTGGCGGCCGCGGACGCGGACCTGGCCGCAGGCAATATAAAATCCGGCGTCACTATATTCGGCAAGGCGGGAACCGCGCCCACCGCCCCGCCGGCACCCACGGCCGGCGGCTACTGGCTGCTGGTGCCGGGCGATACGAACCTCGGCACACTGGATTTTTACGTGCAGAAGTATGAGGCGAAGAACGTTGGCGACGTGGCCGTTTCCACGCCTAATGGCTGGCCTTGGGTGAGTGTAACTCAGGTAGCGGCCAAGGCCTACTGCGAGGCGTTGGGGCAGGGTTATCACCTGGTTACGCCGTGCGAGGCGCTGACAATATCGCGCAACATTGAAAATAACGCCTGGAACTGGACCGGCGGCAGTGTAGGCAGCGGCGGTCTGTGGCGCGGGCATACTGATAATTCACCCGCCAATTCCCTGGAGGCTGACGTAACCGGCGACCCTGACGATGACCCCTATATGGGGACCGGAAACACAACCCCGTCCATTGAACGCAGGGTGCATCAGTTATCCTCAGGGCAATACCTCTGGGATTGGTCCGGGAATGTATGGGAATGGGTGGATATGACCTGTACGGCGGGTACCGGCGCGGGGTACTGGGACAACAGTGGCTTGGTGGAGTGGACTGTAGGGAATCTATCGGACTATGAGAAACCAAGGGCTGGGCCAGCGGGGGCTTATACAAGTGCTCAGAATGCCGGATTGCTTTCGGGGTGTGCAGGAACTGGAAATGTGTTACGCCGTGGCGGCGCTTGGGATAGCACCACCAACGGTGGAATTTTCTCTATTTTCTTGGGTAACACCTCACTTTCCGCGAGCGTGTGGCGCGGTTTCCGCTGCAGTAGGTAAAAACAATACCGGTCCCGGCTCTTATGCCGAGCGGACCAATTGGCGGGTGGAGTATGAAACAATACGGTTTTCTGGCTTTATTCATGGTTCTGCTCGCTGGAAGTGCCGCCGGGGCGGACGTCAGCACCCGTGTTTTTATGCCGGCAAGGCGGGCGCTTACCCCCGTTAATGACACGGTTTCTGCCGGCTATTACTCAACTACCACGCTGTCCGCCGTGGACGCGGACCTGGCCGTGGGCAATATAAAATCCGGCGTCACTATATTCGGCAAGGCGGGCACCGTAGAAACCGCCCCGCCCGCCCCGTCCGTAGGCGGCGCCTGGCTGCTGGTGCCGGGGGATTCCGCGCTGGGCACCCGGGATTTCTGGGTGCAGAAATACGAGGCCAAGAATGTAAGCTCCGTGCCTACCTCGGAGCCTGCCGGTACGCCTTGGGTTTCTATCACTCAAATAGAGGCTAAACTGCGTTGCGAGGCCCTCGGGCCGGGCTACCATCTGCTTACTATGCCGGAGGCCCTGACAATATCGCGCAATATAGAGAACAATGCCTGGAACTGGACCGGCGGCAGCGTGGGCAGCGGCGGCCTGTGGCGGGGGCATACGGATAATTCGCCGGCCAACTCCCTGGCGGCCGATGTTACAGGCGACCCCGATGACGACCCTTATGTGGGCACAGGAAACACCACTCCGTCCATTGAACGCAGGGTGCATCAATTATCTTCGGGACAATACCTCTGGGACAGGTCTGGTAATGTCAAAGAATGGACGGATATGACCTGTACGCCGGGTACCGGCGCAGGCTACTGGTATGACCCCGGCAGCTTCATAGAGTGGAGCGACGGCAACCTGTCCGATTATGAGAAAGTGCGGGCCGGTCCGGCGGGTGCTTATACAAGCACGCATAACGCCGGGCGCTATTTTGGCTGTCCTGCAACCGGAAATGCGGTGCTCCAGAGCGGTAGCTGGAGCGGTACCGTATACGCGGGGGTGTTCAACTTCTCAGCCAACGATAACCCGTCGGCATGGGACATACGCATCGGGTTCCGCTGCGCCAGGTGAGATACTCCCGGAGTCCACTGGAAGGAGCTTTCGGCGATTAGATTTAAGTGACGATTTGAGTGACACGCAACTTAATCTCCCATTCCCCAACTTATGGGGGCGTGCGGAATGGTAAGTTTACCGGCATGGACGAAATTAAGGTGACAACTCAAACAGTCTGAAATCCTGAAGCTCCGGGGCGGGAAAATTATGGCGGCTCTTCGGTATGCTGTGTGCGGAATTGTATTGGCGAGTCTCATGCCCGCGGGTTCGCGTGCGGCGGACGTGTCCACGTTTTCCTTTAACTCCGGTATGAACTGCCAGGGTGTGTGGCGGCTGCCGGATACGGGGCAGACGGCCAGCTACACCGCGACCTTCGGCGAGGACCATGACTATCAACCGGCCCGCGTGCAAATGAGCTACACCGTGAACGCCGACAATACCATAACCGACAATGTCACCGGCCTCATGTGGCGCAGGTGCAGCCAGGGCCAGAGCGATGACGCCAGTTGTTCCGGCGGTCCCGGCACCTATACCTTTGAGCAGGCTCTGGCTCAATGCGAGAGCGAAACCACGGACTATACGGACCGGCGTCTGCCCAATGTGCGGGAACTTCTGAGTATAGTGGACTACGGCGCCGCCGCCGCGCCGCGTATAAATACTACCTATTTTCCAAATACGGACACCTATTCTTACTACACCAACACTACACATGTGTCTGACACCGGCTACGTGTGGGGAGTGGCCTTCAGCTTCGGCGTCATGTCAAGTATCAACAAGACCATGGGCGGCTTTAATGTCCGTTGCGTCCGTGCGGGCCAGTATTGACATGAAATTATCGCTGATTATCTTGTTGTCGGTTTTTCCGGCTATGGTCAGAGCTGCTAATATTTCAACGCATTCCTTCGCCGGTTGCGCCTTCCCGGATACGGGCCAAAGCGTATCTTACACCACCACTTTCGGCGAGGACCATGATTACGCCTACAGCGGTTCCACCATGTCTTTTACCATATATAACGGCGTGGCCTGGGGTGGCACAGCCACCTCTTCCGTAACCGTGGATAATCGCACCGGCCTTATGTGGGTGACAAATCCTGATGACGCTTGCGCAGGGTGTGCGGGGGGATATGTGTCAAGCGGCACTTATATATGGGAGAACGCTCTAAAAAAGTGCGAGAATCTGGCCTATGCCGGGTTTTTCGACTGGCGCTTGCCTAATGTGCGCGAGTTGATGAGCATAATGGACTACACCGCCTGTGATTCTCCGAGGATAAACACTACCTATTTCCCCAACACGGACAACAATTATTACTGGACCAGCACCACATATGCGCCTGACACAGCCTACGCGTGGTTTGTGGACTTCAACGCCTACGACAATAACGGTGACGACAAGCTCACCGATTACTACATCCGTTGCGTCCGCGCCGGACCGTGATCGGCAGCTTGGCGATTCGCGGCCGGGGTTGGGTCTTGTGGATGGAGGGACAGATCGGTGCTCCCCGGTCACCCGCAGATTGCGTCCATGCCGGTAAACTTACCATTCCGCACGCCCCCATAAGTTGGGGAATGGGAGATTAAGTTGTGTGTCACTTTAATTCGGGCGATATGATTGCGTTTTTTGCAGACACAATGCCTATAACTGTTACTTCAAACCGCGCAGAAAGTTCAGGCAGCCGGTCACCCTTATCCCCTCCGGGGTTACATAGTCCTTGGAACCTTCGGCATGTATCTGGAAGGCTTCAGCTTCCGGGAAACGGGCCTTTACGTACCGGAGCCCCTTGGATACCGGCGCGTCCGACCACTTGCACTCTATAAAACTCACCGGCCGCCCGTCCTCCACCACCACAAAATCCACCTCGCGCCCGTCCACATCCCGGAAATACCGCAGCTCCACATTGCGCCCCTCGGAATCCAGCAGAAAGTGCGTCCACTTCAGCAGATGGGAGGCCACCAGGTTCTCAAAACGCGGGCCGGGTTCTTTCACCAGCGTCCAGTCGTAATGATAGTGTTTGCGCTCTTTTTTTACCGCGCGTATCCGGGGGGCCCCGAACGGCGGCAGGCGGAAGATGGCGTATATCCGCTCGAAAATATCCAGCCAGTTGGAAACCGTTTTGTGGTTCAATTGCAGGTCTTCCCGCAGGGAATTGACGGAAAGGGGGCTGCCTACCAGTTCCGGCAGCCTCAGGATAAGGAGTTCCAGGCTCCCGATATCCTGCACACGCTCGAGACTTAAGATATCGTCCTGGATCAGCCGGGTGCGGTACTCCAGCGACCAGCGCCGGCTTTCCTTCTCTGACCCCGAGAAGAAAGGCTCCGGGAAACCGCCCAGGCGCAAAAGAGAAAGAAAATCCCCCCGCGTCTTTATGCCCAGCTCCGCCACCGACAACGGGTGCAACCGCAGATAGTGGTAGCGCCCCTGCAAGGAGTCTCCGCCGAAACGGTAAAGGTCCAGTCTGGCGCTGCCGGTGACCACTATTTTTAAGTTCGCGGCCTTCGCATCAAAAAGCCCCTTTAGATAATTCCGCCACTGCCGGTACTTGTGTATTTCGTCGAACACCAACAGCCCGGACGCAGGCAGTTCGCGCCGCAATATTCTTTCCCGGTCGGCTGGGACATCCCAGTTGAGATACCCCTTATCCCCGCCCGGCAGGCCGCGCGCCAGCGTAGTCTTGCCCACCTGGCGGGGGCCGCCCACAAAGACCATTTTTTTCAGGATGTCCCGCTTAACCTGGGATTCGAGGTATCTGCGTATCGGCTTCATGAAGACACTATACAATTAATTTACACCGCAATCAAATTTACTCGCGAATTTTTTATACTGCCACACAAAACATAGGCAGAATCCATTCGTTCCGGAATAGGAGATTTGGCCATGCCTGACGCGCTTGCACAAAGCCTTCGAGCGCTTTTGCAAAGAACTGGCGCTTCCATCGCCGGTGCCGCCGGGCTTCCGATTTGGGACACCCGGAAAGTTTGGCCCCGGCGTCACCTATGGAAAATGGTTGTAGGCGGGGTCTATAACTCAAGCTACTTCGAAGCGCGCAGGAAGTTCAGGCAGCCGGAACCGGCCAATATTACCAGGCGTTTCTTTGATCGGATGGAGTCCCTGCTGGCCGCGCAACTCCGCCCATAACTCCGGCGAACACATCCTACACGAGACATTGCTTATGCCGGCGTCAACAGGACGGGGCCAGGGCCTTATTGACGTTCGCCAAGAGTTCCTCGCGCGGAACGGGTTTATGAATAACGGCCCTCACCTGCGGGAACTTGTCGAAGGCGGTAATAGCGGCGCCCAGTCCGGTAACCACGATAATGGGAAGAGCCTCCGTGGCCGGGGCCGCGGTTATGCGGTGGGCGAGAGTAAGCCCGCCCACAGCGCTTTGATAAAATCGGCCCAGGGATATGTTGTTATGCCGTCCACGGTCCTGCGTACCGGATCAAGCGAAACCACGCCGAAATCCCTGACCAAGCCTTCTTCCCGCAGCGCCTTAAGACCCTTCAGATGCCGGTCAAGGACCTGCGTCGTCGCCTTGAACTCCAGCGCCAGCCGGTCACCGATTATCAGGTCCACCTCCAGGCCGGCCTTTGTGCGCCAGTACTGCATAAGCTCGCCGCTGCGGTTGAGACCGAGGCAGGCGCGCACCTCGGTCATCAGCCAGTGTTCAAAACACTCGCCGAAAGCGGCGCTGCCCGGCAGCACTTCCTCGCGGCGGGCGAGGGAATTGGCCACGCCCACGTCGAAAAAGTAGAACTTGGACCGGGTGACGGCCTTGCGTCTGCGGGCCGAGAGGAACGGAGCTACTTCGAAACCCAACAGGGTATCTTCCAGTATCTGGATATAATTCTCCACGGTGCGCGCGGGCACACCGGCGCCGCTGGAGATGTTGGCGTAATGCGTCTCCTTCCCGTTCTGCAGCGCCATCACATCCAGGAACCTCACAAAACTGTCCATCTTGCGCGTCAGCGCTTCGGCTTTCACCTCTTCGTTGAGGTAGAGCGCGGCGTAGTTCCTGAGCTCCTCGCGCGGCGCCGGAGAAAGCCAGGCGCGCGGTAGCCCGCCGCAGTTGAAATAACGCTCCAGGCTGAACTCGGGAATCTCCGGAGAACAAAGAGGGTAGAATCCGGCCTCCCAGGCCCGGCCGGCCAGCAGATGGGCCCCGGAGCGCCGCAGTTTGCGCGCGGAACTTCCGGTCAGCAGAAATCTTATTCCGCGTGTTTCAATAAGCCTCTGGACCTCGTCCAGCAGGACGGGCAGCTTTTGTATTTCATCTATAACCACCGCTTTCTCGCCAGTAGGGATCTCTTCCCCAAGCTGGCGCGGCCGGCGCAAAAGCCGCCCGTAAACGTCGAGTCCAGCAGATCGAACACCCGGATATCCGGCAGAGACTTTATCTCCGGTTAATGAACGAGTGGTGCGATAAATGCGGGGTTGAGATCTGGAGTTATTGCCTTATGCCGCATCACTCCCACTTGGTGGCCGTGCCGCAAGACGAAGCCGGTCTGGCGCGGGCACTGGGTATGGCGCACTGGCACTATACCCGTCTGATCAACGCAAGAGAGGGTTGGAAAGGCTGCTTATGGCAGGGGCGGTTCGCGTCCTATATAATGGACGAGGTCTATCTTTGCGCCGCGGTGCGGTATATCGAATATAATCCGGTACGCGCAGGGCTTGTTTCTCATCCCTGTGAGTATCCCTGGAGCAGCGTCCGCGGCCGCCTTTCAGGGCAGCCTGATCTGTTGGCGCGCCCGGAGCGATTGAGCGGGATTCTCGCCTTACGGGGGGCTCTTGTGGATTGGGATTTAAAGAAAGAAGAAATCGACAGGATAAAAAAACATTCTTCGACGGGGCGGCCATTGGGGGGGAAGAATTTATCGCTGCTTTGGAAGGCAGGTTGGGGAGAAGGTTGGCTAAACAGCGCCCAGGTCCTAAGCCAGGGAGCACGGAATTAAGTTGTGTGTCACCATAACCCATAACCTGGCGACCCGTTTTGGAACCAAAGGTGGGGGTTTGGTCTCCTGCCCGTTCCTGAGAACATCGGGCAGCCGCACTGGGTCCATTGCTTCAGGCGTGGTTTGCGCGAATTGCGCTATAGTAAGGTCTGGCTGGCGGCAGGGGCCGTCTGTAAGCGAGGATTTCCTGCTAGATAACAGGGGCATGTGGCTGATAAATTCTATTTGTACATCCAGGGCCGGGTGGCGGGGCCGTACCTGCCGGAAGAGATAAACTCTCTTTTCGGCTGCCTGTCCGCGGACGTGCTGGCCAGCAGCGAGGCGGAATATGCCGGGGGGCGGCCGTCCTGGCGCAGCATCGCGGCCATTGCTCCGCTGGCCGGCTGCCTACGGCGCTCCGCGCCCGCGGGCCGCTCACCCGCCGTCGCGCGGCGGACGCCGCTCAGCATTCTTTCTACCGACGACGATTCCGGCATACGGGCCCTCTTGTGGAGCCTCCTGAACGACGCCGGGCACAACGTGGATTTCGCCAAGGACGGGGAAGAGGTCTTCCGGCGGCTGGCCGAGAAGCGCTACGACCTGGTGATCCTGGACGTGAACATGCCCAAAATGAACGGGTACAAGGTGTCCGAGGTGCTGCACGACAAGCTCCCCCACCCGCCCAAGGTAATGATCTTTACGGGCCGGGAGATAGAGAAGGAGCGGCTGCAGTTCGTCTGTTCGGGGGCGGACGCCATCCTGAACAAAGGGGTAGGCAACGCCAAACTGCTGGAAACTATAGAGGGACTTTTTGCGGAGCGGGCGGCGCCTCCCGCGGAACCGGAGCCGGTCTATACTCCGGAGCCGCAGCCGCCGGCTATAGAGGAATTGCATCCGGAAGGTTTTGCGATGGGGGAGCAGGCGGCCGTCCCTGCCCCGCCCGCCGGGGCCGGGGCGGTACGCGCGGGAATAACCGCCGCGGCGGAGGCCGGCGCGTTCGAGGCCGCCTTGGACCGCGCCGCCGCCGCAGTGGAAGGCGCCGTGGAGGCCAGGGGGGAAGAGGCGCGGACCGCGTTTGCGCGGCTGTCGGTTGAAAGCGGCGCCGTCAAGACGGACCTTATGGATATACGCCGGCTGCTGGGGCACCTGGAACTGGCCTACACGCAATTGGAGGGGCAGTTCGAAAAGCAGGCCGCCCGGGCGTCCGAAGTGAACAGGGAAACCGCGGAAAGACTGGCGGCCGAATGGCGGTCCCTGAAAACCTTCACGGCGCTCGTAACACTCCTTCTGCTGGTGGCCGTGCTGGCGGTACTGCTGCCGACGGCCCGGTGACGCTATGACCATCCTGGTAGTCGAAGACGATCCCGGTTTCAGGTGCCTGATGCGGGAATTCCTGCTCTGCGGCGGCTTCGACGTGGAGAGCGCGGAATCCGGCGTCGGCGCCGTGAAGGCCGCCCTGGCGGAAGTGCGTTCGGCGCTGGGGCTTAAGACGCAGTAGCGGGGGCGGAACGATATGGGCCTTGAAAAGAAAAAGATGCTGGTAGTGGACGACAACCAAAATTTCAGCCAGCTTATGTGCTGCCTGTTCGAAGATTATTTTGAGGTGTTCACGGCCGCGGACGGGGCGGAGGCGCTGCGGCTTATAGCCGGGCGGCGGCCGGCTATCATACTTACCGACGTGATGATGCCGGGCCTGTCCGGCATAGAGCTGGTGCGTGCCCTTAACACGGGGGACGGCCCGCGCATCCCCGTTCTGGTGATTACCGGCAGCCACTTCAACCGGGAGATAGAGCAGCTGTTTTCGCAGGAGGGGCGCGTGGCCGGCTTTTTAAGCAAAACTTCCCCGCTTCAGGATATCTTCGAGAAAGTGCTGGAAACTCTCGGGCAGCCGGAGGCCGGGTAGTTATGGGGGCGGCCGTCAACGTTTTTCTCATCGCCCCAAAAAAACTCTTCTGGGAGGGGCTGGCGCGGGTTTTCGAGGAGAACGGCCTGCAAGTCTCCGCGTTCTGTTTGCCGGAAGCGGTTCCCTGGTCCCGCCTGGGCTCCGGAGTGGCCTTCCTGGACGCGGAATGCCTCGGCGCGGCCAGGATCTGCGGAATAGCGGAACTAACGGCTTGCGCGCACGGGGCGCCGGTGCTGGTCGCCTGTGACGGGGAAAAGACCGGCAACGGCGGCATAGCTGCCATGCTGCTGGCCGGGGCCGATGACGTTATATTTTACGGCATGGACAAGGCGGTGCTGCTGGCCAAGGCCCGGGCGCATCTGCGGCGCCTGCGGGCCTGCGCCCCGGCGGCCAAGCTTTCTTCCCGGGACGGCGAGATCCGGCTGTGCCGCGCCGGCAGGTGGATAAAATTGCGCCGCCGCGGGCGCGTAGTGGAACTGGATACCCTGACGCCACGGGAGTTCGACCTCCTGGCGCTGCTGCTGGAGAGGCAGGAGCAGGCGCTGAGCCGTTTCGATCTGTTGGAAACCATCTGGGGGGAGAAGGCCGGGGCCATGAATTCCGAAACGGTGGACAGGCACGTGGAGTCGCTGCGCAAGAAACTGGGCAGCTGGGGGAAGAAAATAAAGACCTTGTACGGCGTCGGCTACGTTCTCAGGAACGGGGCAGGCGCCGGGGGCTAGGCGGCGGGAGCAGTTCTATGGGAAAAGACTCTGTGTTTTCGGGCCTTGGGCAGGGAAAGCGGGGCGGGGAGAACGCCCCCCTTGCGGGCGGTTCCGCGCCGGAGAAGGGCGTTGCCGAGCTCAGGGAGAAAGTGGTTTCGCTGGCGGCCTCGGTGGCGGCCTTGAAGGCGCCTGCGCCCGGCGTGGACCAGAACGAACTGGCGGATATGCTTTCCGGTTTTCAGAAGCGTATTTTAAAGCAGGGCGCGGAGCAGGCGGAACTGAAGCGGGAATTGGCGGAGTTGAAACGCGAGCAGGCGGGTTGGCGCGGCGCGGCGGAGCGGCTGGACGAACTGTGCCGGAGGGTGGACGCGTTCTTCGCGGACCTGCGCGCCGGCTCGGAGGCGGCCTGCGGCCTGGCGGCCGGCCAGGCGCAGGAGACCAGGGAAAAACTGGAGATCTTCGCGGGGGAATTATGCGGTCTGCGCGGTGAGCTGGATATTTTTCTTAAGAAACACCGGGCGTCGCTGTCGGACCTGACCCTGGTCCGCGCCGCGCAGGCGGAACTCTACTCGCAATGCCGTGAACTGGCCGCCAGTTCGGCCGCGGGTGAAAGGAAAACTGAACGGTTGCTGGCCGGTTGGGAAAGAAAGCTGGCCGGCCTGTTGGAAGATCAGAAGCTCTCCAGGGCGGCGGCGGAAAAGGGCGTGAGGACCGCGGCAGCGGCCGCTGCCGGGCAACTTGCGGATGTTTCGCAGCGGGTGAATCTCCTGGACCGCGAGTGCCGGGTGGTCCTGAAAGGCAGGTTGTCGGCGCTTGAATCCCGGTGCGGCAGGGTGGAAACTCTGGCGGACCGCCTTGCCGGCGCCGCCGTGCCTTCCGGAGGCAGGCGGCAGGACGGGAAGGGGCAGCCATGAAGGTGCTGGTGGCGGAGGATAATGAGCTCTTCCGGTCGCTGCTCCTGGAGATTGTCTCGGATGCCGGGTATGAGGTTTCCGGGCACGCCAACGGCCGGCTGGCCTGGGAGCATTTGTCCGCGCAGGGGGCGGACATGGCCGTGTTGGACGTCGATATGCCGGAACTGGACGGGCTCTCCCTGTTGAAGCTTATCCGGAACTCCGGGCGGTTCCGCGGCATGCCGGTGCTGCTGCTGACCGTCAAGGCTTTTGTGGAGGACCAGGTGGCCGGCTACGAAACCGGTGCGGACGACTATCTGACTAAGCCGTTCTCCGTGGAGGTGCTGGCGGCGCGCCTCAGAGCGCTGGAACGCCGGATCCTCAGGCGCGGTACGGCGCGGTAAGAGGCCGGGGTAGCGCCGGGGGGCTTATAAAACCGGCCGGCTATGAGGTAGAGTTATCTCCTGCTCGAGAGGGCGGGTTTCTGGAGGATTGCTGAACAATGAATATTTCTCTTTTACTTTTGCCGGCGCTGGCGGCGTGGGCGCCGCTGCGGGCGGGGGCGGCGGCCGCGCCTCCCAAGGTGGTTTATGGCGCGGATGACCGGCGCGACCTTTACCAGGTCGCCGACCCCGGGCTCCTGAAGTCCGCCGGCTCCACGGCGGCGCTTTTTGAGCGCTCCCGCGTGCAGGCCGGAGGCGCCGGGCAGCGGGCGTTGCTGGTGCTCAGGCCGTATGGAAAGGAATTCAACTTGTGCCGCCGTGAGCCGTTCTTTGAGCAGGGAACCGGGGCTTTCTGCACCGGCGCGCTGGTGGCGCCGGACGTGGTGCTGACGGCCGGACATTGCGTACGGGAACTTTATGACTGCCGGCAGACGGCTTTTGTCTTCGGGTTCGCGCTGGGCGCCGCGGGTCAGGCCGCGGACAGCGTCCCTATGGAAGATGTGTATTACTGCAGGGAACTTCTGGACAGGGAGGAGCAGAAGCCCGGCGCCGACTGGGCGCTGGTCAGGCTCGACCGGCCTGTGGCCGGGCGGGCGCCGCTCGCGGTTTCGCGTACCGAGCCGGCCGCTGGAGCCCCCCTTTTTGTGATAGGCCACCCTTCCGGCCTGCCGACCAAGGTGGCGGGCGGGGCCAATGTGCGCGACGCCTCCCCGCCCGGCTATTTTGTCGCCAACCTGGACACTTACGGCGGCAACTCCGGAAGCCCCGTGTTCAACGGGGAGACGGGGCTTATAGCCGGCGTGCTGGTGCGCGGCGAGAAAGACTACGCTTTCGACGAGGATGAAAATTGCCGCGTCTCAAATATCTGCGCGGACGACGGCTGCCGCGGGGAGGACGTTACCCGGATCTCGTCCGTTCGGTTCCCACACGGAGGTTTTTAATGGGGAGGCGCGCATGAAACGCATTCTGGCCGTGGACGACGACCCGGCGATGGTGGGATACTATAAGACGCTCCTGCCCGAGGCCGGTTACGAGGTAATGGCCGCCATGGACGCCACCGCGGCGTTGATACTCTTCCGTGAGTTCCGTCCCGACCTGCTCGTACTGGATATGCAACTGCCCGCCGGCGGCGGCGGACAGGTGTTCGATATCGCCCGCGGCGCCGGCACCGGCGTCCCGGTTATATTCGTCACCGGCCTTCCGGGCAAAGCCGCGGAATTCATGACCTCCCATGCCGGGGTGCGTGTTTTTGCCAAACCGGTGGATTCGAACCTGCTCCTGGCCTGCGTGGCGGAACTGCTGCAAAGGGGCCGCACGGCCTGAACCGCGCATTATGTCCTGCGCGTGTTCTATCTATATACAAGATGACCGAAGACTTTAACGAGCTCGTCAAAGAAGCTGGGGAACTGGGCAACTATTTTTCGACCACCTGGTGGAGGCTTTCCCATCGGTGCTCTTTGCTCCATCCCCGCTGGAAGCGGAAAGTCCTGGAATATGTCAGGCGTTCTCTCGGAGAGCGGAGCCGCTTCTATCTGACCCTGGCGGAGGTCGAAAAGGAATACTCCGACAGGATGCCTGGGAAAGTGTTGCTGCATTTCCTGCGCACACTAAAAGAGATCAGGTACCTCTCTGAAAATTCACTGCTGCCCCCGCGCGTTCCCGAGGAGCCCGTAGTCGCGGTGCCACCGTCGCCATGCGCTCCTGCGGAGCCCGTGGTCCTCTTGTTGGAGTGGGAGGCGCGTCCGGAGCCGCCAGCGGCGCTTTTTCAAGCGCCGGAACCTCCGGTAACTCCGGAGGCCGTAGCTCCGTCCGGGCCGGAGTTGAAAATCCGGTCAACGGATGGAAATGCGGAGTTTCCTCGGAAACCGTTCGTGCAGCTGGAACTGGAGGCGGAGGAGATATATCGCGGCCTTCTGGCCGCGGCCAGGGAATACATGATTTATCCCGACCGGCCCCGGGGAGGGGCGTATGAGGAAATAGCAGCCGTTTGCGATCCCTCCCTTGAAACTCTGAAAACGAATACGGTGCTTCTTAACTATATATCATTATCTTCCGCGGAGAATTATCTTTACGCCCACACCGCTAACGTTGTTGTTCTCAGCCAGGCCATCGCGCTGGACCTTAAGCTCTCGCAGGATGAAATTCGTCTGCTCTCCTTCTGCGCCATGGCCCATGACTGGGGGATGACGGAATATCGGGAACTCTCCTCGAAAAAAGAGTATTTGACCGACGCGGAATATTCACGGGTTGCGCTTCATGTGGAGGCTGGCGTGGCCAGGCTTGACAACCTGGCTGACATGGACCCGCGCCTAAAGGAACGGAGCGGAAAAATTGTCCGCCAGGTGCACGAGCGTGTCAACGCCGGCGGTTATCCCTTCAGGCTCCGGGGCAAGGAAATAGACCTCCTGGCCCAGATCCTAGGCGCCGCCGATGTTTATGAGGCTATGACGCACCCGAGAAGTTGGCGTGAAGCTTTCTCCCCCGCGGAAGTGGTGAAGCAATTTATAGAGCGGAGGGGCGGCCAGGAATTCAACCCGCAGATATTGAAGGCCATCATACACGTTCTCTCCATTTATCCGCCCGCTTCTTTGGTGGCGCTTTCAAGCGGGGAAATCGCCCGTGTAATAAAACTGCGCAAGGGCTCGCTCACAAGGCCGCAGGTCGAGATCCTTCTGGATGCGGACTTCGTCCCGGTTCAGGGCCCGGTGCTGGATCTGTATGAGGACCCTCTTCGCGCCGGAATAGTCCGGCCGGTTTCCCTGGCCGAACTGAAAAGGATTCATCCCGAATCCGCCGCCGGCTTGGAAGCGGCGCGCTGGTGGGAAGGGAATAGAGAGGCGGAGCCCCGGAGCGTTCCGGCCTGTTCGCGGGAAGCGGTTTCATGAAGGCAGGCAAAGCGCCGGCTTATGGAGTATTCTGCTAAACTATGGTGGTGAGGTTTCGCCAAGTGGCGGAGGGGAATTCGACTTGAAAGAGGAAATGGCCAGGTTCAACGTTTTCTTGTCTGCCGGCGCCCGCTATCTGGTCCCGTTTTTCGTGCTGCTGGCCGCCCTGTTGCTGCGTCTCTCCGGAGCGGAGCAGATAGACGCTTTCCAAAATATAGTCTTCGACGGCTTTCAGAAACTCTCGCCGCGGGTCTACTCGGCCGCGCCGGTGAGGGTGGTGGACCTGGACGACGAGACCCTGGTCCGTCTCGGGCAGTGGCCCTGGCCGCGCACCAGGCTGGCGGCGCTGGTGGACACCCTGGCCGGGGGAGGAGCGGCCGTGATAGCCCTGGATTTTGTGTTCCCGGAGCCGGACAGGAGTTCCCCGGCGGAGCTTGTAAAACTGCTGCCTGACGCCCCAGGCCTGGCCGCGCTGAAGAAGCGCGCCCTGCTGCTGCCCGGCAACGACGCGGCCTTCGCCGCGGCCATAGCCCGGGCCAAAGTGGTTGCGGGCTACGCCCTCTCCCTCCGCGAGAGCGGCGCGGCTCCGGCCCTGAAGGCCGGCTTCGCTTATTCCGGGGACGACCCCTCCCTCTACCTGGAGGAATTCCCGGGAGCGGCGGTGAACATCCCGGAGATTGAGGCGGCCGCCGCCGGCAACGGCTGCTTCAGCATCCCCGCCGGCAGCGACGGCGTGCTGCGCAGCATTCCCATGCTGCTGCGGCATGGCAGCCAGGTGGTGCCGTCTCTCGTGCTGGAGACGCTGCGCGTGGCGCAGGGGGCCTCCTCCATACAAGTGAAATCCGCCGGGGCCAGCCTGGTCTCCAGTTTCGGCGAGCATACCGGTATAACCAGCGTGAAGACCGGCAACCTCGTTATTCCCACCGATCCCTCCGGCCGCATGCTGCTGCGCTATTCAGCGGAGGCGCAAGGCCGCGTGATCCCGGCCTGGAAGTTCTTCGCGCCCGGCGAGGAGCCTGACGTGAAGGACGCCATCGTCCTGCTGGGCGCCAGCGCCTCCCGGCTGATGGACCTCCATCCGACTCCGCTCTCCAGGGCCTATCCGGGCGTGGAGGTGCACGCGCAGGCCATAGAGCAGGCCCTGGCCGGAGAGTTCCTGCAGCGCCCGGATTGGGCCGACGGCGCGGAAATAACCAGCACGCTGGCCGTCGGCCTCTCCCTGTTGCTGCTGCTGCCGCGCCTCGGTGCCTGGTGGTGCGGCCTCATGGGGCTGCTGGCCGCCAGCGTCGCGTTCCCGTTCTCCTGGTACGCCTACGCCCGCCTTGGCCTGCTGCTCGACCCGGTCTTTCCCGCGGCGGCGGCCCTGGCCGTCTACATTACCTCCTCCTGGCTGGGCTACGTCAGGGAGGAAAAGGAGCGGCGCAAGCTGGAGGTGCTGGACCAGGTCAAGGACGAACTGGTCTCAACCGTTTCTCACGACCTGCGCGGGCCGGTGAACGGCATGATTATGATAATTGAGATGATGGCGCGCGGCAGTTACGGCCCGCTGACGGACAAGCAGAAGCACTACCTGGCGTTGATGAAGGACTCCGGCCGCAAACTGACTGCTTTCGTCACCAACGTACTGGACGCCGCCAAGATCCGCGCCGGCAAGCTGGAATTCCACAAGCAGGACGTCAAGGCGCAGGAAGTGCTGCCCGCCCTGGCCGACCTGTTCGCGCTCAGCGCGGCCTCCAAGGGCGTCAAACTGGAATACAGGCTGGCCGACGGCCTCCCTTCGTTCCCCGTCGATCGGGAGAAACTGGAGCAAGTGGTCAACAACCTTATCGGCAACGCCATCAAGTTCACGCCCCCGGGCGGTACCATTACCCTGGAGGCGGAGCAGGACGGGGAATTCCTGCGCTTCACCGTCCGCGATACCGGCATGGGCATAGCGCCGGAGGACATCGGCAAGCTTTTCAGGAAGTTCGCGCAGGTGGACCTTGCGGCCCAGAAGGACCAGAAGATCGCCGGCACCGGCCTCGGCCTCTCCATCTGCAAGACCATCGCCGAGGCCCACGGCGGCCGGATCTGGGTAGAGTCGGAGAAGGGCAAGGGGGCGGCTTTCCGCTTCACTATCCCTAAAAGCGCCCCCGGGGGCGCGGAGGTAAAAGCGCAATGAAAAGACGCGCCAGGACAGTTTTACTGCTGGCGCTGGCCGCCTTGGCGGCCGCGGCCTGCCCGTTATGCGCCGGCACGGCGCCGGCTGAAGTAACTTTCGAACAGGTGCTCGCCAGGCCCGATGACCCCGACCTGAATTACCGCTATGCGCTGGCGCGCGTCGAGGCCGGCGACCTGCTGCCGGCTCTTTCGGCCCTGGAGCGGGTGATAGCCGCGGCGCCGAAGCGCTACGAGGCCCTGCTGGTGCACGCCCTCGTGCTGTATCGCCTGGAAAGCCTGGACGAAGCCTCCCGCGAGCTGGAGGTGCTGGAGAAGCTGCCGCTCGAGCCGGGCCTGCGGGCCAGGATCCGGCAGCTGCAGGCCGATATAAGCCGGCGCCAGAGCTCCTTCCGCGTGAGCGCCAGGCTGGGCGGAGGGGTGGAGAATAATTCCAACCGCAAGGCCTTGCCCTCCTCCGGTAAAATGCTGTTCAACGACGGCCTGGTGGACGTTTCCGCGGCGGGCAAGGCGGACACCAGCGTGGCGCTGTTCGCCGGGGCGGACTTCTGGCAGGACCTCGGCTCGGCCAAAGGGCACGAGCTTTCCGAGTCCATAACCTACTACCGCACCGAGCAGGGCAGGGTAAAGCCGCTGAACATGGACGCGCTGTCGGCGCGCGTCGCGGGGCGCTACCGGGCGTCCGCCGCCGACGCCGTGCTGGAACTGAAATATGCGGAGGTCATGCTGGCGCGAAGATCATACCTGCGCAATCCGGGCGCGGCGCTGCGGCTGGAGAGGCGTTCCCGGAGTTCGCTCCTTTTCCTGGAGGAGAGTTTCTCTCTCCAGCGTTTCGTAAAGAACCCCGTCTCCTCCGGGGCGCCGGACAGAACCGGCAGTTCGGCCAGGGTTTCGCTGGGCTGGGAGCGGCAGGCCGGGGCGGCCATGCGGCTGGGCGCGGAGTACGGCCTTTCCTGGAAGGCCGCGGCCGTGGCCATTTATAATTACGCGGAGCATTCCCTCTCGCTCAGCCACGTCTGGTTCCCCGGCAAGGGCGCCTTTCTGGAATCTTCCCTCGGCTGCTCGCTGGCCTCCTACCCGACGCCAAACACCTTCGTCAGCAGGCGCCGCCGTAAGGATACCGCGCTGAAAGCCGGTCTGACGCTGGGTCTGCCGCTCGGCCCGGCCTGGCGGGCGCTGCGCGACGTCTTGTTGAGCGTTTCCGGAGAAGCCCAGAATTACAGGTCCACCATAACCAATTACTCGTACAGCAACTACAAGGCCGGCCTGACGCTGTCTTGGCGCTGGCAGGCCGGGTTTTAAACGGAGGCGAAACCATGAGAGAAAAGATCCTGACCGTATTGACGACCCTGGCGCTGCAGACCGGGGCCTGGGCGGCGCAGCCCGTGAAGGTGGGGGTGGCCGCGGCCATCAGGGGGCGCGCGGAAGTTCTCCGGGCGGGAGCGCGCGCGGAGCCAAAGACGCTGGCCGGCGGGGATGTGGTCTGCCTGGACGATAAGATTTCCACCGGAGACAAGGGACAGGTGCAGATCGTGCTGCTGGACGAGACCGTCTTCACCATCGGGCCCAACTCCGCGGTGGTCCTCGATAAGTTTGTTTACGACCCGGCCTCCGGGGCCGGCGAGGTTTCCGCGGACGTGGTTAAAGGTTATTTCAGGTTCGTCACCGGCAAAGTGGCCAGGAAATCGCCCGGGGCCGTGAAAGTGAAAGTGGCGGCCGGGACCATAGGCGTGTTCGGCACCATAGTTTCCGGCGCGGTTAACGGCGACCAAAGCCTGGTGGTCCTCGAGGGCCCCGGCGCCTTCAACAACGCTGGCGAGAAGTCCGGGCGCGTAGTCGTGGAGGGCCCTTCGGGAGATCACGTTACGTTGAACCGCCCGGGTTACGCGGTGACGGTGGGGCCGCAGGGAGTATCCGGGGCCTACCGGCCTGAGCCGGAACTGCTAAATGAACTCGGCGCGGCCCTGATCCCCGGCGCAGGCCGCAGGAACGGAGAGCGGGAGACCGTGTCCCCCGCCTACGACTCGGCCGACTACGTCTCGGGACAGGCCGCGGCCGCCGGGCTTGACGGCCTGAAAGGACTCTCCTATATCTCCGGGCTGAGCGACGAACTGGACGAACTGGGCGGCGATACCTCTCAGAATTTGTCGGGTCTTACCGACCCGGGCTGGGACGACGTGCGCAAGATTAGCGGCACGGCCACGCTGGCCACCGGGGCCGGCTCCGGGTTCTTCACTCCCGGCAGTGTCTGCGCGGGAGGCGTGCTGAACTGTATGGGAACCTGGGATTATTCTCTGAGTATCAACTTCGACACGCGGAGCATACTGGCGAGCGCCAGCATAGCCAGTACCAACATCAACGACACCATCACCAACGTGCCGGTCAGTTATGCGGCACTTACGGGGGATGCGGTGTTCTCCGTGCCCACCGGGGACAGCAACGGTACTTATATCTGGACTTTTTCCAACATGGGCTGGAACACCCACGACATAACCGTAGAAGGAACCTGCGCCTACAACAGCGGCGCCGACGAGGGCTCCTGCGCTTCCGAATTCGTCAGCCGCTAGGCTAGAAGTCCACCCGGCGGCCCTCCATGGCCGCGAAGCAATCCAGCCGCCCGGCCGCCCGGGCGCGGCAATATTCCACCAGTTTGTCCATGGTTTCGTCGTTATGGTCGGGATCGTGGTGGATGAAGGCCAGCCGCTTCACTCCGGCGGTGACGGCCGAATCCACCACGTCGCTGAAAGTGCTGTGCCCCCAGCCTTTGCGCGACGCGTATTCCTCTTCGGTATACTGCGCCTCGCGGATCAGCAGGTCGCAGCCGCCGTAGAACCGCGTCAATTCCGAGTCCTGGCGGCGCGCCACGTCGGTAGCGCCGTTGAGCCTGGCGAAGGTCTCATGATCGCTGATGTACGCCACCGAGCGGCCGTCGCAGTCCGCCCTGAAGCCGATGGCGACGCCTGGGTGGTTGAGATGCGTGAATGAAACCGTTACCTTCCCTATCTGTACGGCCCCGGACATTTCTATGAACTTCAATTCCGCCCCCAGGCTGGTGAGCGGGATCGGGAAGTAGTCGGCCGCCATGCTGCCTTTGAAGATCCCTTCCAGCGAGCCATGGGCGCCGTGCACGTTGTAGATGCTGAAGTTGTTGGCCGGGTTGAACAGCGGCACGAAGAAAGGAAAGCCCTGGATATGGTCCCAGTGCGTGTGTCCCACAAAAATGTGGCCGGAGAGCGGCCGGCCTTTGAATTCCCTGGCCAGCGAGAAGCCCAGGCCGCGGATGCCGGTGCCGCAGTCGAAGATAAGGACCTCGCCGCCTACGCGCAGCTCCACGCAGGCGGTATTGCCGCCGTAGCGCACTGTAGATTGTCCGGGTGTAGGGCAAGAACCGCGCGTGCCCCAGAACTGCGCGTAGTCGGGGACCGGCGCGGCTGCTGGGACGGGGACCGGCGCTGCGGCGGCTGCCGGCTTTGGCGGCGCGGGGGGCGCAGGGAACGGGGCGGCCTTGCCGGAAAGTAGCTCGGCCGCTTTTGAAAGCAGTGTGTCCGGCTCGAACGGCTTCACCACGTAACTGTCGGCTCCGGCGTTGGCGGCCTGTTCCTTGTCGGTGGAGAAAGACTTTGTAGAGGTAATTATCACCTTTACGCCCTTAAAGGCGGGGTCCCCTTTTAACTTGGCGCACAACTCGTAGCCGTGCATCCTGGGCATCATCAGATCGGAAACCACCAGGTCTGGTTTGAAGGCTTGGGCCTTTTCCCAGCCGTCCTGCCCGTCCATGGCCTGCAGCACTTCATAGTCGGCGGCCAGGACGTCGGCCGCCACCTCCCGCATAATGGCGTCATCGTCAACTACCAAGGCTTTGGGTCTTGTTTGCGTCATTGGGGTCCCCTTTGAGCCGCCGGACCGCTATCCGGCGCGCCGCAAATTAAACCATATTTTGAGCCGCCGTTCATCGTTCAGTAATAGGCCACGGTGGTCAGGCCGAAGACTACGAGCGAATGCATCTGGGAGTAGTCGATGCGGAAAAAACCGTTCTCGCCCCAGTCCGTGCCCCAGCTGTTCTTGACTATGAAGTATTCTTCCTCGTCGTTATAGCCGACCAGCAGCACGGCGTGGCCGCCGAGGCGCTTGCCGCCCACGCGGGTGTAGATCCCGGACTTGTAGTCCAGGAGATCCGAATAGACCTGCATCGAGGTGGGCAGCGGCCCGTAATGCGCGAGCGCCGCCTTTATCTTAGAGAGCGAGGGGCTGACCATGCCCCAGCCGTCTATTTTGTGGGCCTGCCCCTCCCAACCGGGTTTGGCGTCGGCGCAAGAGCCGTTGGCCTCGATGTAGGGGTAAGCCGACTCCGGCGGCAGGCCTTCCCGCAGCAGGAAAAGGGGGAACAGCACTCCGCCCTTGCAGCTGCCGACGCTGCTGCAGGAGACGTAGACCTGCTCGGAGAGGTCCAGATCGGCGCCGGGTGTGTTGCGCTTGCGCAGCACATAGGATTCCAGCGCGCCGGTCATGGCGAAGGACCAGCAGGAGCCGCAGCCGCCCTGCTGCCTGGCAGGGGTGACGAAATTACCGCCATTGTCGCGCCAGTCCACGGCGCGCGGCAGCCATTTTACCGGCGGCTCCGGGGCCTGCGGGCCGGTGGGAGGGGTGGAGTCCAGGCCGGTCAGGCGGTGCCACTCGCTCTCGGGCAGATTTGAAACCGAAGTCTCTCCGGCGGTCCAGCGGGCGCCGCTCGAGCGGATAGCGTCCCGCACCGGGCGCAGGCGGGCGCGGGGGCCGGCGGCGTCGGTTTCGGCGGAAGAATTAAGCGGGAACACGGCGGCAGCCAGCGCGGCCAGAGCGACCGTAGAGAGGAAGAGGAAGCGGTTTTTCATATCATATAGCCTAGCGCACCGCCATCCCGGCTTTCAAGGCCATAGGTCCCAGGCCGGCGCCGCCAAAGGAATCGCGGCCGGGGGGTAAAGAACCGGGCCTCTTTTTGCGCCGTAGCCCTAACCAAGACCATCAGCGGCCCGGGGAAGGCGCCGGAAAGACGGCGCCGCCTCCGGCTTTGCCGCGCAGGCTGTTCGCTATTTTGTCAATGATAGCGAACTTTCGGTTCCCGGGTACTTTGGGCCCCGGAGGTGGGGCGGTTGGTTCATTGCGCCTGCCGCGCCTATGCGGTATAATTCCCAGTATATTCAGCGTTAGCGTTCCCGGTCGTCATCTTTAGGTGCGGGGCCGCGGCAGATTCGGTGTGTGGAGGCTATAACAATATGGTAAAAAAACTGGTGTCGGGGGCGTTCGTCCTGTTCTTTTCAGCCCAGGCCGCGTTGGCCGGAGTGGACTTTGACGGGGGGAAATTTGATCTGAAAGAGGAACTGGCCAGGCTCGGAGTTTCCGCGCCCGCCGCCGGCGCGCAAAAGGCCCTGCCGGAAAAAGAGTGGACCGTGATGGTCTACATTAACGCCAAGAACAACCTCGAAAAATTCGGCCTCAAGGATATGAATGAAATGGAATTGGTGGGTTCCGGCGACCGGCACAACGTGGTGGTGGAGCTGGGCCGCATGGGCGGCTATCACGATTCCGACGGAGATTGGACCGGCGCCCGCCGCTACCTGGTGCGCAAGGACGGCGATCCGTCTGCCATAACCTCCCCGGTGCTCCAGGAATTTCAGGCGGTCGACATGGGCGATTACAGGCATCTTGTCAAATTCGGCAAGTGGGCCAAGGCCAACTATCCGGCTAAAAAATACATGCTGATAGTCTGGAACCACGGCTCCGGCTGGGACAAGAGCCGCGCGTCCAACGGCGCCAGGGGGATCTCTTACGACGACGAGACCGGCAATTACATCGATACCCCGCAGCTTGCCCGCGCCCTTAAGAAAATGGGGGGAGTGGACGTGTACGGTTCCGACGCGTGCCTGATGCAGATGGCCGAGGTGGTTTATGAAATAAAGGACCACGCAAAATACGTGGTGGGGTCCGAGGAAACCGAACCGGGCGACGGCTATACCTACGACGCTTTTCTGGCGCCGCTGGCCGCCAGGCCGGAGATGACGGCGGAGGAGCTCGCCCGGATGGCGGTGGACGCCTACGCCGACCACTACAAGGCCGCCGGCAAGCCCACAACCCAAAGTTATGTCAGGACTTCGTCCGTGCCTGGTTTCCTCGCCGCCTCCGACGCTTTCGCGCGCGCGCTGATGCTCTCCGGAGACAGGGAGGCCGCGCACAAAGCCCTGCGCGGGGCGCAGAGCTACGCCACCCAGGCCAACAAGGACCTTTACCATTTCGCGCAGCTGGCCGCGGCGGGGACGCAGGATCCCGACGTTAAAGCCAAGGCCGGAGCGCTGATGGCTTTCATAAAGGACGGGTTCGTGGGCCATAACCGCACCACGAACGAATCCGAGAGCTGGTGGAACCCGGTGAATTACGACGATTCCCACGGCATAGCCGTGTATCTGCCGGCCGGCGCCGCCCCCGAAAATTACGCCGGGCTGCGCTGGGCCAGGGAGTCCGCCTGGGACGAGTTCCTGGCCTGGCTGGAGCCGGCGGCCCGCCGTTCCGAAGGAGCCGTGGGCGAATTCCAGACCATGGGCCGTTATGAAGGCGTCCGGGTGGACGACCGCACGGCCCTTGTGGGCATTGAGACGCAGCTTACGGCCAACGGGACCCCCAATTTCGTGCAACTGGCGGTGAGTTACCAGGAGATCCCAAAGGATAAGGAAGCTCTGGCGGTGGACCCGGGGGCGCTGGCGACTTTGGTGGATATTCCGTTGGAGAATTATTCCGCGATCTTCGAGGCGGCGCCCCTGTTCATTAAGGAATGGAGCGCCGGCGGGAAGAATATAGAGGTGTTCTCTTCCCATGACGGGAGGACGAAGTTCGTCCAGTTCACCGTGACCGGCCCGGCCGCCGGCGGGACCCTGCGCACCACGGAGGTGCTGAAACTGACCGTGGCCGGCAAAGAAATAACCATGGGCCAGCTGGAAAAGTTCAGAACCGGCGGCGACGAGCCTTATTTCAGCGAGTATATAGTGATGCCTGAACGGACGGCCGGCGGTCTGGCGTTGAAGACTCCGGACTTGGCCGGCAGGATTTTGGATCCTTCCCTGATAAAATATGCCGCCGCAGCGCCCACGCCGGAGCGGTTCGCGGAAGTGCTGCGGCGCGGCGGCCGCTGAGAGGCCGTTGCGCATGGCGTTCGTCTTTTCACTGCTCCTTCTCCTTCCTGCGGGTGCTGCCGCGGAAACGGTCGTCTGGGGTGAGGCCGTAAAATCCGCCATCCCCGCGCCGGCGGTTTCCTCACCGGTTCCGGCCGGCGTGGTCAAAGATATAACCGTAATGGTCTACCTGAACGCCCGCAACGACCTGGAGCGTTTCGGCATGGCCGATGTCAACGAAATGGAGCAGGTGGGTTCCACGCCCGGCATGAACGTGGTGGCGGAGCTGGGGCGTTCCGCTGGCTATGACCAGTCCGAAGGGGATTGGTCGGGCTCGCGGCGCTACCTGGTGGGAGTGGGCGTGGATACCGGCACCATAACTTCTCCCGTGTTGCAGGAACTGCCGGCGGTTGACATGGGCGACTGGCGCCACCTGGCCGAGTTCGGCAAGTGGGCGAAAAACAATTTCCCCGCGAAGCGCTATATGCTGATAGTCTGGAACCACGGCTCCGGCTGGGAGAAAAGCGCCCTCCCCGGCGGTCCGCGCGGTATTTCCTACGACACGGACACGGGAAGCCACATTTCCCCGGCCGAACTGGCCCTGGCCCTGAAAGAAATGGGCGGGGTGGACGTATACGCCTCGGACGCCTGCCGGATGCAGACCGCCGAAGTGGCCTATGAACTGCGCGGGCAGGCGGACGTTATAGTCGGGTCCGAAGAGGACGAGTATAGTTCCGGCTACTACTATCCGTGGTTCCTCGGCAAGTTGTCGGACAAAACCTCGGCTTCTCCGGAAGAGACCGCCGGTTTCGCGGTGGAGGCGTTCCGGGAGTTCTACGCCTATTTCGACAGGGGCGCCACGCATTCGGCGCTGCGGGCCGGCGCCCTGGAGGGCCTGGCCGCCAGGCTGAAAGCCTGGAGCGCGGCCTTCATGGCCTCCGGTGAACGGGACCTGGCCCGCGCGGCCAAGAAGAAAGCTCAGACTTTCCGTATCCGTGACAGCAAGGACATCTACGACCTGGTGCGCGTGGTTACGGCCGGCACGGCGAACCCGGAACTTGCGGCGCTGGGGCGCGGGTTGCTGGAGTACATGGACGGTTCCCTCTTCGCCGCCAACGGCACCGTGACGGCGGAATACGCCAATGCCCGCGGCCTCGCCGTCTACGCCCCGGTTTCAACCTATAACCCCGCCTACTACGGCGGAGCCTGGGCGCGGGCCTCCGGCTGGGACGAGTTTGCGCGGTGGTACGCCGGCGTGCGCCCCGAGGAAGATTCCTGGTTCCCCGAGGTGAAAGGCGATGAATAAGTTCCTGCTGGCGGCGCTCCTTTGCCTGCCGACCGCCGTTATGGCCGCCGAAGTGAAGGATTACACGGTGCTGGTGTTCAAGAACGCCAAGAACAACCTGGAGGACTTCGGCCTGCTGGACATGAACGAGATGGAGCTGGCGGGCTCCTCGGACAGAGTGAACGTGCTGGTGGAGTTCGGCCGGATCAAGGGCGGCTACGCGGGGCGCATCGGTGAAGACTGGGGCGGGGCCAGGCGCTATTATGTGATCAGGGATGCGGACCCCTCCGTCATAAATTCACCCGTGGTCTGGGAGCGCGCCGCAGTGGATATGGGGGACTGGCGCGAACTGGCGGATTTCCTGGCCTGGGGCAAGGCCAGATACCCGGCGAAAAAATATCTGCTCGTCATCTGGAACCATGGCAATGGCTGGAAGGGCAAGGCTGCGGGGGCGCGCGCCAGGGGCATCTCTTTCGACGACGAGACCGGCAACCATATTTCCACGCCGGAGCTGGAGAAAGTTTTCGCCCAGGCCGGCCCGGTGGACGTGCTGGCTTTCGACGCGTGCCTTATGCAGACCGTAGAGGTGGCCTACGAGGTGCGCCGCCATGCCGCCATCGTGGCGGGCTCGGAGGAGACCGAGCCGGGGGAAGGTTACCCGTACGACGCCATAATAGGCGCGCTCAACTCCGACCCGGGCATGTCCCCGGAGCGACTGGGCGCGGCCATAGTCGCCGCTTACCGGGACCGCAACGAGGCCGCCTACATGGACACCACGCAGTCGGCCGTGAGGACCGCCGCCCTGGACGGCCTGCGGCGGCGCCTTGACGAGTGGGCGCGGGCGGCGGCCGCTTCGGACGACGCGGTGGCCGTCAAAAGGGCGTTCCTGGCCGCCCACGGGTTTTACGAGATAGACCAGAAGGACCTGGCGGACCTGCTGCGCCTTACGGCCGAGGGCGCCCGCGATGCGTCGCTTAAGGCGGCCTCCCTGGAGGCGCTGCGCTGGCTGCGCGAGGAGGTGGTTGCCGCCAACGGAGTTTCCGGCTACGCGCACCGCCCGGCCCGCGGCCTGGCGGTTTACGCGCCGCCCAGGTATTCCTACGATGACGGATACGGCGGGCTGGCCTGGGCGCGCGACGGCCTGTGGGACGATTTTATTAGCGGCTCTCTGGCCGGGGGGGAGGAAAAATGAAGGCATTGTTGCTGGCGGCGGCGGTATCTTTTTGCGCGGGGGCGGCGGGCGCCTGGACCCCCGTGCGGTCAGGAGACGGGACCTTGCCGGGCCTGGTCCGGCAGTTGCGCGCCGAAACTCCGGCGGCCATTGAGCCCGGGCCGGCCCCGACCGCTGAGTGGACCGTGATGGTGTACGTCAACGCCAAGAACGACCTGGAGTATTTCGGCCTGGCGGACCTCAACGAGATGGAGGCCGCGGGCTCCACGGCTAAGGTCAACGTGGTGGCCGAACTGGGACGCCTGGGTATTTACGACGACGGGGACGGCGGTTGGTCCGGCGTGCGGCGTTACCTGGTTAAGAGGGACGACGCGCCAAAGGCCATCACTTCCCCGGTCCTCGAAACGCTGGAAGCGGACATGGGCGACTGGCGGCATCTGGCGGGATTCGGGAAATGGGCGAAGAAGAATTACCCGGCCAAGAGATATATGCTGATAGTGTGGAACCACGGCTCCGGCTGGGAGAAGTCCGCCGGGCCGGGCAGCGTACTTAAAGGCATTTCGTACGATTACGGCACCGGCAATCATATAAACACCCCGGAACTGGCCGCCGCGCTGCGGGAAATGGGGAAAGTGGACGTGCTGGCTTTCGACGCGTGCCTGATGCAGATGGCCGAGGTGGTTTATGAGGTGAAAGACCAGGCGGATTACGTAGTGGGCTCCGAGGAGACCGAGCCGGGGCCCGGCTATCCTTACGACACTTTCCTGGCCGGGCTGCTGGGCGAGCCGGCCATGGGCCCGGAGCGCCTTTCCGCCGGCCTGGTGGACGCTTATTACGCCTACTATAAGGATAGGCCTGGGGCCGCCGCGATGCAGAGCGCGGTAAAGACCTCCGCCATGCCGCGTTTCTTGGAACTGCTCAACGGCTGGGTAGACGCCGTTATGGCTTCCAGCAACAAGGACTCCGTCAACGCGGCCGTGCGCGCCGCGCAGCGCTTTGATACCGTGGACAACAAGGACGTGTACGACTTCGTCCAATTGGCGGCCAGAGAGGCGGGCAAGCCGGAAATAACCGCCAAAAGCGACGAGTTGTTGAAATTCATTTCCGGGGAACTGGTGTTGTCCCACAAGGCCGCCGGCGATAATTACCCCGGGTCCCACGGCCTGGCGGCTTTCCTGCCGGTCTATCATTATAATTTCGATTACGACGCCCTGCGGTGGGCTAAAGACTCGCGCTGGGACGAGTTCATAGACTGGTATCCGAGGTAGGCCGCAGCGGGCGGCCCGTCCGGGCCGCCGTGCGGGGGGGAAAATAGGGGGGGGATATGGCCGTATCCGATAGTTGTGGTATTTTGACGCGGGCGCTGGACGCTGTCGCGTCCGCTGTCTTTGTTCTGTCCGGAGACCTGAAGGTGGTTTTTGTGAACAGGACCGGCATGGGGATGGTCGCGCGTGGCCCGGTTTCCGGGAAAAGACTAGGGGACAGGCTCGGTTGCGGCAACGCTTTACGCGGTCCGCAAGGCTGCACCAGCTCTCCGTTCTGCCGGAAATGCGTGGTCCGGCGGATGGTCCTGGAGGCTTTGCTCCGGGAGAAAACCGTAAAAGCCAGAGTGCTCTTTAAACGCCTGGAGGACGGCGCCCTGCGGCCGGTCCCGGTAATAGTGAGCGCTTCCCCGTTCAGGTCGCGGGGGAAGGCGCTGTGCCTGCTGACTCTGGACGACATGACCGGCCTGGCCGAACTGCAATCCCTGCTGCCTATCTGCGCCAACTGCAAGAAGATCCGCACGGAAGATAACTATTGGGAGCAGATCGAGGTGTATATCAATAAACATCTGGCGGATATTAAATTCACGCACGGCTTCTGTCCGGCCTGTATTAAAAAACTCTATCCCGAAGTTTTGAACGGGCGGGCGTCCAAGGTCTAGAAAGGTTCCTGAAAGAAAGGCCTGTCCATGCGCAAAGCGCAGGGGGATGCCTTCCTGGGACGGTGATCCGGTTTTTGCGGGCGGCGGTCTACGTGGCCGGAGAGCGCAGTGTGCGCAGAAAAGCCGCCGGTGAGGATTCGAACATGGCCGTGCTTGCGAACTCTTTTCCCAGCAGGGCCGCAAGGGTTCCAGCCGCTCCGGTATGCGGGTTTATGGGGAAGGGCGCTCCGAAATGGACGTCGCAGCCCAGCGTAGCGAAGAACAAGCCTATGGAGACGCTCTTTTCGGTTATGGGCATCGGGCAGGAAACCAGGAAGGGCATTTCCGCCATTTTCCTGCCGCTGAGGTCTGCCAGCCGCCGGAAAGCCGCGGCTATCCTGGCATTGTTGACGCAGGAGCCCATGTGGAATATCCTTTCTCCGTCCAGCAGGCCGCGCCTGCCCAGTTCAAAAGCCATGCAACCGGTCGTCAGTATCACATGATCGGCGCTCAGTTCCCGGAAGGCGTCTATCCAGCCGGCGGCCTCGGCCCTGGGATTTACGCAGCCCACCGCGCCGATAATTCCTTTTAGCGCGCCGGTTCTCAGCCGGCCGGCTATACGTTCCACGTTGATGTTGTCCTCGCAGAAGCCGACGACCGCCTCCTTGGCTTTCTCTACCCTGTCGTTAAATTCTTTTTCCGCGCCGGCGCTCCTGTTCTTCTTGTTGCGACGGGCGGCCTCTACCGCTTTTCTGGCCATTGACGCGGCTTCCCTGCGTGAGCGGGCCGGCAGGTGCAGCGCGCCCGGCAGCCGGGCGAGTTCGCTGGTCGTGATGAGCCTGGTGTGGAAACATTCGCAAAGGTCCGGCAGGGACGGCATTATGCACTGGGAATCGACCACCAGGGCCTCGACTATGCCGGTGGCAACGACATCCTCCTGCAGCGTGAACGCCGCGGCCAGGGGGACGCCCAGCGTTGAGAGAAGTGATGCGCCCGTGCAACAGACTCCGACCAGGTTCACGTCCCGGTGCCGGGCGGCTTCCCGCGCGAGCGCCTCTACGAGCAGGGGTTCATGCCCGTGGATCGCGATGTTGACCTGTCCGGTTTTCAGGCAGGACAGGTTCAGTTTCCCTTTTTTCGCCGCCGGCTTGCCGAAGTGCCCGTCTTCGAGCGATGTAGCCAGCGAAAGTCCGCAGAGGCCGTCCAGTGCGGAAAGTTTCAGGCAGCGTTTCAGGAGTTCAGCCGGATCCGCCCCCACGCCCATTGAGGTCTGGTGCAGGGCTTCGGAGATCTCCAGGAATTGTGAACCGGGACCGCCCTCAGGGATATGTCCAGCCGGGAGAACCCCGCCTGTAAAATCAAGTATATGCTGCGCGTGGCCGCAATGGGACGCCGTGCCGGCGGCCACCATCCTTAAAAGATTCCTGGCCGCTACCAGGTCTCTCGAGGCCCCGCAGACCCCTTTCTGGGTTTCGTCGGTCAGGCGGCACGGACCCATAAGGCAGCCTTTACAACAGAACCCTCGTGCGCCTGTAGGACAGGGATGCAGTTTAAGTCTTTCTTTAAGCAGGGGGATCATCTTTATCAGTTCCTTATCGTTTCCGCACCGCGCGCAGTTTCCGGGGGTTCTCGTTTTTTAGAAGTTTTGCCTTGGCTTTCAGGCCGCCGGGGGCGGAAAAGCCGCCCAGGGTGCCGTCGGACTTTATGACGCGGTGGCAGGGGACTATGGGCGCGAAAGGGTTCTTGCCGAGGGCGGAGCCGACGGCGCGCACGGCGCCGGGGTTGCCTATCTGTTCCGCTATCCATTTATAGCTGCGCGTCTCTCCTTTCGGGATGCGCAGGCAGGCTTTCCACACCGCCTGCTGGAAAGGCGTGTATTTTTTCATCTTCCTGAGAATTTCGTTTTTGGTCATAAATTTAGCGAGGAATTGTCTGACAGTCTGCTGAGAAAGTTCTCGTTTTCAAGAATTTCTGCCTGATTCCCGGTAAAAATAGTCCTATACCGGCTTCGGCGTCCGCCCGTTTCCGGGCGGACTGCCCCCTGCACCCCGCTTTTTATCCCGCAGCCGCCGCGTGGATGGCCGCCAGCCGCTTCATATTCAGCAGCCAGCCCATCATCAACGCTTCCTGCCTCACGTTTTTAAGCAAAATATCCCTTGTCTGCCCCGAGGCTCTGAGGTTTCAGTTTCAGCCGCTTTCGCGCACGGTCCAGCAAATTTAACGCACCGTCACGCTCGGAAATGGCCCCCCGGAAAGTTTCCACGCCTATTCCGACCAGGATGCGGTTGCGGTTCTCCATCACCCCGTTCACCGTGTAGGCCGGAACCACCGCTTCCTTCCCTGACTTTGTCGCTATCCGCGCGTCCGGATCTGTGGTCGAACGGTGCGTCGCGTTGCTGCGCTTCTCGCCCTTAAAATCTACGCTTGGATTTCCCCTGTCTTCGTCGCGGGGTTCTCCTTTTTTTTCAGCCTTGCGCCCGCTTATGGTCTTCCAGATCAGATTCCGGTCCGACCTGACGCCCATAAGATATCCGCCCAGCATCGCCAGGAACAACTGCTCCGGCGGAATACTCGAGTGGCCGTTGTTGGCGCAGCGCAGCGGCGCGCACAACTCGCGGATGCGCCGCAGCGGATGGTCGGTTGGGACAGGATCCTCTATCTGCACCGTGTGAAACACCGCTCCCTGGTTGTCGCTCTCTCCCCTCATGGCGCCGGCCGCCGTCGTTATCTGTGTGGATGTCGTCATCCATAGAGATTTTACCAATTTGACCGAGGCGAATTTTCAAAGAGTGAAGCAGGGGTTTATCGGCAGACTATTAATCAATGCGTTAAAACAGCGTTATGCGGAATTAACATCGCCTAAGTTAAATGGGTGCTGCGCCTGGGGCTTTTGTCTCATGTGCCAGGGCGCCGGTTAAATGTAATATTCGGATGTGGGAATATGGCAAAGATAAAACCTTATTGTGCCTGCGTGGCGTTGTGGCTCGCTCTGTCTTCCGGAGCAGCGGCTCAGATAGAGCTTGGCGTTGTGGATGATATCAGCGGCTATGGCGTGGATGGAACCGCCTATGATCCAGATTTGGAGATTAAAGGCTTCACCGTGTTCGGCGCAACCCAGGCCGGCTATCCCGGGATTTCCGCGGCTCCAGGCAACGTTGTGGTTAATGGCGCCCTCTCCGTTTCCTCCGGCGTCTATTTTGTCGGAGATTCAACTTTTACCGCAGCATCTAAGATCTTCATTAACGATGGCTCCTCCGGGCAGATATTATCCAAAAATGCTTCCGGCTCCCTGCAATGGACCAATTCCTCCGCCATAGGCGACAACCTGGGCAACCATACTGCCGCCACACGGTTGAATATGGGCAATTACGCCATCTGGTCGTCGAGCGACATCACCGCCGTGCGGTACCAGATCGGCGGTTTCCCGGTGCTTCATATGACCAGCGGCGCGGAAAATATAGCGGTCGGTCTCTTCGCCGGCGATTCGAATACTACTGGTCATGCGAACACGTTCCTGGGGCATGCCGCAGGCTACTCTAACACTACGGGTCAGGATAATACCTTTCTCGGAGCCTACGCCGGTGAGTCTACTACCGAAGGCAGCTGGAATACTTTCGTGGGAGAAACGGCGGGAGACGGTAACGTCAGCGGCGGTAATAATACCGCGATGGGAGCCCAAGCGGGATACTACTCCCCTGCCGGGTCCGCCAATGCCATGCTTGGGGCCGGTGCCGGTTTTGGTGTAAGCGGCAATTCTTTTTCCAGTTCAACCCTTGTTGGTTACGGGGCCGGCTACGGGCTTACAACGGGTTCGGACAACATCCTGCTGGGTTTCCAGGCGGGCGATAATCTGACCACCGGCTCGCGGAACATCATAATCGGCTACGATAAGGACGCCCCGGCGGCGACGACCAGCGACCATATCAACATAGGCGGCCTGCTGCACGGCGACATGGCGCAGTCCACCATGACCGTCTACGGCGACCTCTACGCCGACAAGTTCCATGGCGATGGTTCCGGGCTTACGGGTCTCCCGGCCAGTCCCGGTGATAGCCTGGGTACGCATGTGGCCACGCAGACGCTGAACATGGCTCAGTTCCCGGTCATCAACGTATCCTCGATAGTCATGCTGGGCGACGGCATACGCATAGCCACCTCCGTTTATGCCGGGGCCAGCGGAATATTTGTCTCCACCTCCGGACAAATATTGACGCTCGGTTCCGGCAATGGCTCCTCAATCCCCGGTATTCGCGGGGTGGGTGCGGTTGATCTGCAAAATAGGAGGAGCTCCCAGACTCAAGTTGCCAGTGGCGCATACGCCGTGATTTCGGGTGGTATAAACAATCTTGCCGGGGGGGATTATTCAGTGGTTTCTGGGGGGCTGTCCAACTCCGCCGTCGGGCAATATTCTGTTGTGATTGGCGGGTCAAGCGGGAGTGCTTCTGGACAGCGTGCGGTCGTGGGCGGTGGAATCGGCAATGTGGCATCCGGTGACGACGCTGTTGTGATGGGCGGCGGCTTGAATATAGTTTCCGGAACAGGGGGCGCTGTGGGCGGGGGATATAGCAACGTTTCAAACAGCTCCTATTCCACAATTCCGGGAGGGCATGGAAATACAGCAAAGTCTAATGGTTCGTTCGCTGCCGGGAACTACTCGTCGTCAACTGCCCTGGGTTCTTTTACTTGGGCGGATTATTCGGGAGGGGCGGGGAATGTTACGGAAAACAATGTAGCGGATCGCACGCTGTTCAAGAACCGCGGCGGATTCCTGATAACCGGTTCAACCAATGTCTACATGACCGGCGCGCTGAATCGCGGCATGCTAGTGACAGGTAACGGCCTGGTAGGCATTTCTACCGGAGTTCCGTACGCCGCGTTGGATATTGTTTCCACCGGCACGGCGGCAAATATCCTGGCCCAGGTTTGGCGCAATGGCGCCGGGGTGCTGGTCGGCTCAATGAGTTCAACTGGCAATATGTATGTAAACGGGGGCGTTAGAGTGGGGGATGGAACCGCAGGCGCTCCGTCCATCTCGTTCAATTCTGAAACCAATACGGGTTTTCACTACATGAGTCCAGCACAGGTCGGTTGGGCGTCAGGCGGGGTAACCAGATTTTACTTCGGTAATAGTATTATTTCCCCTGATCCCGGCGGCGTCGGTCTTAGGTCCTCCAATGGGACCGCCTCTGACCCGGCTTATTTTTTTCAGGGAGATGGGGATACCGGGATGTTCTCACCGAATTTTGACTGGCTGGGATTTGCGACTAACGGAGTTCAGCGCCTGACCATAAGCGACATCGGCGCGGTAGGAATAAGGACAAGCACCCCCTACGCGGCCTTGGACGCGGTATCTACTGGGACAGCGGCCAATATTATGGCTCAACTCTGGCGCGATGGTTCCGGCGCCATAGTTTCCTCCATGAGTTCCACGGGGGTAATGATGGCGACGCGGTTTGTGGGAGACGGCTCCGGCCTTATCAACCTTCCCGCGGGAGCCGGCGGGGACAGTCTGGGCACGCACATAGCCACGCAGACGCTGAACATGGCCACGTTTAATATTATTAACGTGGGCTCCATAACCACCAACGCGGCCATTACCACTTACTCTAGTATAACGGCGGCCGGCAATATGACTGCCGCTCGTTATCAGATAAACGGCAGCACCATAGTGGCGATATTGCCCGGTGTAAATAGTATCGCCTACGGTGTGTATGCCGGGACCAGCAATATAACCGGCGGGGATTACAATGTTTTCATCGGGAATTACGCTGGCGCTTCCAATACAACCGGCAGTTATAATACCGCGAACGGCTATTCTGCCCTCCGCTACAACACGACCGGCGGTCAGAACACCGCGAACGGCGATTCTGCCCTCGGCTCCAACACGACCGGCCTTCGGAACACCGCGAACGGTGATTCTGCCCTCGGCTCCAACACGACCGGCGGTCAGAACACTGCGAACGGCGCTTATGCCCTCTACTACAACACGGGCAATAATAACACCGCGAATGGCTATTCGGCCCTCTACTCCAACAGGACCGGCGGTGATAATACTGCGAGCGGCTATAAGGCCCTCTACTGGAGTCGAACAGGTTCGGCCAATTCCATTATGGGTTATCAAGCGGGTTTCGGCATAGATGGCGATTCCTTTTCAAGTTCAACAATTATGGGTTATCAGGCAGGATATAGCCTAACCACCGGCTCGGATAATACTTTCCTCGGCTGGCAGGCTGGTTATAATGTTACAAGCGGAACAGGCAATATAATTATCGGCTATGACCAGCGAACCCCGGTTGACACAACTAATAATTTTCTTAATGTGGGCGGCGTGCTGTTCGGCAACCTGTCGTCTAAAACCATCGGCATTTCCACACGCATTCCGCAGGCCGCTCTGGATATAGTGTCCACCGGCACGGCGAGCAATATAATGGCTCAACTCTGGCGCGATGGTTCCGGCGCCATAGTTTCCTCCATGAGTTCCACGGGGGTAATGATGGCGACGCGGTTTGTGGGGGACGGTTCCGGGCTCACCGGCATAGCCGGTGGCAGTTCCGGGCCGGCTATAGATGTTTCCACCATCAACGCCGCGGCTGCTACGCCATATGGCGGAGTAAATATAACCACAAACACTTTCATTCAGGGCAACGTCAGCGTGGGGACCACTTCCGCGGCGGCGTTCGATCTTGAGATAGCTAATGCCGCTGCTTTCTTTTCGGAGTACAATAACGGCAGCTCCGGTACCGCCAAAACCCTGGATTGGCTGAACGGCAATAAGCAGGTGTTGACGCTTACCGGCAACGTTACGCTGACCTTTTCCGCGCCGGCGGGCAAAGCCGCCAGCTTCCTCCTGCGGCTGGTCCAGGACGGCGCGGGCGGGCGGACCGTAGTTTGGCCGGCTGCCGTAAAATGGCGGGGCGGCGTTCCCGGAAGGCTGAGCACCGCGGCGAACGCGGTGGATATTATAAGTCTGTATTACAGCGGCACAAATTATTATGCCTGCGCCAGTACAAGTTATCAATAAACGGAGCGGCGGCATGGGGGAACGGTTCATATCCTTCCCTGGCGGACAGCTATTCATGAAGGCCGCGTTTTTAGCCGCAATCCCGCTGTTTCTCCTGACCACTCGCTGCGCGGGAGAGGTTCCGCCCGCTTCCCTCGATGTGCCAGTGCTTCGTTCCAGCGCCACCGCTCTCCCCGGCTATGTCCTGGACGCCATGCTGCGTATAAATGAAAGGAAATCCGTCTTGCCCGCGGATGGATACATTCCCGCCGAGATCCAGACCGGAACGGCGGCTGTCGCTTTTGTTTCACATTCTGGAACGGCGCCCGCTCCGGACCGTTCCAACGCTCCCGCCTCTACTGAACGGGGCCTGGTCAGACCGAGAGGCCTCCCGCGCCGGGACAGAGCCGGGCGGGCCGCGCCGCCGGGGGGCAGGCAGCGCTCGCTCTTTGACCCCGGGTCCCCTACGGTCAGAAAAAAGATCATGTTGAGTTCCGGCCGCGATTCTTTTTCGTTTACCGCCGCGCTTGAAAATAAAGGTCAACCCTACTCCCAGGCGGCCCTCCGTTCCGGAGGCGAGGATCATCAACTTTATTACCGTGACGGAGAGATTATTGTCTACTCGCAGGCGAGTAAAACCACCGCGGGGGCCCGGCTTAAAGAGTGGATCTCGCTCTCCCGGCCCCGAGGCGCTGGCGCGGAGGAGTTTGCCTGGGACTTTGAAGGAGATACCAGGGCGCAGGTTTATCTTAAAAAGGAGGAGGATGGCGCCGTAGGCGTGTATTCGAGTATAAATATTCCCGGGCTCGGTGAAGGCGCCGCTGACAGGAAGCGCTCCATCCTGGAAACAGTTCGGGCCGCCTTCAAAGGCAAGGTGGAGATAAATTCCGATAAATTGCTTGCCCGTCTTGAAAAACCGGTCTACTGGACGAGTGCGGGAGAACAAAGGACTCCCGAAATGTCCATAGTCGGGGACAGGCGGCTGGTTATTTCCATTACGGAGCCGGCTTCGGCGTATCCGCTCGTAATCGATCCTACGCTGAATTGGGGGCAATGGCTGGGGGGGAGTTCCGGCCAACTAGTCGTCACCTGCATGAGTTCCGTGACCACAACGGGAGAATTGTATGTAGGGGGATACGGGGCAGGAGAACCGGATGAAGCTGTTGTTTTCTATGGCGAGCCTGGCGGAGCCCAGGATGGTTTTGTCATT
Source organism: Elusimicrobia bacterium GWA2_62_23 (assembly GCA_001799635.1). Classification (GTDB taxonomy): domain Bacteria; phylum Elusimicrobiota; class Elusimicrobia; order Elusimicrobiales; family UBA9959; genus UBA9959. The sequence continues at coordinate 50,529 of MGTV01000002.1, forward strand.
GAAATAGGCACGGGGGCGGCCCCGGCGCTGCATTGGGGCCAGTGGCTGGGCGGGGAGGGCAACAGTTATGTTCGGGCATTAGCCGTGAACGGGGATGAAATCTACGCGGGCGGCGATACCGATAGCCCGGCCGGCTGGGAAACCGTAACCTGGCAGGGCGCGCACAGCGGCGGGTATGAGGGGTTCGTTATCGAGATCCAGGACGGCGCCACGCCGACGCTGAACTGGGGCCAATGGCTGGGCGGGGAGGGCGAGAACTATGTGAACGCGGTCGGTGTAAATGGGGACGAAGTATACGCGGCCGGGACTTCGGATAGTACGGCTTCCTGGGAGACGGTAACCTGGCAGGGAACGCACAACGGCGGCACAGAGGGTTTTGTAATAGAGATCCAGGACGGCGCCACACCTGCGCTGAACTGGGGCCAGTGGCTGGGAGGGGATGGGGATAATAGCCTGGATTTATTGGTAGTAAACGGAAATGAACTGTATGTGGGGGGGGCTTCCGGGATGGCCGCTGGCTGGGAAACCGTGGGTTGGAAAGGTGCGCACAGCGGTGGAAGAGAATGTTTTGTAATAGAAATCATGGACGGCGCCACGCCGTCTTTTAGCTGGGGCCAGTGGCTGGGCGGGGATGGCTATAATTATGTCTCTGCATTGGCCGTGAACGGCGATGAAGTATATGCGGGCGGCAGTTCCGAAAGCGCGACTGCTTGGGAAACTATGACCTGGCGCGGGACGTTCAGCAGCGGGCTGGAGGGTTTTGTAATAGAGATCCAGGACGGCGCCGCGCCGACGCTGAACTGGGGCCAGTGGCTGGGCGGAGCTGATGGCGCAGAGGTTTACGCCTTGGCCGTGAACGGCGACGAGATATATGCAGGAGGCCAGTCTAGTAGTGCGACCTCCTGGGAGACGGTAACCTGGCAGGGCGCGCACAGCGGCGGCGCAGAGGGTTTTGTAATAGAGCTCCAGGACGGCACCACGCCGACGCTGAACTGGGGCCAGTGGCTGGGCGGGAGTGACACTGATTTCGTTGAGGCCTTGGCGGTGAACGGGGACGAGATTTATGTGGGAGGATATTCCTGGAGTCCGACCTCCTGGGAGACGGTAACCTGGCAGGGCGCGCACAGCGGCGGCGCAGAGGGTTTTGTAATAGAGCTCCAGGACGGCGCCACGCCGACGCTGAACTGGGGCCAGTGGTTGGGAGGCGGCGCCGGCGGTGGTGAGGAGGTCTACGCTTTGGCTGTGAACGGCGACGAGATATATGTAGGAGGTGTTTCTGGTGGGCTAAACTCCTGGGAGACGGTAACCTGGCAGGGCGCGCACAGCGGCGGCGCAGAGGGTTTTGTAATAGAGCTCCAGGACGGCGCCACGCCTACGCTGAACTGGGGCCAATGGCTGGGCGGGGATGCCGGCGCATCGGTACAGGCCCTGGCTGTGAACGGGGACGAGATCTATGTGGGAGGATATACCTGGAGTCCGACCTCCTGGGAGAGCGTAACCTGGCAGGGCGCGCACAGCGGCGGGTATGAAGGGTTCGTTATAGAGCTCCAGGACGGCGCCACGCCGACGCTGAACTGGGGCCAATGGCTGGGCGGGAGTGGCTATGATACCGTCCAGGCCTTGGCTGTGAATGGCGACGAGATCTATGTGGGAGGGCAGTCTGATAGTGCGACCTCCTGGGAG
>MGTV01000003.1:0-40269 GCA_001799635.1 Elusimicrobia bacterium GWA2_62_23
CACCAGGGCGTCCTTCTTGAAGGTGTACTTCACGGCGCCGGAGCGCTCGTTGGAGCAGATGGCGGCGCGCTTGGTGACGGCCATCAGCTTTTCAGCGTTGATGACTATCTCCATGTCGTGGCTTTTGGGGATGATCTGCTCGTAAGCCGGGAAATTCCCCTCCACCAGGCGGGAGATGAACACGGTCTTGCCTATCTTGAAGCCGATCTGGTTGGAGGAGAGCCCCACGGTCACTTCCTCCGCGTCCTTTACCCCGGCGCCCTTTATAAAGCGGGCCAGTTCGCCCAGGATCTTGGAGGGCACTATCACCTTGAACTCTTTCTTGGCCTTCACCTTCTTGGAAGAAGCTATAGCCAGGCGGCGGCCGTCCGTGGCCACCAGGGAGAACAGATCTTTCTCATACTTCCAGAGCAGGCCGTTAAGGAAGTGCCTGTCGTCTTCGGTGGAAGCGGAGAAGATGGTGCTGTTGATCATCTCGGCCAGGAGCTTGGCCGGCACCTTGAAGGAGTTGCTTTCATCCAGGTCGGGGATGACCGGGTAATCGTTCTTGGGGGCCCCGCCCAGCTTGAAGCGGGACTTACCGCTCAGGATGGAGATGCGGCTGTTCTCGTCCACCGCTATATTAACATCAGAATCCTCGCCAAGGTTCTGAACTATCTCCATGAATTTCTTTATAGGCACCGTTATGCTGCCTTCACCCTTGATCTCCACCGGTATATGGTGCTTTATAGCCATCTCCAGGTCAGTGAAGACCACTTTAAGGCCCTTATCCTCGGTCTCCATCAGGAAGTTCTGTAATATAGGTATGGTGCCGGTCTTGGAAGAGACTCCGGCCTGGATGGTTTGGATCCCTTTTATCAGGGTTTCCCTGTTACTGTTTATTTTCATCATCATACTCCTCTATTAAGATAGGGTGTTAATAGTGTCAGCTCTGTTGAAATCATTGGAGAAAGTTATCAACACGCCGCTACGTTTTACTGACATCACTGACAAAGAACGCCCTTTTTACCGCGAAAGCCCGAGTTACTGGGAGTTACTGACATTTTTTATTTTGGCTATCATCTGGTTCAAAGTCTCGTTGAAATAGGGGTCGGTCTGCACCATCTGGCCTATTTTGTTCTTGGCGTAGAGCACCGTGGCGTGGTCGCGCCCGAAAGCGTCGCCAATGTCGTTAAGGGACATCTCGGTAAGGCTGCAGGCCAGGTACATGGCCACCTGCCGCGGGAACGCGATGTTCTCGTTTCGCTTCTTCGAGTTAAAATCCTTCATCTCGATATTGTATTTGTCCGAGACCACGTTCTTAATGAGCTCTATGGTGACCTTCTTGTCGTCATGCTCCGGGTCGCTGATGTGGTCCTTGATGATCTCTTTAACGGCGTCTATGGACGGCTGGATCTTCATGTTGGAGCAGAAGTTCCCTACCGTGATCAGGCAGCCTTCCAGCTCGCGGATGCTCTTTTTTACGTTCTCGGCTATGAAAGTGATGATATCGTCCGGGATATCGTACTTATGGTGGTCGCGCTTCTGGCGCAGGATGGCAACCCGGGTCTCGAAATCCGGGATCTTGATGTCGGCCACCACCCCCGACAGGAAGCGGGAGATGAGGCGCTGGCCCAGGGCCAGTTCGCGTGGCGGCCGGTCGGAGGTGACCACCACCTGCTTCTTGGAGTCGAACAGGGAATTGAAGGTGTAGAAGAACTCCTCTTCGCTGCGTTCCTTGTCCACCAGGAACTGGATGTCGTCGAGCAGCAGGCAGTCCAGCTTGCGGTACTTGCTGCGGAACTGCTCGGTGGCCTGGCCGCGGACGGCGTCGATGTATTCGTTGACGAAATTCTCGCTGGCGGTGTAGAGGATCTTGGCGCCGGGGTTGTTCCTGAAGATGCCGTGCGCTATGGCGTGCAGCAGATGCGTTTTACCGAGGCCGGGAGCGCTATATATAAAGAAAGGATTGGTCTGCCCCGGGGTCTTGGCCACGCCTTCGGCCGAAGCCACGGCGAAACGGTTGGACGTGCCCATGATGAACGACTCGAAAGTGTAGTTGGGGTTGAAGGAAAAATAATTGGAGGGCAGCGCGACCGGGACCGGCGCCGGTTTGGCCGCGGGGGGCGGCTCCGACGGGGCCAGCGACATGGAATAATTTATCTTCAGGTCTTTTCCGGTGAGCGACAGCAGCAGCGAGACTATTTTCTCCTCGTAGCGCTGCTTCACCGTGTTGTAAATTATGGAATCCGGCACTTCGAGCTTCAGCGTGCCGTCCTCTATGAAAAGGGGCTTTATGGGGCGTATCCAAAGGTCTATGGACTCGGAACCGACCTCGGAACCCAGTTTTTTGAGCAGTTCTTCCCAGACGGACTTGATATCGGTTAAGTTATCCACAAGTTATCCACAGCTGTTAGTAATTTCTTTTGATATGTGAAAAACGCTTGTTTTTTAATTGTTTTTTATGTTAATAACTTCTTTTACCCTTATCGCTTTATAGGTCTTTTGGGTAAAAAATGTTGCAAAAATGTGAAAGAAAACCCGTCTTTCCGGGCCTCTCACTATATTATTTATTTTATAAGGGAAAGTCAATAGCAGGGGACGTTCATTTCTAATTCCTATATTACTAACTTGACAATTTATTTTCAATTAGGAATTAGGAATGAACGTCCCCTATCCGCTATCCGTGTACGCCGATTTTAACCTTGCGGAAACGCGCCGGGCTTGAGCCGTGGCACATCATCGCGGTCTGGCCGGGCTGGCCCTTGCCGCAGTTGGCCACGCCCCACAGGCGCCATTCCTGCGGGCCGGCGATGGCGTCGCAGGAGCCCCAGAACTCGGGCGTGATGCCCTGGTACGTGGGGTTCTTGAGCATCCGGCCTTTCCTGCCGTTCTTTATCTCCCAGCCGATCTCGCAGCCGAACTGGAAATTCAGGCGGCGCTGGTCTATGCTCCAGGACACGTTGTTCTCCATCATCACGCCGTCGCGCACGCCGGCTATCAGCTCTTCGGTGGAAGAGTGGCCGGGCATCAGGCTGAGGTTGCAGATGCGGGTGATCGGGATATTGGCGAAGCCGTCGGCGCGGCAGGAGCCCCAGGAGCGCTCCTTGCCTATGCGGCCGCAGAACTCGCGGTTGGTCATGTAGCCGGAAAGGATGCCGTCCTTGACGATGTGCCAGCGCTGGGCCTTCACGGCGTCGTCGTCGTAACCGGCCGTGGCGAGGCCGCCGGGCAGCGTGGCGTCCGCGACTATATTGACAATGGGGGAACCGTAGCGGAACTTGCCCAGCTTCTCGGTGGTGGCGAAGCTGGAGCCGGCGTAGGATTCCTCGTAGCCGAGCACGCGGTCGAGCTCGCTGGCGTGGCCCACGCTCTCGTGGATCTGCAGCGCCATCTGGTTGCCGGAGATGATCAGGTCCCTGACGCCGGCCTGGCACTGCGGCGCCTTCAGCAGGGCCGCGGCCTCGTCGCCGACGCGTTCGGCGTGGGCCGCCAGGTCCATGGCCTCTATTATTTCCCAGCCGCCGCCCAGGGTCTGGCCGCCGTGCGAGCAGGGATAGCCGCGCATCTGGGATTCGCCGTTCTCCACGGCCGTGGCCGTGATGCTGGCGCCGGAAGAAAGCAGCACCTGCTCTATCCTGGAGCCCTCGGTGGTCATGTGCCACTGGTGTTCGCGGATGAAGCGCATTTCGGAGGCGGCCACGCGCACCTTCTTGTTGCGGCGCAGCAGGGCGTCCGCTTTCAGCAGCAGGTCCAGCTTTTGTTGCGTCGGCACCGCGAAAGGGTCTTTCAGGAAAGGCGTCTGCCAGATGTCCTGGTAGGCGGGCTCTGGCGCCAGGCGCACGCGGCCGGCCATCAGCAGGCGGCTGGCCTTGGCTATGGCCACGGCCTTGCGCGCCGTTTCCGCCACGCCGCGTTCGGTCATGACGCTGCCGGAGGCGAAGCCCCAGGCGCCCTTGTAAAGCACCCGCACGCCGTAGCCCATGGAGACCTGGTCGGTGAGGCCGGCGATCTCGCCGTTCTTCACGGCGAGGCCCTGGCGCCGCTCTTCCACTATGCGGATATCGCCGAAGTCCACCCGGTGCTTGTTCGCAACTTCTATGGCTTTGGAAGCTAATTTGAACATGGCCTTATCCTTTTAGAACTTCGTCGAGGAAGAAAAATTGAAGCCGCCCAGCCGCATGGCCGGGCAGGAAATACCGCCCCACTCAGAGATCAGGACGGGCAGGCCCGACACGGCCTCGACGCGCCCGAAGGCCTCCACCATGCCCTGCGTGAAGCGCATGTTCTTGATGGGATAGGCGATGCGCCCGTCCTCTATCATGAAAGTGCCGTTGCGCGTCATGCCCGTCATCTCCACGGTCTGCGGGCGCAGGATGTTGGTGTAGTGGAACTGCGTCACCAGCACGCCGCGCTCCGTGCCCTTTATAAGGGCCTCCAGCGAGCCGTGGCCGGGTTTTACGGCCAGGTTTAGGGGGATGGGCCCCATGTAGCTCGGCTGGGGCAAGGCGTGGCCCGTAGAGGCCGTTTTCGCCTTTTTGGCCGTTTTCCGGTCATGCACCACGCTCTTGAGCACGCCGTTCTCCACCAGGGTCACGCGCGTGCGGGGCTGGCCCTCGTAGTCGAAAGGCATGCCGGGCGCGGCCCCGTCTATGGAATTATCCTCGAGGGTAAGCAGGGGGCTGAGCGCTTTTTTGCCCAGTTTCCCGCAGACGAAGCTGCGCCCCTCGTTGTAGAGCTGGCCGCCGAAACCGTAAACGGCGAGGTAGGACAGCAGGCCGGCGGCCGCGTGCGGCTCCAGCACCACGGTGTATTTTCCCGGCTTTATTTCGCGCGGCTTGCGGCTGGCGGCGGCTTTGGCCCGGGCCGTTTCGTTGATCAGGGCGAAGGGGATCTTCGCGGCGTCGAAGTCCTGGCGCTCGGCCCAGCCGGAGCCGTCCTTGTCGCGCACGGTCACGCTGTGCCCGGCGAAACTTTCGCTGTGTTCGGCGTACAGGCCCAGACTGTTGGCCACCACCAGGGTCGCCGCGCCGTTCTCTACCGTGCCGCAGGCGGTCTGGCCGGTCTTCTTGCAGGCCCGGGCCAGTTCAGCGGCCTTGCCGGCGCGCCAGCCCGGAGGCAGGCAGGCTGTTTCGCGGTCGTAAAGGTTCTTGCCGGCCGGCAGCGCGCGGGGCCGGGCCAGCGGCAGCAGGTGCGGGTCTTTTTTCTGCGTCCGGAGCGTTTCCAGCCCGGCCGCCACGGCGCGCTTGAGCGAAGCGTCGTCGGCCTGGTTCAGGTTCACCTTGGCGGTGCGGCCGGAGTCCAGCAGCCGCACGGACAGGTGCAGGGAGGAGGAGGCCACGTTCTGCGAGATGACGTTCTCCGCGAAACGTGTCAGGGCCCAGTCCCGGGTTTCCGCCGTTACCTCGCACTGTACGCCCTTCGCGAGTTTGAAGATCTTTTCACAAACGGTTTCCATGTTTTTCATAAATGTGCCGCCAGCCTTTTCCTGGCCTCCGCCTGCCTGTCTGCGTCTCCGGCGGCGCGCCCCAGGTTCCAGTCTCGGACCGCGCCGAAGAAGGACCTGACGCTCGCCGCGAAGGCCGGGCCTTCGCCTTCGGAGAAGAGCGAGAAAAGAGCTTCGCTCGTCAGCAGCGGCGCAGCCGGGTTCGCCGCGACGCGCGCCATGAGGTTCCTGGTATATTCAAGCATTTCTCCCGACGTCATGGTAGAGTGCGCCCAGCCGGCGGTGCCGCCGGTGAGGCCCTGCTGTTTCGAGGCCAGGGCCGGGATGCCCGGGCTGCGGATCTGGAACGGTGAGAAATAAACCGTGTCCAGCCCGGAGCCCAGCGCGAAAGCTTCCGTCTCAGCCAAAGTTTCCGCGGTTTCTCCGGGGTAGCCTATCACGAAATTGCCGTGCACGCCGAGCCCGGCTTTCTTCGCGGCCGCTATGCCCGCGCGCATGACCGCGGGCCCGCAGCCCTTGCGCATCGAAGTTAAAATTTTTTCAGAGCCGGACTCTACACCCAGGAAAACCCAGAGGCAGCCGGCCCGCCGCATGGCCTCGGGCAGTCCTTCGGTCAGCAGGCCGTCGGCCCTGGCGAAGCAGGTCCAGCTCACGTCTCCGTCGGCCTCCAGGCCGCGGCAGAGCTCGAAAGCCCGGGCCGGGTCGCAGGTGAGATCGGAATCGGTGAACCGGAAGCGCTTTATCCCCCAGCGGTTCCTGTTGGCCCTGACTTCCCTCAGCACGGAGGCCGGGCTCCGGGAGGAATAGGGCGAGCTGTAGGAGCAGAAGCCGCAGCCGCGGGAGCAGCCGCGCGCGCCCTGTACGGGGACTTTTTCCGGGACGCGGGGATAGAGGCCCCAGTCGGGCAGCGGCAGGCTGTCCATGGGCGGCGGCTCGGAGCGCGGGGTTTCCACCCAGCGGCCGTCGAGCGAGAAGATCAGGTTCGGGACTTCGCGCGGGTTCCGGCGCTCCGCCAGGGCGGTGAGCAGTTCCGGCAGGGAATCCTCCGCCGGTCCGGCCACCGTAACGCCGCCGCGCGGCCTTAGTTCGGGGTTCCATTCCGCGCCCGGGCCCCCGGCTATCACAAAGGTCCCCGGAGAAAGGCGCCGTACCAGAGCGTTTATCTCTTCCATCAGCGCCGGGCTGAACAGGTGGGTGGTGGAGACGCAGACGGCGAAAGGCCGCCTGGCCAGCGCCGCCAGCAGCCGTTTTTTTTCCGTTTCCGAAGAGAAGAAGTTGTGGAACGGCAAAGCTTCGAAGCCGCGCTCGTTCAGGGCCGAGGCCAGCAGGGTGACGCCCAGGGGAGGGACGGAGAATTTTTCCAGCGGGAGGGGGTCGCCCGCGAGCAGAGGCGCGGTGAAATATTCATGGACGCCGGCGTAGAACGGATGCGGCTCTTCCTGTGACAGCAGGAGGATCTTCATAGAGAGGGGACGCTGTTGACTATTTGCGCAACCAGGAAGGGGGTGTTGATAAATAGTCAAATAGTCAACAACGTCCCCACTTTTAAAGCGGCGGTTTTTCCGGGGTGGGAGGGAGGCCGGGCTCGGTCCCGTTGCGCACGTGGCGCTTGTGGTGCTTGCGGTGTTCCTGCGCCTGGGGCTGGGCCGGCGGGCGGGTTTCCGGGGCGTGGAAAAGCGGGGGCAGCGCCTCGCGGTTCTCCATCCACTTGCGGAGGGCTTCTTCGCCGGTCACGGAGAAAGTCTCGGGCGTATTGACCACGGCGAGCTTGTTCTTCTTGGCGCGCTCGGTAACGGTTTCGGCGCTCTTGCCGTGCGAGAACCCGGGCCCTTCCAGGACCTTGAGGTTCTGCTGCGTGAGGCCCAGCAGGTAGAAGGAGGCGTCCTGGTTGGGGCCGACCACGACGGTCTTGTCGTTGATGGAATCGAAGGCCTGGTACAGCCAGTCCTTCTTTATCTCGGGGGAAAGGTGGCTGAGCAGCACGGCCTTCTTGGCGCCGGTGAAGAACGCGAGCTGCAGGGCTTCCTGGATCCGTTCCTCGCCGGAGCAGCGGTGCTTGACCTCGAGGAAGCCGGGGTCTTCCGCGTCCAGCCAGGTCAGGTCGGGATGGCGGGCGGTCTTCTCGTAGGAAAGGATCAGGATGGCTTCCGGGAAAGACTTCGCGGTCTTGTAGATATTGGAGAGCAGGTCGCTGTTCACGTGCACGGCCCGTTCCGGGCCAAAAGCGGTTTTAAGCTCCTGACTTATCTTCTCAGGTTCCGGGGCGTCCATCAGCAGGATTATGCAGTTGTCTCTTTTTTGTGCCATAAGTAGTAAGGTTTTGTATTAAATAATTAAAGTATATTATACTAAATACCCTGACATGACCGGAGAACCCTTTTTTTAATATGCCGTCGCCGAAGAAACCGGTAATTATCTACGGCGGCAGTTTCGACCCGCCGCACCGGGGGCACCTCGCCCTGGCCGCGGCGGCGCTCCGGCAGCTCGCCCCGCAGGCGCTTTATTTCGTGCCGGGGTTCCGCACGCCCTTCAAGGATTTTCGGCCGCTGCCTTTCGGCGAGCGGCGCGGAATGCTGGCCGCGGCGCTGGCGGCCGAGGGCCTGGCCGGCAGGCCCGACGTTAGGATCAGCGATTTTGAGGCCGGCCTGAAGCGGGTGGTCTACACGTATGAGACCGTGGCCCATTTTGCTCGGCTGCACCCGGGCGCCCCGCTGTATTTTTTGATGGGCTCCGACTGCCTGGCGGATTTCAGGAGCTGGCGCCGCTGGCGCACCGTGCTGAAGAGCGCGCGCCTGCTGGCCGGCCTCAGGCCCGGCTTTTCCAGTCTCCGCCCCGCGGGAGTTCCCTTCACCCCGCTGGCCGGCCGGTTCCCGGAAGCCGCTTCCAGCGGCCTGCGCGGGCAGTTGTTCCTGGGCGAGGAGCCGAAGGAACTGCACAAGCCGGTGCTGGCCTTCATCAAAAAGCGCGGGCTTTATTTTTCCAGGGAGCGGGCCGCGCTGAAAAAAATGCTTTCCCCCCGGCGCTTTCTCCATTCGGTAGAGACCGCGCGGCTGGCCATCCGGCTTTCCACCGCGGCCGGAATACCGGCGCAGAAAGCCGCCGCCGCCGGACTCGTGCACGATTGCGCCCGGGACCTGTCTCCCGCAGCCCTGCGCCGCCGGGCCATCCGGCTTTCCCCGCGGCCGCCCATGCTGGCGGAGATGCTGAAAGAGGCGCCGGTGCTGCTGCACGCCTGGACGGGCGCGGCCCTGGCGGCCGAGAAATTCGGGCTGGACGATCCGGACATAGCCGAGGCGGTGCGCCTGCACGCTACCGGCGCTCCCGGCATGGGGCCGCTGGCCAAACTGATCTACGTGAGCGACCTGGCCTGCCACGGCCGCGATTTCGCCGAGGCCGGGCTGATCAGGGAGCTGGCCGGCCGGGACTTCGACGCGGCTTTCCGCGCGGCCAATTATGTTAAACTTACCTATGCGTTCTCTGGCGGGGGCTGGGTGCACCCGCTGAGCGCGGGCTTATGGAACACTCTTCAGGAAAAAAACCGAGGCTGATGCTGGCCGCGGGCCTGCTGGCCGCCCTGGCCCTGGCCGCCGCGCAGTACTTTTCCCCGGTCTCGCGCCTCATCTGGAAGAACCAGGACGTGCGCCTGGCGGTGCTGGGCGAGCGGGCCGCGGTGCTGATGGTCTACCATTCGGGCCACGGCAAGGTCAGCGCTTTCCCTTTCCAGGCTTTCAAACCCAAAAAAGGCGTGCCCCCCGGGCAGCGGGCGGCCGACCTGGCCGCGCTGGCCGGGAACGCCGGGGAAGTCTTCCACATTTGCGTCTCTTCGGCGCCGGACCTGGGCGCCCTCTGGGGCACCCTGAACAGGTGGCGCGCCGAGCCGGCCCTTTTCCTGAAGGGGGCCGCGTGGGCCTGGGCCGCCGGCGCCTCCGGTAATTCAGACGTCTCCCCCTTCGGCCTCTTCGCCCTTTTCAGCGAATTCGCCCGGCTGGACGCTTCCGATTTTTTCCTGGCCGAGACGGCCAAGGCGTCGGCGCAGGAGCCCGAGGAGGAGGAAGAGGCCGGGCCCGCGCGCGTGGAGGTCTTCAACGCTTCCGGCAGGAAGGACCTCGCCGCCCTCACGGCTAAAAAACTGCGCGCCCTCGGCTTCGACGTGATAACCGCCGCGTCCTATCACAAGGCGGAGCGGCAGACCCGCATTCTCGGTTTTTCCAGGGACACGGCGGCCGCCCTCAGGCTCCGGTCCGCGCTGGGCCTGGAGGAGCTGGAGATCCGGGTGCGCCCCTCGCAGAAGAGCGTGGCCGGCGCCGCGGTGATCCTGGGCGAGGATTTCAACGATTCCGTTCTAAACAGGTAAAAGGTTGGGAGGCAAATATGGACATGGTTACTATCCTGAAGACCGCCGTGCAGAAGGGGTCCAGCGACATTCACATCTGCGTCAATAAGCCGCCGATGATGCGCCTGAACGGCGAGGTGATACCGGTGGTGGACGGCGTGCCGCCGCTTACCGCCGAGCAGACCAAGCAGCTGATCTATTCCGCGCTTTACGACGAGCAGCGCGCCAAGTTCGAAAAGGACTGGGAGCTGGACTGTTCTTTCGCCATCTCCGGCGTGTCCCGCTTCCGCCTCAACGTGCTGGTGGCCCGCAACGGCATAGAGGCCGTTATGCGCGTCATCCCGTCCATCATCCCCACCCCGGAACAGCTGGGCCTGCCGCCCGCCATAGTGGCCCTTTCCGACATTCCCAAAGGCATGGTGCTGGTCACCGGGCCTACCGGCTCCGGTAAGTCCACCACGCTGGCCGCGCTGATCAACCTCATCAACACCAAGAAAAAGAAGCATATCCTCACCGTGGAAGACCCCATAGAATTCACCTACGAGGCTCAGTCCTGCGTGGTGCGCCAGCGCGAGGTGGGCCAGCATACCCGCTCCTTCAACAACGCCCTGCGCGGCGCGCTCCGCCAGGACCCCAACGTGATCCTGGTCGGCGAAATGCGCGACCTGGAGACCATCCAGCTCACCATCACCGCGGCCGAGACCGGCCACCTCACCTTCGCCACGCTGCACACCCAGGACGCGCCGTCCACCGTGGACCGCATCATCGACGTGTTCCCGCCGCACCAGCAGACGCAGGTGCGCGTGCAGCTGGCGGCGTCGCTGCAGGGCGTGGTCTCCCAGATCCTGCTGCCGCGCAAGGACGGCAAGGGCCGCGTGGCCTGCCGCGAGATCATGGTAATGACGCCCGCCATCCAGAACCTCATCCGCGAGGGCAAGACGCACATGATCTACAGCGCCATCGAGACCGGGGCTAAGTTCGGCATGATCTCCATGGATAAGGCGCTGGCCAACCTGGTGATCCAGGGGGTGGTGGCCATGGACGTGGCCCAGTCCAAGGCGCACGACCAGAACGTTTTCAAGGCGCTCGTAGGCAGCAAGGCCGGCTGAGGAGGCTCTTATGTCCGACACGGAAGAACTTAAAGGGATACCGCTTTTCCGCAACCTCGCGGATAATATGCTGGCCGAGTTCGCCGGCTATTTCAAGCGCACCGGCTACAAGGCCGGGGACGTGATCTTCGAGGAGAAGAGCACCGGCAGCACCCTCTATATCATCCTGGACGGGGAAGTGGTAATAGAGAAGGCCATGGATGAGGAGGGCCTGGAATTCAAGACGCTCGCCATCATGACCGGCGGCGATTTCTTCGGCGAGATGGCGGTGATAGAGGGACAGGCGCGCTTCGCTCAGGCGCGGGCCTCCAGGGACGTCCGGCTCTATGAGGTGGGCCGGCAGGAATTTTTCTCCTTTATCAAGGAGCACCCCGAGACCGGCATCAGCATCTTCAGCGAGATCATGCGCACGGTGTTCCGCCGCCTGCAGCACACCTCGAGCGAGCTCACCATGCTCTTCGACATGAGCCGCCTGCTGCTCACGCCCCATAAGTCGCCTGGCGAGTTCATGGCGGCCGTCATGGACAATATCCGCATCTACCTCGACGGTTCCTGGAACATCACGGCGTACGTTTATAACCAGTTCAACGAAGAGTACGAGCAGGTTTACTCCAAAGAGACGTTCCGCAAGGACGCGCCGGCCCTTCCCCCCGTGCCCGCCAGCGGCTGGCTCGACGATAAAACCTACCTGACGGCGTGTTCTTTCGAGGGACGCCGGCTCGGCTGCGCCATCTTCGAGCGTTCGGAAGCGCTCTCGCCGGTGGAGAAAAACAACCTCGCCACCATATTTAATACAATATCCTCCATACTCGGCTCCGCCATGGTGAATATCGAGCACCAGACGGAGGCCGCGATGCTGGAACAGTTGAGGAAAACAAAGAACTCCATATGACGACCCCCAAGAACGCTTTTAAGCAGATAGCCATAACCGCCGCCCGGACCGGCGACGCCAAGAAGGCGCACCCCGTGAAGGTCTACGACCTCGGCGGCAGGTCGCCCCTGGCCGACTTCGCCGTGCTGATGGCCGTGGAATCCGCGCCGCAGCTCGACGCTATCGAGGAAGCCGTGGTGGTCAACCTCAAGCACGAGGGCATTTACTGCCTCCACAAGGACGGCATGCGCTCGCGCAACTGGAAGGTGCTGGACTACGGCGGCACGCTGGTCCACATCTACGACACCAAGGCCGAGGAATTCTACGCCATCAGCAAAGTGTACGCCGACTACAAGCCCGTGGAATGGGAAGAGAAGCCCGTCCAGGCCGCGCCGGCCCCCGCCGCGAAGAAGCCCGCCGTAAAAAAAGCCCCGGCCAAAAAGCCGGCTGCCAAAAAAGCGGCGCCCAAAAAGACCGCGAAGAAAGCCGCCCCCAAAAAAGCCGCGAAAAAGGCGGCGCCTAAAAAGGCCAAGCCGGCCAAGAAGGCCGCGAAGAAGAAATAATGAAGATCTCAGCCATCGAAGCCGACCTCAAAAGCCGCGCTAAGGCGGCCTTTTCCCTGGACGACGCGGCCGTCTCGTCCTTCGCGCTGGCGGCGCCCCCGCCGCATATCGAGGCGGACGCTTCCATTGCCTGGCCCATAGCCGGCGCGAAGCTCCTGAAGAAGCCGCCGCTTAAGATCGCCGAGGAATTGAAGGCCGCGCTCGGCGGCGCCGTGGAGGCGGAAGTGGTGCCCCCCGGTTTCGTCAACGTGAAGTTCACCAACGCCTTCCTGTTCGGCGCGCTGAAAGATCTGGAGAAGCCGGACGCCCTGCACCGCCCCGAGTTCGCCGGCGAGAAGATAAACCTGGAATTCGTTTCCGCCAACCCCACCGGGCCCATGCACCTCGCCAGCGGCCGCGGGGCCACGCTGGGCGACAGCCTGGCCCGCGTCTGGAAGGAACTGGGCGCCGAAGTGGCCACCGAATTTTACGTCAACAACGTCGGCCGCCAGGTGGAGAAGCTAGGCCTTTCGCTGAAGGCCCGGTTCGAGGACCAGGAGCCCCCGGCCGACGGCTACCAGGGCGACTACCTTAAAGACATGGCCGCCGCGCTGCCCGAAACGGCTTCCGGCTGGAGCAATGCGCAGTTCTCGGAGTACGCGGTGGCCGAGATGATCAAGCTGCACAAGGCCGACATGCAGGCCTTCGGCGTGCATTTCGACCGCTGGTTCCTCGAGAGCGAGCTGCACGCGGCCGGCGGCCCGGCCAAGGCGCTCGCCACGCTCAAAGAGAAAGGCATGGCCTACGAGAAGGAAGGCGCCGTCTGGTTCGGCGCGGCCTCGGAGCTGGAAAGTGACGACAAGGACCGCGTGCTGGTGAAGGCTGACGGCCGCAACACCTATTTCCTCAACGACATCGCCTACCACCTCAACAAGTTCTCCCGCGGCTTTAAGCGCCTGATAGACATCTGGGGCGCAGACCATCACGGCTACGTGCCGCGCATGGAGGCCGCCGTGAAGGCGCTCGGCTCGGACCTGGGCTCGTTCAAGGTGATCATCCACCAGCAGGTGTCGTTGCTGCGCGGCAAGGAAGTGGTGAAGATGTCCAAGCGCGCCGGCGACTTCATCTCGCTCAAGGAGCTGATGGAGGACGTCGGTACCGACGCGTGCCGGTTCTTCTTCGCCTCGCGCGGCCCCAACACCCACCTGAATTTCGACGTGGAACTGGCCAAGAAAAAGAGCAACGACAACCCGGTTTACTACGTGCAATACGTGCACGCCCGCATAACTTCCATCTTCGACCATGCGGCCGCCAAGGGCGTGGACCCGGCCGCCTCGTTCGACGAGGCGAAAGCCGCCGTCAATCCCGAGGAGCGGGCCCTGATGCTGAAGCTGCTGTGGCTGGAGAAGACGCTGGCCGACTGTGCGCGCGACAATTCCCCCCACCACCTGACCACTTACCTGACCGAACTCGCCGCCCTGTTCCACTCGTTCTACGACCAGCACAAGGTCCTGGACCCGGAGAACAAGGAGCTCAGCGCCTACCGCCTGTTCCTGCTTAAAGCCGTAAAAGGCGTGATAGCCCGCGGCCTCGGCCTGCTGGGCGTCTCCGCCCCGGAACGGATGTAAAAGCGGCCGGCCGCAAAATAAGAACCGCCCTTAAAAGGGCGGTTTTTATTTGTCCCGGCCGGCGCGGTTTATTTTTTACGCGAGAGTTTCAGCGCGGCGAGGAACAGGTAGTCGGAGAGGCGGTTGAGGTAGACGGCGGGCGACTTGGCCTTCAGTTCCCAGGCCAGGATCTCGCAGACCCGCGCCTTGGCCCGGGCTATGTGGGCCAGCGCTTCGGTCTCGTTGGCGCCGGGCAGGACGAATTTCGCCGGGACTTTCACTTCGCCGGCGCGGCGCTCTATGAGTTTTTCCAGGGAGGCAGTTTCCGCCGCCAGGTCTCCCTTCATGCCGGCTATCAGGCCCGACGCCCGGATGAGGCCGGCCTGGACCCCGGACAATTCTTTCTTCGCCGTGCCGCGCAGGGAGGTCTTGAGCAGGCCGAGCAGGGCCGCCAGGTCGTCTATCAGGGCGTTGAGCTTTACGCGCCGGTGCGTCTTGGGCACGCGCCGGCCGCCGAAGAGGTCGGTGAAGCCCAGGTCGCCTCCGCCGGATTTGGGTTTGAAGTTTTTGGGCATAGTGAGGCGGTCTTTCTCGCCTGAGGAGATTCTACAAATTCACCGCCGGTCTTGGTAACTGCCTCCGGCAGCAGCGCTTCACGCTGGTCCTTACCTGGCGCTGCCGGGCATGGTATAATTTAGGCAGAGGTGTACAACATGAAAGACAAAGTCGCTAAAGTCATAGAAAAGATAAAGCCCATGCTCGCGGCGGACGGCGGTTCCGTTGAACTGGTCGCCGTGGACGAGAAGAAAGGCGTAGTGACCGTGCGCCTGACCGGCGCCTGCGGCTGCTGCCCCCACGCTACCATGACCCTCAAGAACGTCGTGGAACGCATGATCCGGGAAGAAGTGCCCGAGGTCAAGGAAATAGCCGTAGGTTAAGCCTTAACGGTTCCAGTCTTGCGCGGACCGGAGGGGCGTACCCACGGTCCGCGCGCTGTTTTTGCCATGGCGCTGATAAACCTGCACAACCACTCCACTTTTTCCGACGGCACGCTTACTCCGGCGGCCCTCGCCCGGGAAGCCGCGCGCGCCGGCATAACCTATTTCTCCCTCACCGACCACGACATGACCGGCGGCTGGGGCGAAATGGAGCCGGCCCTCAAAGAGGCCGGCATCCGCTACTGCTACGGGGTGGAGATCAGCACCTGCCTGCACGAGAACCTGCATATCCTGGGTTACGGCATAGATCCCGCAGACGCCGGGCTGGCCGAACGCCTGGCCGAATTCCGCGGCCGCCGGGTGGTCCGCATAAAGAGGATCCTGGAACTGCTCAAGGGGCTCGGTATAAACATAGCTTTCGAGGACCTGCCCGACCGCGGCAACCGCACCGTGGGCCGCCCGCACGTGGCCGACGCCATGCGGGCGCTCAAGCTGGTGCCCAACCGCAGCCAGGCTTTCAAGCGCTACCTGGCGCCCGGCGCCCCCGCCTATGTCAGTCCCAACGGCCCCACGGTGGAAGAAGCCATAAAGGCCGTCAAGGACGCGGGCGGCAAAGCAGTGCTGGCCCACCCCGGGGTGGTGGCCAAGGTGATGGACCTGCCCGCCTGGCGCGACGCCGGGCTGGACGGCATAGAGGCCTTTTACCCGGCGCATACCGGGGCCGCCATCCGCGAATTCAATTCGCTGGCCGGGCGCTACGGCCTGTTCGTGACGGCCGGGGTGGATTTTCACGGCCCGGGGTCGGAGAGGGACAGGATGTCCGGCTTCGAGTATTCGGAAGAGACTTTCCGGGAGGTCAGTAAACTTTTTATATGAAAATAATATCCCACCGCGGCGCCTCCGCTTACGCGCCGGAGAACACCCTTAAATCCTTCGCGCTGGCCGTGGCGATGGGGTCGCACGACTTCGAGTTCGACGTTCACATGACGAAGGACGGCATCCTGGTGGTGCACCACGATTTCGACCTCAAGCGCACCGCCGGCAAGGATGTCCGCATAGCCGACCTGACCTGGGCGGAGCTGAAGAAATACAACGTAGCCGCCACGTTCCGCCGCGATCGCGGCTTTCAGTACGCGCCGCGCCTGGAGGAAGTTATAGACGTCATCGGGCCCGCGGCCAAATGGCTGAACTTCGAGGTCAAGAACGACCACAACGTCTACCCGGGTATAGAGGAGAAACTGCTGGCCTTCCTTAAAAGCCAGCACGGCATGTTCGAGAAAGCGGTGGTGTCCAGTTTCGACCACGGCACGCTGAAACGTTTTCGGGAACTTTCCCCCGAGATCCGGCTGGCCTATCTCGGCCACAACCTCAGCACCATGCTGCTGCTGCCGGCGCTGAAGAAGGCCAAGGCCGTGGGCGCGGTGAACTTCCACCTGGCCCTGCGCATAGCCTTCAAGTTCAACGTCTCCAGGATCAAAAAAGCCGGCTTCCGCGCCTGCGTCTATACCGTCAACGAGAAAAAGGACGCCCTGCGCATGAAGGAGATCGGCGTGGACGGCATCTTTACCAACCATCCCGACATACTGGGCAAATGGACCCTGAAAGGCTGATGGACACCAGGCTGAGCGAAGAAATAAAGCGGCTGACGGCCCTGGGCCTGCACCGGCGCTGCGTGGAGGGAGACCTTGCGCGCGTGGCAGGGCTCACGCTCGAGATCAACCGGCTCAAGAAAGAGCGCAACGCCGTGGTCTGCGCGCATGTCTACCAGACGCCGGACATCATTCTGGGCATCGGTGACCTGGTAGGCGACTCTTATAAACTGGCCGACGACTGCCGCAGGACCGAGGCGGACGCCATAGTTTTCTGCGGCGTGCATTTTATGGCGGAGACCGCCAAGATCCTGAACCACTCCAAGAAGGTTTACGTCCCTTCCTCCAACGCCGGGTGCTCGCTCTCCGAAGGCATAACCGCCGCCGACGTCCGGCAGCTGAAGGCCGAGCATCCCGGCCTGCCGGTGGTGACCTACATAAACACCTCGGCCGAAGTGAAAGCCGAGTCCGACTGCATAGTGACCAGCGCCAACGCCGAGAAGATCCTGCGCAGGATGTACGAGCGGCACAAGGCCGTGATCTTCGTGCCGGACCGGTTCATGGGGCTCAACCTGGCCCGGGCGCTGGGCAAGATTCCGGGGAAGGATATTTTCCTCTGGAAGAGCTCTTGCGTGGTGCACGAACGCTTTCAGCCGGAACTGATAGACGTTTACAGGAAAAAATATCCCGGCCTGGTGGCGCTGGCGCACGCGGAGTGCCCGTCGGAACTGATCAAGGCCGTGGACTTTATGGGCGGCACCGGCGACATGATGCGCTACGTGGAGAGCACGAACGCGGCCGCCTACCTGCTGGTGACGGAATGCGGCTTCGGCGAGCTGGCGAAGCTGCGCTTCCCGGAAAAGAATTTCATCGCGATGTGCCGCCTCTGCCCTTACATGAAGAGCATCACGCTGGAGAGCGTGCTGGCGCTGCTGAAGGACCCCGCTCCCCGCGAGGTGCTGGTGCCGGAGGCCGTGGCCGCGAAGGCCAAGGTGGCGATAGACAGGATGTTCGAACTGGCCGCGGGCTGAGTTCTATTTCTTTCCGGTGCAGCGCTGCTGCGTCAGCGAGCGCGCTTCCGCCGCCTGAGGCCAGGCGGCGGAGGCTTTTTTAAGGGCCAGCCCCAGATCGGTGCAGGCTTCTTTTGAGCCGGTCTCCAGCCGCAGGACCGCCCTGGAGAAAAAGGCCGCTGCCTGCGCGTCCGGCACCGGGCGCGCGTGCTTGGGAGGATAGGCGGCCAGATAGACCGCCTCGCCGCACTGATCTTCGCCGAAGGCGGCATCCTTGAGCTTCGCGGCCAGCGCACAGGCGGTAAGCCGTGTTTCCAAACTGTCGGGGTCGGCCTTGGCCGACTTTTCCAGGAATTCCCTCGCCCCTTTCAGGTCCACGGCCAGCAGGGCCTTAACGGCCTTGTCGGCGAGCCGCTTGCCTTCGGCTTCGCCGGCGTGGAAAGGCCTTTCCGGAGGAGCGCCCGCGCCTACGGGCGGCTCAACGTTGCTGGCCCGGGGCAGGCCGGCCTCGGCCTTGGCGGCCTCCGCTTCCCTGCCCGCCCGGCGGAACATCTCCGCGGCGGCGCGCAGCAGCGAGGGACGCCATTTTTCCAGGTCCCGCTTCAGGGCCGGGTTCCAGGGGTTCTCCAGGACGGCCTGCCGCAGCGTTTCCTTGTCCGCCAGCAGGCGGCCGAGCCTGGCGGCGTCCCGGCGCCGCAGGCGTTCCAGCGCCGCCACTATGCGCTCGCCGGCCTCTTTGTCGCGCGCCCTGTTGGCCGAGTGGTCCAGCGCGTAGGCGCAGGCGTAGGAAAGCAGCACCGCGAAATCCTCCGGGGCGGCGCGGGCCGGCAGCAGGCGGCGCGGTTCGGGTATCCCTGCCGGGTCCGTCTTGAGGCAGCGGGCCGCCGCGCGCCCGAGGGCGGCGCTCACGAAAGGGGCGTAGCTCTTGAACCAGTGTACCCCGTCGGCCAGTTCGCGGCCGCCGGTTATGCCGTCCGCCGCCGCGGCCGAGAACTCCTTCTCCAGGTCGGCCAGGCAGGCGCCTTCCTCGGCGGCCACGCGCCGGATCATGCTGTTGCGCTCCGGAGAACACCGGTCCAGGGCGGGATCGTACTTCAGCGCGGCCGCGTATTTTTCCCGGGCTTCCTTTTTCCTGCCGAGCGCGTCCAGCGCCCGGCCCGAGTAGAACAGCGAGAAAGGCTCGCGCGGCCCCCAGCGCCGGGAGAGGAACCGGAGGGCGGCCTCAGGGTCTTTATAGGCCAGCCGTATATCCTCAATTGCGCCAGCTGGCGGATAGCCGGAGGGCGGAAAATCCCGGAGATTGGCCGGCAGGGTGCAGAACATCAGGGGTACGCCCTTCTGCCTGGCCAGCGTTGCCATCTCGCGCAGGCGTCCCTCGTGAACGGCCAGGGAAACGGCCGCCGGCGCTTCTTCCGGCGGCAGGGACAGGCCGGCCAGCCGGGTCTTTATCTTCCTGGCGCGCCGGTCCAGGTCGGAGCGGAAGTCGGGGCAGAAATCCTGGCCGGTCTCGTTATTACCGCTGAGCACCACGAGCAGGTCCGGCCGGTAGGCGAGGGCTTCTTCTACCACGGCGAAGATGCGCCGGCTTTCGTAAGCCGGCATGCCGCAATTCACCAGCTCCGTCTTCTTGCCGGGGAAAGAGCGGCTGAGGAATTCCAGCAGGCGGTCCTCGCCGCGGCCCAGCAGGCCGGCGGCCGATTCCCCGGCCACAAAGACCCTGGCCGTGCCAGCCGGCTTCGGCATGGAGAACTCGAAGGGGACCGCGCGCGGCCGGCCGGGCACTATCCTGGCCGTGCTGTCCGGTTTCGTTTCCGTCCGGAAGAAGGGCTTCTTTATGTCGCCGCAGAAATAATCGCTCCCGACTTCGCCGGCCGCCGCCGCGCCGGGCAGGAGGCAGGCCGCCGCGTAAAGCGCGGGGAGGAGGAAAAGGCGGAGCTGGTTCATGGGTTCTGTCCGGGGCCTATGGCACGGCGGGCGAAGATTTATTATAGTTTAGCTGGCCGCCGGGCAAAAGTATTCTAGCAAACTCCGCCGCCGGCCGGTCCGCGATCGGTTTATGACAGAAAAAAAAGACCAACACGCCGCCGCGCCGCTCCCGGACCTCCGCAATTACACCCGCCCGGAGCTGGAGGCCGCCCTGGCCGGCCTCGGCGAGAAACCCTCCCACGCCGCCGCCATTTTCAACGCCGTTTACAAGAAGCACGCCGCAAACCTGGCCGCCCTGCCGCTGGTCCCGGTCCGCGTGGGCGCGGCGCTGGTCCGCGGTTTTTCTCTGAAGCCGCTCGAGGCGCCGGAGTTGCTGCGCGTCTCGCGCGACGGCACCAAAAAGATGCTTTTCAATTTCAGCGGCGGCGCCCCGGCCGAATGCGTGGTGCTGCCCGCCAAGGACCGCCAGGCCGCCTGCCTCTCCTCCCAGTCGGGCTGCGCCTGCGGCTGTACCTTCTGCGCCACCGGCGGCCTGGGGCTGAAGCGGTCCCTGGAGCCGCGCGAGATAACGGCCCAGTTCGAGGCCTGCCTTAAGGAGGCAGGCACGCTCAACAGCCTGGTTTTCATGGGCATGGGCGAGCCTTTCCTTAACTGGGAGAACGTGAAAAAGGCCATTCTCATACTTTCCGACAGCAAGGGCCGCCATTTTCCGCAGGCCAAGATGACGGTCTCCACCGTGGGCGTGATCCCGGTAATAGAGGAACTCGCCGCTTCGGACCTGAAGGTGCGCCTGGCGGTCTCGGTGGTGGCCGCCGAAAAAGAACTGCGCGCCCGCCTGGCGCCCATGGAGAAAGTTTACCCCATCCGCAGGGTGGTAGAGGCCGTGCGCGCCTATTGCCGCGCCAAAGAGGCGCTGGTGATGTTCGAATACATACTTTTTCCCGGCGTGAACGACCGGCCTTCGGATTCCGCGCTGCTCGCCGGGCTCATAGGGGATATCCCCTGCCGGGTGAACCTCATACCTTATAATCCCCCCGGCGGCCCGGGCGGCGAGACACCGCGCATAAAGGCGTTCCAGCGCGAGCTCATAGCCGCCGGCGTTCGGACCTACCTGCGCCTCGAGCGCGGCGCGGACATAGGGGCCGCCTGCGGCCAGCTGGCGGCGGGGAATTGATATACTATGAGCATGGAAAGCCGGAAGAAGATAGTGATAGTCGAGGATAACGAGGTTTTCGCGGCGCTGCTGACCGCCGCCCTCGAAGAGGAATTCGAGGTAGCGGCCGGGCACAACGGCTTGGAAGGCTTGGCCCTGTGCCGCGAGGGCGGCGTGGCCGCCGTGGTCACGGACATCGGCATGCCTGAAATGGACGCCATGGCCATGCTCAGGGAATTCAATCTCTCCCCGGCCCTTGCGGCCCTCCCGGTGCTGGTGGTTACCGCCACCCACTTCACCCGCCTCAGCCGCGACGAGATCTCCAGGTTCCCCCAGGTAAAGAGGATGCTCTCCAAAACGGACAGCATCGAGAAGATAGCCGCCGAGGTCCGCGCCGTTATAGGCGAAGCCGCCGGCCAGGCCTGACTTCCTCATTTCCCGAAAAAGCCCCCGCGCCGCCTGTAAGGGAGCGCGGGGGCTCTTCGTTTTCCGCGGCGTCAGGCCTTGCGGGCCAGGCAGATGAGGCGGATGGTTTTGGCGGAGAGCGGGCGGCCGTCGAAGCCGCCCCAGAACTTAAGCGGTTCCAGGCCGGCTTTTCTCAGCGCGGCCGAGAGGGAGCGCTTGTCGTACATGCGGTCGAAGAAAGTCCGCTCCTGTATTCTGCCGGTCTTCTTGTCGATCCTGGTCCAGGTATTCACCTGGCCGTCTTTGAAGGGCCGCCTGGCTTCCAGGAGGTAGTGGTCACCCAGGTCGTGCCAGTCCCGCGGCGTGAAATTTCGCCGGATAAGGTCCCCGTTTATGATGTCTATCAGGAACAGGCCGCCGGGCAGGAGCGCGCGGGCGACCCCTTTAAGGGTCTTCAGATCGTCCGAAAATTTCAGGAAATAGCCGAAGCTGGTGAAGAGGTTCACCGCCGCGTCGAATTCGCGGCTGAACTTCAGCCTCCGCATGTCGCCGCGCAGCAGGCGCAACGGGGTCTTTTTCTTTTTCGCCCTGGCCGCGGCTTCTTTCAGGTATTCCCCGGAAAAGTCCACGCCCGTCACCAGCAGGCCTTTCCGGGCGAACTCCACGGCGTGGCGGCCCGGTCCGCAGCAGAGGTCCAGCAGCGCGGCGCCTTTTTTTAATTTGAGTTGCTTCAGGACGAACGCCGCCTCGGCGGGGGCGTGGGCCACGGCCGCCGGGGAGGCGGGGTTGTAGAACGAATTTTTAAAGAAACCGGATTGCCAGTCTGACGCGATCTTCATCGGGGCCGGCCGTTATTCGCCTCCGGGCGCTACAGGCAGCTGCCCCTGCGGCGTCTCTTCCTCGCCTATGGGCTTGGAAGGCTTGAGCTTGGCCGCCGACTGGGTCTTTTTCTTGGAGGCGGCCGCGCCTTTCTTGGCCTGCTTCTTCTTGGTTTCCTTCACTATGGGGTTGGCCTTCCTGTCGAACTTGTAGGTAGGCACGCTCTCGGCCGCGGTGAACTTGTATTCGGAGGCTGGTTCGGCCGGCTTCTTCTTTTTTTTCTTCTTCGCGGCCTTTTTTTTAGGGGCCGGTTTTTTGGCGGCGGGTTCGGTCTGGGAGTACCGTTCCTCTCCGGCGGTGCCGGAAGTTTCGTCTTGCGCTAAAGCGGGCAGGCAGAAAACCGCCAGCAGCAGCGCGGGCAGCAGCAGTCTAAGTTTCTTGGTCATGTGAGGATTATCTCTCCCTTCTTGTTTTCACCGGCTCCGCCGGCTTTGGCGGCCAGTTCGGCCGCCTTTACCGAGGCCTCTATGAGGCAGGCCAGGGTTACCGGGCCCACGCCGCCGGGTACCGGCGAAACTGCCGCGGCGCCGTCGGCCAGGTCCTTGAAGTCCGCGTCGCCGCACATCTTGCCGTTCTCGTCGAAATTGGTGCCCACGTCTATTACCGTCATGCCGGGCGGCAGCAGCTCTTTCTTGAGCCACTTGGCCTTGCCCACGGCGGTTATCACCAGGTCGGCGCCGCGGAAAACGGCCGCGAGGTCTTTGGTGCGGGTATGGCAGACCGTTACAGTGGCGTCCAGGGCGGTAAGCATCTGCGCGAGCGGCCGGCCCACCACGGCGGAGCGGCCGGCCACGGCCACGTTCAGGCCGGAGGGGTTTATGCCGTGGAACTTCAGCAGGCGCACCACGGCCAGCGCCGTGCACGGCACGAAGTAGCCGCCGGTCTCCACTTCCGAGAATTTCTTGGCGATGAACAGCCGGCCCATGTTGAGCGAGGACAGCCCGTCCACGTCCTTGGCGGCCGGGATGGAGTCCCAGGTCTCCAGCGTTTCGAAGCCGTCGGGCAGGGGGCGCTCCACCATGATGGCGTCGTAGGCCGGGTCCGCGCCCAAGCGGGCCAGCAGGGCCTTGAAGGCGGGGTAGCCCTCGGCCTGGTCCGGGGCGAAAAGTTTCACCGTTATCCCCAACTTCTCGCAGGCGGCGATCTTGCGCTTCACGTAAACGGCGGAAGGGGAGTCCGCGAAATAATTGATGATGGCCAGCGACGGCGGCCGGCCGAGCGCCGTTTTCACGGCGGCTATCCGGGCCGGCAGGGCGTCCAGGATCTGCGCGGAGAGGGTTTTGCCTTCCAGTATCTTCATAGGCATATTTTAAAATAAAAAGAGCGGCTTTTGGCCGCTCTTTTTTCCCTTACGGCGGGCGGGACTATTCCTCGTCCTCCACGTAGATGGAGCCGCTGAGGTAGCCGCTGCCGCTCAGGGAGAAGAAGCTGGTGCTCGGCCAGCCGGAAACGGAGATGCTGCCGCTCATGCTGGTGGAGCCCACCAGCTTCCCGTTGCGGTAGAACGTGGCGTAGACGTTGGGGTAAACGCTCTGGAAGATGTACTGGTTGGGGCGCACCCACATGGAGACCGAGGTGTTGATGTAGGTGTAATTGCTGGTCACCTTGCCGCCGTCGCCGCTGAAGGTGGCGGAGCCGGTGAGGTTCACGCTGGTGAAGCCGCCGTCCTGGCCGGGCACCCAGCCGTTGCCGTTAAGGCTGACGTAGCCGGAGACCTGCACGTAGCGGCCCAGCTTGGCGCGCTTGGCCGGGGCTTCCGGCACCTGTACCTCGGGAGCCGCCGCCTTTATCTGCAGCAGCTGGTCGGCGAAGCTGAGCTCGGCGGCCTGAACGGCCTGCGCGGCGATGAACAGCGCGGTGAGCGCTAAAAATATCTTTCTCATTATACCCTCCATCCTGTCTATGGGGATATTATACCAAAAGGCGGTCACGTCGGCGGCGCGGCCGGTTTTTTTGTAACATATAAAAAGGCCCCCGGGGTCCACCGCGGGGGACATAAGGATCTATCATGGAAAGAATAACAGAGCATCCCGTGCTGCAGCCTGTGGAAAGGAAAGAGGTCCGCTTCACTTTCGACGGCAAAGCCTGTTCGGCCCTGGAGGGCGAGGTGATCTCCAGCGCCCTGTACGCCAACGGCATCAAGATCTTCAGCCGGCACAAGAAGGACGATGGGCCGCAGGGTATTTTCTGCGCCAACGGGCAGTGCGCCCAATGCTCCGTTATAGCCGACGGGCTGACCGTTAAATCCTGTGTTACCGCGGTGCGCGAGGGCATGAAGGTGGAAACGCTTAAGGGTGCGGCCCGCCTGCCCAAGGTGGCCTGCGTGCAGGAGTTCGGACGGGTAGAAGAGCTGGACGTGGACGCGCTGATAATCGGCGGCGGCCCCTCGGGCCTGGCCGCGGCGGCCGAGCTCGGCAAGCTCAACGTGAAGACCCTCATAATAGACGACAAGGCGAGCTTCGGCGGCAAGCTGGTGCTCCAGACCCACAAATTCTTCGGCTCGGTGGAAGACTGCTATGCCGGCACGCGCGGCATAGACATAGCCGAAAAGCTGGAAGAGCAGCTTAAGGAATACCCTTCCGTTACCGCCTGGAAGGACGCCACCTGCCTGGCCATTTTCTCGGACAAGAAGGCCGGCGTGCTGCGCGGCGACAAGTATTACCTGGTCCGCCCCAAGGCCGTGATCAGCGCCACCGGCGCCCGCGAAAAATCGCTGGCTTTCCCGGGCAATACCCTGCCCGGCGTGTACGGCGCCGGCGCTTTTCAGACGCTGGTGAACCGCGACCTGGTGCGCCCGGCCAAGCGCCTGTTCATAGTGGGCGGCGGCAACGTGGGCCTGATAGCGGCCTACCACGCGGCTCAGGCCGGCATAAACGTGGTGGGCCTGATAGAGGCGCAGGCGGCCTGCGGCGGCTATAAAGTGCACGAGGACAAGATCAAGCGTCTGGGCATCCCCGTCTACACGCGCCACACCATCCTGCGCGCCGACGGCAAAGAGGGCCTGGAGAAGGTCGTCATCGCCGCCGTGGACGAGAAATTCAAGCCCCTGCCAGGCACCGAAAAGACTTTCGAGGCCGACACCCTGCTCATAGCGGTGGGCCTCTCTTCCGTGGACGAGTTCCACGCGCAGGCGAGGGAAGCCGGCATGGAGTCCTTCGTCTGCGGCGACGCCGAGGAAATAGCCGAAGCCTCCGCCGCCATGTTCAGCGGCAAGATCACGGCCCATAAGGTGCTTAAATCGCTCGGAGTAATGGCCGCCCCGGTGCCCGGGTTCTGGTTCGACCGGCTGGAAGTGCTAAAGTCCCGCCCCGGCGTTACCAAGACGCCCGCGCAGAAGGACCACGACAAGCCGGTGTACCCGGTGCTGCACTGCCGGCAGGAGATCCCTTGCAACCCGTGCGTGACCGTCTGCCCCAAGAAATCCATAAAGCTCTCCGGCGAGAGCATCATGAACACCCCCAAGTTCGCGGGCGAGTGCATAGGTTGCTTCAAGTGCCTGCTCATCTGCCCCGGCCTCGCGGTGACCATAGTGGACTACCGCAAGGATAAAGCCAACCCGACGGTGGCGGTGCCTTTCGAGTTGGGCCGCGGCCTGGTGAAGAAAGGCGACAAGGTGCGCCTGACCGGCTGGGAAGGCGCCGACCTGGGCGAGGCCGAGGTTGTCGACGTGAAGGACTTCAAGGCCGAGAACACCATGATAGTCATAGCGAAGACCACACCTGAGAAGGCCGACCTGGCGGTTTCCTTAAAACTGTACGCCGCCGAAGAAGGGCTGAAGTCGCCCGCCGACCTGTCGAAGGCGGACGATGAAACTATCATCTGTCGCTGCGAAAAGGTGAGCCTGGGGGAGATACGCCGCGCCATCCGCGGCGGCATGCGCGACCTCAACCAGCTCAAGGCCGTCACGCGCGCCGGTATGGGCGCCTGCGGGGCCAAGACCTGCTCGGCCATGCTCCTGAACATCTTCCGCAGCGAAGGCGTGGACCCCAAAGAGGTCACGGCCTTTACCAAACGGCCTCTGTTCGTGGAGGCGCCGCTGGGCGTCTTCTCCGGCGTGAAATGCCGCACCGAGGCGGACGAGAAAGCCAGCTGGAGCGGTTTTTAAAGGGAACTTATGGCTGAAAACAACTACGACGTCATAATAATCGGCGCGGGCAGCATCGGCACGCCGCTGGCGCTGGCGCTGGCCGGGCGCAAGCTGCGGACGCTGGTGCTGGAAGCCGCCGCCTCCCCGGGCCAGGGGCAGAACAAGTGCGCCATAGGCGGCGTGCGCGCCACGCACTCCGACGGGTCCAAGATCAAAGCCTGCCTGCGCAGCCTGGAAGTCTTTTCCACCTGGGAGCAGAAGCACGGCGACGATATCGGCTGGATAAAGGGCGGCTACCTGTTCCCGGTCTATACCGAGAACGACGAGAAGGTGCTGCGGGAGCTGCTCAAGGTGCAGCAGGGTTTCGGCCTGGACATAAACTGGATAGGCCCCGAGAAGGTGCGCGAGCTGGTGCCCGGCATAGCCGCCAAGGACCTGCGCGGCGGCACCTGGTCGCCCGGCGACGGCTCGGCCTCGCCGCTGCTCTCCGTCAACGCCTTCTACCGGCGCGCCGTGGCGCTGGGCGCGGAATTCAGGTTCAAGGAGCCGGTGAAGGAGATGATCTCCGAAGGCGGCGCCGTGAAGGGCGTGCTGACGCCCCAAGGCCGCTACTTCGCCAAGTGGGTGGTGAACGCCGCCGGCGCCGAGGCCGCCGCGGTTTCCGAGCTGGCCGGAGTCAAAGTGCCGGTGAAGCCGGACTGTCACGAGGCCGGCATCACGGAACCCGCCGAGCGCTTCTTCGAGCCCATGGTGGTGGACATCCGGCCCGGCGACAAGTCCAAGAACTATTATTTCTATCAGAACTGGGAAGGCCAGATAGTGTTCTGCCTTACCCCCCAGCCGCCTATCTGGGGCCACGACCGGCGCTCCACCTCGGAGTTCCTGCCGGAGATCTCGCGGCGCATGATCAGCCTGATGCCGGCGCTGGCCAGCCTTAAGGTGCGCCGCACCTGGCGCGGGCTCTATCCCATGACGCCGGACGGTTTCCCGGTGGTGGATTTTCCGGCCGCGCTCAAAGGCTACGTGCTGGCCGTGGGCATGTGCGGCCAGGGCTTTATGCTGGGGCCCGGCCTGGGCGAGGCCATAGCCGCCCACATAGAGGGCAAGCCGTCCGCCGAGGACAAGGAGATCCTGGCGGGTTTCAAACTGGAGCGGTCCTTCTCCGGCCAGGAAAAGCTGAAATAGCCACCGCCCGCGCCAAAGCGGCCTCCCCGTACCGCGGGGGGGCCGTTTTTGTATAATTTCTTACCGACCGGTAAAAAAAGTGCAATAAAACCGGCCCCCCCAGCGTTGCTATTACAGAAGAAGGCGCAAGCAGAGCGACACTATGACCATAAAAAAGATATTCCTGACGCTGGCGGTTTCGCTGGCCGCCGCCGCCCCCCTGGCGGCGCAGCAACTGTCCCTTACCTGGGACGAGGCCAAGCGGCTCGCCCTGGAGAACAACCCGGCCGTGAAGGCCGCGCGGGCTTCCATGGAGCAGGCCGGGCACAATTATCTCGCCGGGCTTAACTCCTATCTGCCGCAGGTCAGCGTTTCCCATTCCGTTTCGCGCAGCGGCGGGGACGGCTCCAGCCCCTCCGACCGGTGGGGAGCCTCCATTTCCGCTTCCGAGGAGCTCTTCAACCTGCGCACTGTGTCCAGCGTTAAGAG
Organism: Elusimicrobia bacterium GWA2_62_23; assembly: GCA_001799635.1. Classification (GTDB taxonomy): domain Bacteria; phylum Elusimicrobiota; class Elusimicrobia; order Elusimicrobiales; family UBA9959; genus UBA9959. Next base: position 27,528 of record MGTV01000003.1, read on the forward strand.
CGCGCGCATCTCCAGGGAAAAGGCAGAGGCAGACTACCGCGCCGCCTCCGCGACGGCCCGCCAGACGCTGGCCGGCGCGTTCCAGGACCTGCTGTTCGCCCAGCGCCGCGTGGAAGTGCAGAAGAAGATCCACGGCATACGGCTGGAGAACGCCAAGCTCATCCGCCTGAAGTACGAGAGCGGCATGGAATCCAAGGGCAACGCCCTGTATACCGAGGCCCTGGCCGAGAACGCCGGCGTCTCCGTGAAGAAGGCCGAGCGGCAGCTGGCCAGCGCGCAGCGCGCCCTGCTGGAGGCCATGGGCCTGGAGGGAACGCGCAGCGTTACCGCCTCAGGGGATATAGGCGTGCCGGAGTTCGCCATGGGCGAGGACGACGTCAGCCTGGCCCTGGAGAAGTCCCCCGGCATCATTTCGGCGAGGAAAACGCTGGAGGCCGCGAAAGAGCGGAAGAATTCGGCGGGCTACTACGCCATGCCCTCCCTCCGGGCCAGCGGCTCTTACGGCTGGAGCGGCGACAGCGAGTTCCCGCAGGATAAGAGCTGGTCCCTGGGCCTGAGCCTGAGCATCCCCATCTTCTCGGGCGGCCCCACCTACTATTTCAACAACCTCTCCGCCTACAAGAAGGCGCTGCTCGCGGCCGAAGAAGAGTACAAGGCGGCCCGCATAGCGCTGGCTGCCTCGCTGCGGTCCGGCTACGACGATTACCTGAGCGCGGCTGAAACGGCCCGCGCCAACACGGCCCTGCTGAAAGCCAACGAGGAGCGCTACAAGGAAGCCCAGATCAAGTACATGGCCGGCAAGATCAGCTTCATAGACCTGGAGAACGTGGAGCAGAATTTCGTGGACTCGGACCTGAACCAGCTGGATTACGCCCGCGCCGCGCACAGCCGCAAGCTGACGCTGGAGCGGCTGCTGGGCGTGGGCATGGAAAAATAGGATTGGAACGGAGAACGGATCATTATGAAAAAGCTCATTATCATCGCGGTGGCCGTGGTCCTGGCGGCCGGCGGCTACTACGCCTTCAAGAAAAAGAACGGGACCCAGAAGCCCAAATACGAGTCCGCGCAGGCCGAACTGCGCGACCTTTCCGAACTGGTGGACACCACCGGAGTGGTGGAACCGGAGAACCGGGTGGAAATCCAACCTTCCTCCTCCGGCCGCATAGAGGAGATCCTCGCCGAAGAGGGCGACCACATAAAGGCCGGGCAGGTGCTCGCGCTGATGAGCTCTTCGGACCGGGTGGCCATCCTGGACGCGGCGCGGGCCGCGGGCGAGGACCAGTACAAGCAGTGGCAGGAGACCTACAAGCCCATCAAGGTCATCTCCCCCATCAACGGCACGCTGATCCTCAAGAACATCGTGGAAGGTCAGACCGTGGGCGCCAGCACGGTGCTGTTCGCCATCTCCGACAAACTGATAGTTTCCGCCAGCCTCGACGAATCAGACATAGGCAAGATCAAGATGGGCCAGCGCGCCGCCGTAGTGCTGGATTCCTATCCCGACAAGCCCGTGAAGGGCTCCGTCTTCAAGATCCTCGACGAGGGCACCACCAAGAACAACGTGGTGACCTATACCGTAAAGCTGCGCCTGGACCGCGTGCCGGAATTCTTCCGGTCGCAGATGACGGCCAATATCAAGGTGCGCATCTCCGAGCGCAGGAACGTGCTGCTGGTCCCGGCCGCCGCCGTGGTCACGGACAAGAACGGCGAGACGGCCGTGATCAAAAGTCTGGAAAAAGGCGAGCCGGTGTACGCCAGAGTGGAGACCGGTCAGAACGACGGCGACCAGGTGGAGATAGTTTCGGGCCTGGAGCCGGGCGAGACCGTGCTCTACGCCTCTGGCGGCTATACGGCCCAGAAACCCGCCGGCGGCAGCAACCCGCTCATGCCCACCCGGCCCGGTATGAACAGGCAGCAGCAGCGCGCGGTGCGCGGCCGCTGAGCCGCGGTCCCGCGGCGCGGAATCGGAACCGTATATGATCGAACTTAAAGGTGTAAAAAAGGTCTACGAGATGGGCGGCGAGCCCCTCGAGGTGCTCAAGGGCGTGGACCTCTCCGTTAAAGAGGGCGAGTTCGTGGCCATCATGGGCCCGTCCGGCTCGGGCAAGTCCACCCTGATGCACATCCTCGGCCTGCTCGACAGGCCCAGCGCCGGCTCTTTCCGGCTCTTCGGCCGCGAGGTCTCCGAGCTCGACGACGTGGAACTTTCCTACCTGCGCGCGCGCATCCTGGGTTTCGTGTTCCAGCAGTTCAACCTGCTGCCGCGCATGACGGCCGCCTCCAACGTGGCCCTGCCGCAGATCTACCTGGGAGAGAAGAGCCGGCCCCACGAGGCCATAAAGTACCTGGAGCAGGTGGGGCTGGGCGACCGCGCCGGCCACCGCCCCAACCAGCTCTCCGGCGGCCAGCAGCAGCGGGTGGCCATAGCCCGCTCGCTCGTCAACGACCCAAAGATAATCTTCGCCGACGAACCCACCGGCAACCTCGCGAGCGACCAGTCTACCGAGATCATGCGCATCTTCCGCCGGCTCAACGACGAGCAGGGCATTACCGTGGTGATGGTAACGCACGAGCCCGACATCGCCGCCTGGGCCGACCGCGTGATAAAACTGAAGGACGGGCGCATTATAGAGGACGTGACGAAAAAAGCCCCCTCCGTTCCCAAAGAGGAGCGGCACCTGCGCATTCCCAAGCCCGCCTTCCTGAGCTGGCGCGAGGTGGCGGAGAACCTGGCCTCCTCGCTGACCTCCATTATCAGCAACAAGACGCGCTCGCTTCTGACCATGCTCGGCATCATCATAGGCGTGGGCGCGCTCATTGCCATGCTCGCAGTGGGTACGGGCGCCCAGCGCGCCATCCAGAAGTCCATGTCCTCTCTCGGCACCAACCTGCTGGCCGTAATGCCGGGCATGTTCCGCGGCCCCGGAGGCGCCAGCATGGGCGCGGGCGCGGTAACCCGCCTTACCATGGAAGACGCCAAGGCCATAGGGGAACTGGAGTATATAAACCGCACGGACTCCAACGTGAGCGGCAGCGCGCAGGTGGTGTACGGCGCCAAGAACACCCGTACCTCGGTGCTGGGCGCCGGCGCTGTCTACGCTTCGATGCGCAACGCCAAGCCCTATTATGGCCGCTTCTTTTCCGACGCGGAGGGCCAGCGGCTGGCCAAGGTGGCGCTGCTGGGCAACACCGTGGTGAAGGAACTTTTTGGCGACGAGAACCCGGTGGGCAGGACCGTTAAGATCAACCGCAAGAATTTCACCGTGATAGGCGTGCTGCCGCTCAAGGGCGCCTCCGGCCCGCGCGACCAGGACGACGTGGTGGTGGTGCCGCTGCAGACCGCGATGAAGATAGTGCTCGGCAAGAACTACGTGGATTCCGTCTGGCTGGAGGTTTCCGACTACACGCACATGGACGAGGTGCAGGCTTCGGTCAAGCGGTTGATGCGCAAACGCCACAACGTGCCGGCGCATAAGGACGACGACGTGATGCTTATGAATATGGCCGAGCTGCAGACCATGCTGACCGGCACCATCAAGACCTTCAGCACGCTGCTCGGCATGATAGCCGGCATCTCGCTCATCGTCGGCGGTATAGGCATCATGAACATCATGCTCGTGAGCGTGAGCGAACGCACCAAGGAGATCGGCCTGCGCAAGGCCATCGGCGCCACCAGCCGCGCGGTGCTGCTGCAGTTCCTCATCGAAGCGGTGATAGTTTCGGTAGTGGGCGGCGTCATAGGCATTCTGGCCGGGGCCGGAGCGTCGCTGCTCCTCTCCAAGCTGTCCGGCTGGGCCGTATATATTTCCCCTTTCTCGGTGGCCCTGGCTTTCGGGTTCTCTGCCGGGGTGGGCATCGTTTTCGGTTTCTGGCCGGCCAGGAAAGCCTCCCAGCTCTCGCCCATTGAGGCGCTGCGCTACGAATAGCGCTTGCCGCCGCGGTATAATTTAGTATTATAAACGGACCGGGCGCCGCCGCCCGGCAAGTACCGTACCCGGAGGCAAATTATGGTAAGCGTTCAAGTGAAATGCCCTCACTGCGGCAAGTCCCTGATGAATTCCGCCAAGAAGCTGGACGGCGCCCCGTCCATAGAGGTCAACCTGACCTACGCGGGCAAGCACGCCCCGCTGTACCTGAGCTCCCTTTACGGCAGCTACAAGGTGGAGACCGACCTCAACATGCCCGTGGGCAAAGTGGCCGGCTTCCGCTGCCCCCACTGCAAGGCCGACCTGAAGAGCACCCGCAAGTGCGACGCCTGCAGCTCCCAGATGATAGCTTTCGAACTCAAGGCCGGCGGCCAGGTGCACATCTGCTCGCGCCGCGGCTGCAAGAAGCACGTGCTGGAGTTCGAGGACCCCGCCGGCGAACTGCAGGCGTTCTATAAAGCTTACCTGAAAGCCCTTAAATAGCGGTGCTTTCATCGGCCGGGGTCAGGTCTTTACTTTTGACCTGACGCCCGGCTTCCTTTTTCTGAGAGGTCAAAAGTAAAGACCTGACCCCATGGAACACAAGAGCTTCTTCCGCACCCACAAAGTGCTGGCGTTCCTGCCCCTGCTGCTGATGGGGGCCGGCGTGTGGTATTACATCCAGGGCCGCGTGTCCCACGAGCGCCGGGAGACGGCGCAGCCCGCCGGCGGCCCCGTTCAGCCCGCCGTGACGCTGCCGCCGTCCAAGCCGCCGGCCGGGGCCCTGCCCGAGGCCTACGATCCCTCCGCCGGGCTCGAGATAGAAGGGCCGGTGGAATTCAAGAGCCAGGTCACGCACGCGCTGAAGCTGGTCTGGATGGCGGACAGGAACACGTTCCTGTTCATCAGGAAGAACCTCACTACGATCCGCAACGAGAACCGCACCGGTTTTTACGCTGAGCCGGGCCGCACGGTGGCCGCGCTGTCCTCCGACCACGCCTTCCGTTCCCTCACCTGGTGCGCCGGCGTCATAGCCCACCAGGCCTGGCACGCCTGGTACCACCTGAATACCCGCAAACCGCGCCGCAAGGCCCCGCCCCCGCCCGGGCAGGCCGATACCCGGCTGCCGGAGGCCAATCCGGCCAAGGTGGACTACAAGGGGCTCGACGCCATTCTCTACACCGAGGACAGGGCCTTCTCTTTCCAGCTGGAAGTGCTGCGCAAGATAGGCGCTCCTAAAAAAGAGACCGACCCGGTGCTGCGGCGCGCTCCCCGCGACTTCACCTCCGGCCACGACGGCAGTTATTCCCTGAACCCGTGAAACCGGACCTCTCCCTGCACCCGGTGGCCATAGGGCCGCTGGCCCTCAAGAACAACCTGGCGCTGGCCCCCATGGCCGGCATCACCAACGCGGCTTTCCGCGTGCTCTGCGCCGAGGGCGGCGCCGGCCTGGTGGTCACCGAGATGGTCTCGGCCGAGAGCCTGAAATACGGCAACAAGCGCTCTTTCGAAATGCTGAAGCTGCTGCCGGGCGAACACCCGGCGGCCATACAGCTCTTCAGCGCCGACCCGGCCTGCATGGCGCTGGCCGCGCAGGCGGCCGAACGCGCCGGCGCCGACGCGGTGGACGTGAACGCCGGCTGCCCGGTGCGCAAGGTGCTGAGGTCCGGCGCGGGCGCCGCGCTCATGAAGACGCCGCTGCTGCTGGCCGGAATAATTTCAGCCATGGTCAAAAGCGTGAAGGTTCCCGTGACCGTGAAGTTCCGCGTGGGCCTGGAGGCCGGCGAGAACCTGGGGCCCGGCCTCGCCCGCGTCTGCGAGGAGGCCGGCGCCTCGGCCATCACCCTGCACGGCCGGCCGGCCGCCCAGCAGCACAGCGGTCCCGTGGACCTGGAGGCCATGGCCGCCACCGCGGCCGCCGTGAAGATACCCGTCTTTGGCAACGGCGGCGTGGAGAACGCCGAGCAGGCCAGGGCCATTCTCGCCACCGGCTGCGCCGGCGTGGGCGTGGGCCGCGCCGCGGTGTTCAACCCGGCCGTCTTCTCGGAGATCGCCGCCGGCCTCGGCGGGGCCGGCGTGGAAGCGGCCTCCCAGGCCTTCCGCATCCGCCTTTTCCTGCGCTTTCTGGAGCTCAACGCCGGCATCTACGGCGAGGAGCACGGCCTGGCCCGGGCCCGCAAGCTGGTGGGCTACTGGCTCAAGGGCCTGCCCAACGCCGCCTCGGCCCGCGGCGCCTTCATGCAGCTCAAAACCCTTAAAGAGGCCAGAGAGCTTTTGATACAATATACCCGGTAACCCGCCGGGCCGCCGCCGCGCCCGCGCTATGTTCGCGCCTTATCTGAATAATTTATGATCCAACAGGTTGAAACCCCCGAAACGCCCCTGATGCAGCAGTACCAGGCCCTGAAGAACGCCTATCCCCACGCGCTGCTTTTCTTCCGCCTGGGCGACTTTTACGAGCTGTTCTTCGACGACGCCAGGACCGCCAGCGCCGCGCTGGGGCTCACCCTCACCGCGCGCCAGGGCGTGCCCATGTGCGGCGTGCCGCACCATTCCGCCTCCAATTATATCGCCCGCCTGCTGGCCGCCGGCCACAAGGTGGCCATCTGCGAGCAGACCGGCCCCGCCGACGGCGAGGCCAAAAAGACCAAGCTCTTCAAGCGCGAAGTGGTGCGCCTGATCACCCCCGGCACCGTGGTGGAGGACGAGCTGCTGCGCCCGCGCGCCTCCAATTACCTGGTGGCCCTCCACATAGACATCGTCGGCTGGGGCCTGGCCTCTTTCGACGCCTCCACCGGGGATTTCCACGCCACCCAGAACCTCAACGACCCGGACCTCTACCAGCTGATGTCGCTGATCTCGCGCACTTCCCCCGCCGAGATCATCGCCGACGGCCGCACCGTGAAGGAAATGCACAAGCGCGGCCTCTCTTTCGGCCCCGCCGTGCTCACCGAATACACGCGCGCGGAAGCCGCCGTCCCCGCCTGGGCCGCCCAGCCGGTCTGGCAGAACCACAAGCTGGCCATGAAGACCGCGCTGAAGGCGGTCTCCTACGTGCGCCAGACCCAGCCCGGCCTGAAGGAAGTTTTCTCCCCCTCCTACTACGAGCCTTCCAACCGCCTGCAGCTCGACGAGTCCGCCATCAAGACGCTGGAGCTGGTCTCCGGCCCCGACGGCGACGATTCCAAGACCCTCTGGGGCGTGCTGGACCAGACCCGCACCTCCATGGGCTCGCGCATGCTGCGCCGCTGGATCCTGGAGCCGCTCTCCGACATCCGCGAGATCCTGTCCCGCCAGAACTTCACCGCTTTCCTCGCCGAGAACCGCGAGAGCCGCGAACAGCTGGGCGACATCCTGGCCCAGGTGCCGGACATCGAGCGCCTGCTCGGCCGCGTGATCAACCTCAGCGCCTCGCCCCGCGACCTCGCGGCCGTGCGCAAGGCGCTGGGCCAGCTGCCCCGCCTGAAGCTGCTGCTGAGCTCCGCCGGCTTCTTCGAATGCGCGCCCGAGATCGCCGCCCGCCTGGACGGCGTCTCCCACGCGCTCAACGCCCTGCGCTCCGAGCTCGAGAAGGCCCTGGCCGAGAACCCGCCCGCCCGCCTGTCCGACGGCGGCGTGATCTGCGAGGGCTATAACGGCCCGCTCGACGAGCTGCGCGTGGTGCGCCGCGACAGCCAGAAGCTGCTGGCCGAGATAGAGGCGCGCGAGAAGGAAAAGACCCAGATCCCGACGCTGAAGGTCGGCTACAACAGCGTGTTCGGCTATTACATAGAGGTCTCCAAGGCCCAGACCCAGAAGGTCCCCCATTATTTCGTGCGCAAGCAGACCCTGGTGAACGCCGAGCGCTACATCACCGAGGAGCTCAAGACCCTGGAGAACAAGATCCTGGGCGCCGAAGAGAAGATGACCAAGCTGGAAGCCCATCTCTTCGGCGAGCTGCGCGAAAAGGTGCGCGCGGCCATAGGCGAGCTGAAGACCTTCGCCTCCGGCGCGGCCGAGCTGGACGTGTTCTACGCCCTGGCCGAGAGCGCCGTGCGCTACGAGTTCGCCAGGCCCCGCGTCAGTTCCGAAGACGTGCTGAAGATCGAAGAGGGGCGCCACCCGGCCGTGGAGCGCTTCCTGCCCGCCGGCACTTTCGTGCCCAACGACCTGGACATAGGCGGCGCCGAAGCCCGCATCATCATCCTGACCGGCCCCAACATGAGCGGCAAGAGCGTGTACCTGCGCCAGGCCGCCGTGATAGTGATCATGGCCCAGCTCGGCTCTTTCGTGCCGGCCAAAGCGGCGGATATAGGCCTGGTGGACCGCATCATGACGCGCATAGGCGCCCAGGACCGCATGGCCCGCGGCGAGTCCACCTTCATGGTGGAAATGCGCGAGACCTCGGCCATCATGCGCCTGGCCACCCCCCGCAGCCTCATCCTCCTCGACGAGGTGGGCCGCGGCACTTCCACTTTCGACGGCATCTCCATCGCCTGGGCGGTGGTGGAGCACCTCTATAAGCCTGAAGGCGGGCCCAAGGTGCTGTTCGCCACGCACTACTTCGAGCTCACCGAGCTGGCGGAGAAGTTCTCCGGCATCAAGAACTGCAATATCTCGGTGAAAGAGTGGACCAACGCCCTCGGCAAGACCGAGGTGGTGTTCCTGCACAAGATCAACTCCGGCCCGGCCGACAAGTCCTACGGCATCCACGTGGCCCAGCTGGCCGGCCTGCCCGATTCCGCCATCCAGCGCGCCCGGGAGATCCTGCATACGCTCGAGACCAAGGGCAATATCCAGGTGGATTCCAAAGAGGCGGACCAGACGCCGCTCTTGCCCATCTTCTCCTCGCACCCCGTGCTCGACGAGATCAAGATGTGCGACACCGACAACATGACGCCGCTGGCGGCCCTGCAGGCCGTCACCGAGTGGAAGCGGCGCGCCGGCAACTGAGCCCTTTCGGCCCAGTAAAATGACGGCCCTATGGCCCATGTGCCAGGGGCCGTCAATTATTATAATTAAGAGGTACAGAGGGAGGCCTATGCTTAAAAGTTCCGCCGCTTTAATATCCTTATTCGTTTTCGTTTTTTCCGTTACCGCTTTCGCCCAGCCTTTCACGCTGGAGACCACAGGCGCCGACGACGTGCCGCAGGCGCATTTCCCTAAACCGCCCAACCCGGCTCCTGTCACTCCTCCCGGCGTGACCATAGCCGTTTACACCACGGACGAGGAATTCACCTTCGAGAGCGAGGTCAAGCCGGCCATGGACTCGCGCATAAACGCCCTTAAGGCCGCCGGAGTTACCACCCTGGGCGGCCGCGTGGTGCCGACCGGTAACGATTACAGCTTCGCCATAGATTACGTTCCCACCGTGAAGAACGGCGCGGCCCTGCCGCCGGCGGTCATTGTGGACACCTATAAGAACGGCGCGGCTTACTGGCGCGCGCAGGACGCCGAAGCCGCGATGAAGGCCTGCTCGGCCAATTTCCGCAACGCGAAAGTGCCCGTGCTGGGCGCCTACCTGTACGAAGAGGGCGGCGACAACGCCTTCGCCGTGGATTTCCTGCAGAAGAGCCTGCTGCGGCCCACTCAGGAATACGCCGTGAAGTTCGAGAAATACACCGGCGGTAAATATACTTTCGAGAGCGAGGCGCAGAAAGCCGTGTCTTCCTGGCTGGCGCTGCTCAAGCAGTCCGGCGTGCCGGCCATCCGCGGCAAGGCCGTGCAGCGTGAGGACGGCGACTACGCGGTGCAGGTCGAATACGTCACCAAGACCAACAGCTTCGGCCCGCGCCCGCAGTATGCCGTGGCCCGCTACGATTCCCGCGACGTCTTCCCCTTCGAGAAGAACGCCCTGGCGGCCTCGCAGGCCAGCCTCGCCGTCTTTAACGCCGCCGGCGTGCCGCCGCTCTCGGCCGTCGCCCGCAAGGAAGGCAACGACTATTCCTTCAGCGTGGATTACCTGGTCGGCAATATCTACCAGCAGGGCGGCGTGGTGCCGTCGGCGGTCATAGAGACCTACCAGGCCCCCGAGACCTTCACTTTCGACAGCGAAGCCAAGAAGGCCCTGGAGGCCAAGAAGGCCGAGTTCAACGGCGCGGGGCTCTCCGTGGTGGGCGGGGCCGTGAGCGGCTCCATAGGCAGCTACACTTACGCGCTGGATTACATAGCCAAGGCCGGCCAGAGCGGTCCTTACCTGCCGCCCCGCTAGGCCGGGCGCGCCTCTACGGACCCGGCCGCGCGCCGGGTCCTTTTTTATGGACAAGCCAAATCCCTTCGCCGGCGTCAAAACCTACGATAACTACACCCATATCTGGCAGCTGACCGGTTTCATTCTGCTGCTGCAGGTGATAGTGGCGGTGCTGGCCGGGGTGGTGTCGGCCATAGGGCGGTTGCACCTGAGCGATTTCGAGGCCACGCTGCCGGCGGTGCTGGTAATGGCCTATGTGTCTTATGCTGTGCTGGAAGGCCTGGGGGTCAATTGGCGGGACTCCCTGGCGGACTGGGGCAGGCGGCCCGGGCGGGACCTGCTGCTGGCGGTTAAATATTTTCTTGGTTACGCCCTTCTTCTGGGCGTTGTGTTCGCCGCGCTCATGGGCGCCTACGGTCTGCTCGGCGACGGCCTGGCGGCCGTGATGCGGCCGGTCACCGAAAAGAATACCGTGGAGAACGCGGCCTTGCAGGGCGTGGCCGCCGTGTCCCGCCTGCGGTTCCTGCTGGTGCTTTTTTCGGCCTGCGTGGTGGCGCCCGTGGCCGAGGAAATATTTTTCCGCCGCATAGTTTTTACCACCATCAGATTGAAGAAAGGTTTCTGGCCGGCCGCCTTCTGGTCGGGGCTGCTGTTCGCCCTGTTCCACGGCGCGGCCGCGCCCATAATACTTCCTTGCGGCATTTACCTGGCCTGGGTTTATGAGCGCGAGCGCCGACTGCCGGTGAACATTCTGCTGCATTCCATGGTGAACCTCACCATGGTGACTCTGAAGGTGCTTCTTCTCTAGACCCAACAATTGTAAAATAGCCCTATGCCGGAAATAAAAGTCCTGCCCGAAGACGTAGTCTCCAAGATCGCCGCCGGCGAGGTCATAGAGCGCCCCGCCTCGGTGCTGAAAGAGCTGCTGGAGAACTCGCTGGACGCCGGCGCCTCGCGCATAGAGGTGGAGATAAAGAAGGCGGGCCGCGGGCTCATAAGGGTGCATGACGACGGGCGCGGCATGGACCGCGAAGACTTGAAGCTCGCGCTCGGCCGCCACGCCACCAGCAAGCTGAACAATTTCGACGACCTGTATTCGCTCGCCACCTTCGGTTTCCGCGGCGAGGCCCTGTATTCCGTTTTCGCCGTATCGCGCCTCAAGCTGGTCTCTTTCAAGGCCGGCGCGGAGTCCGGCTACGGCATAGAAGGCGAAGGCGGCCATATCACGGCCGAGTTGCCCGCCCCGCCGGTAAAAGGCACCACCATAGAAGCGGCCGACCTGTTCTTCAATACCCCTGCGCGCGCCAAGTTCATGAAGAGCGACGCCTCCGAGCGCGCCCACCTTATAAAGACCGTGGAAGAGGCGGCCCTGGCCAACCTGGGCGCGGCTTTCCGGCTGGTGATAGACGGGGCGGAGATCCTGTCGCTGCCCGTGCTGCCCGGCGGCATGTGGGAGAACCTCAAGCACCGCGCCGCGGTCATTTTCGGCAAGAACGTTTATGCCGGCATGGCCCGCATAGAAGGCAAAGCGGCCGGCATGGCCGTTTACGGCTTCGTCTCCCGGCCCGATGCGCTCGGGGCCACGCGGGTGAACCAGCATTTCTTCGTGAACCGCCGGCCGGTGGGCTCGGCCCTGCTGCGCCAGGCTCTCTACCGCGGCTACGGCCACATGCTGGTGGGCAAGCACCCGGCCTGCGCCCTGTTCCTGGAGCTGGACCCGGCCTCTTTCGACGCCAACATCCACCCGCAGAAGCGCGACGTAAAGTTTTCCTCCGAGAACGAGATCTTCAAGACCATCTCCAACACGGTTTACGAGGAACTGCTCTCCAAGCAGACCGCGGCGGTGCAGTTCTCCGCTCCGGCCGGGGACAATAAATTCTCAGCCCCCGACGTGCCCGCCTACCGCGAGGCCGGCGCCCCGCCGGCTCCGGCGGCCGAGACCGGCAGCCTTTTCGACGCCATCCAGCAGCCGCAGGCGGCGGCCGTGCCCGCCGACTGGCGCGGCAAGGATCTGAACTATATAGGCCAGCTGGCCAAGAGCTACCTGCTGTTCGAATGCGAGTCGGGCCTGCTGGTGGTGGACCAGCACGCGGCGCAGGAGCGGGTGCTGTTCGAGAAATATCTCGAGGAATTTTCGCGCGGCGCCATAAAGGTGCAGCCGAACCTGGTGCCGCTGGAAACAGAGCTGTCCCGTTCGCAGATGGAGACGGTGCTGAAATGGCGCGACTGGATGCGGACCGCCGGCTTCGAGCTGGACCAGCGCGGGCCTACCACGGCGCTGCTGCGCGCGGCGCCGGCCCTGTTCTATTTCACGCAGGCGGCGTTCTCCGAATTTTTAGGCTATCTGTCCGAGGTGCTCGGCGAGCCGCAGGCGGCGGCCGAGGACATGAAGCGCAACGTCATCGCCACCATGGCCTGCAAGAAGTCCATTAAAGCCCACGATTTCGTGAAGCCGCAGGAGGCCCTGCGGCTGATGGAAGACCTGAAGAAAGCGAAGGACGGCCACCACTGCCCGCACGGCCGCCCCACCCTGTTCCACCTCTCCGCGGCGGACATCGCCCGCCGCTTCCAGCGCAGCTCAACACTCTAACGGTCCGGCCGTCCCTTCAGGCAGGCCTGCAAGTGCGCGGGTCCTGTCGAGGGTATGCCTTCCTCGGGCACACGGTCG
>MGTV01000003.1:40334-78956 GCA_001799635.1 Elusimicrobia bacterium GWA2_62_23
GACAGGACCCGCGCACTTGCAGGCCTGCCGTCTGTTATTTGGGTTTGCGGGCGAAGTGGGGCATTTCCAGCGGGATCTCGAGGGAGAGTTCCACTAGGCCGGCGGGTTTGCCGTCTTTGAGCCACGGGGTCTGGTAGATGAGTTTCTTAACGCCGTTCTTTTCTATGGTGTAGGCGTTGGTGAAGGGCTCGGCGAGCATTTTTTTGACCTTGGTTTTGGAGGGCTCGGGGTGGCAGTCCAGCAGGCTCTTGCCGATTAGGCTCCCGCCGCCGCTTTTAGCGAACGTGGCGGAGGATTTGGCGTTCATCTCCAGTATCCTGCCTTCCGCGTCGCAGACCGTTATGGCGAAATTCACGCCGTCTTTCCAGTTATCCATGGTTCTCTCCGTGGCCGTCCAAGATCTCCGTCTATATTATAAAATATGGCTATGCCCGCATCACCGTTCCTCTCGCTGGCCGCCGGCCGGCGCAGTATAAGGAAATACAAGCCTGCGCCCGTGGAGCGCGAGAAGCTGGACCTTTGCCTGGAGGCGGCGCGGCTGGCCCCGTCGGCCTGCAACGCCCAGCCCTACAGGTTCATAGTTCTCGATGAGCCGGCGTTGAAGGAGAAGTTCTGCGCCGCGGCGTTCACGGGCGTTTACGCCGTGACCAGGTTCGCGGCCAAGGCGCCGGCGCTGGTGCTGGTGACCGCCGAAACCGGCAAGCTTTCCGCCTGGCTGGGCAACCAGATGCAGGACACCAATTTCCGGCTGGTGGACATTGGCATAGCCGCGGAGCATTTCGTGCTGGCCGCCGCCGAGCAGGGGCTCGGCACCTGCTGGATAGGCTGGTTCGACGCCAAGGCCGGGGCGAAGGCCCTGGGCCTGGGCTCGGGAAAGAAAATAGAGGTGCTGCTGTCGGTGGGCTATCCCGACGAGGCGCCCGCCGCCCGGCCGCGCCGCGCCGCCGGAGATTTCAGTTCCTACAACAAGATATGAAAACATCCGCCGCCCTGCTGCTCGCCCTGTTCTTCTCGCCGGCTTTCGCCGCGGACTGCCCCAAGAATTCCGACGCCTGCTCGGGCGGCGCAAGAAGCTCCTCCCCGTTCCTCGCGGCGTCGCTCGGCGCCGCCGTGAGCGAGGCCGCCGCGCCGGTGAAAACGGCTCCCGCCGCGGCTAAGGCCGCCCCGGCGCAGGCACCGGCCGTGCAGGTCTCCTCCGTCACCGCCGCCGACACCTCCGCTCCCGCCGCCAGCAAGGTTTCCAGCCCCGCCTGGCTGTTCCTGGTGGCCGGCGGCCTGGCCGGGCTCTACTTCTATCTCGCCGGGCTCCCCCGGAAAGGCAAACGCAAATGACGCTGGACTACGGCAGCTTCGCTAAGGCTTCCACGCTTATACACCTCGTACAGGGTTCGGCCCTGGTGCTGCTGGGCGCCGCCGAGGCTTACTCGCTGGACAATCCCGGCCGCAAAGCCGCCCTGGCCGGCCCGGCCGCGCTGCTGCTGGCCGCAGTGGCCATGCCGGCGCTGATCATGGCGCTGCCGGCCGGCTGGAGCCTGGACGGGCTGCGCCTCGCGCTCGAAGTGCGGCGCGGCTTCATGATCTTCTTCGCTTTCGCCTGCCTGTTCGGGGCCGCGGGGCTCAGCCGCCTGACGCAGCTGGCCCTGGGCAAAACCAACGGCGGCTGGCAGACCATGTTCTTCGGCTTCCTGGTCCTTATCGGGCTGCTCTATTTCCTGCTGCCTTACCGCGTGAACGAGGAGGCCATGCGCGAAGTGCTGGTCTGGCACGCCGCCGTGGGCGCCACCCTGCTGCTGGCGGTGGCCCTCAAGGCCGCCCACTCTTTTTCCGGCCGCCGCGCCCTGCACGTGGCGTGGGCCGTGCTGCTCATGATGGCCGGGCTGCAGCTGCTGACCTACCAGGAGAGTCCTGGCTCTTACGGCCTGCGCCTGGTGACCATGGAGTCCGCGCCGCCGCCCGTGCCCGCCCTTAAAAATGCCAGACCTGCTGATAAAGAACGGCCTGCTCGTTGACCCGGTCCTGGGCGAGCGCCGCGGCGACCTGCTGCTGCGCCGCGGCAGGATCGCGCGTTGCGGCGGACGCGTGGCCGCCCCGCGGGGCGCGGAAGTTTTCGACGTCTCCGGCCTCTGGGTCTTTCCCGGTTTCATAGACGCCCACGTGCACGCCCGCGAGCCGGGCTGCGAGGAGGCCGAAACCATCGCCTCCGCCGCCGCGGCGGCCGCCGCCGGCGGCATCACGTCCGTGCTGCTGATGCCCAACACTTCCCCGGCCCTGGCTTCGCCGGCCCTGCTGCGGCGCTACCGCGCCCGCGCCGCCGCGGCGCCTGTTAACGTCTATTTTTCCGCCGCGGCCACGGCCGGCCGTCAGGGGCGCGCGCCCAGCTCCGCCGCGGCCCTGAAAAAGGCCGGCGCCAGGGCGCTTACCGACGACGGCTCCGCCCTGCCGCACCGCCTGCTGCCGGAACTCATACGCCTGGCCCGCCGGGCCGGCCTGCCGCTCCTGGACCACCCCGAGGACTTTTCGCTGACCGGGCCCGGGGTCTGCCACCCGCGGGCCGCCGCCCGGCTCGGCCTGCGCCCCATCTCCGACAGGTCGGAGTGGCTGGCCGTGCTGCGCGATATTTTCGCCGCGGCCGGCTGCGGTCCCCTCCACCTGCAGCATCTGAGCCTGGCGGCTTCCGTGGCCGCGCTGAAGGCCGCCAAGGCGGCCGGCTGGCCCGTCACCGGCGAGACCTGCCCGCACTATTTCACCCTCTCCGAGCGCGATATCCGGCAAGACGACGCCGCCTTCAAGATGAAGCCGCCGCTGCGTTCCGCGGCGGACAGGCTGGCCGTACTGAGCGCCCTGGCCGACGGCACCGTGGACTTAATAGCTTCGGACCACGCGCCGCACACGGCCGCGCGCAAGGCCGGCGGGTTCAAGACCGCCCCCTTCGGCATTATAGGCCTGGAGACGCTGGCGCCGCTCTGCGTCACCGAACTGGTGCTAAAAAAAGTGATCACCCGCCGGCGCCTGGCCCAGCTGCTCTGCGCCAATCCCGCCCGCCTGCTCTCGCTGAAGAACAAAGGGTCGCTGCGGCCCGGCTCGGACGCCGACGTGGCCGTGCTGGACCCGCGCCGCGCCAGGCGCGTGCCCGAGGTCTTCGTTTCCAGGTCCCGCAACTCCCCGTTCACGGGCCGCCTCCTGCGCGGCTGGCCGGCGCTGACCGTGGTTCGCGGCCGCGTCGTTTTCCGCGGGGCCTGACCCCGGGCATTTGCTAGAATTGTGCTACAACTATGGGATTCTTATACCGGAAACTCGTCCGCCGCCTGCTCTTCAACCTGAACCCCGAACTTGTCCATGACGCAGTTATGAAAGCCGCCCGCGGCGCGCAAAGCGTGCCGCTGGTGAACGCCCTGGTGGGCCTCATGGCCAATCCCCGCAGCATCCCGGTGACGGTGGCCGGCATAAAGTTCCGCAACCCGGTAGGCCTCGCCGCCGGGTTCGACAAGAACTGCGAGGCCGCCCGCTTCCTGGCCGGCCTGGGTTTCGGGTTCCTGGAGCTGGGCACGGTCACGCTGCGGCCCCAGCCGGGCAATCCCAAGCCGCGCCTGTTCAGGATCCGCGAGAGCAAGGCCATCATCAACCGCATGGGCTTCAATAACGTAGGGGCGTGGCAGGCCGCGCGCTCGCTGGAGCGCCTCATGCCGGTGCCGGTCCCGGTGGGCATCAGCGTGGGCAAGAACGCCGACTGCTCCATAGAGGACGCCCCCAAAAATTACCTCGAGACCCTCAAGATCATGTACCCGTTCGGCGACTATTTCGCCGTGAACGTGAGCTCGCCCAACACGCTGCAGCTGCGCTCGCTGCACGCCGGGGAACGCCTGCGCCGCCTGGTGGAGCCCATGCTGGATTTCGCCTCGGGCCAGAAACGGGTAAAGCCGTTCTTCGTCAAGATCGCCCCGGACCTGGAGCAGTCGGAACTGGAAGCCGCAGTGGAACTTTCCGCGGAGATGGGCTTCGGGCTGATAGCCACCAATACCACGGTGAGCCGCGCTTCCGTGCCCGAGCGCTGGCGCACCTACGAGGGCGGCCTCAGCGGCCGCCCCCTGCGCCAGCTTTCCAACGAGGTGCTGGCCAGGACCGCGGCTCTGGCCAAGGGGCGCGTGCCCATAATGGGCTCGGGCGGCATTTTCGACGGGGAATCCGCCCTGGAGAAGCTGCGCCTGGGCGCCGACCTGGTGCAGGTCTATTCCGGCCTGGTTTACGAGGGGCCGTTCCTGGTAAAGGAGATACTCGACTATCTCTACCGCTTTGGCTGGCACCCCGCCCGCCGCTGACTTATATATAATTAGTGTAGCCCGTATGCATAAAACAGAACTGATAGTGGCGCTGGACACCCGCACCCTGAAAGCCGCCGAGACTTTGATGGAAAAGCTCGAGGGGCAGGTAAAATATTTCAAGATCGGCTCCGTGCTGTTCACGGAAACCGGGCCCGCCGCCGTGGAGCTGGTGCACAAGCGCGGCGGCAAGGTCTTCCTGGACCTCAAGTTCCACGACATCCCCAATACCGTGAAGGGCGCCGTGCGCAACGCGGCCGCCATGGGCGTCTATTCCGTTTCGCTGCACCTTTCCGGCGGCGCCGAGATGCTCAAGGCCTGCGCCGAGCTCGAGAAGCGGCCCAAGCTTTGGGGCATAACCGTGCTGACCAGCATAGACGAACACGATCTGTTCCGGGCGGGTTTCCGCTGCGGCATCACCAAGACGGTCAAGCAGCTGGCGGCCCTGGGCAGGGAATGCGGCGTGGACGGCGTAGTCTGCTCCCCCCTGGAAGTCCACATTCTCAAAAAACTGCACGACGGGAAACTCTGCCTGGTCACCCCCGGCATACGCCCGGCGGCGGCCGGCGACGACCAGAAGCGCGCCGTTACCCCGGCCGAAGCCAGGCAGTCCGGTTCCGATTTTATAGTGGTAGGCAGGCCTATCATAGAGGCCGAAGACCCGGCGGCCGCCGCGGCGGCGGTGCTGAAGGACCTGAAATGACGGAACAAGAGCTTAAGGACTACCTGGCTTCGAGCGGCGCTTTCCTGGAAGGCCATTTTCTGCTATCTTCCGGCCTGCACAGCCCCAATTACGTGCAGTGCGCCCTGGCCCTGAAGAACCCGGCCTGGGCGGGCCGCATGGGCGACGCGCTGGCCAAAGCCTGGCAGGGCCCCAAGCCGGAGCTGATACTTTCCCCCGCCATGGGCGGGCTGATAATCGGCCACGAGGTGGCCCGCGCCTTCGGCGTGGACTTTGTTTTTACGGAGCGCGAGAACAACGTGATGACCCTGCGCCGCGGCTTCTTGCTGCCTCAGGGCGCCAAACTGATAATTGTGGAAGATGTTTTTACCACCGGCAAATCCACGCTGGAGACCGCCGAGGTGGTGAAGGCGGCCGGCGGAGAAGTACTGGGCGCCATGTCCGTGATAAACCGCATGGGCGCCAAGACCCTGCCTTTCCCGTCGGTGAGCCTGCTTAAGCTCGGCCTCACCGCCATGCCGCCGGAAACCTGCATGCTGTGCCGCACCGGCCTCCCCGTAGTAAAACCCGGTTCCAGAAAATTCTAATAAGCGAAAAGGCGGGCAAGGGCATGGGCCCTCCGGGCACGCGGTCGTCCGCATAGCGGACGCCGCTCTTGGCTCGGCCTTCGCTCTTACGTAAGCTCAGGGCAAATTGTGTCGTTCGCTTCGCGAACTCCACCCCGCTGTCCCTCCGGACCCATACCCTTGCCCGCCTTCAGCCCACGATCATTAATTTGTCCATGAACAGCAGGACGCCGGCGGCGGCCAGCACCACGCCGGCCACAATCTCCACGTAGCGCATGGCGCCGCGGAACCTCGCCATGAAGGCGAAGAAGCGGGCCGTCATGAAAGCCGCCAGCAGCAGCGGTATGGCCATGCCGGCCGAGTAGGCCAGCAGCAGGGCCACGCCCTTGGCGGCCGTGCCCGACACGGCAGCCATGCCCAGGATCACTGCGAGGATGGGGCCTATGCACGGCGACCAGCCAAGCGCGAAGGCGAAGCCCATGAGGAAGGACCCGGCCGGCCCCTGGGCGATATTGCGCATGGAGAAGCGCTTTTCGTAATTCAGGAAATTCAGGTTGAACACTCCGGTCATGTGCACGCCGAGCAGCACCATAACTACCCCGAACACCTTCATGAGCAGGTCCTTGTGCGTGGCCAGCAGGTCGCCTATGCTGGAGGCGGCCGCGCCCATTATGGAGAAGGCCAGCGTGAAGCCGGCTATGAAGATGGCCGCGTTGAGCACCACCTTGCGCGTCACCACCTTGGCGTCGCCTTTCACTATTTCAGCCGCCGAGAAGCCGGACAGCATGGAAAGGTAGGCCGGCAGCAGCGGAAGGATGCAGGGCGAAAAGAAAGACATGACGCCCGCGCCGAAAGCAGCCCAGAATTGTCCCATGATGCCTCCTTTAGAACTTCTTTTTTAAGGTTATTCTCTGCGTACCGCCCAGTTTACCCTCCTGGCTCATGGCGTAGTCCAGGTCGGTGTTCATAAACTTCACGCCCGCGCCCGCGCTGAACGCGCCCGCGGCACTCTGGTTGGGCATGCCGTTCACGCCGCCGCGCAGGCTTAGCCCGTAGGCGCTGCCTGCGCCCCCAAACATTGCATACTCGCTGCCAAGGCTGTAGGTGGTGTACTTGTCGTACACGTAGCGCCTGGCGTCGAAATTCAGCATTACCCCGGCTATAGGCATAAACACTATGCCGGCACTTACGCTCAACGGCAGTTGGTCACGCTGGGAAATGTACTTTATGCCCGGGCCTATGTTCTGCACCGCCACGCCTATGGTAACCGGCACGGCCCTTAACCCGCGCTTTAAGCCCAGGTCTACGGCATAGCCAGTTCCTTTCACGCCCGCTATGGAACTTTCTATGTACTTCACGGCCCCGCCCGCGCTGTAGGCCCCGAATTGCTTAGCCACGGCCAAACCGGCCGCCTGATCATAGGCGCTATAGCCGCCGGTCTTGGCCCTTGTGGCCGTGCGGCCTTCCATGTCCCCGGCGGATAGTCTGGTAAAGCTCAGGCCCAGCTTCCACCCCTGCGGCATCCCGAATCCTGCACCCACAAAGTCGTGCATGGAACCCAGGTACCAAGAACTATGGCTCAAGGCCGCCTCGCCCTTAGCCATGGACGCCAGCCCCGCCGGGTTATAACTTATGGCGCTTATACCCATGGCCGAAGCCGCCCCCGCAGAAGACATAGCCCCTGCCCGGGCGTCAGTATCAATGCGCAGGAACTCGGCGCCGCTTTCAAGGGCCTCGCTTATTTTGGGCGAAGGGATAAGCAGGAACAGCAGCAACAAGGAGAACACCCACGGCCGCGACAGCAGGTAGACCACGCGGTTTGCGGCATCATGTTGAGGGGTAGTTTTGTTTTCCATATTTCCCCCTTCCTACCGGACCACGGCGAACTTGCCGGTCTTTTTAATTTTCTGCCCGCCCTTGCGCGCCTCTATGAAGTAAAGGTAGACACCGCTGGGGATATGGCCCCGCCAGACATATTCATAGGCGTAACGCTGGTCTATTGTGGCCGGCATGGCAGTAAGCGTGGCTTCATGCGCCTCACGGCCGCTTACCGTGTACACCTTAATATCTACAGAATCGGCCAGGCCGCACTCTATGTGGAATATGGGCGCGTCACCGCCCTTGGCAGGGTTGGGGTAAACATACACCTCGCCCAGGGTGAAGGCCGTTGAAGGGCCGGCGTCCTGTACGCTTACCAAGGGCTGCTCACCGGCGGGGCGGACTAGTTTTGCCTCCGCTATGGTGCTAACCAGCACCTGGTACAGCGAGAAGTGTCCCACCTTGGCCTTTACTACTTTCTCGGCAGGGTCTATGGTGGAGGCTAAGGGCTCCCAGTCTTTGGAAGACGGGTTCCAGTAGGCGACCTGAAGTTTTTCCTTTTGGGCGTCGAAGCTTTCGTAAGGCAGCGATATCTCCACGGGCTCGGCGAATACCGTGCCCTCGGGACCGAACTCGAAAGGCTCGCCGCGCCGCGTCAGCGCCTTTGCCGCCGCCTTGGCGTTGCGCTCGCGGCGTTCGCTGTCGCGCTCGAAGACGCTTGCCAGACTTATCTCCTCATCGTTCTTCAGCGCCTTGCCGCCGATCTCAACACAAGCGCGGGACTTATGCGCCAACTTCCCGCCTTTACCCTTGCCCATCCGCTCCGGGTTCATAACGCGCAGGTTATCCTCGGCGATAAAGGCCGTATCGTCGTCAAAGGAACCCTCCACCGTCACCACGCTCACCGCGTTAACGGGCAGCACCGCCAGCAGCGCCTGCCTGTCGAACTTAACAGCGACGCTGTGCTTGCGCTCGCGGAGCCTGTCTTTTTTGCCCTGGCCGCGCTCCATTAGGGCGTACAAAGGCTCCGCCAAAGCGACGTCATTTATGCGGGTGATGCGGATGGTTTCCTCGTCAAAACCGGCACCCGCCGCGCTCGACACCGTAAGCCGGGCCTCCACATAGCGTCCTTCGCTCTTGAGGTTGACAATCTGCGGAGAGAAGCTAAGCGTTACCTCAGCCAGGCCTGTCTGCCCACGGACCTGTATAGCCGCCATGCGGGCGGACTCAGCATTGCCGACATTGTCCACCGACCACCAGACCACGTTGTGCGGGCCAGGTGTCAGAGTGAAGCTGCTGGCAAACACTGCCGGCGTGGAACCATCTATGGAATAGGTTATGGCAGCAATCCCACTATGGGCGTCCGTGCCGGCCAGCCACACATAAGTATCCGACGATATTGTTAGCCGGTTAGCTGTTTCAGTAGAAGGGGCCAACGAGAAACCCAGCTCCGTGGCGGGCGGCGTGCCGTCGGCAACCAGGGCCAGGGTCTTTACCTGCGAGGCGTTTCCCAGCCTGTCTTTGGCGTAATAACCATAGATGTGCGCGCCTTCAGCGGCCGTAAAGACGCCGGAATAAGCTACATAGGCATCCGTGGAGTCAGCCACAAAAATGGCCGCCAGCCCGCTAGCCGCACCCGAAGAGGGCGGTTCCACGGCCGAAAGGGCGATCATGGCTGAAGTCGAAGTATACAACTGTACGCCCTGGAATACCGGACCGGTAATGGTGTGCTCCGTCTCCGGCGCGCTATTGTCCACGGAGAAGGCCGCGGCTTTGACAGGTTCGACATTACCGGCTTTGTCTACGCTGTAATAGGCGAGCGTATGGAGACCCTCGCCAAGAATATTGAACGGTCCCGCAACCACGGCCGCGACATTGCCATCTATGGAGGCATAGGAGAAGTCCACCCCCACTCCCTGCCGGTCGCCGGCAACCAGCATATCGTCAGTGGCCGACAACATCAACGGCGTAGCGGAATTTATAAAGATAGCCTCACCGTCAAACTTCGGCTCGCCGATGTTCAGCGTGGTCTGTGGGGCAATGGTGTCGTGTACCACCTCGAAGATCCCGGTGACAGTTCGCGTGGAGTTATCCGCGGCGTCCACGGCTACAACCTCAAGCCGCCACAGGCCGTCGTCCAGCGCCATCGGATTAAGCGCCTGCCCAGAAGCCGCATTTACGGAGGACGGGCGCTCACCGCGGGGCGTGCCCTTGTCCAGCACCTGCACCAGCAAGGCGCTTACCGAGGGCGCCTGGTCAAGGTTGTCAACCACTGAGAACCAGATATTTATAGTCCCCTTGCCCGCCACATAGCTGTCGCCGGCGGTTGGGGATGCAATGACAACGGCGGGTACTGTTTTGTCTATTTTTATCCCGGTCACGAAAGCAGGTCTTAAATTGTCGGCATAGTCCAAAGCAAAAACCGAAGTGGAAATACCCATTCCCTCCCCAGACAGCAGCATATCTGCCGGGCAGGACTTGATCCCCGAAAGCGCGTCAACGCAGGCAAACTTAATGGCGACATCGGAATTGTTCCACCCCGCCGCGTTGGGCGCGGGCTCTGCCACATAGGAAACGGCCGGCGGCTCCATGTCTATGTTTACCGTGGCCGTGGAATAAGAGATGTTCCCTGCCATATCTCGGCATGACCCGGATATACGCTGTTCCCTCCCTTCCGCATCAATTACAGCGGAAGAACACCCGGCTATGCCGGACAAAGTATCCGTGCCGGCGAAGACCACCCGGACGCTTCCCCTGTTCCAACCTGCCTCATTAGCAAGCGGCTCAAGCAGATGGCTGATCTCCGGCGCCGTTTTGTCTATGGCAAAGGCCAGTTCCCTCGCGGTCTCTTTATTGCCGGCAGCGTCTTCGGCGTAATATTTCAGGCTATGCCCCCCCTCGGAGGAAACCGCCACCGGCACCATGTACTCCCTTTCCGCTGCAGTGTCCAATGAATAGAAAACGCGTTTAACACCGGACAAGGGATCTTCAGCCGCAATCGCGATTTCGACATTGGAGGAATACCAGCCACCCCCCTGGACCCCGGAGAGCGTTGCCGTGCTGACGGGACTCGCCTTATCGATTTTCAGCCCGGACACCAGTGTTGCTACTGAATTATCTGCGTAATCCACGGCGGCAACACTAGTAGATATCTCCATCCCCTCACTCGTCATGACAATATCGGCCGGGCAGGATTTGACTCCGGACAGTCCGTCCGAGCAGGCGAACTCAATATTCACGTCGGAATTGTTCCAGCCGGCCGCATTGGGGGCAGGCTCAGTCGTATAGGCGATACCGGGCGGTGTAGTATCAATATTTACCGTAAATGCGGCCGTGGAGGCCCAGCCGGCAAAATCCTGGCAATAGCCGCTTACCGCAATACCCGCGCCTTCCGCGGACACTGTAATGGTAGATGAACAGTAGTCAATCCCGGAAACCGCATCTGTGCCGTTAAATACCACCATGACAGGGGAACTATTCCAGCCAGCTGTATTTTGCGACGGAGACAGAGAATAATGCACAATGGGAGCGACCGTATCTATCTTCACATAAAACAGCCCTTCGCGCTCTTTGTTTCCTGTGTTATCCTCCGCATAATATCTAACCGTGGCAATCCCCTGGGAAAGTATGGAGAAAGTGCCAGGGGATGTTTCAAATCCATCCCCATTAAGCGCGTAGTATACCGTCCCGACCCCACTCAAACTATCAGCAGCGGAGATATTCACAACCACAGTGGAGACATGCCACCCATTAAACCCTTGCGTCGAGTTGAGCGCCGCAGTAGAAACCGGCGCGGTTCCGTCTACATACAACATTGACACCTTTTCCGCCTCAACATTGCCAGCATTGTCAGCGCTACGGAATCCGATCATTCTCTCGCCTTCTTCCAATCGGAATGGAGCAGAGTACTTTTCAAACACCGTTTCCGTGCCGGAACCGATCCGGAATTCAGTATAACCTACTCCTGTGAAAGTCCCGAAAACCACGGGATCTTGCGCGGAGAACGCCACTGAACTTTTTGCGGCAACAAACCGCCGCCCTTCTCCAAAATAGTCCGGCCCCAATATCTCCAGCGTCGTTACAGGGGCAGCGCGGTCCTTAACCACCCCGAAAATTGCGAAAAGGGACGCTATTTGCGTTACCGGAACCGTAATTCTAAAGTTATCGCGATCCAGACTCTGATTCTCCAGTTCGACCCAGCCCCTGCCCGCGAAATATTCATAAACAGCCAAATCGTCAATGGTAAGGCCTGACCCCTCAAAAGTGGCCGTAGAGAACGAGAATGTAAGCACGGCAGGAGGGTCATAGGAACCGTCCGGACCGATCAGATACAAGTTGCTTATCGGCAACAGGCCCGCCACTGCAGCGGAACCCATAACCACCACCGCCCCCGAAGACTCCGCAGGAATGTGGGCAATGAACATTTCCTTCCGCGCAGCGAGACTCAACTCGGGAACCCCATTGACCATATCCGTACTGGCGACTATTATCACCTCGTTCTTGCCTGTTACCGCATATCCAAGAGAGAGGTTTTCCGTCTCAAGCCCGGTGGCATTACGCGCCTTCACCCTTGCGTAATACGTCGCAGCCTCGGCCAGGCCAGAGAAAACCTCGGTTGTTCCTGTCATCCACCCGCTATCCGCTGTCAGGGGAGCAAAGAGCTCAGAAGTAGAGACCTCGACCCGATACTCCGTTCCAGAAGGATTCAGGTTCCCCGTCCAGACAACGCTCATAGAGGATAGGCCGACCCAGGAAAAAGCACTGCGACGTTCTTTAAAACCAAGCACACGATTGTAACCGATATCCGCAACGAACAACATCCGCTTGCCGCCAACCACCAGCTCCTCCATGGAAGACGGCGAATACACCCCGGCGGGGGAAACGGCCGCGTTAGCGGCGTTAAAATCCGGCTGTCCCAGAACCAGCGAAGCCGCCGAGCCCGAATTCAGCGGCGGCGCGAATTTCAGCACCCGCCTGTTACCTGTGTCAGAGACATAGAGCGCGCCACTATTGGCCACAGCTATCTTCTGTGGAGAACAGAACTCTGCCGCCGTCGTGGCACAAGTGTTGGTTCGCGTCGGAGGAGTTGCCATATCCGGCTGCCCCAGAACAGCGGCGGCTGGCATCTTTGTGTAGAACGGCGGATTAAAGACCAGCACCCTGCCCGGAGCGGATTCGGATATTAGAATATTTCCCAGGTTGTCCGAACTTATGCCTTTAGGTGCAAATGTATCGGCTGACGTGGCAGACTGATATTTTTTTGTGACGAAATCACTCTGGCCCAATACTATGTCCGCGGCTTTACCTGTGTGGAACGGCGGAGAGAATCTTACGGCGCGATAATTGTATCCATCTGCAACCCACAACGCCCCAACCGCGTCGAACGCGAAGTCAACCGGGCCGTTTAGCCTGTTGGAAGCCGTGCCGGCAAGATTGGAGGTAAAATTGTCCTGACCTATTACCAGGTCGGCGCTTACCCCGGCATATGGCGCCGGGAACCTAAGCAACCTGTTGGCTTGGTCCATTACCCACAAATTTCCGGCTGCGTCGAATTTCAGCTTCTGTGGATGATCAAAAGTGTCGGCTGAAACTTGGCAGGAATTGCTATCAAAATCCTGCTGACCAATGACTATTTCAGCGGCTTTTGAAGTGCTGAACGGCGGTGAAAAGCCAAGAACACGACAATTCCCGAGGTCGGCCACAAACAGCCGGCCATCAGGAGAAATTGCGGCGCCATCAGGGCTGGACATCTTGTTGGCCGCGAGGCCTCTAGCGGCCGAGTAAAAATCCGGCTGACCAAGCACAACCTCGGCCTCTTGTCCGTTAAGGAACGGTTCCGGGACAGCGGGGGTCTGTGCCTTAGTAACCGCAACACTTATCGCGGAATCCAGGTTTCCCAAAGACGACATGGTCCGGACAAAGCAGGAATAAGAGGTGTTAGGTGTCAGGCCGGTTTGAACATAGGTAGTAGTCCCCTCCCCCAGGACCCCGGAAACAGCGGTGCCTGTCTGATCGTATATCTGGAACTTCAAGCCCGGTTTGGCGCCTCCCCAGACCCATTGTATCGACGAGGGAGATAGCGCGATACCCCGCATGTCTGCCACCGGCGCGGGCAAAGTAAACACCGAGTTTAACCCGGCAAAAGAGGTCTCCTCCCCATCTCTGTTGCGGGCCTTAACCCTGGCATAATACCTGGAGGAATCCTCCACACCAAAAAACGTGAAGCTGCCTCCCGTCACATATCCGCTGGGGATAACGCCGGAAGAGAAATCCTTGTTTTTTGAGATTTCCACCCAGTATAGCGTGCCGTCCGGGTTTGCCCCGCGAAGCCAGTTCACAGTAAAGGAACTGCTGCCGACCTCCGTAAATATCCCAGTATGCACGGGTTCGAACATCAGGATCCTGTTGTTGTTCTGGTCCGAGACCCAAAGCCGGCCGGCAGAGTCCGTGACAACAAAACCAGATGCGTCGGCATCAGAAGGGAAATTGAACGTTGCCTGCAAGTTCATGTTGAACGACGACACAAAATCATTCTGCCCCAGAACCAACGAGGCCGGCATGCCATTGGAAAATGGCGACCTGAACTTTAAAACGCGGTTGTTTTTGCTGTCCGCGACATACAAATTCTCCGCAGCGTCAAATTCAAGCCCCATAGGCCCTGAAAGGCTCGCTGCCGAGGGTTGCGTGCGGCCCAAAATGGTGTTATTTGTCAGAAAGCCGTCTTGCCCAAGCACGGTTTGCGCCGGCATCCCGGAATAGAATGGCGGAGAATATTTCAACACCCTGTCGTTCCAGTAATCAGAAACCCACACTTCGCCACCGGCGGAAATCTTTACCCCGGCAGGGCCATACAATGTCG
The DNA here is from genome assembly GCA_001799635.1 of Elusimicrobia bacterium GWA2_62_23. GTDB lineage: Bacteria > Elusimicrobiota > Elusimicrobia > Elusimicrobiales > UBA9959 > UBA9959. Next base: position 54,576 of record MGTV01000003.1, read on the forward strand.
ACGGACTTGGCGCCCCATATCCACAACTTGAAAATCCTACCTGCCCCAGAACCATGTCAGCGCCCATTCCGGTAACAAGAGGCGGCGAAAACCTTAAAACCCTATTATTGGACCAATCTGAAATCCAGAGAGCGCCGGCGGCATCAAACGACATTTTGCCCCAACTATTATATGCCAGCCTGTTCTGCGCGCAGCCTCCCCCCATAGTGGTAAAGTTCCCGGCGCCTATAACAAGGTTCGCGCTCATTCCGGTTAAAAACGGCTTGGGGAAACGCAATATACGTCCCATATTATCGGAAACCCACAGGTTGCCCTCGCCATCGGTTGCCAATCCTGATGGATACATAAATCTTGAGGCCGTTGGAGAAATATCCTCGTTGGAATACAAATTCGACTGCCCTATAACCAGAGAAGCGCTCATACCGCTGGAAAATGGCGGAGCAAATCGCAGCACACGATTATTAGCCCTGTCGGCAATCCACAAGTTGCCATCGACGTCGAAATGCAGAGCCGCCGGGGTTGCAAGACGGTTGGGGGCGAGCCCCCCGGCAGTGGAAACATAATTCGGCTGACCTATGACAATGCTGGCGTTCTGCCCCATCGTAAAAACTTCGCTGGCGGCGGGAAGCCCGGCCAAGGTGACGCCTGTGGATACGGCCGTTGAAAACGTTTGCCCTGGTAATGAAAGGAAAAGATACGCCCCGTATGGGGTATCTGGCGTCAGACCGTTCTGCGCAAACCATGTGGTTCCTGGCGGCAGCTCTCCGGAAATAGCCCCTCCGCTGGCCGAGAAAACCTGGTAGGCTTCGGCTCCGGCCACACCAACCCACCCCCAGGTGATACTGCTGGATGTTTTCGCCGTAGCGGAAATTTGGCGCGCCGGCCATACATTTATCCCGGCTGTCTTAACTTCCCCCTGATTGCCAACATTGTCCATAGTTGCATAATAAACAGTATGCGTGCCGACGGGCAGAGTGAACGGCCCGGAGTATTCCGCCGTATCACAGGCGGCGGGCGGCGTGTCGGAGTCGCACTCTTCGGGCGAAACGTCCACCAAGGCGTAGCGCGCCGCAACCCCGCTGGCCACGCCGTTGGATTCATGGTCAACGGCAACCAGCGTCAGCGAGTCCCCCTCCACAAGGTAAGCCGTGCCGCCGTCGGCGACCGGCACGGTGCCCGCAAAGAGCTCCGCCACGGGCGGGGTCCCGTCCGAGAGGAAAGCCGCCGTACTCAGCGACTCATAGTTTTCGGCGGCATCAACCGAGGCATACCCCACCCTATGCCTCCCCTCCGCGGCCGTGATACCTGTTGAGAACACAGAAAAGGATGCTTTGTTCTCTTTTGTTAGTCCGGCCGTTTCCAGCTCGGGTGAGATTTCCAGCTTATAATACGTCTCAACCCCGGCCGCATGGTCATCGATTCCGGCAAGACCCAGAATTGAAGTGGTAGAGACATACTCCTCTCCGTTGGGCCCGAGGAAATATCCTCCGCTCACGGCCTTCCTCGTATGCGGCGCCCACCTGTCCGGGAAGCTCCGCTCCGGCACCGACTCAGGAGAGGAATATATAACGAACGGAGAGAGGGCGTTCGGGTATCCGAAGATTATGTCGTTTGCCGTGTCCACTCCGGCAGTCACATCCTCCCAGGCCCCGTTATTCAGATGGAGCAGGTGGAGCCGGCGCTTTTCTTCCGTACTCAGCCCAGCCGCCGCGAGTTTTACCTGTACGCCGACGGCGCCCGCGTATTGCGCGGTGGTCTGTATATCGTAGGCCCGGGAGACGGGCGAAGTTTGGTAGCCCGCCGGCGGCGCCCAGGTCATGGGCAGCATAGCGGCGAACTGCTCTCCTGGGGTGGTCTCATTCCCGAATGAAAGGGCGATGTCCTCGCCGGCCGGACGGGCCGGCCCGCCGTTGAACATTGCATAAAAATTCGGGACCACGAAAGGCTCCCGCTGAAACGTCGCATTCCCGTACTCATCCAGTACCGCCAGATACAGAGTATGCGTTCCGGAGTCAACCCAGAAGCTGCCGCCGGAATCCCCGCCTTGAACGACATTGATGTTGTCGTTGGTCCAGGACTCAAAAGGGGTGTCCACGGCGAAGAGCGCAAACAACTTCTCCTTGGGGGTGGTGTCATCGTGGAATCCCCAATGGGCCTGGGACACAGGCGGGTTGAAGTTCACGCGCTCAAACGGGTCCGGAGGGGAATCGTTGCCCGGCAGATTATAAGCCTTGGGTCCGGCAGAGCGGGAAGGGCTAAGATTCGGGTCAGATAACTGCCAGTTGCCTGCACGGTCCACTGCTCTGGCGTACAGATTGGGTCCCGGATTGCAGGTGTTCTGTAAGGTGTAATCTACCGCGCCAAGGTTGTCGGTGTCTACCGTGCCAAGGAATTCTGTGCGCCCCACCGTTGGATGGGTTCTGAGAAAATAATCCACTTTATCTATGCCGGACTCGGAGTCCTCAGCCAGTACGCTGATATTGAATTTGTCTCCGGCCTGGGCCACCCGCAAATTGGATATCACCGGAACCGAGGAATGAACAGCTTCCCAACGATGCGCAAGGTCCACAGGAAAATTACTTTTGGGATCGGTATAGCCGGCAACAGCGTCGAAAAGCCCAGTCTGCTTATAGGCATACACCACCAGTCCGTCACATCTGAAATGCTGCGGCTCCGTCTCACCGGCCCAGTCCGGGCCTATAGGAAAGAACATCTGTTTTGCACCCCTATCCGCATAGGGTTTCCCTAGTTGCAATGAAGCGAACCAGGCGATTTTATCGCGTCGCAAGTGGGTAAGTCCTGCCCACTCTCTTGCCCCCCAATAAGGGGCATCCATGAAACCCACTGCGGACGTATATTCCACACCTTCGGGGACCGCATTCACTATAAAATGCGCCGCGTTGGTTTTAAGCAAAGGCAACAAGCGTCCATTGTTGGCCGCCAAGCGAGAGACGAAGGTCGTAGTTGATACGCCGTTATTCGCGACATACTGCGAATCGCTGACAATATACAACCCCATATGCCCCATATAGACCGGGTCTGTAGTCATTTTCCTGAAAAGCGCCGTTCCTACCTCAAAAATATCCTCCCCGTTATATGTGGCCGCATATGGGACAGAAGAAGTGCAGGCGTTATAATAAAACTCCCGGACCGCGCTGCCGCTGTGCCCGAACTTGTCCGTGGCGTATATGGTCACTACATAACGGCTGCCGGAAATTATGTCTTTTGCCTCCAGCCCGGAATATTCCCAGGAAACAGACTTTTTTCCGGGCGGGATATCCAGAACTACGGTTTCCGCGGCAGCCTCCCATGCGGTACCGTTCCAATATGTCTTTGTTCCGTTCCAGTCGGCCCGCTCAAGCTTCAGTTTTGCCGACAAGATCTCGGAAGAATCCACGGCCGTGCCGGCCAGCGTGGTGCTGGGGGCAGCCGCGGAAACGAACGGCACTGTCGAGATCTGAATTGCTGGCGGGGCTTGGTCAACCACAAAAGAAACGGCTTGCCCCACGGCCGCATTGGAAACACGGTCCGCGGCACCCCACGCTGACCGTAAACCGACAATCTTTCCCGGCGGGAAACTCGACGTAATTGTTTAAATCTATCGAAACAGACTTGGCGGCGGAAGCGCCGATGTCCCCCTGCGCCGAGCACTGCGGGTCCCTTTCCGGCGTATAATGTTCGTGGCTGCAAAACACTGCGACGATCTCCGTACCGCTCGTCTCCCCGTCGAACAAGTCGCGCTTAAATTTACAGGATTCTCCAGATACGGACAGACTAACCTCTACTACCCCAAGCTTTGCGCCGGCATCGGAAACGTTTCCCAGAATAGACAGGTCGTCCGTGTTTATTGAAGAGGTGTTCTCCGGCTTTGTTATGGAAATAGCCGGCGCGGTAGCATCCACAGTAAAACCGGATGGGGGGAACGTGTACGGCTTTTCCTCTGCGGTAGGGTAGTCCCTCAGGGAGAACTCCGCCCACGCCGTATGCGCGCCTTCGCTGTAAACGCGCGGCGCGGTAACCTCGATATTATCCACGAACAACTTGCGGTTTTCGATTGAGGTGTTCTTGCAGCATAAATAAGGGCAGGTTCTCTCCACACTATAAGCGACGCCGCTGTCCCCACTGATGTAATTATCCGGGCCGAACCCCCACCCTACCGCCACGTCCGGCCAGACCTCATCGGATTGGTTGCATATCAACTGTGCGGAGACGCCCTGACACAGGAACAAAGCGAGGAAAGCGCAAACGCCGGCCAGGGGCCGTTTTGATTCTGTTGACATATACTGGCGCATAGCGTTACCTAATCGTATTCCCAGGGCAACCCGACATGCTTTTTATCGTATGGCTCCCCTTTAAGTTTTTTGAGGCACTCCTGTAAGCCCTTATATACACTAAGCCCCTCCGGATATTTTTTCCCCAATCGTTCGGCAACTTTCTTATTATCCTCCCATCTAGAATCGTTGGGGATTTTAGTTATGGCTTCCTGCAAATCTGGGATCACCTCTTTGGCATTGAATTCCGCCAGAATATCGAACGCCCAAGTTATATCTGTTTCGTCCCCCCCCCCCTCCTCTTTCGGCTTTACCCATTTCAGTATCAGGGGAATGGCTTTCCTTTCATTCATCCGCAGTAGCATTCTGGCGGCTTTCTGTCTTGACGCACCGATATAAGAACGGTCATCAAGCAACTTCATCAGCCGCGGTGTCAGCATGGGCCGCAGTTTCTCCATTTGCTCCGGGCCGCGACGGATAATGAAGGAAAGTTGTTCCAGCGCCGTCATATTAAAGAAAGAGTCCGGCTGGCTCTCGTCCAGTATCTTAAACAGCATGCCTATCGCCCGAGGGTCCTTTGACTGCCCCAACGCGCGCACGGCATTTAGATTTATGCCTATGTCATTGTTGGTCTTGGGTTCACGGTTCATAAGCCCGGCCAGCGCATCCACATCGTCTATGCCGGAGGAACCCACGCTCACCATCACGCTCCAAAGCACGTCGCCGGGCAGGGATTTATCCTTTGCTGCCTTTTCCAGCGCTTTGCGCGCTTTGGGCTCGGTCCGGGACGGCTCCATAAGCGCCTGCGCGGCACGCTTGCGCACTTCTTTGTGCTCGCCGGTATCCAGTAGAGCATCCGAATATAGGCCCAATTCCTGCTCTCTGGTTATTTTCTTTTTATCACCAGCTTCCACGCGTTCCAAAAGAAGGAATCGAGTTTTCCAGTCAATGGACTTGTCCCGGACAGCCTTAAGAAGATCTCTGTTCACCTCCACGGCTTCTATATCCTCGTGAAGCTTGCCCACTAAGCCCACAAGCTCCTCCCTGCTCTCCGCCTTCTCGGCAACGACCGCTGAATTGAATTTCTTCACTGCGGAACTTCCGTTCCCGGCACCAGCTTGCTTCGCCTGTTCGCCGGACGCTCTATCAGCGGCATATCCCATTGAGACCTTTATGGTCGCCACAAGAATTATCAGAAGAAGTTTTTTCATAACGCTCTCCGGTTATCGCCACATAGAAATCACGCACTTGCGCCGGCACTCTTGCGCACTCTGTTTCAGAACAAGTGCGCCAGCCGGTTACTCACAAGAAATGTATCCCAGGTTGCAAACCCCGCTATCTATATATACCAGACAGGATCCCGACCCGCAAGGCCTATTTTTCAGGCCTATTTATAATTACATTTTTATATGCGCCTTTTTATCACTTTACCTGGATATCCCTTAAAATATCCGTGGTTCGTCGGTAGAATTCAAGTGCGTGCTTGGCCGCTTCTTGTCTGGTATCGCCGGGGTGGACTACAATAATGCGGGTGCTTCTAAATTCCATCCTGTTCCCCACATTATCCGCAGCGCTGTGGTAAAGTTATGTGTGCCACTGGGCAGGGTGAACGGCCCGGAATACTCGGCGGTATTGCACGCGGCAGGCGGCGTATCGGAACCGCACTCTTCGGGCGAGACATCCACCAAGGCGTAGCGCGCCGCAACCCCGCTGGCCACGCCATTGCATTCATGGTCAATGTCGCCCAACGTCAGCGAGGCTCACCCCATAACGTAGGTGGTGCCGCCCAGGTCCTCGTAGTCGCCCGTGGCGGTCCTTATGTAATGTTGCGACACCAGCGTCCCGGGCAACGGGTCACCCGGCCCCGCGTGTTCAGGGAAGGTCTATGGGGAGATTCTTTGGCGGGCTGTTTTTTGTGGCTTATCTGGGTTTGCCCGGCGCGGCTTTAAGCTCGATCTTGAAAATGTCCAGGCCGCCCCAGGGGCCGTTCTGCAGGTGGAACACCGCCGTGTATTTTTTGCCGGCGGCGTCCTTGAACGCGGCGGTCACCAGCTTTACGCCGCCCTCGGCGGCGCCGGCCTTCTGCTCCACCGAGGCCAGGGTGAGCTTAAGCAGCTTGCGCGAGGTTTTTTCTTCCAGGAAGAAGGCGCCCTTGAGCTGGATGTCCTTGCGGATGTAGTCGGTAACGAAAGCGGCCAGGTCCTCGTCGTTCTCCTGGATCACGGCCTGCCCCTCTTCCTCGTCGCCGTTCCTGGCGGTGTCGGTGGAGACGGCGGCTTCTGAAAGTCCTTCGTCTTCGTAGGCCGCCAGCGCGGCGGCGGGGCAGAGCAGCCCGCCCAGCAGCAGAACCGAAAATAAGGTCTTCATTCCTTTCTCCCCTTCGCCGAAGCCCGCACCACTTTCATGGGGTCCTTCTTGATGGCGGGCCAGTGCGCCGTCTCGACGTAATTCATTACGGTCTTCCAGTGCCCCTGGCTTTTCAGTATGAAATCGCAGACTTCCCGCGCCGCGCCCATGCCGCCGTCCTTGGCGGTCACCAGGTGCGCGGCCCTCTTCACTTCAGGCAGGGCGTTGGCCGGCGCGCAGGCCAGCCCGGCGCGCTTAAGCACCGGGATGTCGGTCCAGTCGTCGCCCATGTAGGCCACGTTCTCGGGCTTGAGGCCGGTATCGGCCAGGATCTGTTCCAGGGGTTCCAGTTTGGACAGGAAGCCCTGGTAGGCGTAGCTCATGCCCAGGCCCTTGGCGCGTTCTTCCGTGCCGGGGGACTCCCGGCCGGTGATGACGCCGGTGATGACGCCGAACTGGTTGAGCAGGCGCAGGCCTATGCCGTCGAGCGAGTGAAAGGCCTTCACTTCCACCAGCTCCTTGCCCTTGCCGGGCAGGTAGTACATTTTCCCGTCGGTGAGCACCCCGTCCACGTCCATGAGGAAGAGCTTTATTTTGCGCGCGCGCGCGGCGTTGTTCTTTGTCATAGTTTCATTTTCCACTTCTGCGCCAGTTCCAGTTCTTTTTTTCTGCCGGCGTAGTTGGCGGGCGCCGGCCCGGTATAGCTGAAAAGATACCAGTTTATGGTCTCCTCAAGCCACTTGGCCGCCGGCGTGGACTGCCAGTCCAGTTCTTTTTCCGCCCTGGCGATGTCCAGCACGAAGTCGCCGCTCATGGTGAACGGGGCGGCTTCGAAGTTAAAGCCGTTCTCCTTCAGCCAGCCGTAGTCGGGGTAGAGCAGTTCGGCTTCCTTGTGCATGATCCTCGCCGAGACCTTTACGAAATCGTCCAGCGTCATGGCGGCGGAGTCGCCTATGTTGTAGGCCCGCCCGAACGGCTCGCGCGCGTAGAGCAGCGCCTCGAAGGCCCGCGCCATGTCCTTGGAGAAGGCGAAGCGGTTCTGGAAAGCGAAGCCCGGCAGGAACAGCGGGCCGCCGTCGGCCAGGCGCAGCCAGTAGGAGTAGGCGCGCAGGGTGGGGTCGTTGGGGCCCACCACCACCGGCGGCCGTATTATGGTGACCGGGAATTTTTTCTGCAGGAAAGCGGAGAGGAATTCCTTCTCGGCGGCGTATTTGCCCAGGCCGTAGGCGTATTTTTCCTTGAGCTGCCCTTTCAGGGGCAGTAGTTCCGCCTGGGTCTCGCGGAAAGGCGAGGAGGAGCCGTCCAGCACGGAATAGATGGAGGCTGAAGAGGTGTATATATAAAGGCCGACGCGGTTGTTGAAAACGTTTATGGCCTTGCGGGCGTCCTCGGCCGAATAGCAGATATTGTCTATTACCACGTCCCAGGGCTCTACCGCCATGCGGGACAGGTCTATTTCCACCGTGCGGTCGCCCCGGGTCTGGCGGATGTCCAGCGGCAGGCCGTCCACCGGCGCCCTCCGGGAGAATACGGTTACCTCGTTGCCGGCTTTTTGCAGGCGTATGGCCGTTTCGCGCCCGAAGAAGCTGGTGCCGCCCAGTATTAATATCTTCATATTCCTTAATATAGTATATAAATTTTTTGTCGGAGCGGTTCAGGGGGCGGTTTGGCGGGCCCTGTTTATACCCTGGCTGCCAGCCTGCTTTGCCTGTTAGCCTGCGGTTAACATATGTTAACTATTACAGCTCGGTAATTCTGGTTTTGTGGCGGCTTATTCAATGGCTGGCTTATTATTTGCAAAAATGATTAACATAAGTTAACATACTGCTAATGGTCAGGGAATACTATTCCATACCTGAGGTTGCCGCTTTGCTAGGGGTCAGCCGGATCGCCGTTTTTAAACGGGTAAAGAAAGGCCAGTTGGCCGCCCTGCGCTTCGGGCGCAACTGGGCGGTGCCGGCCTCCGCCCTGGCGGCCGCGTCAGCCGCCGCCGGGCCGGCTGCTCCGCAGAAAACCGCCACCGCCCCCTCCGTTCCCCTTCCGCAAAAAAAAGGAGAGGCCGTTGAGCCTCTCCCTTCTTCCGACGATGAAATGAACTCGATGGGCTGGGACTAGGGAGTCCCTAGTCCCAGACCGGCGAGAAAGCCATGAACCTGGCCAGCGGGAATTCCGTATAGGGCCTGTCGTCCGTCACGGCCGGGTAGGCCGCCGCGGCTTCCTCTACCTGCCTGTTGTCCATGAAGCGCAGCTTTGTGACGAAAGCCGGCGAGACGAAGGGGACCTCCCTGCGCAGGTTGCCGCGCTTTATTCTGGCCTCCAGGGTCTTGTGGTCCATGGTCAGCTCTTCGTTGGAGGCCAGCGCCAGGAAACCCGGCAGGCCGGGGAAATTCCAGACGTTCACGTGCGGGAAGGTCTCCCTCAGGCTGCGCAGCATCATGAAATAGTCGCTCTCGAAACAGGGCTTGGGTATCCAGATGCTGAAGACGCCGGTTTTGGTCATTTTGCGCCGCGCCAACCGGAAGAAGTCCCGGCTGTAAACGTTCACCGAGCCCGAGCTGTAGATGGGCGGGGTCACGTCCACTATGATGGCGTCGTAGAGCTTGCGCGAGCGCAGCAGCTCGTTGCGCCCGTCGTTGAGGCGCACCGAGAACCGGCCGGCCGCGGCCAGCTCCTTCCAGTCGCCCACGAACAATGGGCCGGCCTCGCGCACCGAGGCCACCAGCTCCGCCACCGTCACCTTCACGCCGTGCAGCACGCCCGAGCGCATGGTATTGCCGGCGCCCAGCCCCACAATGAACATTTCCTTGGGGTTCTCCTGGAACAGCAGCGGGAAATGCGACATCAGTTTGCCGGCCTCGCCGTTGCCTGAGACCGCCACGCCGTTGATGAACAGGGATTTCACGCTGAGGTCTTTGGAGAACACCACGGAGACGGCGCCGGCCTTGTCCTCATTGTAATAGGCCAGGATGCCGGGCAGGTTGGCGGACAGGCGGCGGTTGATGATGTTGAAAACAGGGTCCGGCAGGGCGAAGGCCGCTATGGCCAGGCCGGCCGAGGCGGCCAGCCAGGGGGCGAAGCGGCGCTTCTGCTCTTCTCCGGCCAGGGAGGCCAGGAAGGCGCCGGTGAGGGCCGCCAGCAGGGCCGTGAGCAGGAAGCTGAACTTGGTGCCCAGCTGCGGCACTAGTATGAAGCCGGCCGCCAGGGAGCCCAGGATGGTGCCCAGCGTGTTGGCCGCGTAGAGCGATCCTACGGCGCCCACGCGGCCGGCCAGGCGTACGCCGGCCTGCGCCGCCAGCGGGAAGAAGAAACCCATGAGCAGCGTGACCGGGAAGATTATCAGGGCGGCCCAGCCGAACAGGGAGAAAATGTCGGCGGCTTCGGTCAGCGGCGAGTAAATATATTTGGGGTGCAGGGTATTGCGGCCTATCAGGTAGAACACCAGCAGCCCGGCCACGGCCAGGATGGCTATGGCGGCCTGCGTGCGGGCCAGGACGGGGAGCGGGTCCTCGTTGCCGGCGGCGCGGCGTTCCGCGTAAAGGCTGCCCAGGGCTATGCCCAGCAGGTACACGCCGAGCATGGCCGAAAAAGCGTAAACGGAGTTGCCTATGGTGAGCACCAGCGAGCGGGCCCAGAGCACTTCCAGGGCCAGCGCCGTGAAGCCGGAGGCGCCCATTACGAAGAGCATGCGCCGGTAGCCGGCGCCGGTGCCGGCGGCCGGAATTCCGGCGGCGGCCGGCAGCTGGCGCGGGGCCGGGGAGAAAAAGCCCACGCGCAGGGCTATGAGCAGGTTCAGCAGGGCCGCCAGGGCTACGGTGCCGCGCTCGCCCAGGTGGCCAATGAGCAGGTAGCCGGAGGCCAGCACGCCCAGCACCGCACCCAGGGTGTTGAGGGCGTAGAGGCGGGAGATCTTCCCCCCCGAGTCGGCGGTGCCCGAGGAGAGATAGCTGGCCAGCAGCGGCAGCGTGGCGCCCATCAGCACGGTGGGAGGCAGCAGCACCGCGGCGCAGGCCGCTATCTGCAGCGCGGCCGTGGCGGCGGCGCCTTCTGGCAGCAGCGGGGCCATGAATTCCGGGAGTCCGGCCATGAGCATGGTGGCCAGTACGGCGGAGGCGGCCACCAGCAGCTCCAGCACGGCGTAGACCAGGAGCGGGTTCTTGAGCTTGTCGCAGCGGCGTCCGGCCAGCACGGCGCCCAGGGCCAGGCCGCCCATGAAGACCGCCAGTACCACGCTGGTGGCTTCCAGCGTGGAACCGAAGACGCGGATGAGCATGCGGAACCAGACGGTCTCATAGACCAGGCCGCTTATGCCGGAAAGAAAAAAAAGCAACGGGACGCTGGGGTGGGTTTTAAGGAAATTTTTCATTAGTGTTATATTCTAATTAATTAATGCCCGCGGGCGGCAGGTTTTTTCGGAGGTCTTTTAAAGTTATAATTCTGCTATGGATAATTCCTTCTTTGAAGACCTGAAAGGTATTCTGGACGAATTCAAAAAGCAGAACGGAGGCAATATGGAAAAGGATTTCACCGGCAAGCTGCTGGTACCCGTGGTGGTGGTGGCTTTTGTGGTGCTGGCGTTCTCTACGTTCTTCATAGTCCCCCCCGGCGAGGTGGCCATAAAGACCCGGCTGGGGTCCATAGTGGACTCTTATAGCGAAGGCATGCATTTCAAACTGCCGTTTTTCGAGAGCATCACCAAGTTCTCCATCCAGATCCAGCGCGCCGACATCAAGACGCAGGCCTTCTCCAAGGACCTGCAGACCATGAACGCCCACCTGGTGGTGAACCACCGCATCCAGAAAGAGACCGCGGTGAGCATCTTCCGCAACCTGGGCCCGCATTACGTCGAGAACATAGTGGACCCGGCCGTGCAGGAGGTCTTCAAGGCCATCGCCGCCCGCTATTCCGCGGAACGCGTCATTTCCGAGCGCAACGACCTGGTGATGGAGATAAATAAGGAAGTGAAGGAACGCCTGACCCTCAAGGAGATAGTGGTTACCGACATTTCCGTGACCGACCTGGACTTCACCGAGCAGTTCCTGAAGGCCGTGGAAGACAAGCAGGTGGCCGAGCAGCAGGCCAAGATGTCCGAGAAGCTGGTGGAAAAGGCCAAGCGCGACGCCGAGCAGGCCATAGCCAAGTCCCGCGGCGAGGCCGAGGCCCTGCGCATGCAGCGCGAGCAGGTTACCCCCCAGCTCATCGAGCTGCGCAAGGTGGACGCCCAGCTGAAGGCCATAGAGAAGTGGAACGGCGTGCTGCCCGGCTATGTCGGCGGCGGCGTGCCCTTCGTCTCCATAGACAAGAAATAACCCCCCCACTGGACACGGCAAGTGTCCAAGGGCCCCCGGCGCAATAGGGCGAAAAATCCCCGCGCGCCGGGACCAAAGTCCCCCGCCCTCGCGGGGGATTTTGCTAAAATTACCTTTGTAAATTCACGGGAGGCCTATGAAAAAACTTTTTACCGCTGTTTTTCTGCTGTTCCTCGCGCTCACCTACGGCGCGGTCACCGGCGTGGATCTGCTCTGCGACACCGCTTACGCCAAATCTTCCAAGCCCAAGCCCGGTAACGGCGGCCCCGACGACACCGACGACGGTTCCGGCAACGGCGGCGGCGGCAACGGCGGCCCCGACGACACCAATGACGACGGCGGCTGCGGCGGTGGCGGTTCGGACGGCGGCGGCGCCGATCCCGACGGCTCCGGCGGCGGCACTGATTTCTAGAACACAGCCCGGCGACAAAAGGCCCGGCCCGCGCCGGGCCTTTTTATTTCCCCCCCGGCGGCCAAATTGTATAATTCTGGGATGCAGATCATTAAAAAGATAGCCCAGCCCCTTCTTTACGGTTCCATCGCCCTTTTCATGGTGGCCGGCAAGTTCGACGGCCTATGGTTGTACTGGGTGGCCGCGGCGGCCATGGCCGCGGGCATGGTCCTGTTCGTGGCGTCCGCCGTGCTCCCCGACGAGAAAACGGGGCGGTCCGCCGGGGAGCCGCCGCAGGCCTCCACGCCCCGTTCCGCGCATTCCGGTCTCCCGCGCTCCGTCCCCCGGCCCTCGGGGGTGCAGGTGAAGGACGAAGTCCCGGCGTGGGCCTATATCACCGCTTTTTTGATGTCGCTGGGCGGCCTACTCTCTTTCCTGTTCGGGCCCAACGGAATTTCCCCCCGCACCGTCATTTCCTTCGGCCTGATCCCCGGGGGCCTGGTCTTCTTTCTCGCCGCCAAGGCCGCTTACGGCGGGGCCATAGGCCTGCGCAACGTTCTGCGCGGCCTGGTGGCCTTCCTGGGTTTCCTGCTGCTTTTTGCCGGGATCATGGGCGGAGTACTGATCTTTGCCGGCTTTTTTTCCCGGGAACATAAGGTCTTTTACGCTGTCGGGGCGGCCGCGGCCCTGTTGGCGGGCGCCGGCCTGACCTATTACGGCATGAAATACCAGCAGGGCCCCGAGGGCGTGGCCATAGGCCGGGAACTGGGTTTCCAGGACGCCGGCGGCGACGACGGCGTGTATGATTCCAAGGGCGCCATGAACGGTGTGGAACTTATGTTTAACGTCGAGCAGACGGCCGCGCATAGCACCCGCCACGCCTCCTATCCCGCCCATTTCAGACTGGAGGTGCTGTGCGCCTGCGCTAACCCCCGCGGGCTGCGCCTGGAGATACAGCCCGAAGGTTTTCTTAATTTCAGCTTCTCCGGGCTGCCTAAGGCGCCGCACGTGGATTATTGGGACAATTATGAGATCCGCGCCAACCTGCCCGACGTGGCTGTGGGCCCGCTGGCGGCCGCCAAAGCCGGAGAGAACGTGTTCGGCGAGCAGGCCGGCTTTTCCAGCCTGACAGTGGACGGCAATGAACTTAAATTGGTTTTTGAGCTGGAAGGTTATGCCGGTACCGCCTATGTGCGCCGCGTGCTGGATGAGGCCTCCCGCCTGGCCGCCGCCTTCAGCTAAAGAGACCCCCCCTGTCCGCGCAGCTTAAAGCCCGCTTTTGGCGGGCTTTGTTTTTGCCCTTGACAAACAATAAAGCAGATGTTATAATTTATTTAGTCAACTTAAGTATTGATAATGTTAAGGTAGATATTAATAATATGAATATTCCTAATAAATGTCCTTCTTGCAGCGGTAGGCTGGTCGTGACCGAGCTTTGCTGCTCGGATTGTAAGACCACCATCAAGGGAAGTTTCGAGCTGCCGCAGTTCGCCTCCCTCTCGCCGGAAGATGAGAATTTCCTCCGGGTTTTTCTGGCCGCGCGCGGCAACATAAAGGAAGTGGAGCGGCAGTTGAATATTTCTTACCCGACGGTAAAGGCGCGGCTGGACGCCCTGCTGAACCGCCTGGGGTTGGGCAGCCTGCAGGCCGAGGCCAAGCGCCGCCGCCTGGAGATAGTGGAGCGCCTGGAGCGGGGGGAGATAGCCGCCGCCGAGGCCGTGGCGCTGTTGAAGGGGCTTGAATAGGAGATATATATGAACGAAGAGAAAATGCGGATACTCAAACTGCTGGAGGAAAAAAAGATCTCCTCCGCTGAGGCAATGGAACTGCTGGAGGCCCTGGGGAAAGGGGGGGCTTCGGAGAAGCGCGGCCGCCTGCTGCGCATACGCGTCTATGAGGAAGGCTCCTCCGAGCCCAAAGTGAATATTAATGTGCCGCTGGGCTGGGCTAAGTTCATGGCGCCCTTCATAGAGGGGAAAATAAAGGCCAAGCTGGCGGACAAGGGCTATAACGTGGACCTGGGCAAGATCCAGGAGGCCATAGAGAGCCAGGAGCCCATGAAGATAGTGGGCGTGCAGGACGGCGGGGACAAGGTGGAGATATTTATAGAGTAGGCAGATGTTTCACGTGAAAACAAGACCCCTCTGAAAATACCATGAAGAGGGGTTTGGGCTGGCTTCGCGGCAATTTGGCTGGGCCAGGGTTTCACGTGAAAACAAATCCGGGCCTGTTGACTTGGCGGGAGCAAAACTATAGAATGATTGTGGGCCGTGCGTGTTTTCACGTGAAAACAGGCCGGCAGAGATAAAGGGAGCAATATGGCTGAAATAGTGGCAATAGCTAACCAGAAGGGCGGAGTGGGGAAAACCACTACCGCGATCAACCTTGCGGTGGCGCTGGCGGCCTTCGACTATGAGACGCTGCTTATAGACTTCGACCCCCAGAGCAACGCTACTTCCGGTCTCGGGGTGGATATAACCAAGAACAACAAGAATATTTACGACGTGCTCTGCGGCCGCGCCCCCATAGAGGCGGCCGTGCATCAGACGTCCGTAGAGTGGCTCGACATTGTTCCCACGAGCCACAACCTCGCTGGCGCCGAGATAGAGCTGGTGAGCGAGTTCTCCCGCGAGTCCGTGCTCAAGCGCTCCCTCGACAAGATAAAGGATATGTATAAGTTCATCATAATAGACTGCCCGCCTTCGCTGGGGCTGCTTACGGTGAACGCCCTGAACTCCTCCAACTCCGTGGTGACTCCCGTGCAGTGCGAATACTACGCCATGGAAGGCCTCGCCTACTTCATGAACACGGTGGAGAAGATCCGCCAGGCCCTTAACCCCGGGCTCAAGATAGACGGCGGCATTATTACCATGTATGACTCCCGCATAAACCTGGCCAATCAGGTGCGCGAAGAGATAGGCAAGTATTACGGCGAACGCCTCTACAAGACGGTGATCCCGCGCAACGTGCGCCTGGCCGAGGCCCCCAGCTACGGCCAGCCCATCTTCGTCTACGACCCCAGTTCCCGCGGCGCGTTGGCCTATAAAGAGCTGGCGCTGGAGTTCCTCGCCCGGCGCGGCGTGGACATTTCCGTGTATAAGAATTCCAACCTCTACGTTAACGAAGAGGCCGAACTGGAGTACGACCTGGGCGGTTGATTTTTTAAAAAGCGCTTGAATTTTAAGGAGAAAATATGAGAAAAGCTTTAGGCCGCGGTATAGATTCGCTCATCACCAAGGTGCAGAATAACGACATTTCCGGGGACATAGTGCAGAAGATCCCCCTGGGCAAGATCCGCCCGAACCGCTACCAGCCCCGCCGCAACTTCGACGAAGGCGCGCTGGCCGAACTTTCAGAATCCATCCGCAACCGCGGCCTGCTGCAGCCTATCTCGGTCTGGAAAGACCAGAACGACGACCACTACGAGCTGATAGCCGGCGAGCGCCGCCTGCGCGCCTCCAAGCTGGCCGGCCTGGCCGAAATAGACGCCATAGTGAAGAAGGACCTGAACGACGAACAGAAGCTGGGCCTGTCGCTGATAGAGAACATCCAGCGCGAAGACCTCAACGCCATCGACACCGCCCTGGCCTACAAACAGCTGATGGACAAGTTCGAGGTCTCCCAGTCGGAGATCGCCGAGCGCGTGCACAAGTCCCGCGCGGCCGTGTCCAACACGCTGCGCCTGCTGGAGCTTGACGAGGATATTCGCCAGGGCATCCAGTCCGGCGCCATAAAGGAAGGCCACGCCCGGGCGCTCATCTCCATTCCCGATTCCGCCCGCCGCCGCGAGGCCTTCCAGCGGATCATGGCCGAGAAACTGTCCGTGCGCGACGTGGAGACTTTCGCGCAGACCTTCCACGCCGACCGGCCCCGGACGCAGCGCGCTCCGCGCGCCGGCTCCCGCAAGACCCCCGAGACCGCCGAGCTGGAATCCTCCCTGGAAAAGACGCTCGGCACCAAGGTGGAGATCCTGCCCGGCGCCGGCCCGCAGAATGGTAAAATAGTGATACATTTCTACTCGCTGGACGATCTGGACAGGGTAACACGAATTTTAAGGAAGTAACACGAGGTCAAAATGCGTCATTTTATAGCGGCGCTCCTGCTGGCCGCGCTGCCCGCGGCCGCCCGGGCCCAGGCCGCGGCCCAGCCCGAAGATAAAGGGCCGGCCTTCGCGGCCAAGTCCCCGGTGCCGGCCTACTTCGCGCCGGAGAACAACCTGGGCAAGTATTACCTTTATGCCGACGGCGGTTTTCACGCCGACTGGTACGTGGGCTACAATAACTGCTGGATAGTGAAGCTGCCGCCGGTGCCCATGGGCAGCTACGCCAAGGCCTTCATAGGCGCCAAGCTGGGCCGCGCCAAGATCATGTCCTGGCCCGCCTCCTGGGACACCGCCCCCGTTCCCGGCAAGATCTACATGGCGCTCAACCAGGCGCCCACGTTCAATTCCGACCATACCTATTTCCTGGCCGAGGCCGCCGACCTGCCGCGCGAGCCGCTGCCCAACGATTCCCTCGACGGAGTGGATTCCGCGCGCTGGCTCTGGGCCGAGGTGCCGCTGTCGCGCCTTTCCGCCGAGAAGGAGAATTACCTGGCCCTCTGGTCCTCGTCGCGCTATTTCACGGCCGCCTCCAGTTCCCCTATCATCGCCGCGGCCCTGAGCGACGGCGAGGAAGAGAACGTCTGGCTGAACCGCTCCATAAAAGGCAATCCTCCTTCGGGCGAGGGCGTGCTTGAAACCCCCATTTCCGGCCTGAAGCCGGCCATCGCCGTGAAACTGGTGCCGGCCAACGAGTTCAAGGTCTTCATCAAGGGGTTCGCCGCCGAGGTGGGCCCCGACGACATCCAGGTCTCCTTTACGGCCATCGGCGAGGACATCCGCGCCGCCTGGCTGGAGATCTCCTACGACAAATTCGACTGGCAGCGGGTCACGCGCTACATGTTCAAGGCGCCGTATTTCTGGACCTTCGGCCGGGAGGAGCTGTCCAAGGACATGTTCTACCTGCGGGCCGCGGCGCTGGACAACCTGGAGAACACCGGTTACTCCATGCCCATAACCGTGCCCGCCGCGCCGCAGCCTAAAGCGGAATAACTTTCTCGCGCCCATGAAAAAACACAACATTGCCGTAGTCGGGGCGTCCGGTATGGTCGGGGGGGAACTCCTGGGCCTGCTGGAGAGCCGCCGCTTCCCCGTCGGGGAATTCTATCCTTTCAATTCCGGCCGCCGCCGCGCCTTCGTGAAATTCCGCGGCAAAAAATACGCCTGCGCCGCGCCCACGCTCGAAGCTCTTAAAAAGGCTGATATCGTTTTCTTCGTCTCCACCGACGAGGTGGCGGAACGCTTCGCGCCGCGCCTGGCCGCGGCCGGCGTCTGGTGCGTAGACGATTCCGCCCGCTTCCGCCTGGCCGCCGGCGTGCCGCTGGTGATCCCCGAGGTGAACGGGGTGGAACTGAAGCCCTCTAAAAAACTCATAGCCGGGCCCAACTGTACCCTTACCGGGGCCGCCGTGGCCCTGGCCGGCATCCATAAAAAATTCCGCATAAAAGAACTGCGCCTGGCCACCTACCAGGCCGTTTCCGGCGCCGGCAAGGCGGCCATGGGCGAGCTGGAAGACCAGCTGCGCGGTTATCTCCGGCGGGGCGCGGCCCCGGCGAAGGGGAAAAAATTCCCGCGCCCTATCGCCTTCAACGTTTTTCCGCAGGTGGGCGGTTTCGACGCCGAGGGACATTCCGGCGAAGAGAACAAGGTGGAGGCGGAGCTCAAGAAGATCTGGGGCGACCGGCGCCTCAAGATAAGCGTCACCGCGGTGCGCGTGCCCGTGCTGCGCGGCCATTCCCTGGCCGTCTGGGCCAGAACCGCCCGGCCGTTCACGCCCGCCGGGCTCAAGCGCGAGCTGCTGCGCGCGCCGGGGCTGAAGTTCTTCGCCCGGCCGGAAGATTACCCGACGCCGCTGGCGCACGGGAACCGCACGGAGATAGTTTACGCCGGGCGCCTGCGCCGGGCCAGGACTTCGCCCGACGAATTCCAGCTCTGGATAGTCTCCGACAACCTCTATAAGGGCGCGGCGCTGAATTCGGTGCAGATAGCCGAAAAATTGATCAAGCTTTGAGTTTTCAGGGGGGGAATATGAAAAAGAGCGTATTTTTTGCCGCGTTAATGGCCGCGCTGCTGGCCGCCGGGTGCAAAAAGAAGGCCCCGGAGCATATCCCGCAGCCAAAGGCCGAAGAGCAGGTGGCCGCTTCCACGGCCGCGCCCGTGGGCCTGCTGGAAGCGCCTGGGGCTTACATTAAAAATACGGTGGGCAGCGTGGAGAAGGCGAAGGCCGCCGCGGCCGTCTATGAAAAAACGGCCAAGGAGACCTTGGGCGCCGCCACCGAAGTCGGGGGGAACTGATGATCTGCGGAACTGAATTCACTTCGGTGCATTTTTTCCTGCTCGTGGCCGCCGTGGTGCTGGCCGGGGCGGGCCTCTCTTATTACTTCAGCTATCTGCGCCGCAAGAAGTTGGAGGAACTGGCGTCTTCCATGGGCCTGCTTTTCGGTAAAGAAGGGCCCGACAACTCTTTCCTTGCCGCTACCGGCCTGGAGCTGTTCCGGCTGGGCCGTTCCCACAACGCCTCCAACCTTATACAGCTGGCCACGCCCGCGGGGGAACTGTGGTTCTTCGATTACAGCTACACCACGGGGAGCGGCAAGAACCGGACCGTCCACGCTTTTACGGTGGGCCTGGTAAAGAGCGCTAAAGTTCAGATGCCGGCCTTCGAGCTGAAGCCGGAGAACCTTATGTATAAGTTTGGGGAAATTATAGGTTTCAAAGACATAGACCTGCCGGCCTTCCCGGTTTTTTCGGATAAATACCGCCTGACCGGTTCCGACGAAGCCGCTGTGCACATGTTCTTCACTCCCGAGCGGGCCGCCTGGTTCGAGCGGAACCTGGGCCTCTGGATGCAGGGCGCGGGCAGCTATGCGGTGGTGTTCAAGCGGGAGGGCACTCTCCCCGCCGACGCCTGGCAGGGCTTCATGGAAGAAGTGAAGATCCTCGCCGCCGAAGTCCTTAAATAATCCGGGTTGGCCTTGGCAGGCGGGGGCATGGGCCCCTCGGGCACGGCGTCGGGACACACCGTGCCCGCGCCTCGTCGCTCGGGCGAGTTGTGTCGCTTCGCTCCACCCGTCGCTTGCGTAAGCCTCGGCCTGCGCGACGGCCCTCGGAACCCATGCCCCCGCCTGCCCGACCTTCACCCCTTGACAAGTCAAGATATGCCCTTATAATATATATTGGGCGCCGTCGATACTCCCTGAATGTGCTTTTTGTGGGTCTTTGGTCCTACGCGCCCGTAGGCCGGAAGACCTTTGATTAAAGTCAACCCATGCGCAAGAATATAACTGAGGACATTATGAGGCGGATCTTGCTGGTAACCTTTGCGGCCGTGGCCGCGCTGACGATGGGCCTGAAAGCCCAGGACGTCTCTTTTGATTCCCTCTACAAGGACCTGCCCCAGCCCGTGGCCGCCGCTCCCGCTGCTGCCCCTGTCGCCGCGGCGCCCCAGGGCCAGGCCGCGCCGGCCGCCGAGCGCGAATGGCTGGTGCTGGTGTTCATAAACGGCGTCAACGACCTGGGCATACTCGGCTTCGCCAATAAGAGCATCAACGACATGGAGAAGATCGGCTCCACCGACCGGGTGGCCGTGGTGGTGGAATACGGGATAATGGGTCAGGACGGCTCGGACGCCCGCAACCTGCAGTTCCAGCGCGGCTCCAAGACCATTTACGTCACCCGCGACAACGATACCGGCCGCATCACCTCACTGCCGTTCTACGCCTCCAACGACGGCGACATGGGCAGCGCCGCCAATCTGGTGCGCTTCGTGAAGCGCGCCGCCCGCCGCTACCCCGCCAGGCATACCGCGGTGGTGATCTGGAACCACGGCGCGGGCCGCCTGGGCATAGCCTATGACGACGTCACCAAGAACCACATGGAGATAGACCAGCTCGGCCGGGCGCTCGGCCAGGTGCGCCAGTTCCTGGGCCGCAAACTCGACATCTTCGCCACCGACGCCTGCCTGATGCAGATGGCCGGCGTGGCCTACGAGTTCAAGGATTCCGCCGAAGTGGTGGTGGGTTCGGAAGAGGTGATCCCCGGCGACAGCTACCCTTATGACGCCTTCCTGGGGCCGCTGGCCGCCAACCCGGGCATGAACGCCGAGCAGCTGGGCGCCCTTATGGTGGACGCCTACGCGGCCTACTATTCCGGGGATAATATAACGCTTTCCGCCCTGCGCACTTCCGCCCTGCCCGGCTTCGTGGGCCGGCTCAATAACTGGGTGGAAGCGGTGCGCGCCGATCCCAAGGCTTTCAAGGCGGCCGCTTCCCGGGCCGCGGCCGTGGCCACTCAGAATTTCTCGATGAAGGACTCCAAGGACCTCTACGATTATCTGGGCAACGTGAACGACATGCTGGCCAAGAGCCCCGGGGTAAAGGCCGCCGGCGCGGACCTGCGGGACTATATAGAGGGAGCGCTCATTATAAAGGACAGCGCCAGCCCTTCGCTGCCTAACGCGCACGGCCTGGCCATCTATATTCCGGCGCTCCGCTACAATTCCGCCAACTACGAAAAGCTTTTGTTCTCGCGGGATTCCCTCTGGGACGATTTCCTGCGGGAAGCGATGCAGGCCAGGCTGGACCCTAATTTATGAACGCGCTCTCCGCCAGAAAGCCGGTCTTCGCCGCCCTCGCGGCGCTGTTCCTGCTTTGCGGCGGCACGGCCTTCGCGCAGAAGGCGGCCGACCGCCTGCTGGCCTATGAAGCGGCCATCTCCAGCGGCAACCCCGCGGCCGCAGTGGCTTTCCTTAAGGACAGGGAGGCCTTCAACCTGGCCGCGGCCGACGATGTGAAAGGGCCCGCGCTGCTGGGCAAGGCCGAAGCCCTGAAGGACCTCCGGGACCTGCTGGCCATGCCCTGGGACAAGGAAAAGGCCAACAAGCTCAACGGCGCGCTCTCTATAAGGATAGACGCCGACAAACCCCTGGCCAAAGTGGGCGTAGGCCCCGAGCCGGAGAAACTGCTGCTTTGGCTGGAAAAATACCAGCCCTCTTACCCCCGTACCAAGAAAGCGGTGGTGCGGACCGCCATCCGCCAGTGGGAAATAGTTTTCGGCACCATGACCGACCTGCGCGAGATGAGCTGGGACCAGGCCAAGACCTGGCAGGGCCGCGGCGTGACCGTGACCAAGGGCAGCTGGGGGAGCATGGTGCTGAGCGAGCGCAACGCCGTCATAGCGCAGCTGATGAAACAGGACCAGGCCTTCATCATCTATAACGACCAGGTGCTGGCCGCCAAGAAGGATTCGGTGGCGCTGCAGGCCTCGGTGGACAAGGTGAAGAGCCGGCTCACCCCGGAGCAGCTGGCCCAGCTCAGCGGCAAACCGCTGGCGGACCAGGCCTACCTGCTGGGCAATTTCTTCGACGGCGGCGCGGCCAAGGGCGACAGCGACCTGGCCCGCATCCACGCCGCGCGCGATTCGCTGCCCAAAGAGGTGCTGCCGGCGCAGCAGCGCGACCTGCTGGGCGGCATGATGGGGCCCGCCGTTTCCAAAGAGCTGGCCGGCACCAAGGCGGGACAGAAAGTGCTGGCCTTCTACGCCAAGGAAGGTCCGCTCAGGATAGAGGTCCGGCCGTTGGACGGCAAATACTCGGCCTATGACCCGGCCACCCGCACTATAGTCCTGAATTCGGAGACCATACAGCAGTACATGCGCGTAAAAGGCTATACCGCCGACTCCGTAATGCGCAGCCCCGCGCAGGTGGCCGAGATAGCCAAGTACATGTCGCCGGTGGTGGTCTATTCGTCCGCGCACCATATGCAGGATTCCTGGGCGCGCAAGCAGGGCGTCTACAAGCCGCACGTGCAGGAGGACGAGATAGAGGCCATGTCGCTCGAAGGGCTCTACACTTCCGAGAAGCTCCGTAAGGATAAGGTTTTCAGGAATATCATGGCTTCCAGCCGCGGCTTCTCCAGCTACGCCACCAAGCGCGTGGACATAGCCACCGAGTTCTCCGCCAGCGGCTCCAAGAGGTTCGCCGTCACGGTGCGCCAGCGCTATTTCTCCGGCCTGCCTTCGCTGGACGCCGCGGCCTCGCAGGTGCTGGGCGCGGTGTCGGACGAACTGGCGCGCCGTTCCGCCCTCAGCGTCCAGCAGCGGGCCCAGAACGATACCGTGAACCTGACCCTGCAGGAAGCCATGGAGATGACCCCGGAGGAGCTGGCCGGCTCGGCCGGTGAAATAAGGACCGACGCACTTGCTAAAATAGAGAGGGACCTGTCCGCGCTCGGGGTTTACAAGAGCCGTTACGCCGCCGCCGAGAGGAACAGCCGCAAGGCGCTTAAGACTATCAAGACCAGCGCGTCGGCAAAGACCGCCGCGCCGCCCGCTTTATGAAGAAATTGTTATCCGCAGTCATGCTGCTCGGTCTGTGCGCCGGCGCGCTCAGCGCCGACGGGCTGCCTGCCGCGCCCGCCGCGGCGGCGGGGCCCAAGTTCAAGAAGTACGTAATGGACCACGGCTACTTTTCGTGCACGGTGCCTGTGACCTGGTCCATTAACCGCGAGAAGGACCGCGACGAGGACTACAAGATCTTCGAGCTCCAGCTGCTGGCCCCCAAGTCCGACAAGGCGCCCACCAGCATCTTCGTGTCCTATTACGCCGCGGAGAACGAGGATTTCGACGGCTACGAGGATTTCATAGACCGCAACTCCACCAACGCCCTGGGCGAAAGCAAGAGCGAGCGCGAGAATTACGAGCCGGTGAAAAAAATAAAGCTCTGGGGCCGCCGTGCCTTCGAGCTGGCCCGCGAAAAGCTGGTCTTCCTGCACCCCGAGACCAAGTCCGACGAAAGCGTGCAGCTCAAAGAGAAGATCTACGTGTTGCCGGCCAAGGCCGGGTTCTACGTGCTGCATTTCTCCGCCGAGAAGCCGGCCTTCGAAGAGAGCCTGCCCGTCTTCGAAAAGGTGGCCAAGAGCTTCAAGGGCAAGCCCTGACGCTTCAGACCAGTGCCGTAAAAAAAACCGCGCCGAGGGGCGCGGTTTTTCTTTCTCCCGGTCGGGAGCCGCCTTCAGCGGAGCTTTTTGGCTTTCAGGTGCTCTACAAGGTCGGCCGGATAGTCGGTAATGATGGCGTCCACGCCGGCGGCTATGGCCATGTCCCACTCTTTAGGGGTGTTGATGGTCCAGGGCGCCACCTGCAGGCCGGCGGCCTGCGCTTCCTTTACCGCCTCGGGGGTTATCCACTTGTAGTTGGGGCTCCAGATGTCGGTCTTGGCCGCTTTCAGCGCCGGTACGATATCGAGCAGTTCCTCGTAGGTCAGCTGCGAGGTGCGGATCTCCGGCGCCAGCTTCTTTACGGCCTTCAGGGTGCGCACGTCGAAGGACTGCACCATGGTCCGTTTCTCCATGCCGTGCTTCTTTACCGTTTCCACCACCAGCCGCGCAAATTCCGCCGGCGCCGGGGTGAGTTCCGGTTCGGCGGGGAAGCTCTTGGTCTCTATGTTGAACTGCACCGAGGCCGCGCCCTCGTAGGGGGATTTTTTCACCATTTCAAAAACTTCGTCCAGGGTGGGCATGCGCTCGCCCGGCACGGCTATCTGCTGCGGGAACTTGGGGTTGGCCTGCGCGCCGCAATCGTATTTCTTCAGCTCGGCCAGGGTCAGGGAACGGATGGGGACGGCTTTTTCCAGCTTGTTGCCCTCGGCGTCCAGGCAGCGTTCCGGCGTGACCTTGGGCTCGTGGGAAACTATCACCGCGCCGTCCTTGGTGACGCCCAGGTCGAACTCCAGCACGTCGGCCCCGCCCATCAGCGCGGCCTCGAAAGCGGCCAGCGTATTCTCCGGCACCGTACCGCGGCTGCCCCGGTGCCCGTGCACCAGCGGCCCCGCCGCCCAGGCCGGGGCGGAAACAGCGAGGAAGAGGAAAGATAATAGGATTCTCATATATGGAAGCTCCTGAAGCTATGTTAT
Organism: Elusimicrobia bacterium GWA2_62_23; assembly: GCA_001799635.1. GTDB lineage: Bacteria > Elusimicrobiota > Elusimicrobia > Elusimicrobiales > UBA9959 > UBA9959. The sequence goes on from MGTV01000003.1 coordinate 78,898, forward strand.
CTGAATGATACGAAATTGCCGGCCGGTGAAACCATTTCCCGGCGGCGTAACCGCCCTGC
>MGTV01000004.1 GCA_001799635.1 Elusimicrobia bacterium GWA2_62_23
CGCGCGTCTGGGGCATGGGGCCGTCGGCGGCCGACACCACCAGGATCGCGCCGTCCATCTGCGCGGCGCCGGTGATCATGTTCTTAACATAGTCGGCGTGGCCGGGGCAGTCGATGTGCGCGTAGTGGCGCTTCTCGGTGGCGTACTCCACGTGGGAGACGGCGATGGTGACGGTCTTGGAATCGTCTCGCACCGTGCCGCCCTTCGTTATTTCCGCGTAGGACCTCAGGTTGGCCAGGCCCTTTTCGGACTGGACCTTCACCAGCGCGGTGGTCAGAGTGGATTTACCGTGGTCGACGTGGCCGATGGTGCCGACGTTGACGTGGGGCTTGCTGCGATCGAATTTAGCTTTTGCCATTTTGATCTCTCCTGAGTGTTAGTCTATTCTAAAAACCGTGAACTTCCAGAAACCGCTTACAAAGTGTAAGCTGGGGACATGTGAGCGTCAGCGAACTCATAAGGAATAATCCCCATCCCGCAACAACGCCACACCCGAGATAAATACCTGCAACACCGACGAACGCTGACTACTTTCTGAAAACTGGAAGCTGGGGATGGGGATTGAACCCACGACCTCTTCATTACCAATGAAGTGCTCTACCAGCTGAGCTACCCCAGCACAAAACTTCGATCCAAGCGGGCGACAAGCGAACGTCAGTGAGCTTCTTCGTCAGGAATTATTCCCATCGTCCCGCTTTTCGCTGTCCGCTGTACGGATCTCGGAAAGCGGGCGACAGGCGAACGTCAGTGAGCTTCTTCGTCAGGAATTATTCCCATCGTCCCGCTTTTCGCTGTCCGTACAGCGGACAGCGAAAAGCGGGCGATGGGAATCGAACCCACGTGATCTGCTTGGAAGGCAGACGTTCTACCATTGAACTACGCCCGCATGCGTTAAAGAACAAAAATCACCGCAGCCCAGCGGCTACGGAAGATAAATTATATTTATTTACCCGGGGCCAGTCAAGAAATACCCGGCTTTCTTTATATAATAGGCTTATCCTGCTAAGGGGGCGGTATGAGCAAGAAAGATTCCGGGGACAAGAAATACTACAGGGTACTCAACATCCTTAACCGGCTCAACGAGGGGGCGGTACGGGTGGCGGACCTCTCCGCGGAGTTCGAAGTTTCCGAACGCTCCATCCAGCGCGACATAGAGCGCATCAACCTCACCGGCTTCCACCTGGACAACCCGCAGAAGGGCACCTACACCTTCGCCCCCGGCGTTTCTCTCACCAACTTCAACCTCTCCGGCGAGCAGCTTTCGGTGCTGGTGCTCATGCGCGAAATGGCCGGCGGCATGGGCGGCGCCATAAAGGACGCCTTCGACCAGGTGTTCGCCCGGGCCACCGCCTCCACCTCGGCCGATTCCCCCTTCTACGCCGTGGGCCCGCGCGCCCTTAACCCGCTCACGCGCAAGTTCTACGAGGACATAACCTTCGCCATAGAGCACCGCAAGAAGCTCTCCGTGCGCTACGCCGGCGCCGACGGCGCGGTAAAGGACCGCGTGCTTTGCCCGGTAAAGATCATAGCGAGCGAGAATTTCTTCTACATGCTGGCCTCCGCGGACGGGCGCGAACCAGACAGGTTCGCCAAGTACCGGGTGGACCGCGTAAAGCGGCTGAACATCCTGCCCGACGAATTCCCCCCTCCGCCCGCCGAGGCCATAAAGAAGGTAATAGGCGCGGCTACCACCATCTGGGGCGTGAACGAGGGTAAAAAAATAAGCGTGAAACTGCGCGCCCGCGGCGCCGCCGCCGATTTCCTGCGCAGCAAGGAACTGCTGCCGGGCCAGAAAGTCTCCAAACCCGCCGCCGACGGCGCGGTGACCGTGGCCGCCGCTATCCGCCACCCCATGGAAGTGGTGCCGCTGGTGCTGCACTGGATGCCCGAGATCACCGTTCTTTCTCCGGAAACCCTGAAAGAAGAAGTGGCCGCCCGTCTGAAGGCCTACCAGGCCGCCCAGAGATCGGAGGCCGGCAACTAGCATGCGCGGCGCCCGGCTCCATCCTTTATATTTCCTGGCCCTGGCCGCCTGCCTGGCCTCGGCTTGGACCCTGGGCCGCGAATGGGAGGCGCTCATGGCGCCCCCGGCCGGCGGCGGCGTGCTGCTGCGCGCCCAGTCCTCGGGGGACGAGGAAGAAGAGGAAGAGGCCGCCGAAGAACAGGAATACACCTCCCGCGCCAGGCACACGGAAAAAGGCACCGCCCAGCGCATTTATAAAGAAGGCGGCGAGCTCAAGGCGCAGTACCACTTCATAAATTTCAACAAGGACCGCGTCTCGGTCAATTTCGGCATGAAAGAGCCCGCGTACCGCAAGTACCTGGCCGGCTACGGCTACGCGGACTTCGAACTGAGCGGCCTGCGCGCCTGGCGCGAGACCGCCCGCGGCGCGACCTGGAAGAAGACCTACGCCGAGTCCGGCAAGGCCGCGGCCGAAAGGGCCATTGCCGCCGTGGACCTGGAATATGAGACCCGCCTGCGCGCCCTGCTGCGCGCCCGGGGCCTGGCCCTGCGGGCCGGCAACCTGGTGGAATGCGACATGCCGGTGATAGTGAAGCGCAACGTGGAAATGCTCAAGCCGCTGGCGCTGGCCTTCAGCCGGATCGCCGCCGAGCGGCGCTGGAGCGAAGAGAACCTCATAGGCGGCGTGCTCTCCATGGTGCAGACCGCCATCCGCTACAAGATCCCCCCCACCGTGGAGGACGGCCTGCATACCGGCGGGCTGCTGCCGCCGGCCCGCACGCTCCTCAGCGGCTGGGGCGACTGCGACACCAAGACCGGCCTGCTGGCCTCTATACTGGGTAACTGGAAGGGTATCCGCATGGTGGGCATAGCCGTGCCGGGGCATTACCTCATGGCCATCCGCCGCCTGCCCGGCAAGGGCGACATTTTTGTGCGCTACGAGGGGTTGGAATACGTGCTGGTGGAACCGGCCGGCCCGGCCTGGCTGGACCCGGGCACGGTGGGCCAGGCCACCACGGCCCTGCTGGCCGGCAAGGACGGCTACAGGGTAGAACCTTTTTTCTGATATTTAAGGAGGGAGTATGTTAAATACAAGGGTGATAGTAAGCGTTTTCGAATTCCTGCTGGCGGTGCTGATGAGCGGCATCATCATCTACCTGACGTACCGGGTCTTCATCAAGGCCAACCCGGACTTCAACATGGAAGAAGAGATCAAGAAGGGCAACGTGGCCGTGGGCACGCTGGTGGGCGCCATCCTCTTCGCGGCCTCCATGATACTGCAGAAAGGCCTGGGCGCCGTGGTGAGCATGTTCCGCATGCATATCTCCGCGCCTGGCGAAATGGCCATAGGCCTGGGCAAGCTCGCCGTCATAGGCGCGGCCCACCTGGGCCTGGCCATGCTGCTGGCGGTGTTCACCATCTCGGTGACGCTGCGGCTCTTCGGGCGGCTGGTGCGCAGCCACATGCGCCCCGGCGAGGAACTGCAGAAAGGCAACGTGGCCGTGGGGATAGTGCTGGCCGCGGTGGTGCTGGTGGCGGCCCTGTACGTGGGCGAAGGCGTAAGCGCCATCTCCAAGGCCCTCGTGCCGCAGCCTTCCATAGGCCAGATAGAGATCATGCAATAGCAAAAGGCGGCAGCTGCCTTTTTCAGCACCCCGACACCACGGTGTCGGGGTGCTCTGTTATGCTATGGGCATGACCAACACTAACAGACATTCATGGCTGAACTGGAAAGGCACCCTGCCCGGCGGCGGCGCGGGGGCGCGGCTGCGGGTTTACACCCTGGGCAGCGGCGGGGACGCGGAAACTTACTTTTCGCTGAAACTGTGGCACGCGGCGGCCGTGCGCCAGGAGCGCCTGGCGCGCCTGCAGGCAAAGAGCGCTTAAGGGGGGCTTATGGCGTGGGAAATAAAAGGGTGGATGAGCGGCGGCTACATGGCCGCGCGGGAGGACGGGGAACTGGTGTTCATCTACCGGAGGCCGGACTGGGGCACCGGCATGAGCGGGCTGCGCGCCTTCTTCGAACTGCGCAACCGCGGCCGGCTGATAGGCCGGATAAGTTCCGAGAACTCCTGGCGGCCGCGGATAAAGGCGGAGTGGCTGGCCGAAACCAACCGCGCGCTCAACGAGGAGGACCTGCTGGAGATAACCGAGGCCCTCAGCCTCTAATTGTATAATTACCGGGTGAAAAAACCTTACCGCCGCGCTTTCATAGAGCTTACCAACGTCTGCAACCTGGCCTGCGGGTTCTGCGCCAGGTCGGCGCGGCCCGCGCAGGCCATGCCGCTGAAGCTGTTCACGGCCGCGGCGGCGCAGGCAGGGGAACTGGCGGAAATGCTCTCCCTGCACGTGCTGGGCGAACCGCTCACCCACCCCGATCTCCCCGCGGCGCTGAAGGCCTGCTCCGGCCTCTGGCTCAAAGTCAACCTGGTCACCAACGGCCTGCTGCTGGGGAAATTCCCCCCGGAGCTGTTCGCCGAACCCTGCCTCGCCCAGGTCTCCATTTCCCTGCACGCGCTGAGCTGCCTGCCGCCGGCGGACCGCCCGGCCGAGATCCGGCGCCTGGCGGCCTTCGCCCTGGCTAAACCGCCCGGCCTCATAATAAGTTTCCGGCTGCGCTCCGCGCACGAGGACGATTTTTTCAGGACCACGCTGAAGGAACTGCTGGCCTGCTTCCAAAGGACCATGGAGCCCGGCGCCTCTTTTGTGAAGCTGGCGGACGGGGTCTTCCTTAATTTCGGCGGCGTCTTCCAGTGGCCCGGCGGCGCGGCCGGCGCGGTAAAGACCGGCTGCCTGGGCCTCAAGCACCATTTCGGCATACTCAGCGACGGGCGCGTGGTGCCCTGCTGCGCCGACTATGACGGCAACCTGGCGTTCGGGAATATCGAGGAAAGGCCGCTGGCCCTCATCCTCTCCTCGCCGGAGGCGGCCGCCCTGAAGGCCCGCCTGGCCGGCGCCTGCTCCCTGCCCGGGTACTGCGCCTCCTGCGGCTTTACCGCCCCTGACGCCTGATATTGATTTTCCTCAACCTCTTTGGTAGTATTCAGGTATGAAGGCGTCCGCCCTCGTACTCATCCTGCTCCTGCCCGCCGCGGCTTTCTGCCGGACGCCCTGGTACGCGCCCGCGCGCCCGGACATAGCGGCGCCGCTGCCGGACGCCCCCGCGGACACCCTGGACTCCTGCCCCAAGCTCAGCAAGCTCAAGGCCGGTGAAGGCTACGCCGACGCCCCCGCGGTAAAGGAAGTTTCCGAAGTGGGCGCGCAGACCCTGCCCCTGCCCGAAGACGACCTGGACCGCGCCGGCCTGCTGGAAACGCTCAACACCACCCTGGACTACTGGAACAACCGCCCCGACACGGCCAAGGTGAGCCTGGGCGGCGACTCCTACGACGCGCCGCGCCTGCGCCGCACGCTGAAGGCGCTCCTGGAACTTTTCTCCTCGGACCTGCCCAAAGAAGAGCTGCTCAAAGAACTTAAGGCCCGCTTCCTGGTGTACCGCGCCTCGGCCGACGACGGCACCGGCAAGACCGTGATCACCGGCTACTACGAGGCCGAGATAAAGGTCACCCGCGCCCCCGACGCCGAGCACAAGTACGCCGTGCACCTGGCCCCCGCCGACCTGGTAAAGACCACGCCCGCCATGGGGGTGGATTTCGACTACGGCCGCTACGACGAGAACGGCGAACTGGTGCGCCACTACCCCCGCTCGGACATCCACGCCGGGGCGCTGGCCGGCCAGGGGCTGGAGCTGGTCTGGAGCGCCCACCCCTCCCAGATCATGCTGCTGCAGATCCAGGGCTCGGGCGTGCTGCGCTTTCCCGACGGTGACTACATAAGGGCCGGTTTCGACGGCTCCAACGGCCATCCCTACCGCAGCGTGCAGAAGCTGCTGATAGACTGCGGCGAAACGCCGGCCATGTCGTTCAAGGATTTCATCGCCTACCTCTCGGCGCAGGGCCCGCGCGAGGAGCGCCTGGCCGACCTGAACCCGCGCTACATCTACTTCAGGGAACGGGCCAAGGACAGCCGCCCCTACGGCGCCATAGGCCGCCCGCTCACGCCGGGCCGCTCCATAGCCATAGACCCCAAGCATATCCCCCTCGGGCTGCCCGGCCTGCTCAGGTCCCGGCGCCCCGTGGCGCAGGGCTCCGGCGTGACCTTTAAGGATTTTAGCCGCTTCATAGCCACCCACGACACCGGCTCCGCCATCCGCGGCCCCGGCCGGGTGGACCTGTTCTGGGGCGGCGGCGAGACCGCCGAAACCGAGGCCTCCTCCATGAAGGCCGCCGGCGAGCTCTACCTGCTGATCATAAAATAAACAGCCCTTGACCTGTCAAGGGATTGCCCCTTGACAAACAGGAAATATCTGCTATACTATTTTTGGAGCGGAGCACCTTATCGACGGTTGTCCTCCGCTCCTTCACTTCTGAGGGAGACAGCGCGGGCAAGTGCCCGCGTTGTCATTTTTATATACAGAGGAGACTTCCACGCACTTTCCCGGGCATAAGGCCGGTAAGGGCATGGGTTCGGAGGGGCGGCCGGGGCATTGCTCCGAGCGCCATTTGGGGAAGGGGGTGACTATTGCGCGTTAGCGGAATAGTCACTGCAGTGCCTCAATCGCGCAGCGATTGAGGGGAACCGCGCAACGGTTCCCTGCAGTCATGGCGAGCGGAGCAATGCCCCGGCCGGCCCGATAGCAAGCTATAGTTTTTTGGAAAGTTCGTAGAAGACGACGGCGGCGGCGTTGCTGGCGTTAAGGCTCTCCACCCCGCCCTTCTGCGGGATGGCCACCACCTCGTCGCAATGCTCGCGCGTCTTCTGGTGAAGGCCCTCGCCTTCGGAACCGATCAAGATGAAAGCCGGCAGCGTGAAATCCACCTGCGGCAGCGGCTTGCCGTCCATGGCCAGGCCGTAAACCCAGAACCCCTTCTCCTTCAGTTTGATGATGGTCTGGTTCAGGTTCACCACTTCCACCACGTTCACCCGCTCCACGGCCCCGGCCGCGGCTTTCTGCGCGGTAGGCGTAAGCGTGGCCGAGCGGCGCTCCGGGAGGATAACCGTGCTCACGCCCAGGCAGGCGGCCGACCGGATGATGGCGCCCAGGTTCATGGGGTCCGTAATGCCGTCGAGCCCCGCCCACACGGTCTTCTTAAGGTCTTTTTCCGCGCCCAGCGCCCAGTCCACGTCCACCTTGCGCGGCGCTTCCGCTTCAATTATCACGCCCTGGTGATGGGCGCCGGCGGCCAGCTTCTCCAGCACGCGCGGGTCGCAGAATTCCACGGTGACGCCGTTGGTGCGCGCCAGCCCCGCCAGCGCCTTGATGCGCGGGTTGCTCTCCGCGCGCGAGATCACCAGGCGCAGCACGCGGCGGCGCCCGGCCTTAAGGATCTCCTCGGCGGTATTGACCCCGTATAAAAGTTCTATGGCGGACATTGGTTCCCCCCCGTCAGAACGACGGATAGACGGTATCCCTTTCCCTGGAGGCGATATACAGCACGGCGGCCAGTATCTGGGCCGGATGCCCCAGGCGGGCGAAAGCGTAATCCATGTGCAGCTGGAACCGGTTGTTGGACGACGGGTCCAGGAAGACGAAGCCGGCGCGGCGCTCCTGCGCGAAGATGCCGTAGTGGGTGGTCAGCGCCCCGCCCAGGTGGCCGAAGAGCATGCGCGGCAGGCGGCTGCGGGGATGATCGTCGCGGACCTGGAAGACCACCAGGTTGTCGGTATCCACGAATTCCCAGCGCCGGTCGAAGAAACCGCCCTTGCGCACCAGGCGGGCTACTTCCTTGCCGGCGCCGTCGCGGATGAGCCCGTAGGACTCGAAAGGGGTCACCTGCATCATCAGGGTGGATTGCGCGTCGTAAAGGTCCAGCGAGCGGGGCTTGGTGAAGTACATGGCCGCGCCCATGATGGCGGGGATGATGAAGAAGATCTCGGGCAGCGAGGCCAGCGCGCGGCCCAGCAGCGGCACCGCCAGCAGCAGGTTCACCGGCAGGTCGCCCTTGCCCATGAAGGCCAGCAGGCTCCAGCCCACGTGGAAGAACAAACAGCCGTACACGCCGCCGAACAGGTACAGGGCGTGCTCGTGCGGGTACTCGGCCAGCAGGAACTGCTTCTGCCGGGTGAGGATGTTATAAGTGACGTCCTTGGGCGTGGGGATCTTGGAGATGATGAACGGGAAAAAGAAGTCCGGCGGCACTTCGGCGGGCGGCGGCGGCAGCTTGGGATTCTGGTAGCCGGAGGCCACCGACCGGGCGGCGAAAGAACCGGCCACCCAGAGGCCTATAACGGAGGCCCAGAGCAGCAGCGAGAGCGGCTTGCGGGGCAGGTAAGGCGGCAGGCCCTCCTCGCGCTTCCTGGCCAGGCCGGCCACAAATCCCTCCGCGGCGTTAACGGCGGCGGCCGAAGAGGCCTCCACGGCGGCTACGGTTTCGGTAGAGACGGGCAGCTCGGCCAGGGTTACGGTGGAGCCTTCCACCGCGGCGGAAGAGGCCGCCACTCCCGCCTCCCCGTCCTTGAAGATGCCGGCCGCGAAATCGTCCTCTTCCTTCTCTTCCTTGGTCTTGCGGCGCTTCACCACTTTGATCTTCTTGGGCTTGGGCAGGACTATGACCTCGCCGGGCTTGCGCAGGCTGCTCATGACGCCGCGGAAATCGCCTTCGGCCATGCCGCTGGCGGACACCGCGTAGGAGGCGCCGTTGTAGGTGAAGAAAGCTATGTAGACCTGCGAGCCCATGGACTCGTAGGAAGTGTAATAGGCGGTGGAGACGCCGTGCAGGCTCACCTGGTTCACGTCGCCGGAGAGGCTGTTGCCCCTGGAGCGCAGCGAGTCCACCTGCTCTTTAACGCGGGCCTTCAGGTAATAGTCGCCCAGTTCCGAATCCTGCTTGGCGAACTCGAAGAAGGACTTGTTCTTTTCCAGCTTGAGGGTGACGGCGGGGTCGTCGCTCTTGCCGGCGTTCCAGCCGGCGGGGAAATCCACGGCGATGGTGTCGCCTTTATCTTTAAATTCGCCGGCCGCGGCGGCAAGGGCCAGCGCGAGGAGAAAAGCAGGAAGGAGGACGAGTTTTTTCATAAACCGCTGACCCAAGTATAGAATATTATTGTTACTTAAGTCACATCAAGAAATGTTCAAAAAAACTCCGGATCAGCCGTGGGTGTGGCGGTGGTGGGCGTCAGGCAGGTGCGGGTGCTCGTGTTCCACGGGCTCGTGGGCGTGCGGGTGTGAATGGGGGCCGGGCGGCGCCTTGTCGTGGGCGTGGGTGTGGTGGGCGTCGGCGTGGTCGTGGGCGTGCTCGTGCTCCAGCGGGTCGTGCTGGTGGCGGTGGCCGTGGCGCTCCAGCGCCAGCAGCAGGAAGGCGCAGGCCATGAAGGCGCCCGCGGCGAGCAGGCGGCCGGTGACCGGCTCGGCGAGGACCAGCACGCCCAGCGCCGCGCCCATGAAGGGATAAGAGCCGAAGAAAGCCCCCGCGCGCGAAGCGCCGAGCCCGCGCATGGCGAGGATGAACAGCACCAGGCTGACGCCGTAACTGAAGAGCCCCAGCAGCAGCGCGGCCGCGGCCCAATCCAGCGGCGGCAGCGAGCGGTAGGAATAGTAAGCCAGCAGGCCGTTCAGCAGGCCGCCGGCCAAACCCTTTATGGTGGCGATAGTTACTGGATCTTTTATAGAAACCCGCGCCGTAAGGTTATTGTCCACGCCCCACATGAAGGCGGAGCCCAGCACCAGCAGGGCGCCCCAGCCGAAGCCGAAACCGCCCCCCTCCCAGGAAAGCGCGAAGCCGCCCGCCGTGATGAGCGCCGCGGCGCCCCAGAGCCTGCCGCCGCCGTGCTCTTTGAAGACAAGCACGGCTATGAGCGAGGTGAAGACCAGCTCGAAGTTCAGCAGCATGGACGCGGAAGAGGAGGAGGTGAGCGAAAGGCCGGTGAACAGCATGAGCGGGGCGAGCACGCCGCCCGCCAGCACGAAGCCGGCGGCGTAGGGCAGCTCCCTGCGCCCCAGCTGCGCCTCCGCGCTGCCGCCGCCGCGGGCCAGCCGCCAGAGCAGCAGCCCCAGGCCGCTGCCCAGGTAGCACAGGGCGGAAAGTTCCAGCGGCCGCAGGTGGGCCAGCAGGTATTTGCCCGCGGGCACGGACAAGGCGAAAAGGAAAGCGGCGGCCAGCGCGAAGAGGTAATTCATCCTTTAAATTCTACAAAATAGGCTTAGCGGCCGGCGTTTTTTCATAACGGAGCCCGTGTTGACAACCCATATTTAGGTTTGTAATATAAATCTATAACTTTTAGTTCGGTTTCTCAGTTTACACCGCGGTAAAAATCAAAAAGGAAGGAAATCATGTCTATACCCTCAGCAGTGGCGGAGAAAGGCAAAAAGTCCGTTCATGATTATGTAAACGGCGTGCTGGCGAACGTTATCGCCAAGAACCCCGGCGAGAAAGAATTCCACCAGGCGGTCAAAGAAGTCCTCGAAACCCTCACCCCGGTGCTCGAGAAGCACCCCGAATACGTGAAGGCCAAGATCCTGGACCGGATCGTGGAGCCCGAGCGCTCCATCACCTTCCGCGTTCCGTGGACCGACGACAAAGGCGAGGTTCAGGTGAACCGCGGCTTCCGCTTCGAGTTCAACAGCGCCATCGGCCCGTACAAGGGCGGCCTGCGCTTCCACCCCTCCGTTAACGCCAGCATCCTGAAGTTCCTCGGCTTCGAGCAGATCTTCAAGAACGCCCTCACCACGCTGCCCATGGGCGGCGGCAAGGGCGGTTCCGACTTCGACCCCAAGGGCAAGTCCGACGCCGAAGTGATGCGCTTCTGCCAGAGCTTCATGACCGAGCTCTGCAAGCACATCGGCCCCGACACCGACGTTCCCGCCGGCGACATCGGCGTGGGCGGCCGCGAGATAGGCTACATGTTCGGCCAGTACAAGCGCATAAAGAACGAATTCACCGGCGTGCTGACCGGCAAAGGCATCACCTGGGGCGGCTCCCTGATACGCCCCGAGGCCACCGGCTTCGGCGTGGTGTACTTCGCTGAGGAGCAGCTTAAGACCAAGGGCACCAGCTTCAAGGGCAAGACCGTGGCCGTTTCCGGCTTCGGCAACGTGGCCTGGGGCGCG
>MGTV01000005.1:0-3438 GCA_001799635.1 Elusimicrobia bacterium GWA2_62_23
ACAGCTGCCCCGGCAAGGAGCGCAAGGAAGGCAAGGAGACCGGCAAGAAGGCCATCAACCTGGCCCCGCAGTTCCCGCTGCGCGAGACCGAAAGGGAGAACTTCAAGTACTTCCTGAGCCTCAAGGACCAGGGTTCCTCCAAGGTCAACCGCAACACCGTGCAGGGCTCCCAGCTGGTGCGCCCGCTGTTCGAGTTCTCCGGCGCCTGCGCCGGCTGCGGCGAAACGCCCTACGTGAAGCTGATGACCCAGCTGTTCGGCGACCACCTCACCGTGGCCAACGCCACCGGCTGCTCGTCCATCTACGGCGGCAACCTGCCCACCACGCCTTACTGCCAGCGCGAAGACGGCAAAGGCCCGGCCTGGAGCAACTCGCTGTTCGAGGACAACGCCGAGTTCGGCCTGGGCATGCGCCTGGCCTACGACAAGATGAGCGGCGAAGCCCGCGAACTGCTGACCGCCATGAAGGAAGGTCCGCTCAAAGCGCAGGCCAAGCTGGCCGATGACATTCTCAACGCCAACCAGGAAGACTGGGCCGGCATAGAGCAGCAGCGCGGCCGCATCACCGATCTGAAGAAGGCCCTGGTGACCGTTGGCGGCGAACAGGCCGCCCGCTTGGGCACCCTGTCCGACTACCTCATCAAGAAGAGCGTCTGGATACTCGGCGGCGACGGCTGGGCCTACGACATAGGCTACGGCGGCCTGGACCACGTGCTGGCCACGGGCCGCAAGGTGCGCGTGCTGGTGCTGGACACCGAGGTGTACTCCAACACCGGCGGCCAGATGTCCAAGGCCACCCCGCTCGGCGCCGTGGCGCAGTTCGCCGCGGGCGGCAAGCCGCTGCCCAAGAAAGACCTGGCCATGATCAGCATGACCTACGGCAACATCTACGTGGCGCAGATCGCCATGGGCGCGGACTACAACCAGACCGTGAAGGCCTTCGCCGAAGCCGAGGCCTACGACGGCCCGTCCATCATCATAGCCTACAGCCACTGCATAGCGCACGGCATAGACATGGGCTCCGGGATGAACGAGCAGAAGCGGGCGGTGCAGAGCGGCCGCTGGCCCCTGTTCCGCTACAACCCGGCGCTGAAGGCCGAGGGGAAGAACCCCCTGACCATAGACAGCAAGCCTCCCACGATCTCCGTGGCCGACTTCATGAACGGCGAGAACCGCTTCCGCACGCTCCAGAAGAGCAACCCGGAAGTGGCCGCGCGCCTGGCGAAGCTGGCCGAGGAAGAGTACAAGTGGCGCATGAGCGTCTACACCCAGATAGCCGCCATGAACTGCGAGACCCCGAAGGCCAAGGAAACCGTAGCGGCCTAAGGCGGCAGCGCACAAAGCAGAGGGCGGGCCCGCAAGGCCCGCCCTCTTGCTTTTCCCTTGACAGCCCCTTTACAGGTCAAGGCCGGCATAGGTCCAAAGGCCCAGAAAGCCGTGGGTCCAAATATTCCGCCGGTCTGGGCCTTTGGCCGCTGATGGGTACCCGGGTTTGAGGATATACTTACTATGTAGCAAGCAGGACAGGGAGTCAACTTCAAATGAAAAAATACTTCTCCTCCTTTCCAGCGGTAGCCCTCGCGTTCCTCTGCGCCCTTCCGTCGCTTTCCGGCGCGCAGGAGATCATAGAGCGCAATACCCCGAGCGACTCCAGCGAATTCACTACCACCGAGAAAAGCGGCGCCAAAGCTTATCCGGAATACCACACTCTCAACAAGGACTCCATCCGCCTGACCCTGCTGGAAGTCAGGGAAGAGCCCGACATGAACTACGTGAAGCTCATGGAGATGCCGCCCAAGGACCTGGCAGGCATCCTGGTCTCGCTGGACACCATAGTCAATATCGCCACCAAGGCCTGGGACATAGTAAAGGACAATAAGCCGTTGGTCAACCTGGATACCAAGTACGCTACCGCCTATCCCCAGGGCGTTACCGCCGCTTCCCAGCTGAGCCAGTGGAGCCGCCCCAAGACCTATGTTTACGGCTTTTACGCGGAAAACCTTTACGGCGGCACAATGATAGACTCCAAGCACAAGGTGATCTTCACCTACAACGGTTCTTATAAAGGAAAGGGGAAGTACCTTACCGCCGTTACCGTGGTGCCCACCGTTGCCAACGTTTCCTGGGGCTACCGCTTCTACATGTCGGCCTCGGTCCCGGATTCAACCATAGCCAACGTGGGCACGGACGCCGACCCGGTAGCCGCCATGCAGCTCAAACTGACCTGGCGCATGGCCAGCTCCCTCAAAGTGGTGGAAGGCACCAGCGTATATTACATCCAGGGTGACGGCTATTTCGAAGAGATCGCCAGCCCCTGGCGCAAGGACTGGAAGAAAGCCGAAGACGTGAAGGCAGCCGGCCCGCTGCTGCTGGACCCGGCCGGGGTGTTCTAAGATCTGTAGTACCCGCCCGAAAGGGCGGCATAAGGAAAGGAGGACGTAAAACAATGAAGAAACTGCTCGCACTGACCATAGCCGCGACAGCGCTTATGACGGGCAGGGTGTCGGCCGCCGACAACCTGGACCTCAAGTACTTCACCCCGGACGAGTCGTCCGTGATGATAGAGGAGCTTTCCGCGGGAGACCGCGGCGGCACCATACCTCTTAACCCCGGTTCCGGGCCTTCCATCCCCGGCCCCGACGCTCTGCCCAAGCCGCCCTCGGGCCCGCAGATCAACCCGCCTATCACCCCTGGCACTACGCCCGGCACCCCGACCACGCCCGGCGGCACCGACCCGCTGGCCGGCTTCAACAACGGCATAGCCGTGGTTAACGGCACCGTGGACGCGCTGGACAAGATCGTGAACCTGGTGGACAAGATCTGGACCATCATCGAGAAGAACCAGCCGGTGGTCAACATCACCACCAACTACGCCAATGCGGTTCCTTTCGGGACCAGCCACTGGACCCAGCTGCAGGGCTGGAGCCGGCCTTCCACCAAGCGCTACTCCTTCTCCATGAAGAACGGCTACGGCTCCGAAGTGGTGAAGGTCATCTACCAGGTGCACTGGACCCACAGCGGCAACTTCCAGGGCAAGGGCAAGTTCCTCACCGGCGTCACCGTGGAACCCATCAGCGTGACTACCGCCTGGGGCTACAAAGTGACCTTGGTGTCCGAAGTGCCCGAGTCCACCATAGCCAACGTGGGCACGCACGAGGACCCCGTGGCCTCCATGCAGCTGCAGCTGCGCTGGGTGGTCCACACCGCCATCAAGGATATCTCCGACAAGGCCATCTACTACGTGCAGGGCGACGGCATGATGAAAGAGATCGGCTCGCCTTTCGCCAACGGCATGAAGGTGGAGCAGGAGAAGAAACTGGAAATCGCCACCGAGAAACTGCAGAACGTGAAGTTCCACTAAGAGAACCGCAGAGGTCCTCCTTCCGCCCCGGCCGCCCGTTCTACGGGCGCCGGGGTTTTGTCTTTATTCCGGCTTGGG
>MGTV01000005.1:3451-13799 GCA_001799635.1 Elusimicrobia bacterium GWA2_62_23
TCCACGCATTATCGGAGGGGATTATTCGAGGTCTTTGAGCTTGCGGAAGAGGTCCAACTGCTGGGGGGAAAGCTTTTGCGGCAGGGCCAGGGTGATCACGGCGTAAAGATCTCCGTGGCCGCCGTCCTTGCGCGGCAGGCCGCGGCCGGCCAGGCGCAGTTTCCGGCCGGAACCTGACCCGGCGGGCAGCTTTACAGTCACGGGGCCCATGGGGGACGGCACCGACACCTCGGCGCCGAGAGCGGCGTCCCAGGGCATAACTTCCACGCTGGCGCGCAGGTCGTCTCCGTCTATTTCGAACCGGGGATCGGGAGCCAGGCGGATCTTAAGGTAGAGGTCCCCGGCCTGGCCGTTCGCCTCTTTGCCCTGGCCGCGCAGGCGTATGGTGGCGCCGTCGCGCAGCCCCTTGGGGAGCTTCACATTTATTTCCTTGGTCTCGGTCTTGCGGCCGGACCTGTAGGAAAAAGAGAGCTGCTTGTTGCCGCCGCGAAAAAGGTCCTCTATGGAGAGCTGCAGCTCCGCCTCCATGTCCAGCTGGCCGCGGCCCTGTTCTTCCTCCATGCCGCTTAACCCGCCGAAACCTCCGGCGCCGCCGAACATGGACTTGAAGAAATCGCTGAAGTCGCCGAACTGGGAGAAATCCGCGCCGCCCTGGCCGGACTGGTATTGATATTGAAAACCGCCGGGGCCCTGGCGCTGGGCGCGGTGCTGGCCGCCCGGAGGAGGGCGGTAGCCCTGCTGCGGGCCTTCCTTGCCGAACTGGTCGTACAATTTGCGCTTCTGCGGGTCGGAGAGGACTTCGTA
Source organism: Elusimicrobia bacterium GWA2_62_23 (assembly GCA_001799635.1). Lineage (GTDB taxonomy): Bacteria > Elusimicrobiota > Elusimicrobia > Elusimicrobiales > UBA9959 > UBA9959. The sequence goes on from MGTV01000005.1 coordinate 4,256, forward strand.
GGCCTCGTTAATTTCCTTGAACTTGGTCTCGGCGGCCTTATTGCCCTGGTTGCGGTCGGGATGGTGCTTGAGCGCGAGCTTGCGGTAGGAGGACTTAATTTCAGCCTCGCCGGCGGTCTTCGGAACGCCCAGGAGGGCGTAATAGTCTATGTACTGCGGCATGGGGTCCTACTTGAGTTTAATGAGGAATACGCCGAGGAAGGCGGCGAAGGCGACCATGATCCACCGCTCTATGACCCGCTCGGGGACGGAAGGGAGGGCCGCGTCCAGCACGCGGGCGGACACCAGGGCCGCGGCCACGGCGCCCCAGAAAGTCCAGATCTGCGCCTTCGACACCGGCTGGCGCGCCGGCTGCTGCGGCTCCGGGCTGGGCTGCGGTGCCTGCGCGGGAGCGGTTTCGGGCTGGAGCTTATTGTTTTTTTTGCTCATAACTATTTCTTATTGACGAAAGAGATGTCCTGGAAGATAACGGTGACCCCGAGTTCCGTGCCCTCGTGGTTCTTGACGAGCATGGTGCTGTAGCCGATGACAAGGGGGGTATTGGCGTGCATGATGGAGATCTCGGCGCGGCGCACGCATTTGCCGGTCTCGATGGTCTCCCGGATGACGTCCTTGAGCGCGGGAAAAGCCTCGAAGGCCTTTTCATACTGCATCTCGGTGCAGCAGGTGTCCGCTTCCAGGCGCAGGATCTTGCCGGCCATGGGGTTGAGGTACACCACCTTCCCGTTCAGGTCCACGCTCACCAGTCCGCCGGTGAGGTTATCCAGTATGCACCGGTAATATTCCTGGATATTTTTGATCATGGTGATATTCTACTAAAATTATAAGGAAGGGGAAGATTATGGGGGAAGGGCGGGCTGGACGAAGAGGTGTCGTTCCGCTGCGCACAACTCCACCCGAACCAGGGAAGTTGGATCGAGATCACCCCGCCCGGCGGGTAAAATTTAAGACCCCCCATGCGGGGGGTAATGATTGCGGGCTGGACACTGCAGTAATGATTTCGCTTTGCGAAATCATTACCCGAACCAGGGAAGTTAGATCAAGATCACCCCGCCCGGCGGGGAAAATTTAAGACCCCCCGCGGACGGGGGGTCTTAAATTTTGCTCGCCGGGCTGGACTCGAACCAGCAACCCTTCGGTTAACAGCCGAATGCTCCACCATTGAGCTACCGGCGAATACTACGTTTACAATTATACAAAATTTTGGCTTTTTTCAAGGCCCCCGCAAAAAGCGGCGGGTTTTTATTATAATCTCCCTAATGACGGATAACAGACCCGGAGCCGACGGCGCCAGCTTCCTGACGCGCATAGTCCTGCCCAGCGTGCTGGCCATCGCGCTCTTCATAGCGGCTACTTTCATCTTCATCATCCCCTCTTTCGAGCGCAACATGATGGACCGCAAGCGCGAAACCATCAGGGAACTGAACAATTCTGCTCATAGCCTCCTCGCCGAGCTCCACGCCCAGGAGCTCTCCGGCAGGCTGACCCGCGCCCAGGCCCAGAAGAAGGCCGCCGACGCCGTAAGAGGCCTGCGGTACGGGCCAGAGAACAAGGACTATTTCTGGATAACGGACCTGGCCCCGAAGATGATAATGCATCCCTACCGGCCGGACCTGGAAGGCAGCGCGCTGTCCGATTTCAAGGATTCCCACGGCAAGCGCCTCTTCGTGGAGTTCGCCGAGATAGGCCGCCGCGACGGGGCCGGCTACTCCGATTATATGTGGCAATGGAAGGACGACCAGGCCCGTATAGTCCCGAAGCTTTCCCACGTGCGCCTGTTCGAGCCGTGGGGCTGGGTCACTGGCACCGGTATCTACATAGAGGACGTGCGCGAAGAGATCGCCAGGCTGGAGGCCAACCTCATAAAGCTTTCGCTGGCTATCGCCGGCATCATAGCCCTGATCCTCCTCTACGTGAACCAGCAGAGCCTGCGCATAGAGCGCTCCCGCCGCCAGGCCGAGGCCCTGCTCTCCGAATCCGAGGAAAAATACCGCAAGTTGGTGGAGGCGGCCACCGAGGGCATCATGATGGCCCTGGACGGCCGCCTGGTCTATTCCAACCGGACGCTGCTGGACATGCTGGGCTACGCCCCCGGGGAACTGGAGAACCTGGAACTCTCCGGGATCTTCCACGCCGGCTCCGCGGACAGCCTGGATTACCTGCGGGAACTGCTTGAAAGCGGCGGCGCTTCGCCCCAGCTCGAGGTCTCACTCCTGCGCAAGGATAAGCAGACCTTCCGGGCCCTGCTGACCGCTTCCAAACTGCGCTTCGCGGGCAAGGACGGCTTCATAGTGACCGTCAAGGACATAGACAGGCATAAGAAGACCGAAGAGGAACTTTCCGAAAGCCGGGAGAAGTTCCGGCTCCTGACGGACAGCATAAACCTGGGCGTCTTCCGGGCCGACCTCCGCGAAAAACGCGTAGTGGAAGCCAACCCGGCCGCCGCGAGGATCTTCGGCTACAAGAATTCAGAAGAGCTCTCCCGGGCCGGCGCGGCCGCCTTGGCCGCCCTGGACCAGGCCGGCCTCCTTCCCGAGGCCGAAGCTGGTCGGGCTATAAAAGGGGTAGAGGCCGCGATCCGCACCGGAGAGGGCGCGGAAAAGCGGCTCCTTGTTTCGCTGGTCCCGCTGCCGGACGAGGCGGGCAAAGTGCGCTACTGCGACGGGCTCCTGGAAGATATTACTTCCCGCAAGCGCGCGGAAACAGAAAGGGAGAAACTCCTGAGCGACCTGCAGATGTCCCTCGGCTCGCTGAACCAGTCCGTGCGGGGCGTGGCCAGGCCAGCGGCCGCCTGCCCGCTCTCCACGCCCATAGGCCGGGCCGCGGAGCTCATGACCAGGGCCGGCAGCAGCTGCATTCTCGTGGACGGCGGCTCCGAGATACTCGGCATAGTCACCGACCACGATCTGCGCGTGCGCGTGCTTTCCGGCTCCAGCTCGGTCCAGGACCCGGTTTCCCGCGTCATGAGCTCTCCCCTGGTAAGCGTGCCTCAGACCGCGCTGCTGTTCGAGGCCGTCCTGCTGATGCAGGAAAAGAATATCCGACACCTGGCCGTCAGGGACGACTCCGGCAGGGTGGTAAGCGTCATAGACGAAAAAGAGCTGCTGGCCCTCAAGTGGTATTCCCCGGCCGTGCTGATGGAGGAGTTCTCCAGGGCCTCCGGCGTAGAGGAAGTGCTGGCCGTGAAGGAGCGCCTGCCGCGCCTGGTAAAGACGCTCTCCGACAGCGGGGCGGACAGCGCCGGCATCACGCGCCTGATCTCCGCGGCGGCCGACGCCGCGGCCTCCCGCTTTGTGACTTTCGCCGCGGCCAGGCTCGGGGAGCCGCCGGCGCCTTTCGCTTTCCTGGCCCTGGGCAGCCAGGCCAGGGGGGAGCAGACCCTGGTGACCGACCAGGACAACGCCCTGGTCTACGCCGACCCGCCGCCGGGAAAAGAACAGGCCTGCGCCGAGTATTTCCAGGCCATGGGGAAAATGGTCTGCGGCTGGCTGGCCGAAGCCGGCTACCCTTATTGCAAGGGCGACGCCATGGCCAGCAACCCGAAATGGTGCCGCCCGTTTTCCGCCTGGAAAGGCTATTTCGAGGAATGGGCGGCCGTGACGGACCCGCAGGCGCTGCTGGACGTAAATGTGTTCTTCGACTTCCGCTGCGTCCACGGCGACCGCGACCTGGAAGCCCGGCTGCGCGAGCATGTGCGCTCGTCGGTAAGCGGGAGAAAGATCTTCTTCCTGAACCTGGCCAACAACGCCCTGCTCTTCAAAGTGCCGCTGGGCTTCAGGAATTCCGTGGCGCTCGAAGAGGAAGGGGAGAACCGCGGCACCTTCGACGCCAAACAGATGCTGCGCATCTTCACGGATTTCGCCCGCATCTACGCCCTGCGCAGCGACGTGACGGAACTGTCTACCATAAACCGCCTGGCGGCTCTGGAAGCCGCCAATGTGCTCGACCAGGCCGAAAAAGGCTCTTTCTCCCAAGCGGTGGAAACGCTCATGCGCCTGCGGCTGCGGCGCCAGGCCGCCCTGGCCGGGGCCAAGGCTCCTCCTGACAACCGCATAAAACCCTCCGACCTCTCCCAGGCGGACCAGCAGGCGCTCAGGGAAGCCGCCGCTTCGGCCGCCGCCGCTATGAATAAACTCAAAGATTTGGTAAAATTTCTCATCGTTTGAAATGTTACGTATGCGGACGCCCGGAGGTTAGCGAGCGCCCGCTTTTTAATGAGGAGACTAAATGCTTCATGAACCTGCGGCCCAGTGCGGGCCAGACGCCTCCGCCGAATACAAGCAGCGTATCGGCGTGTGGATGTTCCTGCTGTACGCGGCTATCTACGCCGCCTTCGTCGCGATCAACCTGCTCAGGCCCCTCTGGATGGAGAAGACCGTGTTCCTCGGCCTGAACCTGGCCGTGGTCTTCGGCTTCGGCCTGATCGTCTTCGCGCTGGTGCTGGCGCTCATCTACAACACGATGTGCGGCACGCACGAAGCCGACAACAAGGGAGGGAAATAGCATGGCTATAGCGATCTTCCTGACCTTCGTCGCGATGGTGCTCGGCCTGTCGTTCTACTTCGCCGCCAAGACCAAGTCCGCGAGCGGCTACTTCGCCGCCGGCGGCCAGATCCACTGGGGCGTCAACGGCATCGCCTTCGCCGGCGATTACCTGTCCGCTGCGTCCTTCCTGGGCATCTGCGGCATGATAGCCACCTCCGGCTACGACGGGTTCCTCTACTCCATCGGCTACCTGGCCGGCTGGATAGTGGCGCTGTTCGTAGTCGCGGAACCCATGAAGCGCCTCGGCAAGTACACCTTCACCGACGCGCTGGACGCCAAGTTCAACTCGCGCGGCATCAAGCTGTTCGCGGCCATCAGCACGCTGGTGGTCTCAGTGTTCTACCTGATCCCGCAGATGGTGGGCGCCGGCGTGCTCGTGGAGCCGCTGCTCGGCATCCCGCATTACGCTGGCGTCATCATGGTGGGCGCGATAGTCATAACGATCGTGGCCACCGCCGGCATGACCTCCACCACCTACGTGCAGTTCATCAAGGGCGCCATGCTGGTGGTCTTCTCGCTGATCGTGACCGTGGCCGTGCTGTACCGCGGCCTGTCCACCCAGCCCGACCAGGGCGGCCGCGTGCCGTTCTACCAGTACAAAACGCTCGAGGCCAAAGAGGTAAAGGGCGCGCTGGTGGTAGCCGACAAGGCCTACTCCGTGGCCGCCGCCGTGCCGGTCAAAGCCGAGACCTACGTGAAACTGGTCAATAACGGCATAGAGACCTGGTGGCTGCGCTCCGACAAGGACGGCAAGATAGCCCTCAAGGAGACCCAGTACGAAGTGAAGAAAGCCGACGGCAGCAAGCTCGTCAACGGCCTGCCCGCCTCCAAGGAGAACGTGCTGCGCCAGAACGGCGGCCTGGAAGCCATTAAAGGCAAGACCGGCCCCGAAGCCGACACCGGCAAGGTAGGCCCCTTCGAGTTCCTCTCCATCCTGAGCCACCCGGAGACCAAGGTCAATACCTGGAAGATAGTGAAACTTTCCGACGGCGAGGATAAGGTAGTGGTCTACGCCCCCAGCGTGAAGCCCGGCAACAAGCTGATGCGCCCCGGCCTGAAGTTCAAGGTGGAAGGCACCCCGGTGCAGAAGCTGGACTTCCTGTCGCTGATGCTCGCGCTGTTCCTGGGCACGGCCGCGCTGCCGCATATCCTGATCCGGTACTACACCGTGCCGAGCCAGGCCTGCGCGCGCAAGTCGACCATCGTGGCCATCGCCGCCATCGGCTTTTTCTACGTGCTGACCATGTACATGGGCCTCGGCGCCGTGGTGAACGCCGCGCTGAACCCCGTGACCGACAACATGTCCGCGCCGCTGCTGGCCAGGACGTTCGGGACCTTCCTGTTCGCGGTCATCTCGGCCATAGCGTTCGCCACCGTGCTCGGCACCGTCAGCGGCCTCATCATAGCCGCCTCGGGCGCCGTGGCGCACGACCTGATGGACCGCTACATGCAGCTCGGCTTCAACGAGAAGCAGAAGGTGCGCGCCGGCAAGATCGCGGCCTTCGTGGTGGGCATCATCGCCATCGTCCTCGGCATCATCTTCCAGGGCATGAACGTGTCGTTCCTGGTGGGCCTGGCCTTCGCGGTAGCCGCATCGGCGAACCTCCCGGCCATCATCATGATCCTCTTCTGGAAGAGGACCACGGCCAAAGGCATAGCGGCCTCCATCGTGACTGGAATGGTGTCGGCCATAGGCATCATCATGTTCTCGCCGTCGATGTACGACAAGTTCGGCCTGAACCCGGCGACGGCGCCGTTCCCGCTGGACAACCCCGGCATCGTCTCGATCCCGCTGAGCTTCCTGGTGCTCGTAGCGGTGTCCCTGCTGACGCAGAAAAAAGAAGCGTCCGCGGCCTAAGAGACAGGCGCTGACAAGGAAGGGGCCCCGCGGCCCCTTCCTTTTTTGTATAACTGACCTGATGAAGATAGTCGTTTTTACCGACACCCACGCCAACCTGCCCGCGCTGAAGGCCCTGACCAGGGAACTCAGGCGCGAAGGCTACGACGCGGCCTTCCACACCGGAGACGCGGTAGGCCTGGGCCCCTGGCCGGCCGAGACCCTGGACCTGCTGGAAGAGACGCCGCGGCTGCACCTGCTGGCCGGCAACCACGACGCCTGGATGTGCGGGGGGATCCCCAAAGGTTCGGCGCGCTGGCTGGAAGACCATTACGACTGGCTCGGGCGGCAGGTCTCGCGGCGCCACCTGACGGCGGCCGCGGCCTGGCCCTTCCTGAGCGAGCATGAGTTCGAAGGCGTGCGGGCGGCTTTCGTGCATTACGCGCTGAGCGCCTGCGGCAGGCAGGTGGCCCTGCCCATAAGCGAGCATATAGCCGTGGACCTGGACGCGCTGATAGGCAGGCATTCCTCGCTGCTGGTCTTCCACGGCCACCGCCACAAGGCCTCCGACCTCAAAGGCAAGGTGCGCTACGTGAATCCCGGCGCGCTCGGCTGCTGGCATAAGCCCGCGGCGCGCTACGCCATAGCCCGCTTCCACAAAGGCAAGGTCGCCATACAGCACAAGGCCGTGCCCTATGATTGGGACGAGCTGCTCAAGGGCTTCGCCGAAAGGAAAGTTCCGGACTACCGCCGCATCCTCGGCTCCTACTTCGCCAAATAAAAGAAGGCCCGGTTTCCCGGGCCTTCTTCTTTGCTCCGTTCCTCTTTTTAGAAGGGGAACTTCATGCTGAGCTGGTAGTGCATGGTCTCGAAATCTTCCATGCCGGAAGTCAGTTTATACTCGGTCACCATCCTGGCAGCCTCGAGCGTCACCGAGACCTTTTCGTAGACCAGGGCCGTCGCGTTGGCCAGCATGGTCTCGTTTTTGGCTTTAGCCGCGGTCGCGGCGGCCAGGTCGGAATTCACCGGGTTATCCACGCCGTAGGCCACGTTATAGGAGAAGCGGCCGGCCGGCTTAACGGCCAGATTCGCGAAGCCGCCGGAAGACCGCAGGGAAGCCGTGCCGTACTGGTTGGCGTTCCCGGCGCCGCCCAGAAAGTCGTAGAGGTTCTGGCCGGTCCAGAGCTGGCCGTTGAGGGTGAGCGCCGAGGTGAGGGGGACATTGAAGCCGAAGTCCGCAAGCTTCACCTCGCCCCTCTCGCCGGTGGTCTTGCGCCAGACGCCGAGGGCGCCCATGAGGGTCAGCTTGGCCTTGCCGAGCTTCAGCTGGGCCTGGGCCTGCGCCTGGGGCATGCCCGAAGAGGTGCCTTCATTGTCGGTCAGGATGCGGGTAGGGCGCACCGCCGCGGCGGCAAAGGTCAGAGCGTCGTTATGCTTGTAAGTCACGCGCAGCTGCGGCGCGCGCATCCACAGCACACCGCTGAAACCCATCGCGAACTCATTGACCGTGCCGGAAAGCTCGAGCGGGGTAAGGTGCCAGGTCTGGCCGGCCAGGATCTCGAACTTTTCCGCTTTCAGCGCTATGTAACCGTGGCGCAGGCGCAGGCCGGCGTTGGTGGTGTCGTCGCCCTGGAAGTCGGTCTCTATCTTGCCGGAGACCTTGTCGCCGTCGGTGATATCGAAACCGATCCGGGTGCCCTTGGAGCTGACCCTGAAGTCGCGGGCCGAAGCCTTGTCGCTGTCGACATAGTACATATAGTCGTTGCCGGCTACCCCGTGCGAGTCGTATACGGCGTCGGTCTTCACAAAGCCGTAAAAATTGACCTTATACTTGGAAGTGACCGTTTCCTGGGCCGAGACCTGGGCGCAGGAAGCCGCCATGAACACCGCGAATAATACTTTTTTCATTTATCGCTCCTTGGAAGATAAGCGCCACGCGGCGCCACTGTGACAATAGATACGATGATACAATTTTTCGAGCCGCCATTCGCTTGACCGGGGTCAAGCCATAGAATATAATAACCCCGTGCTCTTAAACCTCTTCCTCCTGCTCCTGCCGGCGGTCCTGGCCGCCCAGACGGCCTCGGGGCCGCAGTACCTGCTGCTCTCCCACGATCCGGCCTTCCTGGAGAGCCTGGCGCCTTTCTCCGAGACCGTGTACTCCTCCGGCCGCACCCGCCTGGTGCGCCTGAGCGTGGCCCCGCAGCAGCTCCCGCCGGGGCTCGCGGCCTGGCTGCGCCCGGTCTCGCCGGGGGAAGTTTATAACGCCCCGGCGCCGCGGGGGAGCCAAAAGGCTCCGGACCAGGCCGTGCTCGCCCTGCTCGAGAAAATAGACAGCCGCCGCCTGATGGGCTACGCCGAAAGCATAGTAATGACCGGCAAGCGCCACGCCGGAGGCCTTGACCTGTCGGCGGCCTCCGGCAACCGCCTGGCCATGGACTACATCGCGGCGAAGTTCGGCGAGATGGGCTACCAGGTGGAGCGGCAATGTTATAAGAACCGCAAGGCCGACAAAGAATGCAATATAGTGGCCCGCCGCAAGGCCGGCCCCGCGGGGGCGAAGGCCGTGCTCATTATAGGTCACATGGATTCGGTAGGCCATGAGAACGCCGGCGCGGACGACAACGCCTCCGGCGCCGCCGGCGTGCTGGAGATGGCTAAGGTCCTCTCCTCCTACAAGTCGGACCACGATCTGATTTTCGTGGCCGCCAACGGCGAAGAGACCGGCATAGCGGGCGGCTACGCCTGCGCCAAAAAATTAAAGGAAACCGGGGAGCTGGCCAGGATCGCCTGGGCCATCAACATGGACATGATCTCCTGGAACCGCGACGGCATACTGGAGATCGAGACGAACAAGGAATTTTCCGCCCACGCCGAGTGGGTAGGCGCCCAGGCCCGCCTCTACACGAAGCTGGAGCCCTATATCGCCATGCCGGCCTGGGGCAGCGACCACGTCCCGTTCCTGGAAGCAGGCATCCCTACCTATCTCTCCATAGAACACTGGTCCGACCACAACCCCTGCTACCACAAGTCCTGCGACAAACTGGAAGCCCTCTCCTGGGACTACGCCGCGCAGCTGCTGCGCCTCAACCTGGCCGTGGTGGCCGGCAAAACGCGCCTCACCCCTCTCCCCCAATAAAAAGCCCCGCGAAAGCGGGGCCT
>MGTV01000005.1:13846-20149 GCA_001799635.1 Elusimicrobia bacterium GWA2_62_23
GCCTATCCCATTGCAGGAACATGGGCACCCGGCTGGTCCAAAAATCCTTATAGTCGGCGCCGTCGCGGATCTTGCGGTCGTAATAACGCACCACGAAGTAAAGGATGGCGCGCGCGATGTCGCCTTTGACCTGGTCGCAAGGTTCGAAACCCTCGGGCCCCAGCTTGGACCCGCTGTCGGTGGCGTAAACGTGGCTGGAGACTTCCCCGAAGGGCTCGCTGCCGCGCATGCCGTTGACGCCTATGAAGGTGGGGAAAATATGATGCAGGTCCGACTTCATGGGGGCGGCTTTATTGAAGAAACCCTGCGGCCAGGAATGCTCGGCGTTCATGCCGCCGGAGTCCATTATGCCGTCGCCGTTCTCATCGCCCCTTTCCTTGTAATCCGCACCGTGCTCGCTCTCACCCTTAACACAGACCTGGGAATAGAAGGCCATTACCCCGGGCGCGCCGTTGCAGCCGGTATTATCCGCCACGGAGAACATGTACTTCTTAGCCTTAAGGTAGTCGGTGCCGGTACCGGCAGGGGGATACTCGGTGACCTGGTGCAGGTACTGGAAAAGTTTTTCCCCTGAAAGCGAAGCGGCCCCGGAGAGATAAGAGGGGGCCGCGCGCAGCGGGACGGGGGGTGAAGGGATTTCCGCCTGCGGTGGCAGGGCGGAGTAGAGTTGCTCCACGCTCGTCAGGTTCTGCGCGGCGCTGGGGCTGCAGAAACCTGCGGCGGTAAAGGCAAGGACGGCGAGCAGCAAGTTGCGGTTCAAAATGCCTCCGGGTTCGTCTTTGTACGCCATGAATATTATACCTTAAAATCTGTAGCCCGCAAGCCCGTGCTTTTGCTATATTCCTGAATAGAGGTATCAATGAAGACCGCCCTCCTAATAGCCCTTCTCTCCCTGTCCGCGGCGCCGGCCGGCGCGGGCTCTTTTTCCGAACTTTCCCTGGCCGCGGGCCTGGCGGACTCGCCCGCGATCCCTGAACCCAGGCTCGGAGCTTTCGGCCACCTTTCCTCCGATACCCGTTACTGGGTCACCGTCTCGGCGGAAGACAAATACGACCGCACCGGCCTCCTGGAGGCCGGCCTGGACATAGTGGAGATCCGCCCCGGCTACGTTTCCGGTTTGATAGAGAAACGCAGCATGGACCAGCTGGCGGCCAAGGGCTACTTCGTAAAGAGCCGCCAACCCATAGAGCAGTACGCCGCGGCCCACCTGAAAAATTTCCCGGCGGCGGACGCCGTCTATCACAACTACGCCGAGACCGAAGCCGAGCTGCGGAGACTCGCCGCGGAGAACCCCGGGGAAACCTCGCTCTTTTCGCTCGGGAAAAGCGTGCAGGGCCGCGACCTCTGGTGCCTGCGCATAAACCCCTCCGAGAAGGGAGAAACCCCTTCTGCCAGACCGGCCGCCCTCTTCATGGGCAACCACCACGGCCGCGAGCACCTCTCCAACGAAGTGGCCCTGGCCGTGGCGGAGCACCTGCTCGCGCGCAAGAACGAGCCGGAGATCCGCCGCTATCTGGACACCCTCGATATCTACGTGGCGCCCATGACCAATCCCGACGGGGCCGAGTACGACATCCAGACCGGGAAATACCGCTGGCACCGCAAGAACATGCGCGCCAACCCTGACAAGACCCTGGGCGTGGACCTGAACCGCAACTACGCCGCGCTCTGGTGCACGGCGGGCGCTTCCCACTCCCCCGGGGCGGACACCTACTGCGGGCCTTACGCTTTCTCTGAGCCGGAGACGCAGGCCGTGAAGGCCTTCGTGGAGGCCAGGCCCAACCTGAAGACGCTGATGAGCTACCATTCCTATTCCAGCCTCATCCTCTATCCCTGGGCCAGCCGCAACGGTCCGGTGGATAACGCGCGCGACCGCAAGGTTTTCGAAGCCATGGCCAAGGGCATGGCCGCCGTCACCGGCTACAGGCCCCAGCCGGCCAGCGACCTCTACGTGGCCGCCGGCGATACCGGGGACTGGGCCTACGAGACCCGCGGGGTCTTCGCCTTCACCACGGAGCTGGAGGGCACCACTTTTTACCCGGGCGCGGCCATGATAGGCAAAGCCGTCCCGAAGAATTTGAAAGCCGCCTTGTACCTGCTGAGCGTCACCGACGATCCGTACAAGTTAGCGCGCTAGGGGGACCGTAAGTTAGGGGGGCAAAGATGCATCTGTTCGATTGCGGGATATCGATCTGCGCGTCCATTAAGCGAAGGCGGCGCCTTCGGGCCGCCGCGCTTTCCGCTTTGCTCGGGCTGGCGGCCGGCGGCGGTATCCGGGCACAGGGGCTCGCTGAGGCCGAGGAAGCGCTTTGGGGACTCGGTTCGGAGGTGGTTACCGCTTCGCGCCGCGCCCAATCGGTAACGGACTCCCCTTCCACCATCCATGTTATCACGCAGGAAGATATCAAGAATTCTGGCGCGACCAACATCGGGGACCTGCTGCGCATGGTTCCCGGTGTGCATGTCAAGACCTGGCTCTCGGAATTCAGCAATGTCTCCATCCGCGGCATGCTGGGCGCCACCGTGATCAACGAGCGTATCCTGTGGATGGTGGACGGCGTGCCGCTCAACGACATCCGCGACGGAGGGGTCTGGATCGACGCTACCTACCCCCTGGACACCATCAAACGCATCGAGGTCATGCTGGGCCCCGGCTCCACCCTTTACGGCACGGTGGCGCTCTTAGGTGTTATCCATATCATCACGAAATCCCCTGAAGACCTCTCCGGCAACAGCGAATTCGTCCTTTCACAGGCGTCTTTCGACACCAGGAAGTACTCGGCCACCTATGGAGAGAGCCACAAGGATTTCGGCTTCCTCGTGAACGCCAACACCAACACCACGGACGGCACCGGCCTCGTTACCAGGAAAGTCGCTCCGGGCCGCGAATCGCACAGCGCCAGGGAGTGGCGCTTCGTCCGCACGAAACTCCGTTACAGGGAGCTTGTTTTCTCCGGTGGCTACAAGGATATAAAGCAGGACTACTCCGGGGCCGTCTTCGCACCGTACTACCTTTACACCTGGGACCGGGGAGAGCAGTGGGGGGACGTCACGTACAAGAAGCCCCTTTCAGAAGTTTTATCCATGACGGGCGTGATCAGCTTTCACAGGTATACGGAACATTTCCACGACTTCGCGGACGTCCCCGGACTGGCCTACGATATAGATTCCCACCGGTGGCACGCAGATTTCCAGACGGAATATACCGGGCTGCAGGACAACAACCTCATTTCCGGAGTGCAGCTGCGCTCGGAGACCTATGAAGGCGACGATTTCTACCGGAACTATAACGGGACGAACTACCAGGACCTGCGCCGGGACAACTGGGGCATATATCTGCAGAACGAACACCGCTTCCTGGACAACAACCTCCTTACCACCCTGGGGCTCCGGCTGGACTCCCATCCCTACCGCACGCATAAGGCATACAACGGAGTGAAAGACGTCTGGAGCCCCCGCGTAACCCTGATATACAAGTTCCTGGACAAAAAAGCCAGGATCAAGACTTCCTACGGCGAGGCCTTTAAGGAGCCGGCCAACTGGCAGAGGTTCATAGACCAGCCGAGCGGCATGGGCACCCCAGACATGAAACCCGAGAAGGCAAAAACATACGAGGCTTCCCTCGGATACGACCCCACCCCGGACCTGAACCTGGGCTTGGACCTTTTTAAGATGAAGATCACTAATATCATCTGGGAGAATTTCGATCCGGCCGTAGCCGACCCGGCTTATGCCGCTTACGGGATAACCGGAAAATTCCATCCGCAACAGACCGGCCGGAACGCCGACATGCAGGGCTTGGAATTTTACGCCAAGAATAATTTCACCCCTTTCCTGAGCGGCTATTTCAACTATTCCTATCTTGAATCCCGGGACAGCGACAACGCCGCTCTGGACTACGATTCCCGGCACCTGTTCAACACCGGAGCCACCGTGAAATACAGGGAGAGGGCCTCCCTGAGCGCTGGAGTGCATTACGTCGGCAAGACCATAGACAGGACCCTGGAAGCGACCCCCGGCGTCGGTGTCCGGAAAGTTAAAGCCTACGCGCTTACAGAGGCCAAACTCCGCGTCAACTTCTACAAAAAAGCCGTGGTCGCCCTTTCCGGTTGGAATATCGGGGGTAAAACGCATGAAGAGCAATTAGGCTGCCCCGTGCCGGGGCCGACCTACGAGTTGTCGCTCTCCTGCCCATTTTAGATTGGAGCCGGACAGATCAGACAGCAATGTATGAGAATTAAAGAGCACAAGAAAGCCTCTCCACAGACCACGGAGCGCCCCGCATGAGCCGCGTCCTGCGCACCCTCTGCGCCTGCGCGGTCCTTTTGGGCTTTGGTGCTCACACCTGGGCGGCCGACCCTGATACGGTGGCTGTCATCTCATCCGAAGCCAGCGCGTATCTGGAGGCCTTCACGGCCTTCCAAAAAGCTTATGGTGCCCCTGTCAGACTTTACAACGCGGCAAAAGGGCGCCCGGAGATCCCGAAGGAAGCGAAGACCGTGGTCGCTTTCGGCAGCCGGGCCGCCTCCCAGAATTATCCCTCCCGGCTGAACCTGATATACACCATGGCACCAGGTTTTAGACTGGATTCCAAGACCCGGGAAGGGAAAAGCGTACACATCAGCGTCCTGCCTGATTTCGGGCTGATCCTTTCCAAACTTAAAGCGTTGCAGCCGGGCCTGAAAAAACTCTACATCTTTTGGACGCTGCGGGAGTTCGACCAGTATCTGGAATCCGGCGCCGCCAGGGGCGCAGAACTGGGCATAGAAGTAAAAGCCGTAAGGGCCAGAACCACGGAAGAATTGCCCGCCCTGCTGCGCCAGAGCCTTGCCGATATGGACGCTTTCTGGCTTCCGCCCGACCCGTTCCTCCTTAACGCCGAGACCCTTACGCTGCTGCGGGAATTTTCCTGGGGCAACTCCGTACCTTTTTACGCGCCGACAAAGGGGATCACCCGTGAAGGCGCCACCGCGTCGGTGGCCGTAAGCTTCTCCGAGATGGGGATAAGCGCGGCAAAGTCCGTAAAAGCCGTCCATGAGGGGAGCTCGCCCGCCGCCGTGATCCACCCGGACAGGGTGGAACTTACGCTGAACCGGGTCTCCGCCAAGAAGTGCCGTCTGGAACCGGGGGATGCCGCACTGAGGCAGGTGGATCAGTTCTTCCCCTGACCCTCATGGTCCCGGAAAAAAGAAAGGCCCCGTAAGGGGCCTTTCCTGTTCTCCGGGAGGGAAGGGAGGCTCAATGCGCCCTGAAGACCTGTTCGCCTATTCGCTCTGCCAGTTCGGGATCGTCTACGAACGGATTGCGGTTCCCCTGGAACTCCTCTACCAGGGCGTTGCGGCGGAGTTCGTCGGCATCGGGGGGGTCCTGCCTGTTCCATTCCAGCAGCATGGGCACGTTATTGATCCAGAACGCGTCGTAGTTCATGCCCTGGCGTATGTTGCGGTCGTAATAACGCACCACGAAATAGAACAGCGCGCGGGCCACGTTGCCTTTGGCCTCGTCAGCGGGTTCGAACCCTTCCTTGCCCAGCATGGAACCGGAAGAGGTGCTGTAAATGGCCTTGGCGACGCGCGCGAACTTGAGGTTGCCGCGGCGGCCGTTGGGGGTGGGGAAGGTGGGGGCCAGGTGGTGAAGGTCGGCGACCATTGGCAGGGAGCTGTTGAAATAGCTCTGGGGCCAGATATGCTCGGCGTTTATGAAGTTGTCCACTACCCCGTCCTTATTCCGGTCGCCGGTTTCTCGGTAGGCATTGCCGTTATCGCTGGCCCCTTTGGCGCAGACGCGGGAGTACAGGGTGATTATGCCGGGCCCGCCGTCGCAGCCGGTATTGTCCGCCTTGGAATACATGAAAGCCCTGGAGGAGTCATATGAAAGGATCGCCTTGCGCGGGGCCGGCGCGGTGGCCTCATGCAGGTAGTTGAATAAGGCCTCACCGGAAAGCTCCCTGGCGCCTGCCGGGGAATTAAAGAGGCGCGGCCCGGCGGGGAGGGGGAGGGCGGGAAAAGAAAAACCGGCAGCCGAGTTCACTAGAGACTCGAAAGCCGGGGTCTGCGCCGCCAGGTTAGAGAAGGGAAGTACGGTTAGTACGGCCGCCAGTAACACGTTGATGCGTTTCAATGCTCCTCCGCCTCTTGACTCAAATCAATGACTTTAATCAAGTTTAAGCCATATAGCCTATTTCGCAAGGGCCAAAAGACCTATGCCGCATCTGGGCCCTTTGGCCCAGGGCTGTCCCAAGAAAGTTCCTTAGGCGAAGGGCAGCAACGGCTGTAAATCCCCGTCACGTATCCTTTTTAAGCG
>MGTV01000006.1 GCA_001799635.1 Elusimicrobia bacterium GWA2_62_23
CGGGATGTTGCGCAAAGTAGGTTATAACTTCATCCTGAAAACCCCGCCAAATTTTCTTCTCGGAAAATTTGGCACAAAAAAACACCGCCGGCACTGCCCGGCGGTTATTTTTTTACGGAGCCGTTATAGGCCCGATGAAGAATTCCTCTACTCCCTTATATAGTGGCAGGTGTAGCCGCCGGGATGTTTCTTGAGATAATCCTGGTGGTATTCCTCCGCGGGCCAGAATTTGGCGGCGGGAACGATCTCGGTGGTTATGGGCTTTTTCCAGAGGCCCGACGCCCGGGCCCGGGCCTTCGCCGCCGCGGCCTCGGCCTTCTGCGCCGGGCTGTGGTAGAAAATGGCGGAACGGTACTGGGACCCCACGTCATTGCCCTGCCGATTGGGCGTGGTGGGGTCGTGCATTTTGAAGAACAGGTCCAGGATGGCGCCGTAGGTTATCTTCGCCGGGTCGAATTTAAGCTCTATGCTCTCGGCGTGGCCGGTGGCGCCGGTCTTCACGGCCTCGTAAACCGGGTTTTCGGTCTTGCCGCCGGTGTAGCCCACCACGGTGTCCAGCACGCCCGGCTGCGCGCGCAGGATCTCTTCCATCCCCCAGAAGCACCCGCCCGCCAGCGTGGCGGTTTCGGTCTTAACAGGTTTGGTCATTTTCTTTTTCCCCTTCGCTTCGGAACAGGCCGCCAGGCCCAGCAGCAGGGCGGCGCAGCAGGCGGCCGGCAGGAACCTCTTCATCTGAGTTCGAACTCCAGCTTTATGTCCGGGTGCAGGCTGCGGCTGACCGGGCAGGCCTTCACGCAGGCGGCGAACTTTTCCCGCTGTTTAGGCTCCAGGCCGGGCGGCAGGGTTATCACGCCGGTCAGCTTGGCTATGCGGCGGGGCCCTTCCTGCATGTGCTTTTCTATCTCGAAAGAGGCGCCTGAGAACTTTATCCCCTCCCGCTCGGCCATTTTAGCCATGATGGTGAGCACGCAGGAAGCTACCGAGGCGGCGGCCAGGTCCGTGGGGGAGAAGGTGCGCCCCCGCCCGCCGTTGTCCGGCGGCAGGTCGGTCACCAGTTTATTGCCGCTCAGCCCGTGGGTCAGTTCCACCTGTTCGTCGCCGACGTAAACCGCGTTAATTTTAAACGCCATGTCCCCTCCTGCTTCTGGGCCTTATTTTACTATAATATATGTTCTCTCATCTCTGCTTGTTCGCAGGAGGTCCCTATATGTCAGTTCGCTACACGGCGCTCGCTTTTGCGGCTGTCTTTGCCGCTTCTTGCGCGCCCAAAACACAGGAAGCAGCGCAGCCCGCCGCGCAGGAGCAGGCGCAGGCCCCGGTTGAAAGCAAAAAGGAGATTAAAACCGACATGGAAACACTTAAGAACCCCGCAGCGGCCACGGCCCCGGCCCCGGCCGCGTTCAAGGTAAAGTTCAAGACCACCAAGGGAGACTTCACGCTGGAAATCACCCGCGACTGGTCCCCCCTCGGCGCCGACAGGTTCTACAACCTCGTCAAGGCCGGCTACTTCACCGACGTGGCCTTCTTCCGCGTGATAGAGGGCTTCATGGTGCAGTTCGGCATCCACGGCGACCCCGAGGTTTCGGCCGCCTGGCGCGGAGCCCGCATCCAGGACGACCCCGTGAAGCAGAGCAACGCCAAGGGCTACATCTCCTACGCCATGGCCGGCCCCAACACCCGCACCACCCAGCTGTTCATCAACTACGGCAACAACGGCCGCCTGGACGACATGGGCTTCTCCCCCTTCGGTAAAGTGACCGAGGGCATGGACGTGGTGGAGAGCATCTACTCCGGCTACGGCGAAGGCGCCCCGTCAGGCATGGGCCCCGACCAGGGCCGCGTGCAGATGCAGGGGAACGCCTACCTGAAGAAAGACTTCCCCAAGATGGACTACATCAAGAGCGCTGAACTGCTTAACTAAGCCGTTCTTTTCCTTGGTGCCGCCGCGTGAAAACCGCGGCGGCACTATTCTGTCCGCATATTTAAATGACCCTTCCCCCGGCCGCCGCCAAAACCTCCCAGATCAGCAAGGAAAAGATCTTCCTGCACAGGTCTTACCGCAAATTGGCGCCGGTCACCGCCCGCACGCTCGCCGCGGAGGGCCTCCTCCTGGCACTGCCGTTCGTGCTACTGATAATCCTGTTCTACCCGCAGCTCACGCTCGCTATTTCCCGGCTGGCCTACAAGATCCTGGCCATCGCCGTGCCGCCGGAACACCTGGGCATAGCGGAAGTGCCTTCCTATATCAGTCCCCTGTACGGTCTGGTGATCCCCGACAGGTTCCCCTCGGTCGGGTTCTCCCTCGCCGTCATGGGCCTGTCGGTGCTGGTGACGGTGCTGGCCTGGGGCGGCAGACAGCTGGCAAAGCCCCTGGGCTCCTGGGCGGTTTTCATCTGCCTTATAAATTTCATCTCCGCGGCCTTCTTCGTCATCATGCCGGAAAAGTTCCCCTACACGGGCAGCATGTTCTCCGGCCTGTACCTGCAGACCATGCTTACGGTCTGGATGCTCATCCCGGTGGTCCTGGCGCTGAGCCTCCTGCCCATGCCGGGGCGGCGGCCGGGGAAATTCCTGCTCATAACCGTCTCCATGGCCTATTCCATCCTGTTCGGCACGGTGCGCTTCGCTTTTTTCATGCTCGTGCTCTACCGCTACAGCCTGCTCTTCATGCCGGCCATGATCTTCGCGGTGGGGCCGCTGCTGGATTTCATCTTCGTGGTGGGCTTCTACTCTTATTATGTAAGCCGCGTTTCGCTTAAGATACAGGGCTCCGAGAAAACATGGTACTGGCTCTACTGATCCTCAAGATCTACGTGAACATCGTGATAGCGCTGATGGTGCTTTATATCGCCAGGCAGTTCCGCTTCACCATGAACCGCATGTCCGGGGAACAGAAGATGTACTACCAGGACATCATGGACTCGGACATGCCGTCCGTAACGGTACTGGTGCCCATGCACAACGAGGAACTCGTGGCGCTCAACGTCCTGGAGCGCCTGCTGGACGCCGACTACCCGAAGGAAAGACTGGAGATCATCCCGATCAACGACCACTCCGAGGACAAGACCCGGGAGATCCTGGACAAATTCGCGGCCGAACACCCGGCCATCAGGCCGCTGCACCGCTACGCGGGCCGCCGCGGCAAGCCGGCCGCCATCAACGAGGCGCTCCAGCGGGCCACCGGCGAGGTCATCATAGTCTTCGACGCCGACTACCGGCCGCCGCGCGGCATCCTGCGCGACATCGCGGTCTGCTTCAAGGACCCCGAGGTGGGCGCGGTGATGGGCCGCGTGGTCCCCGAGAACGTGGGGGCCAACCTCCTTACCCGCATGCTGGACCTGGAGCGTTCCGGCGGCTACCAGGTGGACCAGCAGGCCCGCTACAATCTGGGACTGCTGCCGCAGTACGGCGGCACGGTGGGCGGCTTCCGCAAGAGTTACTGCCTGCATACGGTGGACGGCGAGAAGGTCTGCTTCGACCCTAACATCCTCACCGAGGATACGGAACTGACCATAAAGCTTTACCTGCAGGGCAAGCAGGTGGTCTACGCCAACCGGGCCGAGTGCTACGAGGAAGTGCCCGAGGACTGGGACGTGCGGGGCCGGCAGATCCGCCGCTGGGCCCGCGGCCACACCCAGGTGATGTTCCGCTACCTGCCGCAGATCTACCGTTCGAAGATGCTTACCCGGCGGCAGAAGCTCGACGGGATGCTGCTCCTGGTGCTCTACGCCATGCCCCCGCTGTTCTTCCTGGCCGTAGCCGCGCTGATGGTGCTGTTCTTCGCCGGCGAGCCCGCCTACGCCACGCTGCTGCCTGTTTTCTTCCTTACGGTAGCCTTCAACGCCTTCGGGAATTTCTCCGCCTTCTTCCAGATCGGGGCGGCCACTTTCATAGACGGTTCCACGTACCGGATCCGCCTGCTGCCTTTTTTGATGATGAACGTTTTCTTCAACGGCATCTACATTTCCGACGGCGTAATAGACGCGGCGCTGGACCACGTGTCCGGCCGCGCCACCGTCTGGCAGAAGACCATGAGGTTCCGCAAGAAATGAAAAACCTCCTGCTCCTCCTGCTGCTGACAAGCGCGGCCCAGCCAGCCGCGGCGTACAACCTGTCCGACCCGGAAACGGCGGCCACGGTACTGACCCTGCTGACGGGGGTGGCCTGGCTGGCCCTGCTCATAGTCCCGTTCGGCCCCGGCATAATCGAGCTTTTCTACCCAAGAGACAAGATGCCGCTCAATATAAACTGGAACTTCGTGAAGGACCCTTTCTATTTCTTCAAGTCCTTCCGCGCCCTGATGCTGGCCAAGAGCTACTATTTCCCCAAGGATTCCGGCACCGTGGAAATACAGCTTTCCCGCCCGGAGAAAGTGGACGTTTTCCGCAGGATGGAGGGGGCTCCCGAAGTCAATTACCCCAATATCGTCTACGCCAAGGAAACCCTGACCTGCGGGGAAGGGTCCGTCTTCGTGAAGGAGGTTTACAGCCTGGGCGACATAACCTCCGGGCCGGCCACCGTTTTCCGCGCGGCCGGCGCGGAAGGCGCTTTCACCCTCGGCGCCGGCACGCAGATCACGCGCTGGGCCGCGGCCGAAGGCCCCATGCTGGCCGGCGAGAACGTTTCGCTCGGGGTCAGCGCCGCCTCCCGCAAGAGCCTCGCTCTCTCCGCCGGCTGTTCTTTCCACGCCCTTTTCGCCCCGGAGATCTCCACCGGGCCTTCGGCGGCGGATCTCCCCCCGCCCCCGGCCCTGCCCGGAGACACGGAACTGCCTCCCTGCCGCACCGAAGGCCTGCTCGTGACCCGGGCCCCGGTCAGGCTTCTGGCCGGAACGGAACTTATCGGCAGCGTGAAAAGCCATTCTTCGGTAACGCTCGAGGACGGGGTGAAGGTGTCCGGCGGCATCTTCGCCGAAGGCGACATCTTCGTGGGCAGGAACTGCCGCGTCGCCGGCAACGTTTTCGCGCAGGGCTCGGTGGCCATAAACCACGGGACCGAGATAGGCGCGGCCGGCGGCATAAAATCCGTCGTAGCGAAAAGGCGGATCCTGCTCGGGGGCGGCGTAAAGGTCTTCGGGCACATAAGCACCCAGGGGCGCGGGGAGGTCCTGAAGGCATGACACGCTGGAAAATAGTCTTTCTCGCGGCCGCCGCGGCGGTCTTCGGGGCCATCTTTTATTCGGAGAATTTCCGCGGCCGGGAATACCCCGTGCTGCTCGTTTATAACCCCTCGGAGGTCAAGGACTACGGCCACGTGCTTTCCGCTTACGAACACGTCCTGCAGGAAATGGGCGTGCCCTTCGCCAAGGTAAAACCCTCCTTCCTGCTCTCCAGGGACCCGCACAAACTGGGCCGCCACGGCCTGACGCTGATCTTCCCGGACGGCTGCGCCCAAAGCGTGCCGGACGGGCTCAGGACCTGGACGGAATTTTTCCTCAACGACGGCGGGAGCATCGCCGTGGTCTATGACGCCGGCGTCAAAGACCCCAAAGGCAAGTTCCGCAAGTCGGGGGTGTTCTCCGAGGTCATGGGGGTCAACAACATCCTTTACGAGGAGAACCTGGAGAACTCCTACACCTACGGTCACCTGAAGTTCCGCAACCCGGGCGCTCTCAGGACCTTCCCCTTCCCTTTCGGCAAGACCGACAAGGAACTTTTTGTAACGGGCTACGCGTACGGCCGGCTCTCCTACCCGCTGGCGCGTTCCAAAGCCCTGCCGGACCTCTCCGCCTCGGAGATCTACGCGGACATGGTGGCCGGCGACGGCAAGGTCTACCCGGGAGCCGTCATCCGGAGATATGGCAAGGGCAAGGTCATGTTCGCCAACCTCCCCTTGGGCCGCCTCAAGTCCTTCTCCGACGACCTGCCGGCAAAAGCCTTCCTCCAGGCTTTCCTCTACAAGGTGGTGCGCATCCCGCACCTGGTGAATTCTCCCAAGGCCAAGGGCGGGATAGTCTTCAACTGGCATATAGATTCCTCCGTGGAATGGCGCACCATCCCTCTGGCCATAAAGAACCGCTACCTGCGCCCCGGCATCCGCTACTCCATCCACGTCACCGCCGGGGAATTCCGGGACAAGCCCGGCGACGGCCTCGGCTTCGACGCCTGCGGCAAGGGCCGCCCCCTCCTGCAGGAGCTCATGAAATACGGCCTGATAGGCTCGCACGGCGGCTGGGGGCACAACTGGTTCGCGGAAAAACAGGCGACAGGGGAGTTCAAGGAGCTGCAGATCCTCGCACAGGTGAAGCGCAACAGCCGCTGCCTCTCGTCTGTGACCGGCTACCCGATAACCGAGTACTCCGCCCCCGACGGAGTGCATCCGCAGCCGGACGCAACCAGGGCCCTGGAGAAAGCGGGCATCCTCTCCTACTACTACACCGGCGACACCGGTTCCGGCCCCAACCGCACCTTCATCAGCGGCGGCCTGGTCTCCGATACGGTCTTCGCTTTCCCGGTCATGCCATACGGCAAGTCCGCCTCTCTCTACGAGATGAAAATGGAGGGCCGGAGCGAGGAAGACGTCTTCGCCTGGCTCAAGTCCATAGTGGCGTACGCCCGTGAGAACCGCTCGGTGCGGCTCATCTATTCCCACTTGTACGACACGGAGCGCTACCCCGCGGCGATGAAGCGGTTCATAGACCTGCTGGAGCGCGAACAGAAGGCCGGGCGGCTGGCGGTGGAGCCCATGTCCTACTTCACGGCTTTCTACGCGCGGTTCCTGAAGACCAGCTACTCGTTCTCGTTCGGCAGCACGCGCCTCAGCATGGAATTTTCCAACCCCGAGGGCCTGACCGACATTTACGTGGCCGTCCCCTCGGACCGGTACCGGAAGCCCGGCAACAGGGAAAGTTTCGACGGCGGAGACGGCTATGTTTATATCCCCCTGGAGAAAAAGAATGAAGACCTTATCGTGCTCGAGTCCGACTAAAGCGCTCCTGGCTGCGGCGCTGCTGGCGGCCTCCACGGCCGCCGGAGCCGCGGACACCCGCTCCGCCGCCGAGCGGGAGGCGGCTTTCAGCAAGGCCGGGGCCGTGCGCCTGGACACCTCTTTCTCCTACGAACACCTCAGCCCCAACGGCGCCTACGGCTCCTGGAAGGCCTTCAACGCCGCCCTGTATTTCCCGCTGCCGGGCTTCTCGGCCTTCGCCCAGGCCTCCTCGCATTCCCGCCGGGAGGGCAAGGGAGTGGTGGTCTCGGCGGGCGGCTACAAGGACTGGACGTCCGGGTTCTACACCTACACCTCGCTGTCCGGGGGCTCGCATTCCCCCTACCTGCCGAAGTTCCGGGTGGACCAGGATTTCAATTTCAAGGTCCTGCCGGCCAGGAACCTGGTGCTCACGGCGGGCGTCTCGCATATCCGCTACCACGACATCCACAAGGATTTGGTGCTCTCGGCCGGCCCGGCCCTTTACCTGGGCAGGCTTATCCTTTCCGCCAAACTGATGCGCAATATCAGCGACCCCGGGTCGGTAAGATCCTCCACCTTCATACAGAGCGCCGGCTGGGGCGCGGAAGGCTCGCAATGGACCTTCCTCACCGCCTCGCAGGGCAGGCAGGCCTACCTTGCCACCTACCTGGCGGACCCGCAGGAAGTCAGGCAGGACGCGGTCAGCTTCACGCTCAACCACAGACGCTGGCTCAGGAAAGATTTCGGGCTTACCGGGGACGTTTCCTGGTTCGAGCTCAAAGACGGCTATAAAAAGTACGGCGGTTCGCTGGGCTGCTTCTACAACTTCTAAAGGACTACTATGCCCAACAAAACAAGAAAAGTGCTCGTGGTGATGGGAACGCGGCCGGAGGTCATAAAGCTGGCCCCGGTGATAACGGAGCTCAACAAGCACCCGGCCCGCCTCAAGACCATAGTCTGCTCCACCGGGCAGCACCGCCACATCCTCGACCAGATGATGACCGTGTTCAAGCTGAAGGCAGATTTCGACCTGAACCTGATGCGCCCGAACCAGGCCCTGCCGGAATTCCTCCAGCACTCCATCCTGGAACTCAACAAGGTCATCGAAAAGGTGCGGCCGGACATGACCATAGTGCAGGGCGACACCATAACCGCCACGGCGGCGGCCCTGGCTTCCTACTACGCCCGGGTGCCGGTGGCCCACGTGGAAGCCGGCCTGCGCTCGCATGACCGCAACAATCCTTTCCCCGAAGAGGCTAACCGCCTGATAGTGGACCAGATCAGCGAACTGCTGTTCGTGCCTACCAAGGCCTCCGCCCGCAACCTGGAGAAAGAAGGCTTCCCGCGCTCGCGCGTGCTCATAACCGGGAATACGGTCATAGACGCGCTGCGCCAGTCGCTGAAACTGATAGACAAGAAGATGGACTGCTGCAAGATCCCCAGGGGCAAGAAGCTGCTGCTGGTCACGCTGCACCGCCGGGAGAGCTTCGGCAAGCCTCTCGAAGGCATCCTCAAGGCCCTGAAAGAGGTGGTGGCGGCGAACAAAAAGCTCTACATGATCTACCCGGTACATCCCAACCCCAACGTGAAGGGGCCGGCCTACCGGCTGCTGAACCACCCGAGGATAAAACTGATAGACCCGCTGTCCTACCTGCCGTTCCTCTCGCTGATGGCCAAGAGCGACCTGATAGTGACCGATTCTGGAGGCGTGCAGGAGGAGGCTCCGGCCCTCAACAAGACGGTGCTGGTCCTGCGCGACAAAACCGAGCGCAGCGAGGCCGTGCTGGCGGGTTACGCCAAGCTGATAGGAACCAGATACGAGGATATAGTAAGGGAAATGAGCGTCTCGACCGAGCAGCTCTGCGCGTCCCGCGCTGCCTGCTCCGACATTTACGGCGACGGCCTGGCTTCGCGCCGGATAACGGAAGCCATACTGCACTACTTCGCGCCCGGGAAATTCCCCCAGCCAAAGGAATTCACCAGGGACATCTTCCTAAAGGATATACTGCACACCGCGGTAGCCGCGGCTAAGGATTAAGCCGGTTCAGGCGTTTTTTATAGACGTAGTTGGCGCCCTGGTAGAAGGAGACGGCTTCTTCTTCCAGGGCTTTGTCCCGGGCGGCTTCGGAAACGCCCTTGGCGGATTCGTCCCACCGGTAGGTCTTCAGATATTTCTTAGGCCCCAGCACGGCCAGGCGGCCGTCCTTCAACAGGCCGGTTTTCTGGAAAGTTGACAGGAAGGCCCTGCCTTCCGGCCGGCCGGCCAGCATATCCCGGCCGAAGAAGCGGCTCTCGTAAGAGGCGTTCATCAGGCCCAGCACCGTCGGAGCCAGGTCGGCCTGGGCCGAGAGCGTCTCCACCGCCGCCGGCTTGACGTGCGCCGGGGAATAGATCAAAAGCGGGATGTGGTAATTGCGCACTGGGATCTCGGCCTTGCCGGCCGAATTGGCGCAATGGTCGGCGGTTATCACAAAAACGGTGTCCTTGAACCAGGGCTTCTTGCGCGCGGCGGCCAGGAATTCCCCGATAGCGTAGTCGGAATACTTTATGGCGCCACGCCGGCTCTGCGAGGAGGACGGGATATCTATCTTGCCGTCCGGGTAGGTGAAAGGCCGGTGGTTGGTGGTGGTCATCACCATGTAGAAGAAGGGCTTGCCGGCCTTATGGTCGGCGTCTGCCTCCTTCAGGGTCTTCGCGAGCAGGTCTCCGTCGCAGACGCCCCAGATGTTGGCGAAGGTGATCTCGTCCTTGGTGAAATTGGCCCGGTCCACTATCGCGAACCCGTTGCCGGAATAGAAGGCGTTCATGTTGTCGAAATAACCGTACCCGGCGTAGATGTACTTGTTCGTATACCCCAGGCCGCGCATCACCGAACCCCAGGAGAAGAAATCCCCGTTGTCCGGGCGCTTCACAATGGAAGTGCCGGGCAGCGGCGGAATGGACAAGGTCATGGCCTCCAGCCCGCGCACCGTGCGCGTGCCGGCGGCGTAATAGCGCTTGAAGAACAGGGATCCCGCGGCGAGCGCGTCCAGGTTGGGCAGGGTATCGGCGCCCTTGGCCGCCCCGAAGGCGGCGAGATACTCGGCGCTGAGGCTTTCCTCCACTATCACCACCACGTTCAGCCGCTTCAGCGGGCCGCGGCCTTTTATCCGCCGGGCTATGTCCAGGCCGCCGCCGGTGAATTCCGCCCCGGGCTGGGCCAGGGCGGCGCGCAGCGAACGGAAGACGTCCTCCGGTTTCAGCGTGGCGTAGAATTTATCGTAGGGGAGTTCGTTATTTAAAAAGGCCGAACCGAAGGAATAGAGGCCGTTCATGGCCACTTCGTTGGAGTACTCGTTGGCCGAGACCTGCGCCAGGCGCCCGTCCAGCAGCAGGAAGCACAGCCCCGGCAGCGCCAGGGCCGGCAGGGCCCACCGGGCGCGGCGGCCGGGCGGCAGGGCCTGCGAGAAGCAGAGGGCGAGGCGGCGTCGGAACAGCCACAGCGAGAATGCGGCCAGCGCGGTCACCAGCGGCAGCACCACCGGCAGGTTGTAGGACTCCCTTATATTGCCCACAACCTCGTTCGTATAGACGAGATAGTCCACGGCGATGAAGTTGTAGCGGACGCCGAACTCGTAGAAGAAATAATATTCCGCGGCCAGGTTGAAGGCCAGCAGGAAGGCCGAGACGAAGAACAGCCCGTGCGCGAGCCGCCTGTGCCAGCTATGGGAGTAAACCCGTTCCGGCAGGACCAGCAGGTAAAGGGCCAGGGCCGCGCCGGGGTAGGAGAAGGCGGCGCAGTCGTACACCAAGCCGGCGGCGAACGCCTTCACGAGGACCCAAAGGCCGCCGTCCAGCTCCGGCCACGCCATCACGAGCAGGGTCAGCCGGGTAAGCAGGGAAAAGCCCAGGAACAGGGCAAAGAAGTTGAGGAAAAGACCGCGCCGGTCCTTGTTCATAGGTCTATTTTACAATTTTCACGGGCGGGCACGACCCGGCAAGGGCATCAGACGGCCTTGTGGCAGTCGGGGGAATCGTTCTTTGGATCGTTCACCACGTCGGAAACCCTGTAGCCGTGCATCTGCGCGGAATCATAGGCGCGCAGCAGCGGCAGCAGGGTTTCGCTGTCGCGGAACTTGGGGTCCAGCCAGAGCGCCTCGTGGCGGCGCTCCAGGATCACCGGCATGCGGTGGTGGACCGTGCGCACCAGGGCGCTGGCGGCGGTGGTGATGATGGCGAAGGTGTTGCTCTTCTCCTCGTAAACCCCGGCCATCCCGAACAGGGACTTATCCTTGAGCTCGAAGCGGTACGGCACCTTGGCGCCGGCGGAACTCTGCCACTCGTAAAAACCGTCGGCGGGAATGAGGCAGCGGCTCCGGTAGAAAGCGGCCCTGAAAGCCGGCCGGGAGGCGATGCCTTCGGCCCTGGCGTTCATGAAGCCCTCGCGCTCCTGCGGGGCGGCCGTCAGGGGGGCGGTCTCTTCCGAAAATTTCTTCTCCAGCGTGTTCCCCGCCGAGAACAGCGGCAGCGACCCTCCGGGGCCGGCGGCGCCGGCGGACCAGGCCGGGATGAAGCCCCATTTCATCTGGCGCAGGCCTACGGCGCAGACCACCGGGGCTTGGGTGCCCGGAGCGATGTTCCAACTGGGCTTGGCGCTGAAGGGCGCCTGTTTTATGCCGAAACGTTTTACGACTTCGGCCAGGTCGAGCGACTGAGAGTATCGTCCGCACATGATCAGCTTCCTCCCGCCGCGGCCCGGTTCAACGGCACCAGGAAACGGAAAACCGCGCCCTGCCCGGGCTCCGACTCCACCCAGATGCGGCCGCCATGGGCCTCCACCGCCAGTTTGCAGAAGGCCAGCCCCAGTCCCTTCCCCGCCCACTTGCGCGGGGAGGGGTCCTCTATCTGCACGAACTTTTCGAAGATGCGGGAATGGTACTCGGCGGGAATGCTTTCGCCGCGGTTCTTGACGAAGAACTCCACGCCCGTGCCGGCCGGGAGGGCCCCTGCCTCTATCTCGCTGCCCGGCGCCGCGAACTTTACCGCGTTCATCAGCAGGTTCTCCAGCACGCGGCGCAGCATATCCCTGTCGCCGGCCAGCTCCGGCAGGCCCCGCGGCGCCGACGCCTTGATCTTTTTCTGTTCGTGGGCGGCGGCTATCCTGACCGCGCCCGCGGCGTCGCGCAGCAGCCGCCCAGGGGCGAACGGTTCCGCCTTGAGCGGGACATGCCCCTCCTCCAGGCGGTTGATGTCGAGGATATTGGAGACCATGCCGTTCATTTCCTCGGCCATGGAGTTCAGGATGACGAGACTGTCGCGCAGCTCCGCGGACAGGCGGCCTTTCAGGCCCTCGGCCAAAAGCTGGCCGGCGGCTATTATCGAGGCCAGCGGGTTGCGCAGGTCGTGCACTATGGTATGGGTGAGAAAATCCTTCATGCCGGCCAGGCGCGCCCGCTCCGAAGAAGCGATGGCGAGCGCCGCGAAATCGGCCACGGCGCCCAGCATGTTCTGTTCGTCTGGCCCCCAGGGCGCCGGTCTGCCGAAGCGCTCCGCTGAAATGACCCCGGCCGTCTTCTTGCCGTTGGCGATGGAAATGCACAGGATAGAGGCTACGTTCTTGGGCCTGATATACGCGTCGCGCAAGTCGCGCACCCTGAAATCAGAAGCCGCTTCGTCTATGACCAGCATCCTTTCCCTTTCCAGCAGCCGGAAGAAGGAAGGGAATTCCGCCGCCGACAGGGCCGGCCCCTCGGAATGGGCATGCTCGGCTCTTTCGTACATGGCGCCGCAGGCGAGCGAGGAATGGTCCTCGTTGAAGAACCAGATGCCCACCCGGTCAGCGCCCAGCGCGGAGGCGGCCGTCTCCACCGCTTCCCTGAAGGCGCCTTTCACGTCGGAAGCAGCGCTTTCCCTGCCGCGCCCCAGTTCGGCGAGCGCGGCGTTATGGGTCTGCAGGCGCTCCTTGGTTGCGCGCAACTCCGTTTCGATGCGGCGGCGTTCCGTAACGTCGCTGAAAGTCACCACGGCCCCCGAGACCTCGCCCCTGGCGTACATGGGCCGGGCGGAGTAGCGCACGTACAGCCCGGTGCCGTCCTTGCGCCACAGAATCTCGTCCTGCACCACGCTTTCTTTCCTGGCGGTATAGGCCGCGTACATGGGACAGTCCTCTATTGGATAGGGCCTGCCGTCCGGGCGCTTTGAATGAATGACCGCGTGCAGGTTCTTGCCGCGAAGCTCCTCGAAGGTCCAGCCCAGCGCGGTCTGGGCCGCCTCGTTCATAAAAAGGATCCGCCCCTTGCCGTCCACGCCTATGATGCCGTCTCCCACGGAGCTGAGGATCAGCCGGCGGAACTCCTCGGATTTGCGCAGGGACTCCTGCGCCATTTTAAGCGGCGTAATATCGTCCAGGCAGATCAAAAGCTGTTTCACCCCGCCGGCGTTTATCAGGGCGGTGGAGAGCAGGAAGCAAACCCTGCCGGAACCTGTCTCCAGTTCCGCTTCCAGCCTGGAAACCGGCTTGCCGGTGCGCAGGGTCCCGTTGACGGCGTTCCGTAACGGGCAGCCGCCGCAGAGCTTGCCCCGCCCGCAGTCGCCGCCCGTGGCGTTCACGCAGCGCAGCACCGCCCCCATCAGACCGCCGCTATGGGAAGCCGCGTTGGTGCGCAGGACCTTTAAGCCGCTGTCGAGCAGGATGATCAGCACCGGGGTCCTGTCGAAAACCGCCGTCAATTCCGCGGTCCGCTCTTCCACCAGTTTTTCAAGACCGCTGCGGTAGCTGGCAAGTTCATCCTCCGCCTTTACCCGGGCGGTGATGTCGTGGGCTATGCCCTCCACGGAAACGACATGCCCGGAGGCGTCGCGTACCGGGACCTCGAACACCTCCAGCCAGCGGCGGCCGCCCTTGGCGTGAAAAAGTTCCAGTTTGTAAGGCGGCTGCGCGCGGCCCCTAAGGCTTTCCTGGGTGTAGCGGCGCGCTTCTTTATTGATCGGGTTGGGGGTTAAATACTTCGAGAAATGCTTCATGAACCGCGGCTGCGTGTAGCCCAGCACGTCCTTTATGGAAGGGCTGAGGTAGGTGAAAACCCCTTTCGCGTCGTGCTGGTAGAAAAAATATTCGCCCTTGAACCCTTCTACCAGGCGGCGGTAGCGCTCGCGCGCCTCGTCCATGGCACTCAGCGCTTTCTCGCCGCTGGGCACGCCGCGGGCTATGCAGAACACGCAGGGTTTGCCGGCCATGGAAGTGACGTCGCACCGGGTCTCGGCTGAAAAAACGCCGCCCCCCTTGCGCTTGTAAGCGGTAGTTATAACGAGCTCGCCCTCGGCCTTAAGCCTGCTGGTCCGGGCGCCGAGCAGGCGGTTATACGGGGGAGCCACCAGGTCGGCCATTTTGCGGTCGAGCAGTTCCGCCTGGGTCCAGCCCAGGACGCGGCAGACCGTCTCGTTGACGTAAAGGACGCGGCCGTCCATGCCGTAAACGAGTATCAGGTCTTTCAGCGAGTCGAGCATCCTCGTCTCGCAGGCGCCCTTCGCGGTCTTTGCCATATTCCCCCCTGCGCCGACGGTTAAGCCATCAGTTTAAGTCTCTCAATCCGGTCTTCCAGCGGCGGATGCGTGGAGAACGGGTTGAAGCCCGCCCTTCGCTTGCCGGAGATCTTGAGCGTGGCCATGGATTCCTTGCCGGTAAGGTCGGCGTACTCCACGGTGCGCCTGAGCGCTTCCAGCGCGGCTATCATCTTCTCCCGGCCGGCGAGCGAAGCGCCTCCGGAGTCGGCCCGGTACTCGCGGTAGCGCGAGAAGGCGGCCACGGCTATCATGCCGAAGAAGCTCAGCACCATTTCCAGCACCAGGACCACCAGATAATTCGGGGCGGAGCTGCTTTCGCTGTCGCGCCCGCGGTTGGCCAGGAAGAAAGCTATGACCCGGGCGAGGAACATCACCAGCGCGTTTATCACGCCCTGCACCAGCGTCATGGTGACCATGTCGCCGTTGGCCACGTGGGCTATCTCGTGGGCCAGCACGCCCTCGAGCTGCGCTTGGTCCATGCGCTGTAGCAGCCCGGCCGAGACCGCCACCAGCGCGCGGCTTTTTGTGGGGCCGGTGGCGAAAGCGTTCACCTCGGGGCTGGGATAGTAGCCGACTTCCGGCATCTTGGGCAGGCCGGCGGCCCGGGCCAGCGTGTGCACCGTGTTCACCAGGCCGGCCAGCGCCGGGTCCCGGGTGCCGGGGTCTATCACCACCACGCCCATCATCCATTTGGCCATCACGCGCGACAGCGCCAGCGAGATGAAGGCGCCTCCCATGCCCCAGACCAGGCAGAAGATAATAAGGGAGCGGTAATCTATGCCCCGCGCGCCGAAATAGGCCCCTATCCCCAGCAGGTTGAAGGTGATGGAAAGGGTGATCAGTATCAGGAAGTTTACGGCAAGAAAAAGAAGAGTGCGTTTGGCGAATCCGAGCATGAGCCCTCCTTGGCGTTGTACGTATATTCTATCACACCGGGAACGGCATTGGGCCCCCCGCCTCCTGGGACCAAAGGCCCTCCCGCCCCGGCCCGGCGCCCCGTATACTATGAATGGAGACGATATGAAAAACCTTATTCTGACCATGGTCTGCCTGACGGCCCTTTCGGCGTCCTCTTCCGCCCAGTCCCTGGAACAGCTTTTTTCCGCCGCCAAGGCCCCCGAAACCGGCCTGCCGGTACCGGTCGCCGTGAACGCCGAAGAAGAGGCCATGCCCACGGAGCCCATGCCCGACGAAGTCGCCTTCTTCGTGAATACCCCGGCCGAGCACGAGCCGGGCGCGGAACTGTTCCCCCCCGACTCCAGGGACCCCAAGCTTTACTCCGACAAGTCCAAGATCCCTTACCTCATGACCGCCACCGCGCAGGCCAACGCCCAGGGCGTGGACCTGGACCTGGTGCTCGCCATCATACAGCAGGAATCCTCCTTTAACCCCAAGGCCAAAAGCTCGGCCGGCGCCTGCGGCCTCATGCAGCTGCTGCCCTCTACCGCCAAGTGGCTGGGGCTCAAGGACACCGCCCAGATCTGGACCCCTGAAGTCAACATCAAGTACGGCACCAAGTACATAAAGTACCTGTGGGGCGAGTTCGGCCAGGGTTCGCCCGCGGATATCGCCAAGGAAGCCATAGACCTGGAAACCTCCAGGATGGCCGTGGCGGCCTACAACGCCGGCCCCGGCAACGTGAAGAAATACAACGGCGTACCTCCTTTCAAGGAAACCCGGCATTATGTGGCCGTGGTGACCGCCAATTTCAGGCACTACACGGACCTGCTGGCCGCGGCGCAGTAGCCCGCCCGCACCAGGAAAAAGCGAAACGGCCGGACAGCGATGTCCGGCCGCTTTGCGTGGCGCCAGTGAAGGGTCAGGGCCTGGAAGGTTTTGGCCCCGTTTCTCCGGACGGCTCCCAGGCCGTGAAAGCCTGGAGCACCGGTTCGGGAATGCGGGCCGGGCGGCCCGTTTTGTAGTTGATCCACACCCAGACGCTCTTGCCGCAGCAGGCCTTCCGCCCGTCGGACAGCCTGTAGATCTCGTACTGCCGCTCGGAAGAGGCCTTCTCGGCCGTCTCTATCCAGGTGCGCATCTTTATGGTCTCGCCGGGCAGCACCGGCAGCAGGTAGTCTATCTCGTGCCGGCGCACCACCCAGCCCTCGCCCATGGCCAGCAGCTTCTGGATATCCCAGCCCACCGCCTCGGAGTGGGCTGTGGCCGCCTGCATGAACCACTCCAGGTAAACCTGGTTGTTCACGTGGCCAAGCCCGTCTATCTCCTCCGGCTTCACCTTCTGTTCATATTCGAAGACCTTTGATACAGCCATAGTCAGATAATACTAAATATCCTTTTTGCCTCCGGCCCTGTAAATAGCTCCCCTCCCGAACTTCTCCCTTATGGCCTCTATGGCCTTGTGCGCTTTTTCCCGCCGGCCGTCCTCGGCCTCCTCAAAAAGGCTTTCCCGCTCGCCGGCCGGCATCAGCCCGGACACTTTCACCCCCAGCAGCCGCACCTTTTTACGGCCCCGGTCGAAGGCGGCGTACAGGGCCAGCGCCTCTTTCGCCAGCACGTCGGCATAGTTGGTGGCGAAAGCCAGGGTCCGGGCGCGAGTATGCGTTTCGAACCCCTCCAGCCGGACCTTCAGCGTTACCGTGCGCCCCTTGAAGCCGCCCTCCCGCAGCCGCGAGGAGACCTTGTCGGCCAGCGCCACCAGGGACTCCTTTATTTCCCTGGCGTCGCCGGTATCGGCCGAAAAAGTTATCTCGTTGCCCACCGACCTGGCGCCCTCCTCCTCGCGCACCTCGCGCGGGTCCTCGCCCATGGCCAGGTTCTTCAGTTCGGGCCCGTGGACGCCCAGGCCGCGCAGCTCGTCCGCCTCGGCGGCCGCCAGTTCGCCTACCGTGTTGATGCCGCGCGCGCGCAGGACTTCGGCGGTCTTGGGGCCCAGCCCCCACAGCCGCGAGATGTCCAGCGGCGCCAGGAAGGCGCGCAGCCCCTCGGGCCGAACCTCCACCAGGCCGTCCGGTTTCTTCAGGTCCGAAGCTATCTTGGCCGCCATCTTGGTGGGCGCCAGGCCCACGGAGCAGGTAAGCCCGGTCAGCTCCTTCACGCGGGCCTTGATGCGGCGGCAGGTCTCCAGCGGCCCCCCGAACAGGTGGGCGCTGCGGGTAATGTCCAGGAAAGCCTCGTCTATGCTGACCTGCTCCAGGTCGGGCGTGAACTCGTAAAAGGCCGAGCGGATCAGGCCGGAGGCTTCCTCGTATTTGCGGAAATCGGGGGCGAGGTACACGCCTTTTGGGCAGCGGCGCCAGGCCTCGGAGATGGGCATGGCCGAACGCACGCCGAACTTGCGGGCTTCGTAGGAACAGGTGGACACCACGCCGCGGCCCCGCCCGCCCAGCGGGTCGGCGCCGATAATGACCGGTTTGCCTTTCAACGACGGATCGTCGCGCTGCTCGATGGCGGCGAAGAAGGCGTCCATGTCCACGTGCACTATCCTGCGTTCCATGCGCGGTTAACCGAACTTCCCCGTAAAATAAAGATAAGCCAGCGCCAGGGCCGCTATGACCGCGGCGGCCGCGCGCGCCACTTTCACGAACCAGTTCATACGCTCCTCCGGCTACTATGGTACAAAATCTCCGACGTGGCCAGATTGGGTCTTTTTTAGGCCTTGACAAGTCAACGGGCGGCTGTTATACTCAAAGTGCAGCCAGTGATTTTCAGATGCGCCGTCGGTGCGGTCTCGGTGGGTCCCGGTGAGTCGCCCGGCCCCGGCGCTCTCCCGGTCCGCGCCCGCTTCTGGCGGACGGCCGGGCGCCCGGTCCCCCCGCCAGTGGCGGCCAGGGTCTGCCGGGCGGGCGACAGGCCCCTTCTCCGGGGCGCGCCCCCCAGTCCCGGCCTCGCCCGGGTGTTGGCCCCCGCAACTGCGGGGGCCCTCATTTTAGGCCCTGTGAAAGCGGCGTTTAATTTTATATCGTCTTTATAGAGAGGTAAAAATGAAAACCCTACTGGCAGCCGTACTCTTTTTCGCCCCCGCCCTGCTTTGGGCGGAGCCGCCGCCCCCGCCCAAAACCACGCCCGAGGTGAGGGCCCGCCTCCAGGTGGAAGCCGCCGCCCTTGAAAAACAGGCGCTGGCCTCGCCCAACGACCCGGAACTCTTCACCCGCCTGGGCTTCACCTACGCCCGCCTGGACCAGGCCGACGACGCCCAGCGCGCTTTCGAGAACGCAGTACGCCTGGACTCCAAAAAGGCGCCGGCCTGGTACATGCTGGGCCTTATTTACGAAAAGAAGGGCTTGAAAGAACAGGCCATAGCCGCCTGGAAAGCCTGCCTGGCGAATACCCAGGACCAGAGGGCGCGCGACACCGCCGCCCGCCATATCCACCACCTGAGCCAGCCCTGACGCATGAGACTAAAATACTTTCTCCCCGTCCTTTTCCTCGCCGGCTGCGCCACCCCCAAAGTGGCGGTGAACCCGCGCGCCGACTTCTCCGGCATCAAGCGCGTGGCCGTGCTGTCTTTCTCCGGGCCCAAGGGAGACCTGGCCGCGGACGTGATGACACAGAGCCTGCTGGAGCACGGCGCCGACGTGGTGGAACGCCAGCGCCTGGACTCGGTCCTGAAAGAACAGTCCCTCACCGCCTCCTCCGCCTTCGACCCGGCCACCGCCAGACAGCTGGGCCGCCTGCTCGGCGTGGACGCCTTGTTCGTGGGCACGGTGGCGGAAAGCACGCCGCAGAGCACTTACATCGTGAGCCAGTCGGCCAACCCGCAAGCCAACGTCACCCAGGTGGCCAACAGTTCCGTTTACTCGGAGGGCACGGTTATGGGCATGCCCAGCGCCCAGTTGCTCAGCACCACGGCCAATGTCTCGCTGCTGAGCCGCATGGTGGACGTGGAAACCGGCTCTATCATGTGGTCCGCCTCCATGGCCTACGAAGGCTTTGACATCACCTCCGCCATGAGCGGCATCACGGACGCCTTCATGCGCTCGCTGACCCCCATCTGGCCCGGCCTTTCGGCGAAGTAGCCCGTCCGGGCGTGAAAAAAGCCGGACCCTCGTCCGGCTTTTTCATTTCAGGAGGGCGGCTTAATCCATCAGGCGCCGCTGGCCCTGCAGTTCGCGTATCTCCTGCACGTCCTGGGTGAACTCCAGGCAGCCCAGGTAGTTGCCCTTGTCGTCGCGCAGGGCGTAGAACTCTATAAGCATCTTGTGCTTGGGCTCGCCTTTCACCACTTCCAGGTCTATCCAGAAAGTCGCCTTGTCCCTGGTCCCGGCCTTCAGCTCCCCCACCAGGCGCTCCACCAGGTCCAGGCTTTTCTGCGGGTGGCATTGCCGGAAATTCATGCCCATGGCGGTCATGGGCCGCCTGAAAACGCGGGTCTCGTGCTTGTTCCAGCCAACCACCTCGTCATTGGCGTCTATCACCGTGATCTCGGCCGGGATGGTCTCTATCAGGGCCTTCACCATGTCCGCGCTCATTTTGTCGAAAAGCATACAACCTCCTGAAGGTAAAACAAGATTATAGGAAAATAAAAAGCCCCGCCGGAGCGGGGCTTTTCACGGGGAACGTTTTTTAATTGGGGGTCTGGATGTTCAGCACCAGGCCGGAGTCGTTGAAGGAGAAGCCGGTCAGGTGCAGCTCGCCCACCAGGCCGGGCGGGACGAACTGGCCGATGATCCTGGAGGAAACCGTGGCCCGCAGGGTCCAGTCGGCCTTGTTGTACTGCATCCGCACCACGTCCTCGGCCTTCATGGGGATCTGCTTTTCCTTCAGGAAATTATTGAGCGAGGAGTAGACGCCCTTCACCAGCACGTCCATCACCTGCGCCATGATCTCTTCCTGGTTGATGACGGGCATAGGGGCGGCCTTCACCGAAGGTTCCATGGAAGCGTGCAGCTGGATGCGCTGCACGCGCACGGCCAGGCGGTCTTTCGCCTCGAGGTAGGGTTTCAGGGTCAGCGTGGGGATCACTTCTATGCCGTTGGCGTTTATATGAATGTTGCTGATCTTGAGGAACTCGCCGGACTTGAAGATCACCGGGGCGTCCTTGTTTATGATGGTCAGGCGCTTCTCGGAAGCGGCCACCATCAGCGTGGCCTTCTTGAGGGTCTTATACGGCACCCGGATGTTCATGTCCACGCCTATCAGCTCGTCGGCCACCGGCTTGAGCGCCGGGGCTTTCACATCGGCCTGTATGGCGCGGATATCTTCCACGTTCAGCGCGGCCAGACCGAAGTCCGAGGCCTTGGCGCTGCCGCCCAGCAGCAGGGCCGCCGCGGCTATCAGCATTTTAAAGGTATTGTTTTTCATAAATTTTCTCCCTGGCCGCGGCTTACAGGTCGAACCCGAGGTACATGAGGCCGTTGGTCACTTTGAGGTTATTGATCACGGCGCCCTTGGCGAAGGAGGGCATGAAAGCGCTGTTTTTGAGGACGATCTTCACGGTCTTGTCGTCCAGCTTGGTGGCGGTCATCACCTTGGCCAGTTCGGGGTTGGTCACCAGGGTCTCGGTGATGGAGCGGATGACCTTGCCCTGGATCCAGTTATTGATGAAGCCGGGGATGCCTATGCCGTAGGCCTGGTCCACGTCCACGCGCTCCACCTTCACCTTCAGGGTGTTGGCGCCTATGAGCTCGGGCAGGATGGTCGCCTTGAAGTAAACGTTGGGCTTGCCGAACACGTCGCGGGCGTAGATCTTGCCGGCCACTTCCAGGCGGCCGTCCGCGCGGAACTTCAGGCCGCCCTCTTTGCCCTGGGGGTGGAACTCGAAGTCGGTCTTCTGGGTGAACTGGTTGATGAAATTGTCCAGCAGGCCGTCCGAGACGGTCAGGTTGTAGCCGGCCAGCTGCGCGGCGCTGGCGGAACCGGATTTCACGCTGAGCGCGAAACCCTGGTCGTCGAAGGTGAAATTGCGCAGGGAAACGTTGCTGATGAACCCGGGCAAGAGCGGCGCTATGAACCGGGGGTTCACGGTGGTGCGCAGGGTCCAGCTCAGGCGGTCGTACTTGAAAACAAGCACGTCCTTGGCCTTCAGCTGCACCTTGTTCTTGGAGAAGGCCGCGTCCATGGATTCCAGGATGCCGGTGGAGAGGTTGGTCATCACCAGTTCCATCAGGCCGTCCTTGTCCAGCTGGGAGGAGGGGTTGAAGGCTTTGGGGCCGAAGGCTATGTCGGCTTCCACCTTCACCACCTTTATGGCCAGGCGGTTCTCGCCTTCAAAGAAGGGCTTTATAATTATGGTGGGCTCGGCCTCTATGCCGTTATAGTCCACGGTCACGTTGCCGAACACTATCTGGTCGCCCTTGCGGAAGAGCACCGGGGCGCCGGCGGTTACGGGGCGCATCTTGATGCCGGGCAGTTCGGCCAGGCGGGAGCTGAGGGAACTGAAAGGCAGCTTTATGGTCATGTCCAGGAAAGGCGAGGGCAGATTGGGGGATTTCTCCATGCCGAGCAGTTCGGGCTGGACCGGGACCGGCACGGCCTGGAGTTCCTGTGAACCCTTCAGGTCCGCCGCGCTTACCGAATCGAGATTAAAATCCCCGGCGAAAACGGCCGCCGAGAGATTCGCCGCAGTTATGACCGCGAGGATAAGCTTTTTCATACTAATAGTCTAACAGCCCCCCCTCAAAACCGTAAGTGTCCAAGGGCCTACCCCCATGGGCCAATAGGCCCCCCCCGGAAAGGGCCCCGGATCCCGCCGGACGCGAAATAATTGTGTAATAGGCCCGGGCTATACTTTAAGCGGGGGTTCCCCTCAAGGAGAGGTCATGAAAACATTCGTCAAAATATCCCTCTGGGTACTGGCGGTAGCGGCGCTGATAGCCATCCCGGCCAGCGAAGGCAGGATCTTCGACTCCGTGAAAGATATGCTGGGCGGCGGCCCCCCGGCCGAGGCCGCCCTCAAGGATATAGCGCACAGCCCGGCCGCCGAACCGCTGCCGGTGAACAAAACGGCACTGGCGCCGGCCGTCCCGGAAGCGCAGGCCGAGGCCGCCAAGGAGGGCTTCGAAAGGGGCCTGAAATGCTTCCAGGACGAAAAATACTCTGAGGCCTGGAAAGAATGGCTGGCCGCGGAGAAGCTGGACCCGAACAATATGGACATCCGCACCGGGCTCAAGCGCCTGGAAAGCATCTCCCCTAAAACCCGGCCCGAATAACGCCAACCGCAAAAAAAAGACCCCGGGAGCCCGGGGTCTTTTTATTTCAGGCGGCCGGCCTAGCTGCGGCGCTTGTCCATGAAGGCCTTGAGAGCCTCGGCCATGGAGCCGGCAGGGGCCTCTTCGCGCTGCGGCCGGTTGTCCGGGCGGCGGTCGCGGTTAAAGCCGGGCCTGGGGCCGGCGGCCTGCGCCGGCTCCTGCCTTGGCCCGCGGCTCTCGCGCGGCCCCACCACGGGATTGGATTTCATGGAGAGGGCTATGCGGTTGCGCGGCAGGTCCACGTCTATCACCGTAACGCTCACCCGCTGCCCCACTTTCACCACGGTGGAAGGGTCCTGCACAAAGCGGTCGGCCAGTTCGCTGACGTGCACAAGGCCGTCCTGGTGCACGCCTATGTCCACGAAAGCGCCGAAGGCCGCCACGTTGGTGACTATGCCCGGCAGTTTAGCCCCGGGTTTCAGGTCCCCTATCTTCTGCGCCTCGCCGAAAGCGAAGGCTTCGAACTGCTTGCGCGGGTCACGGCCCGGCTTGGCGAGTTCGGCCAGGATGTCCTTGAGCGTGGGCTCGCCCACCTCGGCGGATATATATTTGGAAATGTCTATTTTGGCGCGCAGGGCGGCGTCGGCCATCAGGTCCTTCACCGAGCAGCCCAGGTCTTCTGCCATTTTTTCCACTATAGCGTAGCGCTCGGGATGCACGGCGCTGGCGTCCAGCGGGTTCTTGCCGGCCGAAAGGCGCAGGAAGCCGGCCGCCTGTTCGAAAGCCTTGGGCCCCAGGCGCGGCACTTTCTTCAGCGCGGCGCGGCTGGGGAAAGCTCCGTTCTCGTTGCGGAATTCCACTATGTTCTTGGCCAGGGCCGCGTTCAGGCCGGAGACGTAGCTGAGCAGTTCGCGGCTGGCGGTGTTCACTTCCACGCCCACGCTGTTCACGCAGCTCTCCACGGTGGCGTCCAGGCTCTTCTTCAGGCCGTTCTGGTCCACGTCGTGCTGGTACTGACCCACGCCTATGCTCTTGGGGTCTATCTTCACCAGTTCGGCCAGCGGGTCCATGAGGCGGCGGCCAATGGACACGGCGCCGCGCACGGTCACGTCCTTGTCGGGAAATTCGTTGCGGGCGACTTCGGAAGCTGAGTATACGGAGGCGCCGCTCTCGTTGACCATCACTATGATCACGCCTTCCAGCTTCAGGCCGCGGGCGAACTCTTCGGTCTCGCGGCCGGCGGTGCCGTTGCCAATGGCTATCACTTCGGTCTTGAACTTGGCGGCCAGTTCTTTCACCTTGGCGGCGGCGGAAGCGGCCGCGCCGTCGCCGTTATGCGGGTAGACCACGTCGTCGTGGATCAGCTTGCCGTTGGAGTCCAGGCAGACCAGCTTGCACCCGGTGCGAAAGCCCGGGTCCAGCGCCAGGATGTTCTTGTGGCCCAGCGGCGAGCTCATAAGGATCTCGCGCAGGTTGCGGGCGAACACCTCTATGGCCTGGGCGTCGGCGCGCTTCTTGGTCTCCAGCCGCGCCTCGCCTTCCATGGAGAGGGCGAGCAGGCGGTTGTAGGAATCCGTCACGGCCTCTTTCACCTGCCTGCCGCAGGCGCCCGCGTTCTTGACGAACAGCGGCTCCAGCAGGGATATGGCCTCTTCGGCCTCCACCTCTATGCGCATGGAGAGGAACCCCTCGGTCTCGCCGCGGCGCATGGCCAGTATGCGGTGCGACGGAGCCTTGGCCGCCGGCTCTTTCCAGTCGAAATAGTCCTTGAACTTGGCGCCCTCGGCTTCCTTGCCGGTGAGCACCTTGGAGTGGAATACGCCTTTCTGGGCGAACAGCTGCCGCAGGCGGGCGCGGGCCTGCTCGTCCTCGCTCACGCGCTCGGCTATGATGTCGCGCGCGCCGGCCAGGGCCTCTTCGGCGGTCTTCACGCCTTTTTCCTCGCTGATATACGCCGCCGCGAGCGCGGCCGGGTCGTCGTTGCCCTGCTCGAAAATTTTATCGGCCAGCGGCTCCAGGCCTTTCTCCTTGGCTATGGTGGCGCGGGTGCGGCGCTTGGGGCGGAAGGGCAGGTAGATGTCCTCCAGTTTGGCCATGGTCTGCGCGGCGTCTATCTTGGCCTTGAGCTCGGGGGTGAGCAGGTTGCGTTCGGTGAGCGATTTAAGAATGGCCTCGCGGCGGGCGTCCAGTTCCTTCAGCTGCTCAAGGCGTTCGTGGATCTTGCCCAGGGCCACCTCGTCCAGGCCGCCGGTGGCTTCCTTGCGGTAGCGCGAGATAAAGGGGATGGTGGCGTCTTCTTTGAAAAGGTTGATGGCCGCGGCCACGCCGCCGGCGTTCAGGCCGAGTTCGGCCGCTATTTTAGGAACATATACGTCGCTCATTACATCCTCCGGATAAAAATTCTCCGTATAGGATATAAAATACCCGGCCGGCCGGGCGAGCGCCCCGACGTCGAACGCGGCCGAAGGCGCTACAGCAGACCTTTCTGCTTGAAGCTCATGAAACCCTCCCGCGTCACTATCACGTGGTCCAGCAGCTCTATACCCAGCAGTTTGCCGGCCTGCGCCAGCCGCTTGGTGAGGCTCAGGTCCTCGTCGGACGGCTCCAGGCAGCCCGACGGGTGGTTATGCGCCACTATCACGCTCGCGGCCAGGTTCTTCACCGCCGGCTCGAACACCTCACGCGGGTGTACCAGGTTGTAGTTCAGCGTGCCGATGGAAACGATGTCCCGCTTTATCTCCTGGTTGCGCGTATCCAGGAAGAACACCACGAAGTGCTCCTTCTTCTGCTCGCGCACGTCCCGCAGTTCCTCCCAGATGTCGCGCGGCTTGAGGTAGATGCCGGCCTTTTTGCCGTTGAGGTAGCGGCGGCCCAGCTCGAACGCGGCCAGTATCTCGCAGGCGCGCGCCGGCCCCAGCCCCGGCGCCGCGCGCAGCTCCGCGAACCCGGCCTTGGCCAGGTCCGCCCGGCCGAAGCGCCGCAGC
The DNA here is from genome assembly GCA_001799635.1 of Elusimicrobia bacterium GWA2_62_23. Classification (GTDB taxonomy): domain Bacteria; phylum Elusimicrobiota; class Elusimicrobia; order Elusimicrobiales; family UBA9959; genus UBA9959. Next base: position 25,520 of record MGTV01000006.1, read on the forward strand.
AGTTCCCCCGCCAGGTCCAGCACGCCCTTGCCCCGCGAGCCGGTGCGCAGCAGGATGGCCAGCAGTTCCTCCTCGGCCAGCTTCTCCGGCCCGTAGCGCATCAGTTTTTCCCTCGGCCGCTCCACCCGCGGCATGTCCTGTATGGCTCCCGCTCCTTTCATAACGCCTCCCTTTCCCGTTCCCCGCCAATAGCCTAGCAGGCCGTCCCGACAGCGTAGTGTCGGGGTTTTTTTGTATCATTGCCTCATAGGGTGGACCAGATGGACCAGAAAACTTTCGAGATCTACGCGCCCGTGCGCAATACCATAAACAAATCCCTCGGCGTGGTGGTGAAAGTGGCCGGGGATAACGTGACCGTGCAGCCGCCGACGGGCGACCGGCTCACCTTCCGCGCCCAGTACCTGGCCCCCGCCACCGAAGCCGAAGCCGCCTCCCTGCAGGACCTCATCACCCGCCTCAAGATAGACGAGGAGAACCGCAACAAGGCCAAGGTCATGAAGGCCGACCCCGCCCTGATCCGCGAGGAGTTCGAAAAATTCGTGAAGCACATAGCCGTGCGCTACCCCAAATCCGCCGAAATCTTCCGGGAGTTCTGGGCCGAGCTCATGCAGGCCGCCGGCGACCTGCCCGGCCAGACCTGGGAAATGCGCCCCAACACGGCCAAGAACCCGGGCCCGGTGCTCAAGATCTTCAACCCCGCCACCCAGAAATGGGTGTACTGCCTTTCCCTGCTGGCCGGCTGGGGCCTGCGCATGGAGATAAAGAAGGAATTCCTCCCGCCAGGCGCGGAGCCGCTTTTCCCCATAGACCACGCTATGTTCGGCTCCGGCCGCGCGGTGGAACTGATCTACCGGGATTTCACCCCTGAGAATCGCAAACCTTACGCCGACTGCGTGCGGGCCATCTACGCCAGGGCCGCGCAGGACAACGCCCAGGGTCCTGTCGGCCCTTGACAAAAAACCGCCGTAAGTTAGACTATATCTGCGCGCTGGCGAGGTACGCGTTCGCCGCGGCGCGGAGAAATTTATGAAAAGAACATTCATCCTTATACTGCTGGCCCTGCAGGCCGGCGCGGCGCTGGCCGCGGAGCCGGTACGCTGGGGCGACCAGGAGTACCAGGCGCAGTTCAAATATTTTATAGAGCGGGACGCCTATGAGCGTTCCTCCTGGGAAGAACTCGCTCCCGAAGCCCGGGAGAAGGCCCTGAGCGACGCGGCGGAACCGGCCCAGAGCCGGCAGGAGGCGGTGGCCGCCTACTACGCGAAGGCCATGGAGAAATGGGACAGTTCCAGACTGCAGGATTATTGCGAGAATACGGCCGCGGACGACGTAGCCAGCGTCAAGGTCTGGATGGGGACGCTCAAAGGCACGCTCTTCGAGAACAAGCTGGCCCTGGCGCGGGCCATGCTGCGCAAAGCGCAGGCCGCCGGCCTGGAAGAAACGGACGCGGCGGCTCTGCGGCCGCACCTGACCGAAGACGCCATCGCGAACCTCCGCTACCTGAAGGAGGCCGAAGCCCTGAGGGCGCAGTCCGGCGGGCAATTCAAGAAACACGAACTCCCCAAAAAAACGGTGGACGCCACCATTAAGGGCGTTTCCGGAGCGCTGTCCGGCAACGTGGAACGCAACATGGCCAAGGTTTTCGACGGCGACCTCTCCGCCGGGGTCGCCGGCTCGTCCTTTCTGGGCGGGAAGTACGCCGTTCCCAAAGGGGCCGTGAACGGCGCCGTCTCCGGCCTCTCGTCCCAGACCGGCGCTTTCGTGGCCGGCAATACCGCGGCGGCCCTCGGCGCGCCGCGCGCCACTTCAGCCTCCACCATAAAATCCGCGGCCCCGGCCTCGCTGGACGCGGCCGGCAAGGCCAAGTCCACCGCCTGGACCTCGGACGCCTACGGCGTAACGGTAGAGACCGCCAATGGTAAAAAAAGTTACCGCGACCACCAGGAAGCGGAAGCCGCCATCAGGCAGATGCCCGCCGGCTCCGTAAAAAAGATCACGCTCTACGGCCATGGCTCGCCCGGGATGCAGACGGTGGGGCCGGGCCAGTACGACGCCCTTTACACCGCGGAACTGCTCGACGGCAAAATGGCCAAGAACGGAGTTATCCAATTCTCCGGCTGCAATACCGCTTCCATAGGCGACTCCACGCTCAACCCCGCCGTGGGCCTCTCCATGGTGGCCCGCCGGCTGCTCTACTTCAGCCTGCCCTACTGGCAGGACCGGGCCGACGGCATACCGGCGGCCCAGGCCAAGCAGCAGTGGGAGAAGGAATGGAACGCGGACCTCTCACAGGACACCAGCAAGCTAGTGAAAGGGGCTATAGTCTGCGGCTACCGCACCTTCGGCCTGGTTCCCGGCCGCCTGCCCGGGCTCACCAGGCTGATGGGCAACCAGGAAGCCACCGAACCCGGCTATGTGGCCGGCAAGAAAGTCTGTTACCAGAACGGTAAAGAGGTACCGGCGCCATGACGGATCTTTCCTACCTGCTCGAAACCATACTGCTCCTGGCCGTGCCCTTCGTGCCGGTGGCGCTGGGCGCGATACTGCGCAAAAAATTCCCCGCCGCGCCGGAAACCCCGCCCAGCGGGGCGCAGAAAGCCGGCCGCCTGGCAGGCAACGTCCTGTTCTGGGGCGGTATCGCCGGCATACTGTTCGTGATAGTCCTGTTCCTGCACTTCAAGGGAAAACTGTTCTAAAGGCCTTTCACCGCCGCGGCGTAGGCCCGCTCGTTGCGGGCGCCGCCGGCCCCGGGCGAGCCGGCTATCTGCCCCTCTATCTTCTTTATCCGCTCGCCGGTGGGCGGATGGGACAGGAAAAGTTTCTGCAGGTCGTTGGCCTTTTTGCCCCCCTCCATCTTCTCCAGCTTGCGGAAGAAATCCACCGTGCCGCGCGGGTCGTAACCGGCGGCCAGGGCGTAACGCGTGCCTAAATTGTCGGCCTGGAATTCATTGTCGCGGCCATAACCCATCAGCAACATGTTGGTAAGGTAATCGGTGTACTTCTGCATGCCCGAGAGGTCCCGCTGCGTTACCATGGAAGCCAGGTTCAGGGCGGCCTGGTAGCCGTACTGCTTCTCCATGGCCTTCATGCTGTGGCGCGCGGTCACATGCCCTATCTCGTGACCCAGCACGCCGGCCAGCTCCGATTCGTCGCCCATCGCCTTGAGTATCCCCTTCGTCACGAAGATGTAGCCGCCGGGCGCCGCGAAGGCGTTCACCATGTCGGTATCCAGCACATAGAAACTATAGTCCAAGTTCCGCCGGTCGCAGACCGCGGCTATCTTGCGCCCCACCCCGGCCACGTAGGCCTCCAGCACGGGGTCGGCGTGCCGGCCGTACTGCTTTATCACGGAGTCGCGGGTATTGGCGCCCAGGGCCACCTCCTCCTTGTCGGAGAAGAGGCGCAGTTCGCGCTTGCCCGTAACGGGGTTAGTGGCGCAGCCGGCCAGCAGCAGGCAGGCGAGAACGGTAAAGAGAAGGTTTTTCTTTTTCATAACGCTCCTATTTTATGATTCCGGCTTCGGCCACCGGAACCGCTTTCAGCTCCAGTATGCGGTCCACGCGGAAGGTGCGGCGCTCGCCGCGCCGGTGGCAGTCCGCCACCAGGCCTTTAAAAACATGTTCCTTGAAGCGGCAGTCGCCCACGCTTACCGGCTTAACTACCCGGCGGCTGCGTTCGTCGGTGGCCTTCAGGTAGGTCATCTCCAGCAGGTCGCCGTCGGCTATGGCGGTGATTATAAGCCCTATCTTGCGGTCCAGCGGCATGGCGGCCTCGCTGGCCCCGTACTGGTGGCCGGTAACGTAGCGCACTATGCGCCAGTCCGTCATAACGTCGGAAGGCCGCACCGCCCTGGCGAGCGATAGCCCTTCCAGCCCCGTGCAGCGGCTCAGGGCCACATAGGTCTGCCCGGCCGCGAAAGCGCGCCGCCCCAGGTCTATCACCGCGCGGCTGAAGGTTTTGCCCTGGCTCTTGTGTATGGTAACGCCCCAGGCCAGCTTCAGCGGGTACTGCATGAAGGTGCCCGCGGTCTGGGCCTTTATCTTTTTCTCTTCGGCGTCGTAGGTAAAATGGAACAGCTCCCAGGCGTGGCGCTCCACCTCTTCCACGGAGCCGTCGGCCAGGCGCACGTGCACCACGTCGTCCTGGCCCGGCGGGCCTTTCATGATGTCCTGCACCACGGCCATGGTGCCGTTCACCCAGCGGCCGTCCGGGTCGTTATTGAGCAGCATCACCTGCGCCCCGGCCTTCAGGTGCAGCTCCTCGTCGGCGGGATAGGACTCCCGCGAAAACTGCCCGCCTATCTCCGCCTTGTACACGTGCGAACGCCCGTCTATAGCGCGCAACTTCTCGTTATTTATCCCGGCGGCGTCGGCGTTGGTGGTCAGCAGGCGCACCACGGCGCCGCGCCCTTCGCTTTCCACGTCTGCGCCCACCCGCTTGTTGAGGGCCGCGAGCTGGGCCGGCGTCACCCGGTTATTGCGGATGCCGTTGAGGATGTCTATAAAGCCCTGGTCTTTCTGCCGGTAGATCTTCTCCAGCTCCACGTATTCCAGCCCGGCCCGGGAGAACACCTTGGCGTTGAAGAAATACGGGCCCGGGTAATAAGAGGAGAACAGTTCGCGCTCGGCCCCGGTCACCACCGGCGGCAGCTGGTACAGGTCCCCGAACAAGGCCAGCTGGGCGCCGCCGAAAGGCAGCCCCGCGTCCCGGCCATTAGCCCGCATGAAGGCGTCCACGCAGTCCAGTAGGTCCGCGCGCAGCATGGAGGCTTCGTCTATCACTATGACTTCCAGCTCCCGGTAAATATCGGCGTCCTTGCGGCGCACCCGGCGCACCTTATCCGGGGTTGTGCCCGGTTTAAATCGGAAGAAGGAATGAATGGTCTCGCCGCCCACGTTAATGGCGGCCACCCCGGTAGGGGCCAGGACTACTATCTTTTTAGAGGTATGCGCCCGGAAATAGCGCAGCAGCGTACTCTTCCCGGTACCGGCCTTGCCTGTAACAAAGAGGTTGCGGCTGCCGTGCTGCAGCAGGTGCAGGGCCTTGGCGAACTGTTCATTGAACTCTATTTCCTGCTGGTCCATGTTTCCTCTATTTTATCATTTAGGCCCCTGCCCGCCCCCAGCGCCCCTCCCGAAAGCAGGCATATAGGCCCTTGGACCTATTCGCGCATAGGCCCTTTGGCCCTTGAGCAAAGTCAATGTAAGGGTAAACTATACATAGTTGCCGTGTAATCCCCGGAATTGGCCGGGGAGCATCCACCTCCGGACCTTAATCCGGATTCACCACGGCAAGCAGCAATACGCGGAGGTGGATATGCAACTCGTGACCAGTACCTCTCCAGCACCCGTAAAGCGCACCCTAATAGCGGCGGCATTCTTATTGCTAGCCGTATTCCATTTTGCCCCCCAGGCGGCCGCCGCCCCGGCCCTCAGCCAGCTTATAGAGGCCGCCCCCGCGGTGGAGATCCCTTACGCGCCGCCCCCCGACAACGCCACCGTTTACACCCCGGCCCCGGGCCTCAACGTTTATTTCCTCAGCGTGGGCCAGGGCGACGCCGTCTACATCGAACTGCCCGGCGGCCGCAACGCCCTCATAGACGGCGGACCTTCCCGCACCTCCTCCTCCCCCCTGGCCAAGTTCCTGGCCGAGAAGAATATTACCGCTATAGACCATGTAGTGCTCACCCACCCCCACTCCGACCACTACAACGGCCTGCAGTACGTTTTCTCCACCATGACGGTGCGCAATTTCTACGACACCCGGGTGGACAACAAAGGCGCCACCGGCGACGACGCCGTGCGGGCCAAGGTAGCGGACTTGGGCATAAATACGGTCTACCCCTCGCCCGGGGACAACCTGGACTGGAGCGCCCCCGGGGTGGAAATAAAGGTCTTTAACGCCTGCGACAAGGCCTTCGCCTCTTCCAACAGCGAAACGCTCAACAACTGCTCTATCATGTTCAAGCTCACCTACCGCGGCTCCTCCATCCTCTTCACCGGGGACACCGAGGGCGAGACCGAGGCCATGCTGGCCGGCAAATACGGCGAAGAGCTCAAGGCCGACGTGCTGAAGGTGGGCCACCACGGCAGCAAATATTCCTCCTCCGACCTGTTCCTGGGCGCCGTGAAGCCCGCCAAGGCCTACATAGAGGTAGGCAAGAACAATTACGGCCACCCCACGCAGGAAGCGCTGGGCCGCCTGCTCAACTCCGGCGCCAAGGTTTTCCGCACCGACCTGGACGGCACGCAGGAATTCTGCGTGGCCGGAGCCATGGAAGAGGTGGAGCTTCCCGCGCAATAACTTTCCCCCCGAACCCATATACAGAGCATAACAGAAGACCCCGACAGCGTGCTGTCGGGGTCTTCGCTTGGTCCCTGCGGGAACCGGAGCTTACCAGGGGTTCTGAAGGTCGGCGGGGGTAAAGACGCGGTTGCGCTCGCGGAAGTAGCTTTTGGCGGCGGGATCGAACTTAAGGTATTTAGCCCGGCCCGTGAACAGCCTGAAGAGCAGCGCCGTGGGGGTAAGCACCAGGAAATACACCAGCCCGAGCAGCAGGGCGGTGTTGAACTTGCCCAGCACCTCGGAGAATTTCAGCCACCACCCGGCCACAGCGGCCGCGGCGCCGCGGAAAGCCAGGGCCAGTATGAGGAATGCCGCCGCCAGCACGGCGAAGGCCGGCCGCTTGAAGATGAAGAACAGCAGCAGGGACGCCGCCGCCAGCACGGCCAGCGTTTCCAGCGCTTTCTCCCGGGTAACTTTATGATTCATATCAGAACAGCGTATAGATGAACGGCGCCACCGAAGAGCCGGCCGACATTATCACCAGGGCGCCTATGGCCAGCAGGATGACTATTACCGGCAGCAGCCACCACTTCTTTCTTTCCTTCAGGAAGGACCAGAGGTCCTTGAGCACGTCCAGCATCTTTTCTCCTAATCCGGCGCGTATTCTTGTTTGCCCAGCCGGCCCGCGGGCTGAACCTTCTTGTCGAACAGCAGGTTGCCCACCACCAGGTAGTCCATCTCGGTGCCCATGAAGCAGCGGTAGGCGTCGTCGGGCGTGCAGATAATGGGCTCGCCGCGCACGTTAAAGCTGGTATTCACTATCACGCCGTAGCCGGTGAGCTTCTTGAAGGCGCTTATGAGGCGGTGGTAGCGGGGATTGGTATCGGCGTGCACGGTCTGCACCCGCGCGGAGTAGTCCAAATGCGTGATGGCCGGGATATCGGAGCGCAGGTGGTAGAGCTTTTCCTTGAGCGGCATGGCGTGGTAGCCGGCCGGCAGGGGCTTGCGGCGTTCCGCGGTCACGTAATCTATGAGCAGCATGTAGGGCGAAGCGTAACCCTTCTCGAAATAGGTCCCGGCGTCCTCGGCCAGCACCGACGGGGCGAAAGGCCTGAAGCTCTCGCGGTACTTGATCTTGAGGTTCAGCTTCTTCTGCATCTCGGGGTTGCGGGGATCGCCGAGGATGCTGCGGTTGCCGAGGGCGCGCGGCCCCCACTCTTCGCGGCCCTGGTGCCAGCCTACCACCGCGCCGCCGGCTATGAGGCCGGCCACGGTATCGTAAAGTTTTTCCTCCGGCACGCGCTCATACGGCGCGCCGTAGCCTTCGGCCATCAGCAGGGCTTCGGCCTCGGAATACTCCGGGCCCAGGAAAGAACCGGCCATCCGGTCCTTGCCGGTGGAAGCCGCGCGGGGCTCGCCGAAATACACGTGCTGGGCGGCCAGGGCGGCGCCCAGGGCACCGCCGGCGTCGCCGGCCGCGGGCTGTATCCAGACTCCGTCGAAAATATTCTCCCGCAGGATCTTGCCGTTGGCCACGCAGTTCAGGGCCACGCCGCCGGCCAGGCAGAGGTTCTTGGAACCGGTCAGGCGCTTGGCCTCGCGGGCGAGCTTTAAAATTATCTCTTCGGTCACGTCCTGTATGGCCAGGGCCATGTCGCAGTAGTCCTGCGTCAGTTCGGCCTCGGCGCCGCGCGGCGGCAGGCCGAAAAGCTCCGTCCACTTGGATTCGTTCACCATGCGCAGGCCGGCCGCGTAATCGAAATAGTCCTGGTTGAGGCGGATGGAGCCGTCGGGCTTTATGTCCACCAGCGCGGAGCGGATCTTGTCCGTCATCTCTTTGACGCGCGCGGAACCCGGCGCGCCGTAAGGGGCCAGGCCCATCAGTTTGTATTCGCCGGAGTTCACCTTGAAACCGGTATAGTAGGTAAAGGCCGAATACAGCAGGCCTATGGAATGCGGGAAGTCCTGCTCTTTGAGGATTTCTATGTCTTTGCCGCGGCCGTGCCCTATAACGCCGGTGGCCCATTCGCCCACGCCGTCCACGGTCAGGATGGCCGCCTCGTCGAAGGGCGACGGGTAGAAGGCGCTGGCCGCGTGGGAAAGATGGTGTTCCGGAAAAAGCAGCTTAACCTTGGAAGTGTCCAGCGGACCCAGCTCGCGCAGCTTGTCCAGCATCACCTTCTTGAGCAGCATCTTCTCTTTTATCCACACCGGCATGGCGGAGAGGAACTGGCGCAGGCCTTTAGGGGCGAAGAGGTAATGGGTTTCCAGCAGGCGCTCGAACTTGAGCAGCGGCTTTTCGTAGAAGACTATGGCGTCCAGGTCGGAGAGGTTCAAAGGCTGGCCGCCGGGCAGCAGGCGGCCGCCGCGTTCAAGGCAGGCGCGCACGGCGTTAACGGGGAAGGAGGCGTCCTGCTTTACGCGGGTGAGCCGTTCCTCGTGCACGCCGAACACCACCCGCCCGTCTACGGCCAGGGCCGCGGCGGAATCATGGTAAAAAGCGGAGATACCGAGTATTTTTTTAGCCATCAGGTCGTCTGACTTAAATTATATTAAAAAGGCCCGCCGGGCCCCTATTTTAAACCGAAGTCCGAGCGCACCCGCGCGTACAGCGCGCCGGCCACTATCTTGTGCCCTTCGGGGTTCCAGTGCACGTCTTCGGCTATGAAATTATCCTTTATAACAGCCCCGGGGGCGCCACGGCCAGAGAACACCGGGAAATAATCCAGGAAAGCGCAGCCGTGCTTGGCGGCGAAGTCTTGCCACACCGTCACCTGCAGCGGCCGCAGGTCCCGGCGCAGCAGCTGCTCGGGCCAAGGGTAGACTACTATGGTCACCGGTATGCCGCGCTCCCGGCAGAGGTCCGCGAATTTTTCCATATGCGCGAAGGCGGAAGCCAGGCCCTTGTCTCCCCACTTTTTGCGCACTTCCGCCGAATAGAGCCACGCCCCGCGCTCATTGTAGCGCTCCTGCTCCGTACCCCACAGCTCGAATTGCGTTTTCTTCTCGGTATCGGTCACCCGGTTCAGGCCCACCCGGGAATAAAGGAAAGGGAACACTAAAGAATGATCTCGCAGGAAGACCCTCAGGCGCTTGTAGAGGGAGTAGGCCGGCTCGGGGGAGAAGGATTCATACATCACCTCGTCCTGGATATCGGAGATATCTATGAAGAGATAGACCCGGTCGAAGGCCAATTGCTCCCGCTCCAGCAGGTCTTTCAGGCGGAGATAGTAAAGCTTGGGCGAAAAACTGGCCACGCCGCCGTTGAGCACTTCAAACCCGCCGCCGAGCTTCTCCTGGAGCAGCGCCGGGAAAGTCTCTTCGTGGGGAATGCCAACGCCTTCGGCGAAAGAGTCGCCCATTATGAGCACGCGCTTTTTGCCGGCCGCGTTGGCGGGGTCCACCCGGCGTGTCGAAGCGTCCTTGAAACCCAGGGAATTGGTGCTGATATCGCGCGTCATGCCGCCCCAGTCGCGCCGGCCCCGGGCGCCCGCGCGCATGCCGTGGTGGTAATAAGGATGGGAAATGCCTATGCCCCGCGCCCGCAGGTGCAGGAAGGTGCCCGCCCCGATGTCCGCCAGGGCGAACACGGCCCCCAGCAGCACCAGAACGGTCTTTACCGGGTTGCGTTCGAAAACGGTGGTTTTTTTCCCCTCTTGTCCCATAGTCTGGTCTTCAATTATATAAAAAAGGCCGCCGGGGCCGGGGCCGCCATATTCCCCGCGCTATTGTGCTATCATTTAGTCATGGACAAGATAAAGATTAAAAATGAGAGCGCCACCGGTCTCTCCTGGATCGCCGGCTGGCTTTTCACCATCGGCTTCCTTAAGCTCGCCTTCTGGAAAGGCCTGCTGGCCCTGCTGGTCTGGCCTTACTACATCGGCGTTTACGTAAGTTCCATCGTCACCAAAGCCCAGCCCTAAAACAAAACCGCCGGGGCTACGGCTTAAATCCGGTTATCTTCTTCGGCTCCGGCCCGTCAGGCGGCTCCATAAGCGCCTTTATCGCGTCGAAGACGCTTTTAAACTGCGCGTCGTATTTCTTTTCCAACTCGTCCAGCTTGCGCGCCAGGTCACGGTGAGAGGCCATCAGCCCGCGCAGCCGCACAAACGCCCGCACGATCTGGATGTTAACCTGCACAGCCCGTTCGCTGCTTAAGACACTTGAAAGCATTGCTATCCCTTGCTCCGTAAAAACGAAGACATTGGGCGCGTGCTTTATGCTGGAACTTATCACAATTTGTGATAAGTTCCTTATCTCCTCCCTTGTCAGGGAGAACATAAAGTCATCAGGGAAACGCCCAATATTCCTGCGCACCGCCTGATTCATCACGCGGGTTTCAACCCCATACAACAACGCTAGGTCGCGGTCCAGCATCACCTTATGGCCGCGGATCAGCAGTATCTTGGACTCCAGCACTTCCTGCGGAACGATACTTTTAGACATAGCCCCCCCATTGCCCAAAGATACTATAGCAGGCGAACCCGACAAGGGAGTGTCGACTTCTCTAAGGTTCCAATTTGGGACCTTAAAGCCCTAAAACAAAACCGCCGGGCTTCCCCGGCGGCTCTCTAGCGATTCGCCGAATCACTAGTCCAGGTCAAAAGTAAAGACCTGACCCCATCCCCCCCCAAAAAAAACAAATCCGCCGGGCTTCCCCGGCGGATTTAAAGGCTCCTGCTGCCTTTTCTCCGGTGGTTTTGGAAGTAAACACCGCAACTTCCTATCTCCCGCGGGCGGTAGTTGAAGCCCTTGCGTCCTGGAGAAGCGCTTCAAAATCCTGCATATTTCCGCCGCGAAGAAGGTTTATTAACATACCACGTGAGAAGCAGAATACATGTCCGAGCTTATCCTTCCCATTTGCAATCAGACAGAAAAGATTCAAGTCCTTACCAAAGTCAAAAAAAACGGCGGCGCGACTATCCGACCATTCCCGCAATAGGGCGCAATCATCCAGAAAGACTTTCCTCAAAAAAGTGTTCCTGCCAACTGGCGTGCCTTGGGACCAAGCATCGCGAAACTGCGTCACATCCCGTTTTCTTCGTGTACCATCCACTATCCAGATCAATTTTGAATAAAAGCTGTCGCGAGACTGCCGCTCTTCAGGCTTTATGTGCGAATGCTGAAACTCAAGCACCCACCCCTGATTTGTTTTTACGTCAGCAATATGTTTTTCTCCGTTATGGCCCTGGTGAACAACCTCCTGCCACTCAGAGGGAAAATGTCCTTTCCAGGCGCGATGCCATTCAGTTTCATTCTCCCACCACGGATCACACGTGCGCCCCCCCTTATGGGCCCAGTGCCAAATCCTGACTTTCCCGCACTTTGCCAACATTGGATGCCCGCAGGCCGGGCAGGCTCCAAAAAGATTTGGCTGAGCTTCTTGACGCTGTTCATTTACAAGGGCGAATTTCATATTTAAATACACTAGCATTAGCATTCAAAGAGATACCCCTCAAAAACCCGGTCTTTTTCCTGACGGCTTCAAAAAGCTCCTATTGCCTTTCCCCCACTACCCTCTTCAGCTAAATATACGTTCGACGTCATCAATTCGTTTTACATTTATTATCAAACACATGACCTGGTTCCGAATTTTGATTCACCCCCATATCAAGCATTCTACAAAACAAAAGCGCCGGGGCTTTCCCCGGCGGTTTTGCGATTAGGAATTAGGAATCAGCGTCCCCTGAACTTTTGGGCGACTTGGCGGTAGGCGTCGCGGAAGGGGAGGCCGGCTTTTACCAGCCGGTAGGCCTCTTCCGTGGCGAACAGTTCCGGGGCGAGGGCACACTTTTCCTTGTTGAAGACCAGGCCGTCGGCCACTTTGGCCATTATGCCAAGAGAGGCGAGTGCGGCGGCGAGCGCGGCGAACAGGGGGCCTTTGCCCAGCTGGGCGTCGCGGTTGTAGCCGGAGGGCAGGTTGCCGGCCAGCGACAGCGCCTTCAGTTCCTCGCCCAGCACCGCGTGGTATTTGCCACGCACCAGTTCCAGCACGTCGGGGTTCTTCTTTTGCGGCATGATGGAGCTGCCGGTGCAGAACTTCTCCGGCAGGCTGACGAAGCCGAACTCGGGCATGCTGAACAGCACCAGGTCGGTGGCCAGTTTATTGAGCGTCAGCATAACCTGCGAGCACAGGTGCATGATGGCCGGCTCGAACTTGCTGCGGGTGAACTGGGCGTAGATAGGGTTCTCTATGGCTTTCGAAAAGCCCATTAACTTGGCGCTGTAGCCCTTGTCTATGCCGAGCACCGGCACGCCGAAGCCGGCGGCAGAGCCCAGCGGGGACTGGTCTATGAGCTTGAGCAGGAAGTCTACATGCTTTGCGTCGTCCGCCGCGGCGGCGGCGAAGCAGCCCAGCCAGACCCCCACAGTGGTGGGCATGGCCCGGCGCATATGGGTGTAGCCGGGCATGGGCAGGCGGCCCTGCTTGGCCGCGACCTTTTTGCAGGCCGCGGCGAAAGCGCCCAGCCGCGTCTTCAGCTCACCGAGGGTTTCCCGCTCATAGAGCCGCAGGGCGGCGAGCACCTGGTCATTGCGGGAGCGGCCGGTATGCACCTTCTTGCCGGCCTCGCCGTATTTCGCGGTCAGCCAGCCTTCTATGGCCGTGTGGCAGTCTTCGTCCTCGCGCTTCACCTCGAACTTACCTGCGGCGTCCAGCGCCGCGATCTGCTTCAGCCCGGCGAGTATATTCTTCAACTCGCCCGCTTTCAGCAGCCCGGCCTTCCTTAGCGCGCGCGCATGCGCGGCCGAAGCCAGGCAGTCGAACTTCACCAGCCGCCGGTCCAGAATATAGTCGTCCCCCACCGTGAAGGACTCTATATCCTTGTCCAGGTCATAGCCCTTGGCCCAGAGTTTCATTAGTTGTTACCGTGGCTGTTCATGATGGCGCTGTGGGCCATCAGCCGGGTGGCGTGGATCTTGATGAACCCTTCCGAGTCCTTCTGGTTGAAGCCGCCGGCTATGTCCATGCTGGACAGGTCCTTGTTGTAGAGCGAGCTGGGGCTCTGCCGGCCCATCACCATAACATTGCCCTTGTAGAGCTTCAGCGTAACGGAGCCGTCTATGGCCTTCTGGCTCTCGTTGATGGCCGCCATCAGGAAGCTCATCTCCGGGCTGAACCAGAAGCCGTTGTAGACGAGCTCGGCGAACTTGGGCGAGAACATGTCCCGCAGGCGCATCACCTCGCGGTCCATGGCTATGCCTTCAATGTCTTTGTGCGCGGCGTAGAGTATGGTGCCGCCGGGCGTCTCGTACACGCCGCGGGATTTGATGCCGACGAAGCGGTTCTCCACCATGTCTATGCGGCCTATGCCGTTCCGGGCGCCAAGGTCGTTCAACATATTGAAGAGCTTCAGCGGGTCGGTCTCGCTTTTGCCGGTGTTCAGGTTGGTCACCTTCACCGGGGCGCCGTCCTTGAAGACTATCTTTATCTTGGTAGGCGTATTGGGGGCCTTCTCCGGCGAGACGGTCTTGGAGTAAATATCCTCGGCGCATTCATGCGCGGGGTCCTCCAGAATGCCGGCCTCGTGGCTGATATGCAGCAAATTGTCGTCCTCGCTATAGGGCTTGGCAATAGTGCTGGAGATCTCAATATTATGCGCCTTGGCATAGTTGATGAGGTCCGTGCGGCCTTTGAACTCGGAGAGGAATTCTTCGGTCTTCCACGGTGCTATCACCTTTATCTTGGGGTTCAGCGCGTAGTAACCCAGTTCGAAGCGCACCTGGTCATTGCCTTTGCCGGTGGCGCCATGGGAAACATAGGCGGCGCCTTCCTTGGCGGCTATTTCTATCTGGCGCTTGGCTATCAGCGGCCGCGCGGCCGAGGTGCCCAACAGGTATCGGCCCTCGTAAAGGGCGTTCGCCTTGAATATCGGGAAGATGTAGTCGGTGACCAGCTCTTTCTTCAGGTCCTCGATATAAACCTTGGTAGCGCCGGCTTTGAGCGCCTTCTTCTTGGCCTTCTGGAAATCCCCGGCCTGGCCCACGTCGGCTATATAGGCGATCACCTCATAGCCCTTGTTCACCAGCCACTTGAGTATCACCGAGGTATCCAGGCCGCCGCTGTAGGCGAGCACCACTTTGTTGTTCTTCATCTTATTACTCTCCTTAATATATAGCAGCCCGGGGGGCTGTTGTATAAATATACGAAATTATGGATATTTATACAATAGCCCGGCCGGCTTATGCTATAATATTTCCGGAGACCGATATGAACAAGACCGAACGCCTCTACTGCATACGCAAGATAATAGCCGAGGGCATAGTGGGCAGCCAGGAGGACCTGCGCCGGGCGCTGGCCGCCCAGGGCTGCAAGACCACGCAGGCCACGCTGTCGCGAGACCTCAAGGACCTGGGTGCCGCCTGGGTGCCCGGCCCGGGCGGCGGGCGCTACTCGCTATCCGCGCAGAGCGACGCCGCGGCCATCAAGCCCTTCATGGGCGCCAATATCACCGATATAGCCGCCAATGAGACCCTGCTGCTCATCCGCACCCTGCCGGGTGCCGCCGGCGCGGTGGCGGAATACATAGATTCGCAGAAACTCCCCGAGGCGCTGGGCACCGTGGCCGGCGACAATACGGTGCTCGTCATCCCCTCCAGCGTAAAGAAGCTCCCCGCCCTGCGCGCCCTGCTCAGGGAAAAACTCCTGAGAGGGGACGTACATTCCTAATTCCTAATTATCCACAGGCTCCTGTGAATTGTTAGTAATTAGGAATTAGGAATGTACGTCCCCTACCGGAAAAAAACCGCCGGCTTTTGGCCGGCGGTTCTTTTTTCTTTCGGTAAGTCTTAGAAGCCCTGCAGCAGCTGGTCCACGGAACCGGATTTGCCGTAGTTAAGCGGGGACATCGGCACGGTGACCTGCATTTCCACGAACTCGGGGATCTCGGTCAGGTCCACGGCCTTGCCGGGGGCGCCGGGGATGGTCTGCGTCACGCAGTGGATGGAGCCGCCGGCGACTATGCTGCTGTCGGAGGGCACCGGCACCACGGTATAGCCGGCCGACTCGTAGGCGGCCTTGGCGTTGGCCTCCTCGGAAGAGCCGGAGTAGGAAGGGATTATGGCCACGCCGTTGACCAGCGTGGAGTTGGTATAGGTATACCAGGCGTCGCCGGCCCAGCCCTTCACGGTGATTATCTTGTAGGGCTGGCCGTTGGGGGCCTTATTGGCCTTGAACCAGGCCAGGGCCTTCTCGCTATTGGTCTTGAAAGGTTCGTCTTCGGAGACGGCCAGCAGCACGGTGTTATCATTGAGCAGCTTCATGAACATGTCGATGTGGCCGGTGCCGTCAGCCGGCTCGCCGGGATAGCCGGAATAATCGAAGGTGATGATGTTCTTGACCTTGAGGTAGCTCTTCAGGTGCGCGTCCACCTGCTCCTTACTCATGTTGGAGTTCCAGAGATAGGTGCGCTTGGTCATGAACAGGTTGCCCTTGCTGTCCACCATCAGGTTGCCGCCGTCCATGATGATGGGCATGGCGTAGACGCCTATGTTCTTGGCCTGGCCCAGCACGCCGGGCACCGCGTCGTCGTTGCGGCGGTACTGGTAGTGGCGGTAAATGGAATCCACTATGCCGGGCTTGCCGCTGGAAACGCCGAAAGGACCGTAGTCGCGCATCCAGACGGTGTCGAGCCGGGCGGAGATGCGGGAATATTTATTGGCGGCCACGCCGGAGATGGAGGTGGGACCGGCCACGGCCCAGAGCTGGGCATTGCCGGGGCCGGTAACGGCGCGGGCTATGCTGCCCAGCATGGGGGTATAGCCGGCCCAGCCTATGGCCACGGCGGCCACCGGCTCGTATTCGGCCGGCATGCGGAAATCGGAGGGCGTAACACCGCGGCGGGTGGGCGCCATGACCGGCGCGCGGCCGTCGGCTTTTTCACGGCCATGGTCTATCCAGTTCGGAAGAGGCTTGTTCAGGTCCAGGGCATAAACGCCGCTGGAGAGGGCGGAAAGCAGAAGCAGGGTGAGGAGGCCGTTCTTTTTTACCATAACCATATTAAACCTATAAAATAAAGACGCCGCATGGGCTTTTGGTCCCTGCGGCGTCTGGGCCCTTTGGTCCAGGGCTGTCCCAAGAAAGTTCTTCAAGCGAAGGGCAGCAAGGGCTGCAAATCCCCGTCACGTATCCTTTTCAGCCGGTTTTCGCTCAAATTAAGCGTGTCCAAAAGCGATAACCGCTCCATCAAACCCGCCTTTATCACGTTGTGCAGGTAGTACAGCGAATGCGCGTA
>MGTV01000007.1 GCA_001799635.1 Elusimicrobia bacterium GWA2_62_23
TTGGCCCGGCCGCACTGCGGTGTCGCTGCGCTCCACCCCCGATCCGCCTGCGGCGGCCGTACAACAAAGAAATTTATTCCCCGCGCGCATCAATTCTTCGCTGTTATAAGATGCAGTTTACCAGCCTTATTTCGTGCCAAGTTTTGACCCCATTAACTCTGCAAGAAGCTTATTCCCATAAAAGAAACCACTTGCTAGCATAAGCCAATTCGCAAATCGTGTTTTGCCATCAAGCCGAAACACTTTGTCATAACCCAAATCCGAATGCATGGCTGCAACTGGTGAAGAAGCATACCGTTTTAAATACGCTGCTTGGGAATAGGTTTTATAGGCGCCATCTATATGTGTGAATATTCGCTCTTCTCGGGAATATTCCGCGTGTAAGAATTTATTTTTAATCACAGGTTGGCTTACAGAGAATGATGAGAGTTCTTCTAAGTATAGGACTGTTACGCCGTCCTCCCTAGGATAAACACCCAATGATATTTTCTCTGGGTTTTCTAAGCCTGAGGATTCATCATAATGAACCGCATACTTTACACCGAGACTTTGCAGTGTTTCCTCCGAAAAGTTTACCCCATACATCTTTGCCCCATATTTCATGAACCCACGGGGGAGATCGCTAAGAGTGCCTAAGTCGACCAGCACAGAAATCACATTGCCCTTCCGTGACGCATTCAAACTGTCCCAAAGCCCGCCATCCAACTGATACTGAGTGCTTGCTGAATCGCCAAAAAATCGGAAACAGTATTTCCCATCAATGATTACACCTCGTTTCTCTAGAGTGCAATCACTTGAAAGAGTGAGAAGCCGATCTCGGACACACAAGCCGTAGGTATCTAACACGTCCTTCGGATTAGCGGGCATTTATCACTGCTCTCTGTGAACTAAACAACACACTATTTCTGAGTCAATCCATGGGGCGGAGATGCTGGGGTTGTTTACATCTTTTTCCACTTCTGCACCGTATCGAGCCTGCCAACCGACAACAATCTCACGGTTGCCGCATATATCCTTTTTGGGACAATGCTCACACAAGCGCCAATGTGTTTTTGGGACTCTCGATTTCTTTTCAGATAATTTTGCGTCTCCAATTTTTAAAGCGCAGTACTTGATAATCTTGATGCCCTTCAATATTTTACTGCCGAGAATTTCATCGAGAAATCCTTCGCCCTGAAGTCTATGTGTCAATTCTTTTGTGTAAAGGACAATCCCTTCTTCACAAAATGTTTTATTTTCACATTTAGAACAATCAATATTCACAGCAAATCCTTTCATAATTATCTCCACAATAAAACAGAATTAGCGGGGCTTTATGGTTTCGTCGATTACCTTGCTTCGCTTTAACAACTCCTCCAACCTAATTTTTCCGTCCGCATATTGATCGATAACTCTCGTAGAACAAGCAAACAACCTTTTTGTGGGAACCACATATTGAGACCCATCCCCGTAGGTGTAAGTGGTTTCAGAAATGGCAATTTTAGCCGTCACTACTGGAAAAGTTCTGTGCTCACCGCCTTCGGTTTCAAAAGAAATATCTTCAATCCGTTTTACGTGCAACTTCTTTTTCAGGGAAATGAGTCTATCGATTATTGCTTCAAATAACCCACTACAATTTGTCTCGACCTCAAACCCTAAGCCGGAATAACTTCCCCAATTGTCCCCTTTAATTGCAGCCGGGCATTTTGCCGCCGCATTGACGTCCTTTAAGAACTCAGACAAAGATGACCGCGTAACACCCTGGGTCCTTTGTGAAAACTCTATCGCGGCATCTTGGCGTTCCTGTTCTGCCTTTTGCTTGGCCAGGGTGTCATATTTAAAAGCGAGATTTGGATTAGCTGTTGCGCCATCCGGAGGTATAATTTCGGACAATTCGCCTAAAGCTTTTTTTGCCGCTTCGCTTCCTTGCTCAGCTGCCTTCCGATACCACTTCATGGCTTCAACATTGTTTTGCGACACGCCGCGGCCCCGATCATACATGAAGCCCAAATAAAATTGAGCATTCATGTTCCCTTGGACTGCGGCCTTACGATACCAATTCACGGCCGCTTTGTAATCTTGAATGACCCCATGACCTGTTTGACACATAATCCCTAAATACACCTGAGCATTCGTGTTTCCCTGCTCCGCCGCTTTGCTGAACCATTTAAAAGCTTGGCTATAATCTTGGGACACTTCTGATCCGGAATAATACATTACCCCTAAATTGTATTGGGCACTATCATTCCCTTGCTCTGCTGCCTCGATATACCATTGCCCTGCTTCGATGTAATCTTTGGGGACCCCTAGCCCTTTTTCGTACATAAGGCCTAAATTATATTGGGCATTAGCGTCCCCATGTTCAGCGGCTCTCCTGGACCATTTCAATGCTTCAGCGTAGTCTTGCGCGACCTTCTGCCCCTCTTGATATATTGCCCCTAAAGCGGACTGCGCATCCGTTTCATTTTGTTCGGCCGCCTTGAGATACCAGTTCAGTGCCTCAGTATAGTTTTGCGCGATATGTTTGCCTTCCCAATTCATGTACCCCAGATAGTATTGCGCTTTTGGATAGCCCTGCTCTGCCGCTTTTTGAATCCACTTCACGACCTCAGAAGAATCTTGAGGCACACCACGACCATCCTCATACATACCAGCTAAGCTAAATTGCGCCGCCGCATCATCCTGCTCTGCGGCCTTGCGATACCATTTTACTGCCTCGGTGGAATTTACAACTATTCCTTTGCCCTCATCATACATATCCCCAAGGATGCGCAGAGCATTTAAGTCTCCACGTTCAGCACACTGCCGGTATTGTGTGAAAGCAAGTTTGTACCATTTTGCGGATTCAATCTTGCTTTTCTTAACGCCACAACCGGTATCATACATCTCTCCAATAGAATACTGCCCGCGAGGCACTCCTTTCTCAGCGGCAATTTTCGACAGTTTCAGCGCCTTTTCGCAGTCTTTTGCAACTCCCAACCCATGCAAATACATCCGGCCTAATAACCCCTGCGCTGGGCCATATCCCTTTTTAGATAATATAACTACTATTGGCACACCTTGCTCATAGTTGCCATGGTAATAAAGTCGTTCGGCTTCCTTGAAATTTTCTTCATTTCCTGTGTTTTCCGGATTTGCGAATACTATGCTAAAATCAGATAGCATCGTTAAGAACACTATTATAAATCCAACTCTCAAGAAAAAACTTCGGCTGTTGCGCATATCTCCCTCCAATCCGTGAAAAACACTTTGGCAAGGCCTATCTGATATTACTTCTGGATTTTATGAATCGTTCCAAATCTCTCGGATGTATTTTCCACTGGCCTATTTTAACAGCCTTAATTTCTTTTTTTGATATCAAATCTCTAACCCATTCCTCAGTAATTCCAAGCCTTCTCGATACCTGACGGACAGTCAGATATTTCGCGATATCATCCATTGAATAACTCCTGATTTAGCAAATCCCCTCTAATCCCTATTAGTCCATATTCTATTGCTTTACTCTTTAAGGTGTCAACGCTAGATTCACAAAAACATAAAGCCGGCCAGGGCGGGGGCGGCGGCCCTCACGCGGCAAGCCGCTCTCACTTCCACTTTTGCTGAACCGCACGAGGTGCGCCAAATTAATTAAAAATTGACATCACTTCTCGCATTTTGCTACAAAAGTTTTAGCAGTGCATATCATCGGGTTAAGGGGACAACATGAAACCAGTACTCTGGGCAGTATTATTTCTCGGGACCGTCACGCCCTCATTCAGTGCGATGCCGTCGGTTGATTTTGACGGCAAAAGTAAAGAGAAACAAGACATAACCGCTTTTCCGGGAGAGGAATCTTCTGAGATTGTGGTTCCTCCAACAAAGCCGGTTGCTGATTATGATCTGGTAAAGAAACCGGGGATTATAAATGAAAATGGTGAATTTACGCCTCTTGAGCCAGTCAAGAGCTGGCGCGGAGAAGACGGCATAATTAGGACTCAGTACCAGTATTGGCCTACACAGAAAATAAGCTGGGTGTTAGAGTGTAAAGGGACCTCCCAGCCCACTTGGAACGCCAAGGAAACGTACACCTTCACGTCTGACCAAAATGCTGGACACCATCACTATGATCCGCCGGCCCCTCCGCTTAAGGTAAGCACGTTGTACGACAACAACGCGACCGCACCGGCAGATAACGCGTTTTATCCGAAACCCAGCCCCTTTTATTTTCCTTCAATGCCTGTGAACACAAAAAAGTACTATTGGGAGTGGATGCCGGTCTTTGCGACAACACTTGTGGAAGAATTCCAATCCTTTGGCGCATGCGCCAACACCCAGATAGACATGATTGACGTTAAAGTTCCGAATCTTGTGGAGATGAAATCAGGCACTGGATATATTGTGGATGGCGATACAGCAGAGCACCCTGCGACGCATTTTGTGACGCCAGATTTTAAGGCGCAACTTTTGGCGATAGCCGCAACCTGGAAACAGACCTGCCCAAACTCCACCAAACCATATCCTTTGACGTTCCTCCAGATGAGCCTGCCATGGGGAGGGATGTTTGACATAAATGATAACTGGAATGCGCCCCATAGCGCGCACAGGTATGGTAATAATGCCGATGTTTCCAAATGGCGGGTTAGAAAAGGAAACCGGGCTAAGCTGGTAAAAACGATGTGCGAATACGCGCATGTGTATTCCGAAGGGGATGCCACAGGGGAAAATCCGCATTATCATTTGGCGCTACGCACCTCAAAACATACTGACGATATCCCGGACCCTTTAGACACAAGGTACCAATACTGCTGCCCAACCCCGATGCCGGATGTCCCGCAGGTCTGCATTGATCTGGAAACCAACGGGAATCCGTCCTCAGAGCATCCTGAAGTGCCAGTAGAAACAGATTGTCCGTGAGGGCAATATGGTGAAAACTATTTGCGGTGGATGCTTGTCCCTGCTGATTTTTCAGGGTTTAGCAACGGGAGCCGATTTAAGAACTATTACAGAACAAGATCGGCAGGAATGCCCCCAATGCTTTCACGAATATGTGAAGTATTCCTATCAGGTATTCCTGCCCGCCGGGATGCGTATTGCCTTGAAAGAATATTCTCCGACTTTCAAGATTTTTGGGCTTGATGATTACCAGGATGAACTTCGGCTTGAGCTTCAGCCCTGGGCCACAAACCTGATGTGCTATTCGGCAGTATTCAGAGATTTTAACGGCGATGGCGTATTTGATGCCGCCGTTCTGGGCGAATACACGGAAAGTCCATCTAGTAATGAGCCGGAACTCAACCTGGGTTCCGGGATTGCTGGTAAAAACTCTAAAAAGACTGCGGTACTAGCTATCTTGTCTCAAAGTTCGACGACATACATGGTTACAGAGGTAGTCAGAATCGGGAGTGGCAAAAAAGTGTCCACGTATCTTGGCCTTTCCACTCCTGGCAGGAAATCTGAGGTCGGCTCCGATGGTGCCAGTGCCTTTGAATCTGAGAACTATGGAATAAGTGTTACTAAAGGGGTTGGCTCTACAGCATATCACTGGGATAATAAGCAGCGACGGTTTAGGGAGATTGTGACCGGTGGGATGTAAAGATACTACCCCTGACGTATAGCCGGGCCAGGGCGGGGGCGACGGCCATCACGCGGCCAGGCGCTACCGCCCTGGCCTTTCCTTATTTTCTTCGCTGTTAACTCCCCGCGTGGCTACGAATCAATAACAGAAAAGACCGCCGCGGCGGCCGCAGCAGCGGACGCCGGGGCGGTTTTTTATCAAGTCGGGGCCACCGGCATAAATGCTGTTGAACATTATCAGTAACAGGCCCGCGCCGCGAGTGGCAGCAGCCACTGGCGAGCGCGGGTAAAATCTGTATATAATAAACTCAGTTCTTTGCAGTGCGCGCGGGGAATAAATTTCTTTGTTGTACGGCCGCCGCAGGCGGATCGGGGGTGGAGCGCAGCGACACCGCAGTGCGGCCGGGCCAAGGCCCACGTTTATTGGGCCGGCCGGCCGCGCAAAAGGAGGTTTTTGTAAGATGCAGACCTCCTTGGGAGCAGGTGCAAGGCGCGCAAGTGCCGCCGCCCTGCGAACCACCTTCTAAGCGGCAAGCATGGACGGCCGCGAAGTGGCCGGCCGTGCGGCATCTCGCGGATAAGATTCCCCGTACCGCAGAGATCCAGGAGAGAAAGCGGAATTTATAATGATTCCGCAGGGTGTGACGCAAAGTAGTCTCGAACTTTCTCCCTGAGTCTCCGCCAGATTTTTTCGGTATATACCGGACACATCGGTAAGGTATTGGCGCAGTGTCCGTAGTGACGCAGGATAGTGTAGTCCACCCCGAAGAAAAATAAAAAGCCCCGAAAGGGGTTTTTTATTTTCCAGGCATCAGCGCCCAACGCCGATTTTTTATACAATTCTGGACATGACCGCGAAAGCCCATATCCTTATAGTGGACGACGAAGCCCAGATAGCCGAGATGATCCTGGCCTCGCTGGAGGCCAACGGCTATACCGCCGCCGTGGCCTACAACGGCAGCCAGGGCCTGGAGCGCGCGTCCAAAGAAAAATTCGACCTCGCCATCATGGACATCCAGATGCCCGAGATGGACGGCATCACCGCCCTCGGCGAGATCAAGAAGATAGACCCCGAGATAGAGGTCATCATAGCTACCGGCCACGGCACCATGGGCACGGCCATCCAGAGCATGCGCAAAGGCGCCTTCGACTACCTGCACAAGCCGTTCGAACTGAAGGAACTGCTCAAGGTGGTGGAGCGCGCGGTGGAGAAGCGCAAGTTCAACGACATCGCCAAGGTCATTTTTTCCACCCCCAAGCCCGAGGACCAGCTGCGCGTCATCATAGACGCCGTCACCCGCATCCTCAAGGCCGACGAGTCCCTGCTGGTGCTGCCCGACCGCGACGGCAAGCCCCGGATAGCCGTTTCGGAAGGCCTCGACGACGACGCGGGGCGCGCTTCCCGCCTGGAGATGTGCTCGCGGGTGATGCTGCAGCCGGCCAGCGCCGCGAAATCCCTGCAGCTGGTAGAAAGCCCTTCGCTCGACAAGAAATTCTCCGACATCAAGGGATTGGAAAGGGTCAAGTTCTCCCTCTTCCTGCCGCTGGTGGAGGACAACAAGCCGGTCGGGCTCATCAATATCAACCGCGACGCGGACGAGGCCTACTTCACCGAGGACGACATGCAGCGGGCCCGCATCTTCGGCTCGCTCGTGAACCTGGCCCTGCGCAACTCCAGCCTCTACCGCCAGCTGCAGGAAACGCAGGGGCAGCTCATCCAGGCCGAAAAGATGTCCGCCCTGGGCCAGCTGGCCGGCGGCCTCGCGCACGAGATCAACAATCCGCTCTCCGGCATCCTGGGCCTGACCCAGCTGGTACTGGAAAGCACCGACAAGAACAGCCAGAACTTCGCCGACCTCAAGGAGATAGAGAAAGCCGTCTTCCGCTGCAAGAAGATCATAGTCTCGCTGCTGTCCTTCTCCCGGCAGGAGAAGACACGCACCGAACCGGTCAACGTCAACGAGGTCATAGAGGAGACCCTGACCCTCTGCGCCCGCCAGATGGAGCTCAAGCACGTGAAGATAGTCCGCCGGCTGGCGCCCGGCCTGCCCATGGTGAACGCCGATTTCCAGCAGCTCATGCAGGTGTTCCTTAATATGTTCACCAACGCCAGGGACGCCATGCCCGACGGCGGCGAGCTGGCCATAGAGACCCGTCTGCTGAAAACACCGGCCGGCTCCGAGGTCATCATGACCTCCATTTCCGATACCGGCGCAGGCATCAACCCGGACATCGTGGACAAGATCTTCGACCCGTTCTTTACCACCAAGCCGGTGGGCAAAGGCACGGGCCTCGGCCTGTCGGTGTGCATGGGCATCATTCACAAGCACAACGGCAGCATAAAGGCCCAGAGCGAACCCGGTAAGGGTTCCACTTTCACCGTCAGCCTGCCGGTCTGAACATGGACAGGAAGATACTGATAATAGACGACGAGGCCCTGGTCCGCAATTACGTGCGGCGGGCCCTGGCCAGCCGAGGCTGGGCCGTTACCGAGATGGATAACGGCGCCTCGGCGCTGGACCTCCTGCGGCGCGAAACCTTCGACGTGGTGATCTGCGACCTGAAGATGCCGGACATGCGCGGGGAGGAAGTGGTGAAGCGCATCCGCGAAAGCCTGCCCGCCGTCAGGGTCATAGTCATAACCGGCTCCGTCTCCAATATCACCAGCCCCATCGTGCCTGGGGTCAGCGTGGACGGCTTCCTTATAAAACCCTTCGGCATAGACGAGATCCGCGACCTGGCCGAAAAAGTCCTGAAAAACGAAGGCCCGCGGGGATAAAACCCGCGGACCCTTCTCCCCGCCCGCTATCGGCTCAGTGCAGCCCGCACTCGTCGGAGATCCTGTTCTCCTCGTCCATCAGCCCGGTCACCGCGGCCAGTTCGCCGCCGTCCAGCTCGCGCACCGAGCCGTCCCGGTGGTAGCCGTTGAGCATGTTGTAGAATTTCTGCCTTGCCGCCGCTTCTATGATCTCGCCGCCGGGATTGCGCTTGAGGCCGGAAGTGCTGAAGCCGGGCTGACGCATGCGCAGCGCCCAGTACCGGGCCTTGAGCTCCAGCGCGCCCAGCTGGCGGGCCGCCAGCTGCGCCTTGCGGGCGCCGCAGGCCCCTTCCTTAACGGGCACGGCGGCCGGGGCGGGCGCGTCGCGGAAGTCCACCATCACCGGCTTTATGTCCTCGTCGCCGAACATGGCGGCCAGCTCCTTCAGGTCGGGCACGTCGAACTGGAACTCGGGGCGCTCGGGCAGGATGTCCCACTGGCGGTCGGTCTGCGCCTCCACGGTGTGCAGCACGGCCCCGGTCAGGGGGTCTATCATCTTGGCTATTATCATGAGGTGGTCTTTGGTGCCGAAGATGGTGCCCACTATGATGGCGTCCGAAGGGTTTATCCGCCTGGGCGAGCCCTCGGGGGCCTCGTCGGTCACGCCCGAGGCGGCCAGGCGGCGCTCCTCCAGCACCTTGTCGAGCTGCGAGCGCTCCAGCAGGTTCACCTTGCCGGAAGCCACCAGGCCCGACAGCAGCTTCTCCGAGATGTAGTCGCTCTCTTCCCGCGAGGTCCTGGCCTTGCGGGAGAAGCCTATCACGGCCACGTTCTTCACTTTCTTGTTGGTGGAGTACTTGGCGAAGTCGTTCGCCATTTTCTTGTAAACGTCTTCGGCGGCGGGAGCGGAGCCGGAACACAGGAGCAGAGCCGCGGCGGCTGCGAAGGTCAGTTTTAAAGCTGGTATCATCCTTTTCATAACCCCTCCCGGTCCTCTGTGGATAGTCTACCGCACCGGGCTTACTGAAAAGGACAAAAAAACGTCAAATCTTAGTCAAATTTGTAGCCGTGCCCCGTGACGCTGGTAATGTGGGCGCCTATGTCGGCCCCCAGTTTCTTGCGCAGCGAGGACACGTGCACGCCCACGGTATGCGGGTCGTTGTAGCTGGCCGGGTCGTAACCCCACACCGTCTCCAGCAGGTACGGCACGGACAGCAGGCGGCCCTCTTCGGTTATCAGGGCCATCAGCAGGTCGAATTCCTTGCGCGTGAGGTTGATAGTGGAATTTTTTATGGTCACGCCGCGGGCGGCCGGGTCTATCACCATGCCCAGCTTCTTTATCTTCTCGGTCTTGGCGGCCACGCCCTCGTAGCGCTTCATCACGGCCTTCATCTTGGCCAGCAGCACCGGGAACGAGAACGGCTTTATGATATAGTCGTCGGCGCCCTTGTTGTAGCCGGCCAGGATATCCTCCTCGCTGACCTTGCGCCCGGACACTATTATTACCGGGATGCGGGAAAAGCCCTCGGTCTCCTTGAGCGCCCTGCACAGGGCGAAGCCGTCCAGGCCTTTCATCTCCACGTCGGTCACCACCAGGTCGGGGCCGAAATCCTTCACCATCGCCACGGCCTCGGCGCCGTTCTCGGCCGCGGCCACGTTGAAGCCCTGGCCTTCCAGGTACCTGCGGGTGGAATTCAGCACCAGTTTATCGTCGTCTACCAGAAGTATTTTTTTGAACATAGCCGGTCCCTAAACGTATTTCGCCGCCATTTCCACGTCCGTCGTCCAGACGGCCCGCGCGCCGATCTCCTTAAGCCTGCGGACGTCCCGGGGATGCGAAGCCGGCCCCGCGGAGATCTCTATCCCGGCCGCTTCGGCCTCGTCCGCCTGGGTTTTGAGATCGAAGAACGAGGCGCCCAGGTAGAACGCCTCCCGGGAGAGGCAGCCGCCCTTCCAGCCGGTGACCACCCGGGAGGCGCCGGCCTTCCAGGCCTTGTCCAGCAGGCCGTAATTGCACTTGGGAGCCACGGCCGCGCCCAGCCCGGGCACGGCGTTCCTGGCCGCCGCCAGAAGATGTTTGCGGCAGGGGCCCGTGGTGAAGAACACCCGGTCCTGCACGCCGGCCTTGGCGATCTGCAGGGCCAGCTCTACGGCCTCGGCCTCCACGCCGCCGTGCGGCCGGAAAAAGAATTCCCCGGAGGGGTTTAGGATGAGCAGGTTGAGCAGGTCGTCCAGGTGCGCTATCCGTTCCCTGCCCGCCACCCGCAGCGTTTTCAAATGCCCCCACTCCGTGGCGGCTATCTGCCAGTCCCGGCCGCACAGGCGGCCGGTGCCGGCGTCGCGGAAAGCCACGAACTGGCCGTCGGCGGTGCGCCGGATGTCGCAGACCGCGGCGTCGGCGCCGGCGTCGAAAGCCGCCTTGAAAGCGGCCGCCGTATTCTCCGGGCCGCAGCAGCCGCGGCCCGCGTAGATCTTTATTTGCGCCATAGTATTGATTCTATTATAAACAGGCCCAGCCGCGCAGGGCAAAGGCCTTATTTTACCCTGTAAACCGCCACCAGCGAAGTCCCCCTGTGGCCGGCGGCGGAGTAGGAAAGCCACAACGGCAGGTATACCGGCAGCAGCAGCGCCCTGAAAAAAAGTTTTAGCGCCGCCGCCGGCAGCCGGCGCGCCAGCCTGAAGCGCAGCACCCCGGCGGCGCCTGCCGCGCCGGAGGCTACTATTTCGTCCATGCTGGCCGCGGCTTTCCCGCCGAAAAGCAGTCTCTTTACCGCCGCAATGGCGCCTTTCACGGCGGCGTCGAGCTTGACTCCGAAAAGCTGGTTATAAACGTGCTCCGCGGGCAGTTCCGAATCTTTCAGGACCACTTTTTCCAGGCCCAGGCCGGCCAGGAAGCGGTCCAGCCGGCCCGCGTCCCAGCGGGTCAGATGATGCGGCGGATAGTCCCAGGCCTCCCGCCCGCCGAACAGAAGCGGCCGGGCGGCGTTGGGCACGCTCAGCATCAGCAGCCCTCCCGGAGCCAGCAGGCCCTTGAGTCTTTTCACGAAGTCGGCCGGAGCGGGCTGGTGCTCAAGCACTTCAAAAGCCGAAACCAGGTCGAAAGAGCCGTCCCTGCCGGGCAGGAACTCCTCGAGGCTGGCCACGGAAATATCCTCCAGGCCGGAGTTCTCCCGGGCCAGGCGCACCTGGGCCGGGCTGAAATCTATGCCGGAACAGCGGGAGTAGCCTGCCCCCGCGGCCAGGGCCAGGAATTCCCCCGCACCGCAGCCCACGTCGAGCAAGCGCGCGTCCTTCGCCAGCCCCAGTTCAAGGAAGACCCCGCCGCGCAGCCGCGCGGCCGCCCCGGAGCGGCAGGCGTCCTCGTTATAGAACGCCGCCTTGGCGTACCACTCCGGGCCAGGGTTCTCCATGGGGTCCGCGAACTCCCCGCCGCAGCCGCCGCAGCGGACAAAAGCGTAACTCCTGCCGGAAACAGGGTCGGTGGAAAGCTCAAAAGGGACGCAGCGGCCGCCGCCGCAAAGAGGGCAAGCAGGTGTCATTCAATCGGTAATACTACAATTTTGACCGCTCCCGGTAAACCCCGCGGCCGGCGGGCGAAACCGCCTTTTATTTTTAGTATACTTCACTAATCCACCATGACCGCCGGGCGCACTATCTTCAAGAATTTCATCTCGCTGACCTTCTCCAACGCGGTCTCCAAAGCCTCCGGCCTGCTTACCGTGGTCTACCTGGCGCGCGTGCTCGGCCCCGAGGATTTCGGCAGCATCAATTTCGCCCTGGCCCTGGTCAGTTATTTCGCCATCCTGGCGCACCTGGGCCTGGCCACCATCGGGGTGCGGGAGCTGGCGCAGCGCCAGGAAAACCAGGGCGCCTGCGTTAACAGCATCACCAGCCTGCGGCTGCTGCTGGGCCCCGCCGCCTTCCTGTTGCTGGGGCTCTTCGTTTACCTCATGCCCCAGACCTCCGACCTGAAATGGCTTACGGTCTTCTACGGGCTCACCATGTTCACCTCCAACGTCCTGAACTTCGACTGGGTGTTCCAGGGCATAGAGAAGATGGAATACCTGGGCGCCGCCTCGGTGATCCAGGCCCTTTTCTACATGGGGGCCATCTTCCTTTTCGTGGGAGGCAACGCCGACCTGCCGGTGATCCCCTTCCTGCTCTTCGCGGCCCAGGCGGCCGCCGCCCTTTTCCTGTTCCTGGTCTACCGCCGGCTGAACCCCGGCTACCGCTTCAGCTTCGACCCGCGGCTCTCCAGGGAACTTTTCCGCCAGGCCCTGCCGGTGGCGGCCTGGGGCGTCATGACCATCATCATCCTGAACTCCGGCGTGACCATCCTCGGTTTCTCGCGCGGCACTGAGGAAGTCGGCTATTTCGCCGCGGCCTACAAGATAGTCTGGATCTTCGTGGAGGCCATGGTGGCCTACGCGGTGGCGGTGTTCCCCTCCATCTCCAAACATTACCTGCAGAACCCTGAAACCTTCAAGAAGATCATGGACGCCACGCTTAAATGGATGGCCATAGCCAGCTACCCGGCGATGACCGGCCTGTTCATGCTGGCCGCCCCCATTATCACCCTCGTCTACGGCAGCAAATTCCACGAAGCCGGCCTGCTGCTCCGGCTGCTGGCGGTGCTGCCTTACCTTATCTTCCTGAGCAACGTCTTCTCCCTCTCGCTGCTGGCCGCCCACCGCCAGCAGAAGAACCTCTGGATCAGTTCCTTCCAGGCGGCCTTCTCGGTGCTGCTGGGCCTGGCGCTCATCCCGCTTTACGGCGCGGCCGGTCTCGCCGCCTCCGCGGTGATCTCTTACGGCGTCACCAACGCCGTCTACGCCTTCCAGAGCCGCGACGTCTACCACCTTTCGCCCGCGCACGCGGTAAAACCGCTGCTGGCCTCGGCGGTAATGGCCCTGGCGCTGGCCGCGCTCTCCGGCCGGAACGTCTTTTTCCTGGTGGGGACGGGCGCCGCCGTTTACACGGCCGCCCTGCTGCTCCTTAAAGGCGTGACCAGGGAAGATCTCGACCTTATCTCGCGCACCGCCGGGTTCTGGCGCGCCGACGGGGGCGGCCAGTGAAGATCTCGGTTATCATAGGCACCTACAATTACGGCCGCTACATAGAGGAGGCCGTGGACAGCGTGCTGGCGCAGGATTATGCCGGCCCCATAGAGCTGATAGTGGTGGACGACGGCTCCACCGACGACACCGAGACGCGCCTGGCCAGGTACGGCCGGGCCGTCAAATACCTTTACCAGGAGAACGCCGGCCAGGGCGCGGCTTTCAACGCCGGGCTCAAGGCCGCCTCGGGCGAACTGGTCTGCCTGCTGGACGCCGACGACGCCTGGAAGCCGGAGAAGCTGCGGCTCGTAGCCGAAGCGTTCCGGGAAGACCCCGACGTGGGCATGGTGCAGCATTTCATGATGGACGTGGACCCGGAGGGCCGGCCGCTGAGCCAGCAATTCGACAGCCGTCCCGCATACTACGCGCTGCAGGACCTCCTGGACGGCCGCGCCAGTTTTACCGGCACCAGCGGCCTGGCCTTCAGGCGTTCTTTCCTGGACAAAACGCTGCCAGTGCCCGACGGGCTGTTCTACTGCGCCGACGAGTACCTCTACCTCGCCATTCTCTTCCACTCGCGGGTCCGCTCGCTGAACTCGGTGCTTGGCTTCAAGAAGATCCACGGCGCCAACTGGTTCGCCGGCACCATGAGCGACACCCGCCGGCTGGGCAACTACATCAAGGTCAAGACGCTGATCTTAAAAGAGCTGGCCGCCCTGATGAAAAAGAACGGCGTCGATATCGCCGGGACCCGGATACAGCTGCCCATGGAACTGACCAAGGCCCGGGTCCTGTATCATTCCCGTCGCGCTGAGCGCGGAGAGGCCCTGAAAATTATTTTAAGGGAAATACTCTTCAACCCGACCGCCCCGCGCAAACTCTTCAACTCCCTTACGCTGGCCTTGTCGGCACTGAGCCCCGCGCTCTACCTGCGCCTGCACAAGTTCTATTCCGGGCTGCGCTCCCGGAAAACCCCGCAATAAGCCCTCTCTGAAAGCCAGGCGCCCCCCGCCCCGTCTTATTTGAATGTCCTATAATTATTATTATATTATTGGGAACGGCGGCTCCGGCCGCACGCTATGATAATAACCAAGACCCCGCACAGGATCTCCTTTTTCGGCGGCGGCACCGACTATCCGTCCTGGTACCTTAAGAACGGCGGCAAGGTGCTGGGCGCGGCCATAGACAAGTATTGCTACCTCATAGTCCGGGAACTTCCACCTTTCTTCGAACACAAGCACCGCATAGTCTATTCGCGCATGGAGAACGTCAGCGCCATAGAGGAGATAGCCCACCCCTCCGTGAAGGCGGTGCTCAAGCGCATGAAGTACCAGAAGGGCATCTCCATCCACCACGACGGCGACATCCCGGCCCGCTCGGGCATGGGCTCCAGCTCGGCCTTTACCGTGGGCCTGCTCAACGCCATGTACACCCTGGAAGGCCGGGCCATCTCCAAGGACGACCTCGGCGAGCTGGCCATCGACGTGGAGCAGAACGATATCAAGGAGAACGTCGGGTCCCAGGACCAGATCTTCGCCGCGCACGGCGGCTTCAACCGCGTCGAGTTCCTGCCCAGCCGCGAGATCGTGGTCTCCCCCGTGGTGATGAAGCCCGAGAACGCCCGGGCCCTGGAACAGCGGCTGATGCTGGTTTTCACCGGCCTGTCGCGCAACGCTTCCGACATAGCGCAGGAACAGATAGCCAACGTGGGGCGCAACGCCGCGGAACTGGCCCGCATGGCCGGCCTGGTGGACGAGGCTTACGGCCTCATCACCGCGCCCAAGCCGGACCTCCCGGCCTTCGGCCGCCTGCTCAACGAGACCTGGAAAATGAAACGCGCGCTCTCCAGCAAGATCAGCAGCTCCCATATCGACGGCATCCACGAGGCCGCGCTCAAGGCCGGCGCGGAAGGCGGCAAGCTGCTGGGCGCCGGCGGCGGCGGCTTCATGCTCTTCTCGGCCGAGCCTGAGCGGCAGGCCCAGGTCCGGGAAGCGCTCAAAGGCCTCCTGCTCATCCCTTTCAAGTTCGAATACTTCGGCAGCCAGATCATTTACTACTCGCACGGGGCCGAGCGCCAATGACCGCGCCGGACGCCGTGATCCTCTGCGGCGGCCTGGGCAAACGCCTCAGGAGCGCCGTAAAGGACGTGCCCAAACCCATGGCGAAAGTGGCCGGCCGGCCTTTCCTGGACATCCTGCTGGCGCACCTGCGCCGCCAGGGACTGCGCCGGGCCGTGCTGTGCGCGGGTTACCGGGCCGGGGCCATAAAGCGCCACTACGCCGGAGACAAGGACGTTCTCGTTTCGGCCGAGCCGCGGCCCCTCGGTACGGCCGGCGCCGTAAAGCACGCCGCGCGGCTCATAAAGTCCGGCCGTTTCCTGGTGCTCAACGGGGATTCTTTCTGCGCCGCCGACCTCAGGCGCTTCCAGGCCTTCCACCGCAGGAAAAAGGCCGAAGCCTCCGTGGTGCTCACCCGGCCGGCGGGCCGCGGGGACGTGGGCGCCGTCCGCCTGGGCTCCGGCGGCAGGATCAAGGATTTCAGGGAGAAGGCCGGCGCGGCCCCGGGCGCCCTGGTCAACGCGGGCATCTACCTGTTGGAGCGCGGCGTGCTCGCCAGGATCCCGGCCGGGAAGAAGTATTCCTTCGAATACGACCTCTTCCCCGCGCTGCGCAGCTGCTACGGGTTCAGGACCGCCGCCGCGCTGCTCGACATCGGCACGCCGGAAAGGTACCGGGCGGCGGAAAAGATCTTAAGGAAGTCAGGACAACTGCCATGAAAAAACTACGCTATCCTTTCGGCACCATCACCATCACCGACAAGACCAAGAAACTCGTGAACGGCGCGCTGGACTCCGGACGCATCTCCGGCGGCCGGCTCGTACGCGAGTTCGAGCAGGGTTTCGCCAGGCTGGTAGGCACGAAAGAAGCCGTAGCCATGTCCTCGGGCACCGACGCCGACGCCCTGGCGCTGGCCGTGCTCTACGACCGCGGCGCGCAGCGCGGCGACGAGGTGATAGTCCCCTCCCTCTCCTTCGTGGCCACCGGCAACGCCGTGCTCCAGGCCGGCTTCATTCCCAGGTTCGTGGACATAGAGCGCACCACGCTCAACATAGATCCCCGCAAGATAGAAGCCGCCGTCGGCCCCCGCACCCGCGGCATCATGCCCGTGCACCTCATGGGCAAGCCGGCGGACATGGACGCCGTCAACGCGGTGGCCAAGAAGCACGGACTGCTGGTGGTGGAAGACGCGGCCGAGGCCCAGAGCGCCACCTATAAGGGGAAGAATATAGGCACCCTGGGCGACATGGCGGCCTTCAGCCTCTACATCGCGCACGTTATCTCCACCGGCGAAGGCGGCATAGTGGCCACCGACAACCCGGACTACGCCAATACCCTGCGCTCGCTGCGCGCCCACGGCCGGGCCTGCAAATGCTCCTCCTGCATGATGAGCGTCAGCGGCGGCCACTGCGACAAGCGCTTCAAGCACGGCACGGACATCCGCTTCATCTTCGAACGCGTCGGCTTCTCGGCCAAGATGAACGAGCTGGAAGCCGCCATCGGCCTGGGCTACCTGGACATCTACCCGGAGATCTACAACGCCCGCCTGCGGAACTTCAACTACATCCACAAAAAGTTCGCCTCCCTCAAGCCGCACCTGCTCACCATAGACCCGGTGGCCGGAGAGGAGATGGCCCCCTACGCTTTCCCGGTGCTGGTGCCGCCCGGCGCGCGCTTCACGCGCGACCAGCTGATGACGTACCTGGAAGACAACGGCGTGGACACCCGCAGCCTGTTCCTCTCCATGCCCACGCAGTGCCCCGGCTTCGCCTTTCTCGGCCACAAGCTCGGGGAATTCCCGGAAGCGGAATACTGCGCGAACAACGGCCTGCATATCGGCCTGCACCAGGACATCAACGAGGAACACCTGGACTATTTCATAGAGCTGACTAAGAAGTTCCTGGAAAGCAGACTATAGCGGGCCGCCCGGGGCGGGCCGCGACGGAGAACAAAAATGGGACACAATATCCTCGTCACCGGCGGGGCCGGTTATCTTGGTTCGGTGCTGGTGCCGCAGCTGCTCTCGCTGGGGCACAAGGTCACCGTGCTGGACAATTTCATGTACTCGCCCAACTCCCTGGCCGAGTGCTGCCGCAACAAGTCCTTTAACGTGGTCCGCGGCGACGCGCGCGACCCGCGCAAGGTGAAGCCCCTGCTCAAGAAGGCGGACGTGATCATCCCCCTGGCCGCCCTGGTGGGCGCCCCGCTCTGCGACAACGACGTCACCGCGGCCAAGACCGTGAACTTCGAGGCCGTCAGGTGGCTGGCCAGGAACGCCGCCCCGGCGCAGCGCATAGTCTACCCTACCACCAACAGCGGCTACGGCATAGGCGCCGCGGACAAGTTCTGCACGGAGAAAACCCCCCTCAACCCCATCTCCCTCTACGGCCGCGTGAAAGTGGACGCCGAGAAAGCGGTGCTGGCGCGCCAGAACTCGGTCAGCCTGCGCCTGGCCACGGTGTTCGGGATGTCGCCCCGCATGCGCCTGGACCTGCTGGTCAACGACTTCGTCTACCGCGCCGTCACCGACCGTTTCGTGATCATCTTCGAAGGCCACTTCCGCCGCAACTACATCCACATCATGGACGTGGCCAAGGCCTTCTCCCACGTGCTCAATAAATTCCCCAAGATGCGCGGCGAGGCCTACAACGTGGGGCTCAGCCAGGCCAACCTCTCCAAGCTGCAGCTGTGCGCCAAGATCAAGGAGCACCTGCCCAAGTTCGTCTACCTGGAATCCCCGGTGGGCGAGGACGTGGACAAGCGCGACTACATAGTCTCCAACGAGAAGATAGAGAAGACCGGTTTCAGGCCCGGCTATTCCCTCGACGACGGGATCGAAGAGCTCATCAAGGGCTACGCCATCCTGCGCAATTCCAGATACGGCAACGTTTAGGCTGAACATGAAGAACAGAAAATTCAAGAAGATTGTAATTACCGGCATTACCGGCTCCGGCGGCAGCTACCTGGCCGACCATATAGCCGACAACCGGCCTGGCACGGCCATCCACGGCATCTCCCGGTGGCACAGCACCTCTTCCGCCCGGAACCTGGCCAGGTCCCGCTCCAGGGTGACCCTGCACGAATGCGACCTGCTGGACTTCAAGTCCGTGCTGGACGTGCTGCGCGAGGTGAAGCCGGACGGGATTTTCCACATCGCCTCCCACGCCAACGTGCGCGCCTCTTTCGCCACGCCGCTGGCGGTGCTCAACAACAACATCATGGGCACGGCCAACCTCTTCGAGGCGGTGCGCGCCGCCGGCCTGGACCCCGTGATCCAGCTCTGCAGCACGTCGGAGGTTTACGGCCAGGTACAGAAGAAGGACGTGCCGATAACCGAGGAGTGCCGGTTCCGGCCGGCCAGCCCCTACGCCGTCTCCAAGGCCGCGCAGGACATGCTGGGCCACACCTATTTCGCCAACTACGGCATGAAGGTCATCCGCACGCGCATGTTCGCCTACCTCAACCCGCGCCGGGCGGACCTGTTCGCCACCTCCTTCGCCATGCAGGTGGCCCGCATAGAGGCGGGCCTCCAGAAAACGCTGCTGCACGGCAACCTGGACTCCACCCGCACCCTGATAGACGTGCGCGACGCCATGGAATCCTACTGGACCGCCATGAGTTGCTGCGACTTCGGCGAGGCCTATAACATAGGCGGCACCACGGTCATCAAGGTAGGCGAGTTCCTGGCGCTGCTCAAGAAGCTCGCCCGCTGCCCTGTCCCCTCCAAGGCGGACAAAACCCTGTTCCGCCCCACCGACGTCACCCTGCAGATACCCGACGTGGGCAAATTCCGCCGGTGCACCGGCTGGAAGCCCCGCTACTCCTTCAAGGAGAGCGTGGCCTTCCTGCTGGAGCACTGCCGCGCCGAAGTGAGCCGCGAGGCCCGCAAATGACGGCCGCCTACGAGGCCATGTTCCGCCAGGCCCTGCGCATCCGCCTGGCCGAGGAAAAGATAGCCGAGATCTACCCGAGCGACAAGATCCAGAGCCCGGTGCACCTCTCCATAGGCCAGGAGCCGCATACCGCGGCCCTCATAGCCTCGCTCGCCCCGGGCGACCAGCTCTACACCACCTACCGCAGCCACGCCGCCTACCTGGCCAAGGGCGGCGACATGCGCCTGATGTTCGCCGAACTTTACGGCAAAGCCTCCGGCATCTCCAAAGGCAAGGCCGGCTCCATGCACCTGTGCTCGCCGGAGCACGGCCTGATGGGCTGCTCGGCCATAGTGGCCGCCACCATCTCCCACGCCGTGGGCGCGGGGTACGCCTTCCAGCTGCTGGGCCGCAAGGACATCGTGGTCTCGCTGACCGGCGACGGCTCCACCGAGGAAGGCGTCTTCCACGAATGCCTCAATTTCGCGGCCCTCAGAAAACTGCCGGTACTCTTCGTGATAGAGAACAACGGGCTGGCCATCCACGCCCATCTCGCCGGGCGGCAGGCCTTCTCGCTGGAAAAACTGACCGCGGCCTACGGCATTCCCTATTTCCTCTCCCCCGACGGGCTCGATATGCCGGCCGTGGCGGCGCAGACCGCAAAGATAGCGGCCGCCGTGCGCGGCGGGGCCGGGCCCGCGGTCTACGAGATCCGCGCCTGCCGCTACATGCAGCACGTGGGCGTGGCGCAGGATTTCGACAAGGGCTACCGCGACCGGGCCGAATTCGAGGCGTGGCGCGCGAGGGACCCGCTCGTGCGGGAGAAGGCGCTGATAGAAAAATTCCGCCCCGAGCTGGACCGCGAGATAGCGGCCGCCGTTGACTTCGCCGAGAAAGCCCCCTTCCCCGCCTGCGAGGAAGTGCTCAAGGACGTATTCTGATGAAGACCATGACCTACAGGGAAGCCATAGCCCGGAGCATGCGCGGGGCGCTGGAAAAGAACCCCCGGTCGATCATCTACGGCCTGGGCGTCACGGATTTCACCGGTATCTTCGGCACCACCCTCGGCCTGGAAAAGGAGTTCGGCTCCGGCCGCGTCTTCGACACGCCGCTGTCCGAGGACGCCATGACCGGCTTCGCCGTGGGCGCCGCCTTGAACGGCCTCTATCCCATCCACATCCATATCCGCGCGGACTTCATGCTGCTGGCCATGAACCAGCTGGTGAATTCCATAGCCAAGTACAAGTACATGTACGGCGGCCTGTTCGAACTGCCCCTGCTGGTGCGCGCCGTGATAGGCCGCAGCTGGGGCCAGGGCGCGCAGCATTCCCAGAGCCTGCAGGCGCTGCTCTCGCACGTGCCTGGGCTCACGGTGGTGATGCCGGCCTCGGCCCAGAGCGTGCTGGACACCTACGAGTACGCGGCCACCAAGGCCCGCTTCCCGGTGATCTCGCTGGAACACCGCCTGCTCTACGACTATTCCTTCAACCTGGACGCCGGCGCGCGGCCGGCGGACCCGTTCACCTCGCGGCTGGTGCGCGAAGGGCGCCACGTGACGGTGGCCGCCACCTCGGTCATGGTGGCCGACGCCGTCAACGCGGCGAAATTCGTCTCGGAGAAGGCCGGCATCGAGGCCGAGGTCATAGACCTGCACTGCCTCACCCGCCCCGACTCGAAGCTGCTCCTGGACAGCGTGCGCAAGACCGGCCGCCTGATAGTGGCCGACGCCGGCTGGGCCCCTTTCGGAGTCTGCGCCGAAATTTCCCGCCTGGTGGCCACCTCCGACCCCGGCCTGCTCAAGGCCCCGGTCCAGGAAATAGCGCAGGCGCACTCGCCCTGCCCCACCGCCAAGACCCTCGAGAACCATTTCTACCCGGACATGGGCACCGTCGCCGACGCGATCTGCCGCCTGGCCTCGGGCAGGAAGGACCACGGCGTGGAACTGCCTTCGGCCGACTACAAGCGCCGCCTGTACAAGGAATTCAAAGGACCTTTCTAGCGGATGGACATAGTACTTATCAACCCGGGGAGCCGGACGCAGACCTACCAGAAGCTCGGCGGCGAGATCGCCGCCATAGAGCCTCCGTACTGGGCCGCCGTGATAGCGGCCTGGCTGCGCGGTCGCGGCTTCACAGTGAGCGTAATAGACGCCAACGCCCTGGACCTCACCCCGGAGGAGACCGCCGCCCGGGCCGCCGCCCTCAAGCCGCTGGCGGCGGCGGTGATGGTTTACGGCTCGCAGCCTTCCGCCTCCACCCAGAACATGACCTGCGCCTCGGCCACGGCCGCCGCGCTGCGCGAAACTTCGGGGACTTTCGTGCTGATGGGCGGCCTTCACCCCACGGCCCTGCCTGAGCGCACCCTGAAAGAATCCGGGGCCCACGCCGTGCTGATGGGCGAAGGCCACCGCCCCCTGCTCGCCCTGCTCGAAAAACTCCGCGCCGGCCTGGAGCCGGGAGAGGTCCCGGGCCTGTATACCGGCGGGACACCGGGCCCGCTGCCGCCGTCTTCCAAAAATCTCGACGAGGACCTCCCCCTGGCCGCCTGGGACCTGCTGCCCATGGAGAAGTATCGCGCCCACAACTGGCACTGCTTCGACGACATCAACGCCCGCAGCCCTTATGCCGCGCTCTATACCAGCCTGGGCTGCCCCTACAGCTGCGCCTTCTGCTGCATCAACGCCCTGTTCGGCCGGCCGGGTATCCGCTACCGCTCCCCCGGCGCGGTGCTGGCCGAAATAGACGAACTGCGTAACCGCTACGGCGTGCGCAACCTCAAGATCATAGACGAGCTCTTCATTTTCGACGAGAAACACTACATGCCCATAGTGGAAGGGCTGCGGGAGAGGAACTACGGCCTCAATATCTGGGCTTACGCCCGGGTGGACACCGTCAGGCCGGAGCGCCTGCCCGCCCTCAAGCAGGCCGGCATCAACTGGCTGGCGCTGGGCATAGAGTCCGCAGACCCGGCCGTGCGCGACGGCGCGCAGAAGAACATGCGCGAGCGCGATATCAAGAGCCTGGTGCGCGCTATCCAGGCCGCCGGCATCCGGGTCATCGGCAACTACATCTTCGGCCTGCCCGAAGACACGCCGGAAAGCATGCGCCGCACCCTGGACCTGGCCAAGGACCTCAACTGCGAATTCGCCAATTTCTATTCGGCCATGGCCTACCCGGGTTCCGCCCTGTACCGCCAGGCCGCGGCCGAGGGCTGGGCGCTGCCGGCGGAGTGGAGCGGTTTCTCGCAGCACTCCTACGACGCGCTGCCCCTCCCCACCAGGACGCTCACCGCCGCGCAGGTCCTCCGGTTCAGGGACGAAGCTTTCACGGAGTATTTCACCTCCCCCGCCTACCTGGGCCTGCTGGAGACCAGGTTCGGCCCCGGGGTCAGGACCCACGTCGAGGCCGTAGCGGCGC
The DNA here is from genome assembly GCA_001799635.1 of Elusimicrobia bacterium GWA2_62_23. Lineage (GTDB taxonomy): Bacteria > Elusimicrobiota > Elusimicrobia > Elusimicrobiales > UBA9959 > UBA9959. The sequence continues at coordinate 22,693 of MGTV01000007.1, forward strand.
ACCGGCTCAAGCGCCGCCTGCTGGAATAAGGAACCCCATGGAAACACCGGTCTTCCCCGACAAGAAAGTCCTGATCGTCTACCCCACCGACTACAACGGTTACCGGGAGCGCTTCGCCCCCCTCGTGCCTCATTTCAGCTCCGTGGTCTATTTCAACTACACCTCCGCCTGCGACGAAGCGGGGCCCGCCGGGGTGGAGCCCCGCCTGGCCGCCCTGGCCGCCGCGGAGCGGCCCGACATCGTGCTCTGCTGCTTCTTCGCGAGCGACCACCTGGTGTCCGTGGAATTCCTGGCCGAACTGCGAAAGAAGACCGCCGTGGTCTTCTGGTTCGCCGACGACGCCACCTATTTCGAGACCTACAGCCGCTACTACGCCCAGGCCGCGGACGCCGTGGTTACCGCCGACCCGTCCGCGGTGCAGGCCTACGGCCGCCTGGAGATCCCCGCCGTTTTCTGCCCGGAAATAGTGGCCAACAACAAACTGGCCCCGCTGGAGCTCGAGCGGGACATCGACGTGCTTTTCATAGGTGACGTTTCCAAACGCGGCCGCGCCGAATACCTGGAGCACCTGCGCGCCAACGGCGTATCACCCGTGGTCTACGGCTTCGGCTCGTCCAACGGCTACCTGCCTTTCGACAAGATCTCCGAATATTTCTGCCGCAGCAAGATAGTCCTGAATTTCTGCCAGGTCGGCGAGCTCAACTGGATCAACGAAGACGAACCGCTGCTCGCCAGGGTGCGCCAGAACCCCGGCCGGCCGCGCGAAATCGCGCTCACCCGCTCATTCTGCCTCTCCGAATACTCCCCCTCGCTGGAAGCCTCCTTCAAGCTTGGGTCCGAGATCGACACGTTCCGCGACAAGGAAGAACTCCTTGAAAAAGTCCGCTACTACCTTGCCAACCCCGGCCGCCGCGGCGAGATAGCCGCCGCCGCGTATAAGCGGGCCGAACCCGCGTACCAGGTGCCGGTCTACATCGCCAGGACCCTGCGGGAAACCGCCGCCATCCTCGCCGCCGGCAGGCCGCGGCTGCCTTCCGGCGGACAGCTCTTTCTCAGCGCGGCCTTCAAGGCCAAGGCCGTGAATTCGCTCACTTTCTCGCTCTACTCCCAGCTGGCCCGCGGGCACGCGCTAAAGGCCGCCGCCTCGCTGCCGCGCCTGCTGCGCTACGGTCCCGCCGCCTTCCTGCGCGGCTTCTACGGCGGCACCAGGCGCGCCCTGGCCCTGCTGGGCCGCAAACTTTCCGCGGGCGGCCGCTCATGAGCCCGCTGTTCACGGTCATCATCCCGGCCTACAACCGCGCCGACCTGCTGCGCCTGACGCTCAAAAGCCTGGACGCGCAGACCTTCCGGGATTACGAGGCCTTCATCCTGGACGACGGGTCCACCGACGCCACGCCGGAAGTGTTCAAGGAGTTCGCCGGGCGCCCCGGCTGGAACTTCGTCCGTTTCGAGGCGAACCGCCGCCAGGGCGGCTGCCGCAATTACGCCATGGAGCGCGCCGCCGGCGACTACGTCACTTTCCTGGACGCGGACGACCTCTGGCTGCCCCGGCGCCTGGAGAAGTTCGCGGAGCTCATAGCGCGCAACCCGGCCGCCGGCTTCGTCTTCTCCAACGGCTACATCCTGCGCGAAGGGCGCCTCACCGGCAAATTCTTCGACGAGGGCCGCGCCGTCCCGCGCGGCAAGCTCCCCCCTTACATGGCCATTTCCGACAAGTGGCTGCCCTACGTGACCACCAACGTGGCCTTCAAGCGGACCGTCCTGGAAAAGACGGGCCCCTTCCGCCAGGACCTCAGCCATCTGGAGGACATGGAACTTTATGTGAAGATACTGCGGGACTGGGAGGCCGACTTCATAGCCGAACCGCTATCGGTCTACCGCATACACTCGCTCACCTCCAACCCGGCCAGCCTCACCCTAAAATGGGACGACGGCGTGGCGGATTTCCGCGAAGCCCTGAAGACCGCGGCCCCCGACCCGGCCGCCCGGCGGGAGCTGGAGGACTACGTCTATCTGAAGCAGGCGGAGGTCTACCTGAAGAACCTGCAGCCCGGCAAGGCCAGGGAGTATCTCAGGCTCGCGCATTCGCGCGGCCCCGCGTGGCTGAAGCTTTTCGCGGGCTCGCTGCTGCCCGCCTCCTCGCTGGCCCTCCTGCGCGGCCTCTACGCCCTCAAAAGAAAAGCGGCGCCCTCGTCGGACGCCGCCATGGCCGAGGCCGAAGCCTGGGTCAAAGAACTGGAAAATCCCCGCTAACTATTCCCCTCTGTAAGCTTTCACTATCCGCTCGGGCGACACCACTTTATAGCCGTTCTCGGCCAGCCACTTCACGAGCCGCTTGGAAGCGGTGCGGCTCTGCGCGTGAATGTCGTGCATCAGCACTATGCCCTTGCCCCGCTGCTGTATCATGGAAACGGTCTTATTAAAGAGCGCATCCGGGTCCTTGGTTGACCAGTCCAGGGTATCTATGGTCCAGCCGACGGGGATCAGGCCCAGCTCGGAATCGGCGGCCTTCAGCTGTTCCACCGTGATTATGCCGTAAGGCGGCCTGAAGAACTTGACCGGGGCGCCGGTGGTCTCCCAGATGGCCCCTTTCACGCCGCCTATCTGCCTGCTGGCCTCCTCGGTGGACATGGCCGTGAAAGGCTTGTCCCCGGCGGCCGCGTGGTTATAGCCGTGCACCGCCACGGAGTGGCCGTCGGCCGCTTCGGCCTTTATGCGGGCCTTGCCGGTCTCGCCGGCGATGTTGCGGCCGAGCACGAAGAAAATGGAGGGAGCGTTGCCTTCCTTCATCGCCGCGGAGACCTCCTCGGTCAGCGCGCCGGGACCGTCGTCGAAAGTGAGGATGACCTCGCCCTTGGCGAGGAAGCCGTCGTACTGCACCAGGAAAGGCACGTTGTTCTTGACGTAATTGATCTGGCAGTAGCCAGGCTTCACGGGCACGCCGCGCGTGGCTTCGCGGCCCTCCGGGGGGGCGTAGAAGCCGAAAGCGTCGTTGAGCTCGCTGAGCACGCTCCAGGAAACCGGCGAGGCCTTGCGGCGGGCGGTGAGATGGTTAAGGGTTTCGCGCGAAACGCCGGCCTCGCGGGACAGGCGGCCGCCCATTTCCTCCACCCTGCCGCGCAGGTACTGGCCGGCGGCGGCGGCCTCCAGGAAGGCCGGGCTGCCCTGCGGCGACACGAAGGCGATCTCGGAATAGGTCTTGAGGGCGGAATAGTAGTCGAAATAGTCGGCCAGCAGCGCGTTCTGGTCCCGCGCGGGGGGCGGCACGGCCGGCACCTCTACGGAGGCGGGCTCCTGCGGCAGGCGCAGGTCGGAAGCGTTGGCGGCGGAAAACGGGAGCAACGAGAACAGGCAGGCGAGCGAAAGGTTGATCTTTTTCATTAGCGGCTCCTTGATACTTATATTATGCCGCTAATTTAAGGGGCCCAGTAGAGCCGAAAGGGCAGGAAGAGGTTGTTTTTAGGCCCAGGCCGGAATGGGCCGACAGGGAAATCAGATATTGCTGGTGATGAAATACCAGATCAGCAGCGCTATGATGAGCGAGAGCAGCTTTATCTGCCAGTTGCGGGTGAAGAGTTCCTGTATGTTCATGCTTTAGGGGGCTGCTGGGGCGGGGTCTGGGGCTGCGCGGCCGGGGCCGGGGCGGCTTCGGGGCGGCTGGCCTTGCGCAGCAGGGTCTTCTCCGCCTTGGAGCGGTAGAGCTGGTAGAGCATGGCCTCGAGGTCTTTCGGGTCCACGTTCTGCTGCAATTTCCCGTTGCGGGCCAGCGAGAGGGTGCCGGTCTCCTCGGAGACTATGACGATGATGGCGTCGGCGGCCTCGCTGAGGCCCAGGGCCGCGCGGTGGCGCATGCCAAGGATCTTGGAGAGTTCCTGCTGCTCGGTCAGCGGCAGGATGCAGCCGGCGGCCACCAGGCGGTTATTGGCTATCACGGCGGCTCCGTCGTGCAGCAGGGTGTTCTCGTGAAAAACGGTAAGCAGCAGTTCCTTGGAGACCGCGCCGTTTATGCTCACGCCGGTCTCCACGATGTCGCGCAGGGCCATGTCCTGTTCGAGCACTATCAGCATGCCCATCTTCTCGGCCATGGCCGAACGCACGCCTTCCATCATCTCTCCGATAAAGCGGTACTCCTGGGAAACCATCACGCGGCCCAGCGGGTTGGAGCCGATGTTGGCCAGGGCGAAGCGGATCTCCGGCTGGAAGACCACGATGAGCAGCAGGATGCCGGCCAGCCAGAACTGCTGCATCAGCCACACGGTGGCGGCCAGGTGCAGCGCCTGGGCAATGGCGGTAATGACGGCGAGGATGAACACGCCCCAGATGACCTGCATGGCGCGCGTGCCCTTGAGCAGCAGGATCAGCCTGTAGACGATGTAATAGACGGCCAGTATGTCGGCCAGGTCACGTATGTATTTGAGGTACAATTCTCCCCCGTCTTTTTACGCCGCTTTAGCGGCCTTGGCTTCGGCTATCAGCGAATCTATCTCCGCGGCGTCCACCACTTCGTTCTCTATGAGCTTGTTCGCGATGGCGTCGAGCGCCCTGCGGTTGCCGGTCAGCGCGGCCTTGGCCTTCATGTAGGCGTCGCTGACTATGCGCTTGATCTCCTCGTCCACGATGCGGGCGGTCTCGTTGGAGTAGCCGGCCTGGCGCATGATGTCGCGGCCGAGGAACACTTCGGAATCTTCCTTTTTGAGCGACAGCTGGCCTATCTTTTCGCTCATGCCGAACTCGAGCACCATCTTATGCGCGTAGGCGGACACCTTGGCCAGGTCGTCGTGCGCGCCGGTGGTGATCTCGCCTATGGCGATCTCTTCGGCGGCGCGGCCGCCCAGCAGCACGCAGAGGCGGTTGAGGATCTCGGTCTTGGAGGTCAGGTACTTATCCTCCAGCGGCATCTGCAGGGTGTAGCCCAGCGCGGGCCCGCGCGGGATGATGGTGACCTTGTGCACCGGGTCGCAGCCGGGCAGCATCTTGGCCACCAGGGTGTGGCCGGCCTCGTGGTAGGCCACCACGCGCTTCTCGCTCTCGGAAATGATGCGCGACTTGCGCTGGGGGCCGGCTATGTTCTTCTCTATGGCCTCTTCCAGGTCCTTCAGGTCCACCGACTTCTGTTCTTTCTTGGCGGCCAGGATGGCGGCCTCGTTGACGATGTTCGCCAGGTCCGCTCCGGTGAACCCGGGCGTATGGCGGGCTATCACGCCCAGGTCCACGCCTTCGGTCAATTTCACTTTCTTGGTGTGCACGTTGAGGATATCCAGGCGGCCCTTGATGTCCGGCACCGGCACGTTGATGCGCCGGTCGAAGCGGCCGGGGCGCAGCAGCGCGGTGTCCAGCACGTCGGGCCGGTTGGTGGCGCCTATCAGGATTATGCCTTCCTTGGACTCGAAGCCGTCCAGCTCCACCAGCATCTGGTTGAGGGTCTGTTCGCGCTCGTCGTGGCCGCCGCCTATGCCGGCGAAGCGGCTGCGCCCCACGGCGTCCAGCTCGTCGAGGAAAATTATGGCTGGGGCCGATTTCTTGGCCCGCTCGAACAGGTCGCGCACGCGGCTGGCGCCCACGCCCACGAACATCTCCACGAACTCGGAGCCCGAAGAGGTGAAGAACGGCACGCCGGCCTCGCCGGCCACCGCTCGGGCGAGCAGCGTCTTGCCGGTGCCGGGAGGGCCGTACAGCAGCACGCCCTTGGGCAGCTCGCCGCCCAGCGTCTGGTACTTCTTGGGATTCTTCAGATAATCGACTATGTCGCGCAGCTCGTCCTTGGTCTCGTCGCAGCCGGCCACGTCCTTGAACGTGACCTTCTGCTTCTTCATGTCCTGCTGCTTGGCCTTGGACTTGCCGAAGGCCATGGCCTGCTTGCCGCCCATCTGGGCCTGGCGGATGAACAGGAACCACCACAGGAAGATGAACAACACTATCCACCCGACGTTAAGGATAAGGGTGGCGATCCAGCTGCGGTCGGCCTCGGCCGCGAAATTGCCCACGCCGGCGGCCTCCATGTCCTCGATCAGCTTGGGGTCGGACAGGGGGATGGTGCGGAAGGCCACGGTCTTCTCGCCTTCCTTAACCTCGCCGCGGATCAGGTCCTGGCGCACGGACACCTTGGCTATGGCCTTGTCGCGCAGCTTGGCCTTGAACTCGGAATAGGGGATCTGCTTCTCGCGCTCCACGCCCTTCATGTTCTGGTAAACGGCCACGAACAGCGTGAACGCCAGGAACCAGAAAAGCAATTGTCTGAAATTCTTTTTAAGAGGCATTATTTCTTCCCTTCGATGATGTCTTCGCGCAGGACTCCGACGTAAGGGAGGCTGCGGTAGATCCCGTTATAATCCAGGCCGTAGCCCACCACGAACTTGTCCGGGATGGTAAAGCCGGTGTATTTTATGGGCACCTGGGCCCGGCGGCGGCTGGGCTTGTCCAGCAGCGTGCAGACTTCCAGGGACTTCGGCCCGCGCGTCCCCAGGTTCTTGAGCATATACTGCATGGTAAGGCCCGAGTCCACTATATCTTCCACTATCAGCACGTCGCTGCCCTCTATGCTCTCCTTGAGGTCCAGCAGGATGCGCACCACTCCGGTGGAACGGGCCCCCGAGTAGGAGGACAGCATCATAAAATCCAGGCGCACGTCGGTGCTGATGTGCCGGGCCAGGTCCGTCAGGAAGAAGACGCTGCCTTTCAGCACGCCCACCAGGGTAAGGCAGCGGCCGGCGTAGTCCGCCGAGATCCGCTCCCCCAGCTTTTTAACGCCGGCGGCCAGCTCGCCCTGGGAGATCAGGATCTCCTGAAGGTCCTTGTGCATAGGTATATTTTAGATTTTTTAGCGGCTTTTGCCTATGAAAAAGAAAAGGCCGGGGCCTTTCGGCCCCGGCCCTTCCTGGCGGGCAGGCGCTTACTTCTGCAGGGGGATCCTCACGCCGGGGGTGGCCGGGCGGCCGAGCTGCGCGTAGAAGTACTGGGAAACCACGGAGGACAGCCAGCCGGGCTTCTGGCCCAGGTCCGCGGAGCTCTTCACCTTGCGGGCGTTCTTTATGTCGTTGGCGAAGGCCGCGTCCAGCTGCGCCACGGCGCCGCGGTCCAGCACGTTCACGTTCACTTCGGTATCGTAGCGCTCGCCGCGGGGGTGCAGGTTATAGGAGCCGATGTCGGCGAACAGGCCGTCCACGGTCATGAACTTGGAGTGCACGGTGTCGCCGGGGGAGCGGAAGCCGTTGTAGAGGTAGATGTTGGCGCCGGCTTCGGCCAGGGGGATCAGGCACTTGTACATGCCGTCCACTATCACCAGGCCCTCGGGGTCGATGCTCTCTTTGGAGTTGGTCAGGATGTTCACTTCCACGCCGCGGGCGCGGGCGTCGAGCACGGCCTGGGTCACCACGGGCAGGGACACGAAGTAGGCGTTCTCGATGTTGATGCGGGTGGTAGCGGCGTACATGGCCTTGATGATGCTCACGAGGATGTTGGAATCGTTCGGGGGGTTCTGCATGACGGTGGCCACGCGGGCGCTGCCGCCTTCGAAGGACATCCCGGTGACGGGGGCGCCTATGGTCCGGAGGCCCTCTTTGGCGGCCTTGGCGTTCCACACGTCCACGAGCAGCTTGCGGGCGGAGAGCACGGCCGGGCCGGAATAGACCACGTCGGTGTCGCGCCACAGGATGGTGCCGCCCTTATGGGAGTACACATCGCCGAAATTCATGCCGCCGGCTACCGCGTACTGGTCGTCGGCTATCATCACCTTCACGTGCCAGATGTCGTTGGCGCGGTCCTCGGTGTGGGCCAGGATCTCTATCCCGGCGTCCTTCATCATTTTAACGACTTTCTTGCCGTGGCCGGCCAGGATCTTCTTGTCCAGTATGATCTTAACGTCCACGCCTTCTTTCTTCTTGGCTATGAGCATCTGGGCGGCCTGGTAGCCGGTGGTGTCGTCGTAGAAGGCCCAGCTGGAGATCAGCAGGCTCTTCTTGGCGCTGCGGATCAGGGCGTCCTTCACCTCGAAGGAGGCGGGGCCGTTGATAAGAAAGCGGGCGGAGTTGCCGGAATAGAAGCGGCCGTTGGTGGCCTGCTCGTACTCGCGGATGAAGCCCTCATCGCTGAACAGCGAGGGCTGGCCGGCCTTGCGGGCGGGATAAGCGGCGGACTTGGCCAGCTTCATCACGCGGTCGGAGATGGCTTCGAAAGTAGGGGTATTGGTCCACGGCACATTGTCGTTGATCTGGGCGCCCAGGGCGTACCAGACGGTGACGGCCGTGCCGGAGTAGGACACGGGCTCGGCGCCGGCGAATTCCTGGGGCACGGCAGGTTTGACGGCCTTGGGGTCGGGTATGGGAGAAGCTTTGACGGAGTTGAGGTCTATGCCTAAGGCGGCGGCTTCGGCCCCGAGGCTCTCCAGGGCGGTGCCGCTGTACTGGGCGGCGGAGAACCCGGGGAGAACGGCGCAGGAAACCAGGATCGCGAGAGCAAGTTTTTTGTTCGTCATGCCTATAGTATACGGCCTGGACGGCTTTTCTTAAAGGGCCGTAAAGGCCAGAAAGGCCCAAAAAAGGGCCCAGTAAAATCTGGGCCCTTGGGGCAAAATTAAGTGGGGTCCCGCTATGTACCCGCGCGCGCCCGGGCGCTAAAACGCGTTCCCGCCTTAATTATAATTATCTATATTATAGCGCCCCCCCTTATAATTAATCCAGATCCCACGGGTTTTCGGGTCTTGAGGTATCCCCGGACTCCTCAATGCGCTTCTTTTCGGCCTCGAACTTGGCCTCCAGCTCCTTCTTTTTCTCCTCCATGGACTTGCCGGCGTTGGAGAAATAGTCGTCCAGGCGGCTCTTGTCGGCCTGCAGCTTCTTCATGGCTTCCTGCATCAGGTCGCCGCCCGGCTGTTTGGGCTGCGGCTTATCCCAGTGCTTGAGCACCTTGCCGGTCTTGCGGTCCACCTCTATGCGCGCCTTGCAGCAAGGGCAATCGATAAGAAAAGTTCCTTCGCTCATATCCCCTCCTACTTCACTCCCCAGATCGGGTGCTGCTGAGGCAGCACTTTTACCCGCGTCAATTTTTCGGCGGCCAGGCAGCAGGCTTCACGCACGAACCGCGCGGAAGGCGGCCTGGCGCCGGCGCCCCTGGTGGCCGGCTGGATGAAGAACGGTACTCCCGGACCGGCCGCGGAGGCCAGCGCTACCGCCTTCTTCAGGTCTGCCAGCGTGGTGGCCGAAGTCACAACGGCTTTTATGAAAGTTTTGCCTGGGGCCACGGCCAAAAATTTTTTATGCTCGGCCCAGCGCCCTTTCTGCCCGGTAGAGGACGGCAGCTTGAGGTCCATCGCTATCACGTCGGCCAGCGCGGCCACCTTCGCCAGCTCGGCGGGCAGCGTGCCGTTGGTCTCCAGGTGGATACACAGACCGGCTTTCTTCAGCCTGGGAGCGAGCGCCTTTATGAAGCGCCAGCGCAGCAGCGGTTCCCCGCCGGTCAGCGACACGTCCTTGGCCTTCTTCGCCCTGGCAAGTTTAATGACCGCGGCGGCCGCGGCGGGCGCGTCCAGTTCCCGGGCCCCGGCCTGGTCCAGCGCGGCGGGCTCGTCGCAGTAGCCGCAGCGCAGGTTGCAGCCGGCGAAGCGCAGGAACACCTGGCGCTGGCCCAGGTACAGGCCCTCGCCCTGCAGCGAGCAGAAGATCTCGGCTACCGGCGCGATGTTCTTTTTCATGATCTAAAGGGCCGGGTCTTCTAACCCGGCGTCGGCGAAACCTTTGGCGCGCAGCTTGCAGGAATCGCAATGCCCGCAGGGCTTCCTGCCGCCGCTATAGCAGGACCAGGTGAGCGCCAGCGGCGCGCCCAGCTTCACGCCAAGGCGCGCGATGCCGGCCTTACTGAGCTTTATCAGCGGGGTCAGGATCTTTATGGGCCGGCCGTTGGCGCCGCGGCGCGTGCCGAAAGCGGCCGCCTTCTGCAGCGCCCGGTAGAACTCGGGGCGGCAGTCGGGGTAGCCGGAGTAGTCCACCACATTGGGCCCCAGCACTATGGCGTCCGCGCCCTCGGCGTCGGCCAGCGAAAAACCCACCGAGGCGAAAACGAGGTTGCGGCCGGGCACGTAGGTGGAGGGGATGTCGCCCTTGCGGCCTATCTTCGAAAGCTTCACGTCGGGCAGTTTGAGCTTCTTGTTCACCAGGGAGCAGGTTTCGAACCAGGGGAAAGCCAGTTTTATCTCATGGAGCTTCACGCCGAGGCGGCGGGCGATGGCCCGGGCGGCGGCGTTCTCCCGGTCGTGGCGCTGGCCGTAATCGAAAGAGACGGCCAGGCACTCGTAGCCTTTTTTCAGCGCCCAGCAAAGGGCGGTGGTGGAATCCAGCCCGCCGGAGAACAGCACCACGGCTTTCTTTTTCATGCGGCGTTCTCCACTATGCCGGCCCCGGCCTTGAACTTTATGCGCGGCACGGCCTTGAGGTGCCCCTTCTTCAGCACCAGCTCCATGTCGCGCTTGCCGGTCTCGGGCCGGAAGGCCATGAAGTCCAGCACGCGGCCGCTGGCGTGGATCTCGCCGAGGGCGGCCTCGAAGGAGTCGCGTCCCTCCAGCTCGTCCACCAGGGCCCGGGCGCAGATCATGTCCTCCACGTGCCTGGCGTCGTAGAACAGGCAGGCGGGCACTATCAGGGTGGGCTTGGGGTCCTTGCGGCAGTAGGCCGCCAGCGCGGGGAAATTGGCGAAGCAGGCCACCAGGATCTCGTCGGCCAGCAGCAGCGAGGCCGCGGCGGGCGAGCCGGAGTTGGTCACGGACAGGGCGGGGCGCGCCGGGTCGGAATCGAACAGGGCGGTGTACGGGGAATTATCGTAATGCTCCGCCTCCAGGTCCATCTCGGAGAAGAGGTCGGAGCCGGCGGCCTGGCGCCGGGCGGACAGGGCCAGGGCCGGCGTGGCGTAAACGCGCACGTCCTTGCGGCCGCTTTCCACGAGGGCGCAGATGGTATTGGAGAACCTGAACAGGTCTATGACTATGCCGCGGCCGCGCCAGGTCCGGGCTTCGGCCTGGTCGAGGGCGATGCGGAGCTCACTTCGCGGCGGGAGTTGAGGTTGAGACGACATATTTGAAGGCCAGGGCGCTCACGAAAAGTTCCGGTTCCTGATAAACGCCCAGCTGCGGGCCGGCCGCGGCGGAATCCACCGCTATGATGACCCCGTCGGCGCCCATGGAGGCGGCGGCCTTGCGGGCCTGCAGCTTCATGCGCTCCAGCTCGGCCTGGCCGGTCTCGGCGCTCACCCTTGGGCTGTGGATTATTCCTATGGCGCCCCAGGGGCGGAGGGTCTGTTCGCGCGAGGAAAAAACCTCCACCTCGCGCCAGCTGCGGCCGTCGAACCAAGGCCCCACCTGTATGACGTCCAGCCGCGCCGCGGAAGCGCAGGCGCAGGCAAGCAGTAAGACTGGAACTAAAGCGGCTTTATTCGGCACTATTGGAGCCGTCCGGGGAGATCAGGGCTGGTCTATGCCCAGGTCCCTGCAGATCTTGCGGACCGTGAAATCCGCGATCTCGGGATGCCGGGTGACCGGCACTTCCTTGCTGGTGACGGGATTCATGAAGACGGAGTATTTGCCGCCCTCCCGTGAGAGCACGCAGCCCTTGCCGACAAGATGTCTAACCAGATCCTTGCGTTTCATATACACCTCTTATGGGTATATTTTAGCAGTTTGGGAGGCGGCCGGAAATAAAAACCGGCGGCCTTGCGGGGCCGCCGGCGCTCAAAGGCCTTTTCGCCCCTCAATCCAGGCTGCGCGGAACGCGGTCCACCAGTTTCCAGGAAACCCCCGCCTTGCCGGCGATGACCTGCACGAAGGTGATGGTTCCATCGTCGGGGCTCTCCAGTACCAGCAGCGTGCGGCCGCCGTCGTTCATGACGCCTTTCAGCTGCCCGTACGAGGACGGCATGCCGCCGGGCACCGCGGGCTGCTCCTCCTGGTCGGGCGCGTAGCCGGCGGCGGAGAAACGGCCGATCTCTTCCGGCTCGGCCTTCGAATCTATCATCACCACCGATTCTTCCGGTTCCTCGGCGGGCTTGGCGGGCTCCTGCTTTACGGCCTTCCTGGCCGGCGCGGGCTGGGCGGCGGCCTGGGCCGGGGCTGGTTTCGCCTTGGCCCGGGTGGTCTTTTTCTGCGGCGCGGCCGCCTCGGTTTTACCGGGCTGCGCGGCCGGCTGGGCCTCCTGAGCGAAGGCCGGGGCGGCGCAGGCCGCCAGCAGCAGCGCGAATAAGGTGTTTTTCATGACTACCTCCGTTAGAAACGCTTTACGGCCACTTTCCCGGTCCTGATCCCGAGAAGCTTGAACGCGAGGATGGAAAATTTTTCCGGCGCGTCGCTGACTATGAATTGGGACTTCCCCTTGCGCCCGCTGTTGAGCTCTCCCCGCTCGGCCAGTTCCAGCCGGGCGCGGGCCGCGGCCGCGTGGGCGGAGTCCACAATGCGGGTCCGGGGGCCCATCACCTTCGAAATGATCTTCTTGAGCAGCGGGTAATGAGTGCAGCCGAGGATCACCGCGTCTATCTTCTTTCCCCGGAAAGGCAGCAGGTATTCGCGCGCCACGGCCGAGGCCACTGGTTTGGAACACCAGCCCTCCTCCACCAGCGGCACGAAGAGGGGGCAGGCCTTCTCCAGCACCCGCACCCGGGCGCCGGTGGCGGCGAGCGCCTTGGAATAGGCGCGGCTGTTCACCGTGGCCGTGGTGCCGGTCACCAGCACCTTGCCGCCGGCAGGAGCCGCGGCCAGGGCCGCTTCCACGCCGGGGAGTATCACGCCCAGCACCGGCACCGGCGACACCTTGCGGACCGCGTCGAGCGCCAGCGAGGAGGCCGTGTTGCAGGCCACCACGAGGAGTTTTATTTTCTTCTTCAGCAGGAAAGCGGTTATTTCGCGGGAGAAAGCTATCACGGCCTCGGCCGACTTGGTGCCATAGGGCACCCGGGCGGTGTCGCCGAAATAGATCAGGTTCTCGCCGGGCAGCTGGGCGCGGAGCTCCTTGAACACGGTGAGCCCGCCCAGCCCCGAATCGAAAACCCCTATCGGCCTTTCGCTTCTCTTCATCTTATTTCCACTGCTTGGTCTCCGCGTACTTCATCACGCCCCGGTAGATGGCGTTGGCTATCTTCTTGCGGGTACCCTTGTCGTTAAGGTGCTTCTGGTCGGAAGAGTTGGTCATGAAGCCCATCTCCACCAGCACGCCGGGGGCGTAGGTGCCGCGCAGCACGTAGAAGGCGGCCTGCTTCACGCCCCGGTTCACGAAGGGCGTGCGCTTCTCCATCTCGGCGGTGATGAAGCCGGCGAGGCGCCCGCCCTCGTTGAGGTATTCGTTGCGGGCCATGGAGTGCAGCAGCATCGCGGCGGGGTCGCTCTGCCCGGCCCCGTCCTCCAGCCCGATGACCGAGTTTTCGTAGTCGGCCACTTCGGCGGCCCAGGGGTCGGAAGCCTTCTCCGACATGAAATAGATCTCGAAGCCCTTTTCGCGCCGGTCGCGGGAAGCGTTGGCGTGGATGGAGATGAAGATATCGGCCTTGGCGTTGTTGGCGATCACCGAGCGGTCGGCCAGCGGGATGAACTCGTCGGAATCGCGGGTCAGCATGACGTCGAACATCCCCTCGGCCTTGAGCTGCTCGTAGAGCTCCCGGGCCACCAGCAGGTTCATCTCCTTTTCCTTGAGGCCGAACAGTTTCTTGCCGCCCGGGTCCTTGCCGCCGTGCCCGGCGTCTATCACCACTTTCTTGCGGGCCGAGCGGTCCAGGACCATCTTGTCGGGGATGTTCAGGGCCCCGCTGGGAACGTCCGTACCCTGCCAGCCGGGCGGGGGCGCCGGCGGGATGACCTCCGGCGCGTTGCCGTCCCCGTTAATGGACTGGGAGATGGAGCTCTTCTGCTTGGCCACGTCTATCACCACGCGGTCCGGGTCGGTGAGTTTGAACACGTTCACCCCCCCGAAATTCTCGTCGGGGTCTATCACCAGGCGGGCCATCTTGTTCTCCTGCATCAGGTCCACGCCGCGCACGGCGCCGTCGCCTATCTTGATCTTCTCCTCGCCGGCTATCACGCCGCCCAGGATGGTCACCTTGAAGAGGTTGTTCTCCTTCTGCGTGGTCTGCAGTTCCAGCGGCTCCTCCATGTAGACCACTATGCGGGTCTTGTCCTGGTAGGAGAAATAGTTTATCGAGGTGATGTTCACGTCGCGCTGGGCGCCGAGCGAGCCGGTGGCCTTGTTGTATTCCAGCCTGAAGCCGAACGCTTCCGCGAACTGTTTGGAAACGAAGAATTCCAGCGCGAGGAAGGCCTTCCCGCCGCGCACTATCAGCGGGTTCGGGAATTCCTGCTTCTCGTCGTTAATCATCACCGAATCCGACTTCATGAAGAAGACGACCTTGTTGCCCTTGATCTGCAGCAGCAGTTTGCCGGAGACCGGGTACCAGTAGATCTTGCCGCCTATCAGCCTGGACGCCTCGGAGGCGTTGAGGTAGGGCACCCCGTTAAGGCTGTAGGTGCCTATCTTGCCGGCGTAAACTCCGTTCTTCATGTAGGTGATCTCGTCCACCCGCGCCAGGGCCGGCGCCGCCAGCGCCGCCGCCAGGAACAGGAACGTCAGAACTTTTTTAAGCATAGCCTATCCTCTCAGTCTCCGCAGTCTGGCCGAAATTACTCCAGGATGATCCGGTAATCCTCCCAGGTCAGCTGGGGGTCCGACGCGATCTTGACCGCGCGGTGCACGTTCTTCTCGATCATGCCCAGTTTCTTCTTGAGCACCTCGGCGAGTATGGGGTGCGTCACGATGCGCAGGTTGCCGCCGGGGCGCCCCATGGTGATATTGTGGATCTCCCGCTGGATCTTGATGCGGATGCTCTCGCTGGAAAGCACGCGGCCGCAGCCGTGGCACTCCGGGCATTCCTCGGTGAGCAGGCTCACCGTGCTCACGCGCTTGCGCTCGCGCGTCATTTCCACCAGGCCCAGCCGGGTAATGGGCAGGATGCGGATCTTCGCCCGGTCGCGGGAAACGGAGTTCTCCAGGGCCTGCACCACCTTGTGGCGGTTGGAGGCCTTCTTCATGTCTATGAAGTCGATGACGATGATGCCGCCGATATTGCGCAGGCGCAGCTGGCGGGCCACCTCGCCGGCGGCCTCTATGTTGGTCGCCGTCACGGTCTCTTCCTGGGACTTGTTGCCGGTGAAGCGCCCGGTGTTGACGTCTATGGCGCAGAGGGACTCGGCCTCCTGGATGATGATGGAGCCGCCGTTGGGGAGCGGCACCTTCACCCGGCGCAGCTCGTCTATGTCCTTCTCTATGTTGAAGGCCTTGAAGATGGGCGTCTTGCTCTCGTAGAACTTGATCTTCTCTTTCAGGTCCGGAGAGATCTTGGCGGCCAGTTCCTGGACGTTGTGGAAGTCGTCCTTGTTGTCCAGCATGTAGATCGTGGTCTCGTCGGACAGGATGTCGCGGGCCACCTGCATGGTCATGTCCATGTCCTTGTGCAGCAGCGCCGGGGGCCGGGAACTGTCGTAGCGGGCCTGGATGGAGTCCCACATCTTGAGCAGGTATTCCACTTCGCGCTTGAGTTCATCCTCGGAGGCGCCCTCGGCCTCGGTGCGCACTATGCAGCCCTTGGTGCCGAGCATCTTGGAATCGGCTATCTTGCGCATGATCTCGGAGAGCCGCTTGCGCTCGGCGTCGTCCTCTATGCTCTTGGACACGCCCACGAAGTCCTGGAACGGCGTGAGCACCAGGTAGCGGCCGGGCAGGGAGACGTCCATGGTAACCTTCATGCCCTTCGTGCTGATGGCGTCCTTGGTGACCTGCACCATCACTTCCTGGTCCTTCTTGAGCAGCTTGTCGATGGGCTCTTTCTGGTTGCCGAGCACGTCGGAGATGTAGATATAGGCGTTCTTGTCCAGGCCGATGTTCATGAACGCGCTGGAGATGCCGGGCAGCACGTTCTCCACCACGGCCTTGTAGATGTTGCCCACGATGTTGCCGGAGCTGCGGCGCTCCCAGAACAGCTCGCTGAGCTTGCCGTCCTCCAGGATCGCTATGCGCGTCTCCTCGAACGAGGTGTTAGCGAAGATCTCTCTCTTAACCTTTGCGTTTGCCATGATAAGAACTCTCCTTGAAAACAGTAGTTAGAACACTTCCAGTTTACCGCTAGAATCGAACCAGTACAGCTCTTTGCGCACTATGCGCCTGAAAACGGGCTTGCCGCCGCTCATCAGCTCCGCGACGGTCTCGGGCTTCACGTTCCGGCCGGGCACCAGCTTCAGGGTCAGCTTCAGCAGCGCCCCCTCCGGGTCGTAGGAGGCGGCCAGCACCGGCAGGCGCGCGTCCAGCGTCTTGCGCTCGCCCGAAGGCTTCACCTTCTCATAGGACAGGGTCTTGAGCGCCAGGAAGGCGTCCACCGCGGCCTGCGAGAACCCGGCGGGGAACTCCGCCTCCATGAAATATTCTGCCGCGTTCACCGCGGCTTCTATCGACGGGAAAAAGACCGGGATGCGGCGCGCCGACAGCAGGCGGAAACGCTCGTCGTCGAGCGGGTGCAGCTTCTCCATGGCCTCCGCGGCCTGGGCGAACTCCTCCAGATAAAGGTCCGCGTACTCGCAGAGGCTCTCGTGCCCCACCGAGACCGCCGGGCCGAAAGCCATCTTGGGCACGGCCGCGGCGCCCACCTTGGCGGGCCAGGCCTTGAGGCCGCAGCCGGCCGCCCGGCCGCGCAGCACCTTGATCTGGTCGAGGTGGCTGAGGTCCTTCGCCCCGGCGAGCCGGGCGAACTTCAGGCGGATCCTGGATTTGGGCCCTTCGTTCATACCAGCGCATACCTCCGCGCGTAAACCGACTCGGCTATGCCCACCGCGGCCATAGTGGCCACCAGGTTGGACCCGCCGTAGCTCAAGAGCGGCAGCGGGACGCCAGCCACCGGCGCGAATCCCAGCAGCATGCCGAAATTAATGCAGAAATAGACCAGGAACATGGCGAAGATGCCGCAGTTGACCAGGTACCCGAACCGGTCGCGCGCGAGGCGCGCCCCCTGCATCACCCTGCGCATCACCAGCACGTAAAGCCCCATCACGAGCAGCATGCCCCAGAAGCCGGTCTCCTCGCCCACCACCGCGAGGATGAAGTCGGTGTGCCTTTCCGGCACGAAGCCGAGGCGCGACTGGGTACCCGAAAACACGCCGCGCCCGAAGATGCCGCCGGACCCTATGGCGATGCGGGCCTGCAGCAGATTGTAGCCGGCCCCGCGCGGGTCGGACTCCGGCGACAGGAAGACTTCCAGGCGCTTCTGCTGGTAATCCTTCATCTGGTTCTTCACGAGCATGCCCGAGAAGAAGCCCAGGATCAGCACCAGCGCCGTCCCGACGAAGATCACGCCGGTCACGTTGGCGTAGAGCCGCACCGACAGCCGCCACATGGCCCAGGCGGCCGCGCCCACGGCGGCCACAAAGCCCAGGGCGCTCAGCCAGTTATTCGACAGGTTGAAGAAGTAGCTCACCAACGCGTTATCCATCAGTTCCGGGTTCAGCGCTATGATGGTCCACAACACCGGGAACAGCCCCGCGATGAACGCGTAGCCCAGGATGATGGACAGGTGGAAGACGCTGGCCCCGGCGGCGAACAGCATGATCAGCGCCACGGGGAAAGTTATGAGGATAGCTGAGAAGTCCGGCTGCTTTATCAGCAGGAAGAAGACCGGCAGGCACAGGGCGAAAGCACCCAGCACCGTCTGGAGTTCCTTGATCTTGCCCATGCGTTTGTCCAGGAAGTTGGCGAGGGCCAGGATCAGGCCCACGCGCGCGAATTCGGAAGGCTGGATGGAGAAGAACGGCAGGCGGTACCAGGAGCGGGCCCCCTTGTCCACCACGCCGAAGAGCAGCACTCCGGCCAGGAACAGCAGCAGGAAGCCGTAAACGTATTTCCACTGGTCCTGGTAGATCTGGTAGTTCAGGCTCCAGGCCACGCCGAAGGCTATCAATCCGAACGGGATGGCTATGAGCTGGGTGCGGATGATGCGGGCCTGCTGCGGCAGCACGGCCACGGAGGAGAAGACCGCGATGGTCCCCATGGCCAGCAGCGCGAGCACGGCCAGGAACAGCACCCAGTCCATGCGGTTCTTTTTGAGCCCGGCCTGCGCGGTAGTGATCATAAGGCGCTCCTCACGGCCGGGACTGGTACGGAGGCGGGCGGGTTTTTGGGAGCGGCGGCGCGCGACGCGCGGTCGGCCTCGCGCTTCTTCTTCAGGTCGTCGCGGAGGACGGCCTCTATGACGTTGCGGGCTATCGGGGCGGCGGCGGAAGCGCCGTGCTCGCCGTGCTCCACCAGCACGGCCACGGCCACCTTGGCCGGCTCGTCGCCCACGGTGGCGTAGGCCACGAACCAGGCGTGGTCCTTGCCATGCGGGTTCTGGGCGGTGCCGGTCTTGCCGTACATCTCGGCGCCCTCTATCTTGGCGGCCTGGCCGGTGCCTTCCTGCACCACGCTGTGCAGGCCCTCGCGCACCAGGTCCCAGGTGGCGGGTTTAAGGTCCACCCGGCTGAGGGTCTCTGACTTGCCCTCGAAAATGGTCTCCCCGTCGCTGCGGGTGATGCGGGCCACGTAATAAGGGCGGTGGAAAACGCCCTTGTTGGCCACCGCGGCTATCAGCCCGGCCGCCTGCATCGGGGTCATCAGCGTCTCGCCCTGGCCGATGGCCAGGTTCAGCGTGTCGCCTATGAACCAGTAGCTCTTCTTGGCGGCCCGGGGGCTGGGGCCGAAAACGTTGCCGCCCTTCTCGTCGGGCAGGGCTATGCCGGAGGCCTGGCCCAGGCGGAAAGCCCGCGCGTATTTCTCGATATTGAGCGCGCCGGCGCGCTGGCCGTTGATGTAGAAGTAGACGTCGCAGGATCTGGCCAGGCCCTCGGTGAAATCCACGCTGCCGTGGCCGCGCTTTTCCCAGCACTTGAAGATCCTGCTGCCCGCGTCGTAGAAGCCGGGGCAGACCGCCCTTTCCTCGGGGCGCACGCGCCCGGACTCCAGGAGCGCGGCCGCGGTGACTATCTTGAAGATGGAGCCCGGCGGGTAGGTGCCCTGCAGGGCCACGTTGAACTCCGGGAGTATCTTGCCGGCGGGCAGGCCTTCCCGCTCGGAACCGCTCAGCACGAACATGTTGGGGTCGTAATCCGGGGCCGAGGCGAAAGCCAGCACCCGTCCGTCGCGCGGGTCCAGGGCCACCACGGCGCCCTTGCCGCTGATGGACTTGGCCAGCCCTTCTTCCGCGGCGGCCTGCGCCTTGGAATCTATCGTCAAAAAAATGTCGGCGCCGGGCACCCACTTGCGGCTTTCCAGCACGCGGTTCAGCTTGCCCCGCGAGTCCACCTCGAGGTAGATGCCGCCGTCCTTGCCCTTCAGTTCTTTCTCGTAGGTCTTCTCCAGCCCCGCCTTGCCTATGCGGGAATCCATGGAGTAATTCTTATCCTTGGAGCGGGCGGTCCAATCCTTCGCGTCCATCTTGCCGATATAGCCCATCAGGTGGCTGAGGTACGGGCCGAAGGGGTAATAGCGCCTGGCCTCCACGATGATGTCCACGCCGGGATAGATCGCCTTCAGTTCGGAGAGCGCCAGCATGATCCTGGGCGGCAGGTTTTCCGCCAGGCGCACCGGCTTCTCGCGCGAGGCGGCCTTGAAAATGGAATTGCGCAGCGTCTCGTAGTCGGCGCCGAGCGGGCGGGCGAGGGCCCGCGCCATGCGCTCGATCTCGGAATTCTTGCGGGCCTGGTCGGGGAAATAGATGAGGCTGAAGGAGGGCTTGCTGGTGGCCAGCGCCACCTCGTCGGAAGAGAAGATGCGGCCGCGAGGGGCGGCCTGGGCTATGACCTGGGTGCGGTTCTTTTCCGCGATCTCGCGGTAGTGGGCGGCCCCGATGATCTGCAGGTTCACCAGCCGCAGCAGGAAGAGCAGCGCGGCGCCGTAGGCCAGGACCCAGACGAGTTCCAGCCGTTCCTGCGGGATCTGCCGGTCGATCATAGTATACCGGTCCGCCGTTTCAGCCCGTAGAAGACCTGGAACACGACCGGCACCGCCAGCGCGTTCAGGAAAGGTTCCACGAGGAAAATTTTAAGCCCCAGCGGGTTGATCTTGGCGAAGGCCAGGCTCAGCCCCTGGTAGAAGAACATGCTGACCCACGAGAGCGCCAGCGCCGCCACTAATTGCGGGAACAGCCCGGCCATGTCGAAATGGCGCTTGAGCGTGTGCACCGCGTAGGCCATCAGCGAATAGGTCAGCGCGTAGCCGCCGAACATGTTGGCCCCGAGCATGTCGGCGTAAAGCCCCAGGAAGAAACCCCAGGCCACCGCCTTCACGGGCCCGGCCAGGATGGCCGCGCAAAGGGCGGCCGCGAACAGCAGGTTGGGCGCCAGCCCGAAGACGGTCAGGTTCTGGGTCCACCACCAGTAACCGGTGCCGGCCGCCAGGTAAAGGAAGATCTCGAGGAAAAAGCTCATTTCTTTTCCCCCTGCCCGCGGCCGGTCAGGTCGCCGGGGATGTTGCGGCGCACCACGAAGACCTCTTTGAGGGTGTTAACGTCCACGGCCGGGGCCACGTCGGCCGTTATGAAATTCATGAAAGATTCGCGGGGATAGACCTTGGTGACCTTGCCCACGGAGATCCCCGCCGGGAACAAAAGCCCGCCGGGCGAGGTGAGCAGTTCCGAGCCGGCCTCCACCGAGGCCTCTTCCGGCACGTAGTTCATCTTGAGCAGCCACGTGCCCTTGCCCTCCACCAGCGCCTCGAGGCCGCCGGGCGAGATGGCGCAGACCGCGGAGGCGGCGCTGTTGGTCAGGAGCAGCACCTTGGAGAATTTGGGATAGACTTCCAGCACCCGGCCGGCCAGCCCGGCGCGGTCGTCCTGCATGCCGAGCACGGTGTCGTTGACGGCGATGCCGTCGTCGGACCCCTTGTCGATGAAGAAGGAGCCGTACCAGTCGGCGGGCGTCTTGTTCACGATACGCGCCCAGGACCCGGCCCACGGCAGCGAGCGCGACAGGCGCAGCGCCGAGGCCAGCCGCTCGTTCTCGGCCGTCAGGGCGGAGGCGTTGCGCAGCTTCACCTCCAGGTCACGGACCTTGTTCTTGAGGGCTCGGTTCTCCTGGTCGGTCTCCAGCAGGGACACGAAGTTGGCAGGCACGTTGCGGATGAAGTGGCCGTACTTGGCCCCGTAATGCATGGAGGGATAAAGGCTGTAGCTGACGGCGATGCGCGCGGTATGGGCGAATTTAGAGGCGGGGAACAGCAGGAGAAGGACCGAAAGGGCGGCAAAAAAAACTAGGGCGTAGTTGGCTGCGTCTTTTTCTCTGCTCATCACGATCCCTGGTTGGGACCCGCCTGAAAAGCCGCACCCCCCTGGCGGGGGGTCAGTTGCGGTATGACTTCAGGAATTCGGGCCTCTGCTGGATCTTGTCCAGCTCCTCAAGATACTTACCGCAGCCCAAGGCGACACAGCTGAGAGGATCGGCGGCCCTGTGGACGGGCAGTTCAGTTTCCTGGCGGATGAGTTCGGGGAAGCCGCGCAGCAGCGACCCGCCGCCGGCCAGCACCATCCCGCGGTCCACGAGGTCCGAGGAAAGCTCCGGCGGCGTCTCTTCCAGCACCTGCTTGATAACGTCCACAATAAGCTGGACAGGCTCCATCAGGGCCTGCCTTATCTCTTCCGAAGTCACGAGAATCGTCTTGGGCAGGCCTTTCGCCTGGTCCCGGCCTTTTACTTCAATGGTCTTTTCTTCTTTTAACGGGAAAACCGATCCGATCTGTATCTTTACCTCTTCCGCGGTAGTTTCGCCTATGACTAAATTGTGCTTGCGCCGGAAATACTGCACTATGCAGTCGTCCATCTCGTCGCCGGCCACGTCGAGCGACTTCGCCACCACCATGCCGCCCAGGGAGATGACCGCCACTTCCGTGGTGCCGCCGCCTATGTCGCAGATCATGCTGGCGTGCGGTTCGGAAACCGGCAGGTCCGAGCCGATGGCGGCCGCCATGGGCTCCTCTATGAGCGCCACTTCGCGCGCGCCGGCCTGTTCGGCCGATTCCTGCACCGCGCGCTTCTCCACTTCGGTGATGCCTGACGGGATGCCTATGACTATCCGCGGGTGCAGCAGGCTGCGCCTGTTATGCACCTTGCGGATGAAATACTTGATCATTTCCTGCGTGACTTCGAAGTCCGCTATCACGCCGTTGCGCAGCGGGCGCACGGCCGTAATGTTCGACGGGGTGCGGCCCAGCATCAGCTTGGCCTCCGCGCCCACCGCCAGCACCTTCCGCCTGTTCTTGTCTATAGCGACCACGGACGGCTCGCGCAGTACTATCCCCTTGCCCTTGACGTAGACGAGGGTGTTAGCGGTGCCGAGGTCAATGCCGATGTCGTTGGAGAACAGGCTGAAAAAGTAGTCGAACATTCCCATGTTTTTTTGTCGTTAGACCAGTTTTACCAGGGCCGCTTCGGCGGCGTCGCCCCTGCGGGCGCCCAGCTTGAGGATGCGGGTGAAGCCGCCGGCGCGTTCTTTGTAGCGCGGGGCTATCACGTCGAAGACCTTGTGGTACACGGCCTTGTCCTTGATCACGCGGCGCACTTCTATGCGCCGGTTGTTCTTGGCGTCGGCTATCACGCGCTCGGCCACCTTCACCAGTTCCTTCGCCTTCGGGAGGGTGGTCTCCACCTTCTCGTGCAGCAGCAGGCTGGTCGCCATGTTGGAGAACATCGCGCGGCGGTGAGAGCCGGTCCTTGAAAGTTTTCTTGCGCCCAGGTTTCTTATCATAGCGGTTCCTTAAATGCGGTCTGGAGTCAGTCGATCTTCATCCCGAGGTCAAGGCCCATTTCCTTGAGCTTTTCCTTGATCTCGTCCAGGGATTTCTGACCGAAATTCTTAACGGCCAGCAGGTCGTCTTCCGACTTGCGGACCAGCTCGCCGATGGTGCGGATGCCGGCCACTTTGAGGCAGTTGGAAGCGCGGGAGGAGAGTTCTATCATCTCCACGCCCTGCTCCAGCTTGGAGGTCATCCCGTCGGCGCCCTCTTTCTTGGCGGCCTCGGCCTTCACCGGTTCCTTGGCGGCCTCTTCGGCGGGCAGGAACGGCATGATCGAGCGGCGCAGCAGCGCGGCGGTGTTGCTCACGGCGTCGATCGGGCTCACGGTCCCGTCGGTCCAGACCTCGAGCACGAGCTTGTCGTAGTCGGTGCGCTGGCCCACGCGGGCGTTGTCCACGGTATAGTGCACTTTCTGCACCGGGGAGAAGATGGCGTCCATCGGGATGAATTCCATCGGCAGGTTCATGTTGCCGCGGATCTCTTCGGAGGTGCGGTAGCCGGAACCCTTGGCGATCTCGAGTTCGGCCTCGAACTCGGCGCCGGATTCCACGTGGGCTATCACGAGGTCCTTGTTGATGATCTCGACGTTGGCGTTCTCCTTGATGTCGGAAGCTTTCACTTCCTTCTTGCCCTTCACGCTGATGAGCAGCGTCTCGGGGCCGTCGCCCTTAAGGCGCACGCGGAGCTTTTTGAGGTTCAGCACGACGTTGACCACGTCTTCCTGCACGCCGTTGATGGCGGCGTACTCGTGCCGGGCGCCCTTGATGCGCACGGCCACCACGGCCGCGCCCTCGAGGGAGGACAGCAGGATGCGGCGCAGGGAGTTGCCGATGGTGTGGCCGTAGCCCTTTTCATAAGGTTCGGCGATGAACTTGGAGTAATTCTCGGTCTTGGACTTTTCGTCCACCTCGAACTTCTCCGGGATAACGAGCGTTTTTGAGAAAGTAGCCATTAATGAAGAACCTCGCTTACTTGGAATAGTACTCGACGATCATCTGTTCGTCGGCGTTGATGCTGGACTCGGCGCGGTCGGGCCAGCGTACGAGCTTGCCCTTCTTGGTGCCGGCGTCCCACGACAGGAAGCTGGGGCGCTGGGTGGTCTTTTCCGCGTGCTCGAGGCCCTGCTTCACCAGCACGGTCTCGGCGGTCTTGGAATTTATCGAGATCTCGTCGCCGGGCTTGAGGATGACGGACGGGATGTCGACGCAGCGGCCGTTCACGCTGATGTGGCCGTGGCAGACCAGCTGCCGGGCCGCTTTCAGCGACACCGCGAAACCGAGCCTGCGCACGACGTTGTCGAGGCGGACTTCCAGGAAGCGCAGCAGCGCCGCGCCGGTCTGGCCCTTGTCCTTGGCGGCCTTGTCGAAGAAGCGCTTGAACTGCGCCTCGGTCACCTGGGCGGTCAGGCGGGCTATCTGCTTCTGGCGCAGATGCTTGGCGTAGTCGGACATCTTGTTGGGGCGTCCGCCGCCGCCGAAGCGCTTTTCCTTCTCGGCCCTCTGGGCCTTGTCCACCTGGCAGTTGGTGTGGCACTTGGTTCCCTTAAGGAACAGTTTCTGGCTGACTTTCGTGCATTTCTTGCAGCTGGGTCCGGTATATCTCGACATTGTAAAGGTCTCCTTCGAATTTCTCTGCTGTTACACGCGGCGGGCTTTCGGGGGCCTGCAGCCGTTGTGCGGGATCGGGGTCACGTCCTTAATGGAGACCACGTGGATGCCGCTCTGCGCCACCGCGCGGATCGCGGTTTCGCGGCCGGGGCCGGGGCCGCTCACGAACACCATGGCCTGCCTCACGCCGTAGTCGGCGGCCTTGGCCGCCGCCTTGCTGGCGGTGATCTGGGCCGCGAAGGGGGTGCCCTTCTTGGTGCCGCGGAAGCCGTTGCCGCCCGAGGTGGACCAGGCTATCACGCCGCCCTTCTCGTCGGTAAAGGTTATGATGGTGTTGTTGAAGGAGCAGTTCACGTACACGCGGGCGAACGCCACGGTGCGGTAACGGCGCTTGGGCGCGCCCTTCTGCTCGGGTTTCTTGGCCCCGTCCTGGGGCTGCGGGTTCTTGTTTTCTTCTGCCATATTAAATCATCCTCCGTAATTTCCCCCCTCCTCTCGGAGGGGGCTGCCGTTAGGCGGCCTTAGCCGGCGCTGCCGCCGCCTTAGAGGCGCCCACGGTCCGGCGTCTGCCGCGGCGGGTGCGTCCGTTGGTGCGCGTGCGCTGCCCGCGGACGGGCAGGTTCCGGCGGTGCCGGTAGCCGCGGTAGCTGTTGATTTCCACGTAGCGCTTCAGGTTGGCGGTTATCTCCCTGCGGAGCTCGCCTTCCACCTTGTACTCTTTGGAAATGACGGTATTCAGAAGACCGATCTGGTCTTCGGTGAGGTCTTTGACCCGGATCTCGGGGTCGACCTGGTTCTTCACGCCGGCGAGTATTTTCTCGGCCATCGGGCGCCCGATGCCGAAAACATAGGCCAGGGCGATCCTGATCTTTTTATCTCTGGGTAAGTCCACACCTGCTATACGTGCCATACATTCTCCTCTTTGAACGCGGTAATCGGTATTCGATCAGCCCTGCCGCTGCTTGTGGCGGGGGTCGTCGCAAATGACGCGGACTACGCCCTTGCGCTTGACTATTTTGCATTTTACGCAAATCTTCTTTACGCTCGCTCTGACTTTCATTGAAGCACCTCTAACCTTTGGTTGTGCCGTCGTGAAACGGCCTATTTTTCCCTGTATACTATCCGGCCCTTGCTCAGGTCGTACGGCGAAAGTTCCAGCTTCACCTTGTCGCCCGGGAGTATCTTTATGTGGTGAATGCGCATCTTGCCCGAAATGATGCCCAGGATGGTCTTCCCGGGGGCGATCTCAACTTTAAAAGTCGCGTTGGGGAGGGACTCTTTTACTATGCCCTCGACCTCTATTTTTTCGCTGTTTTCTGACATATTTATATATTATACAAAATATCGGGCCCTAAACCTTGCCCGCCGCCGTGAGTATTTCGCAGCCGTCCTCCGTGACGGCGACCGTATGTTCGAAGTGGGCCGCCAGGCTCCCGTCCGCGGAAACCGCCGTCCACCCGTCGTTCTTCACCACCACGTCCGCCCTGCCCAGGCAGAGCATCGGTTCTATCGCCAGCGTCATGCCGGCCTTCAGCACGGGGCCGGAACCGGGCCGGCCGAAATTCGGTATCGAGGGCTCTTCGTGGAGCCGCCTGCCTATGCCGTGTCCGGTGAACTCCCGCACCACCGACATGCCGCGCTCTTCGGCGTACTTCTGCACCGCGTTCGAAACGTCCCCCAGCCTCGCCCCGGCCTTTACCGCCGAGAGGGCCCGGCCCAGGGATTCGCGGGTCACGTCCATCAGGCGCCGCGCCTCGGGGGAGATCCCCCCCGCCGCCACGGTCAGGGCCGCGTCGCCGTAAAAACCGTCCGCCACCGCGCCCATGTCCAGGCTCACTATGTCCCCGGCCTTCACGAACCGTTTCGGGCTGGGAATGCCGTGCACGATCTCCTCGTTGATGGAGACGCAGAGCGTGGCGGGGTAGCCGCGGTAGCCCAGGAACGCCGGGACCGCGCCCAGTTCGCGCACGCGCTTCTCCGCGAACTTGTCCAGCTCCGCCGTGCTCACGCCCGGCTTCACCAGCGGCTGCAATTGTGAAAGAACCTCGGCCACCACTCGGGAGGCCCTGCGCATGCTCTCCAGTTCTGCGGGCGTCTTTATCTCTATCACGGTTTAACGCGCAACAGACCCAACACGTCCTTGGTGACTTCGTCCGGCGTCTTGCCGCCGTCGGCCTCCAGGAAATTCCCCGAGGCCCGGTAATAGGCCAGCAGGGGTTCGGTCTGGTCCTTGTAAACCTGTATGCGCTTGGCGATGACCTCGGTCTTGTCGTCCTCGCGCGTCATCAGCGGCTTGCCGCAGGCGTCGCACACGCCTTCCTTGGCCGGGGGGCTGGAGATCACGTTGTAGATCTTGCCGCAGCCGGTGCAGGTGCGCCTGGAACCCAGGCGGGCCATCACCACGCTTTCCTCGACGTTGAGGAACACGATGGCGTCCAGGTCCTGCCCGCGGGAGGTGAACCACCCGTCCAGCATTTCCGCCTGCGCCACGGTGCGCGGGAAACCGTCGAACAGCAGGCCCCGGGTCTCCGCGCCCAGGCGGGACTTCAGCATGTCCATCACCAGGCGGTCCGGCACCAGGCGGCCGCCGGCCATGTAGGCCGAGGCTTCGAGCCCGAGCGGGGTCTTCTTCGCCATCTCGTCGCGGAGGATGTCCCCGGTGGAGACGTGGACCAGGTCCAGCGTTTTAGAAAGATCTTTGGCCAGGGTTCCTTTTCCGGACCCGGGATACCCCAACAGGATAATATTCATTGTCACCCGCGGGCGGCGTGCCGGAAAGGGTACAGCTTCCGGCGGACGGCGCCCGCGCCTCACGGTCCGCGCCCGGCGCGGTTAATTCCCGACGTTGAACCAGCGGCCCTTGATCCTGGAGTTCTTGTAGAAGCCCTCGTAGTTGCGCATCACCAGGTGGGCCTCGGTCTGCGCTATGGTATCGAGCGCCACGCCTACCACGATCAGCAGCGACGTGCCGCCGAAATAGAACGGAACGTTGAACTTGGCCCGCAGGTAGTCGGGCAGCACGGCGATCGCCGAAACGAACAGCGCGCCGCCGAGGGTGATCCTGTTGAGCACCGATTCAATGTGGGCGGCGGTAGGCTCGCCCGGGCGTATGCCGGGGATGAAACCGCCCCACTTCTTCATGTTCTCGGCCAGGTCCTTCGGGTTGATGCTGACCGAGTTATAGAAGTAGCAGAAGAAGATGATCAGCGCCACGTAGACCAGCTGGTACAGGATGCTGGAATGGTTCATCAGGCCCATCAGCTTCTGCGCCCAGGGGGCGCCGGGGTTGAAGGAACCTATGGTGTACGGCACGGAAAGCAGGGACACCGCGAAGATGACGGCGATGACGCCGCTCTGGTCCACCTTCAGCGGCAGGAACGTGGAGGCGCCGCCGTACATCTTGCGGCCCACCATGCGCTGCGCGTACTGCACCGGGATCTTGCGCTGGGCGGTCTCCACCCAGATCACGAAGCCGATGATGGCCGCCACCAGGGCGAGGATCAGCAGGCCCGAAAGCAGGCTGATCTCGTCTATCTGGATGAGCTTCACCAGGCCCATGGCCGCTGAGGGGATCTCTCCCACGATGCCGGCGAAAATGATGAGCGAAATGCCGTTGCCGATACCGCGCTCGGTTATCTGCTCGCCCAGCCACATCACGAACATGGTGCCGGTGACCAGCGTCAGCACGGTCACGAAGTAGAACCCGAACGTGGGGTTGGTGACTATGGACGGGCCGCCGCCGGCCTGCATCTTGGTCAGGGCTATGGTGAGGCCCAGCGACTGGAAGGCCGCCAGGAACAGCGTGAAGACGCGCGTGAACTGCGTTATCTTCTTGCGGCCGGATTCCCCTTCCTTCTGAAGGCGGTCCAGCACCGGGAAGACGTGCGCGCCCTGCACCAGGCTCATGATGATGGACGCGTTGATGTAAGGCATCACGCCCATCGAGAAGATGGAGAACCTGCCGAGAGCGCCGCCGGAGAAGATGTCCAGGAAGCCCAGCAGCGAACCCTTCTGCGCCTCGAATATGGCCTGAAGCGCCGCGGTGTTGATGCCGGGGATCGGGATGGAGGCGCCGAGCCGGTACACGGCCAACGCCCCGAGCACGAAGAATATCCGTTTCTTAAGATCCTGAATCTTAAAGATGTCGGTTATCTGCTGCATTATTTTTTATCCGTTCTGGACTTTTTCTTGGCGGCGGCCTGGGCGATCACTTCCGCGATCTTGGCGGCCTTCGCGCCGGCGAGGAGGTCGGTCTTGCCGCCGGCCTTCTCGATCTTTTCCTTGGCCGACGCGGAGAAGGCGTGGGCCTTCACGGTCAGGGCTTTCTTCAGTTCCCCGTCGCCGAGGATCTTGATCTGGCCGGTGTGCTTGACCAGGCGGGCCTTCACGAGCGCCTCGGGGGTCACTTCTTCGCCGGCCTTGAAGCACTTTTCGAGCGAGGAGATGTTCACCCACTCGTACTTGGTCTGGAACCGCACGTTGCTGAAGCCGCTCTTGGGGATGCGCCGCAGCAGCGGCATCTGCCCGCCCTCGAACCCGTCCGGCTTGGCGCCGCCCGAGGTGGAGTTCTGGCCTTTCTGGCCGCGGGTAGAGGTCTGCCCGTGTCCGGAACCCTGGCCGGTGCCGAGGCGCTTCTTGCGGTGCACGGAACCGTACTTGGGCTTGAGATTGTTCAGTCCGACCATAGTGATTCTCCTGTATTCTGCCTGGATGTTAAAACCTGAGCGCGGCTTATTCGAGGCCGCGGATCTTCATCACTTCTTCCCGGCTCTTGAGCCGCTTGAGGGCGTCGAGCGTGGCGTACACGGTATTGAACGCGTTGCGCGTGCCGAGGTTCTTGGTGAGGATGTTCTTGACGCCGCCGGCTTCGAGCACGGCGCGCACGCCGCCGCCGGCGATCAGGCCGGTGCCGTCCACGGCGGGCTTCATCCAGACCTTGCCGGCGCCGAACCTGCCTTCCACCTCGTGGGGGATGGTCGAGTTCAGCAGCGGGAACTGGAACATATCTTTGCGGGCGCCGGCGGTGCCTTTCTGTATGGCGCCCTGGACCTCGTTGGATTTGCCGAGGCCCACGCCGACCTTGCCGTTATTGTCGCCCACGACCACGAGGGCGTTGAAGGAGAAGCGCTTGCCGCCCTTGACCACCTTCGTTACGCGGTTGATCACCACGGTGACGACTTTCTCTTCCTTCGCGTCGGTCAGGTCGAGTTCCATCGCCTCGCCGGGCTTTCCCTGGGCGCTGAGTTCTTTGCTGGTCTTGAGCTGTTTCTGGTTTCTGAGCATTTTGGCAGTCTCCCTTAGAATTTGAGGCCGGCTTCGCGGGCAGCGTCGGCCAGGGCCTTGATGCGGCCATGGTATATCCGGCCGCCGCGGTCGAAGCAGACGGCTTTCACGCCCTTGGCTACGGCGCGCTTGGCCAGCAGGGTCCCGACGGCCTTGGAGGAGTCGAGGTTCTTGCCGGACTTCAGCTTGCCCTTCAGTTCCTTGTCGAGGCTGGAAGCCGCGGCCAGGGTGACGCCCTTCAGGTCGTCGACGACCTGGGCGTAGATGTGCTTGGCGCCGCGGTAGACGCTCAGGCGCGGCATCTTAATGCCGTGCTCGAACAGCCTGTTGCGGGAGCGGATCTTGCGGAATTCGTAGCGTTCCTGTTTGCTTATCATAATTTAATCCTGTTTCTCCTGAATTGTGCTTGCGCACCCCGTTATTTCTTGGCCGCTCCGCCGCCAGCGCCCGCGCCGGCCCCGGCCGCGGTCTTGCCGGCCTTGCGGATGATGTGTTCGCCCTGGTACTTTATGCCCGTGCCCTTGTAAGGCTCGGGGCGCTTGATCCTCTTGATCTGGGCGGCCAGGTTGCCCACGGCTTCCCGGTCTATACCTTTTATGGTCAGCACGGTCTGCTTGGGGTCGAAAGACATTTTAATGCCGGCGGGAATGTCCACCAGCACGGGGTGGGAGAAGCCGAGCTGCATCGAAATGCGGTTGCCCTCCACGGCGCCCTTGAAACCGACGCCGGTGATCTCCAGCACCTTCTCGAATTCCTTGGTCACGCCGGCCACCATGTTGTTGATGCGGGCGCGGCAGGTCCCGAACAGCGCGCCCTTGTCCATGGCGCCCTGCGCGATGCTGATATTGATGACGTTGGCGGCCACCGCGGCGTTGATGCCGTCGGGCAGGTTATAGGCCAGCTTGCCCAGGGGGCCTTCCACGTGCACGGTGCGGCCGTCCACGCGGGCCTTCACCTTCTCGGGCATATTGATCGGCATTTTTCCAATTCTGCTCATGTTTTTTACCTCTTAATAGCTTTTCGTTACCACACCTGGCAGAGCACTTCGCCGCCGAGCTTCTGCTTCTTGGCCTCGGCGTCGGTCAGCAGGCCCTTGGAGGTGGACACTATGGTCACGCCGAACGCGGCGCGGACCTTGGGCATCTCGTCGTGCCCGCGGTAGATGCGCAGGCCGGGCTTGGACACGCGGCGCAGGCCGTTGATGACCGGCTGCTTGTCCGTGGTGTACTTCAGCGTGATGCGGATCACGCCGCGCCGGTCTATGGTCTTGTCCAGTTTGGGATCGAGCACCTTGAAGTTGGAGACGAAGCCCTCGTCCTTGAGGAGCTTCACCAGACCGGCCTTTATGCCGGAAAAGGGCACGTCCACGCGCTCTTTCTTCTTGGATGTGGCGTTCTTTATCGCCGACAGCATGTTAGATATGGGATCCATTAGTTTCTCTCCTTAAGATCTTTTCAGCGTTACCAGCTAGACTTCTTCAGGCCGGGGATCAGACCCTCGTGAGCCATTTTGCGCAGGCAGATCCTGCAGAGACCGAAGTCCCGGTAGTAGCCGCGCGGCCTGCCGCAGATCTGGCAGCGGTTGCGGAAGCGCGTAGAGAACTTCTGGGGTTTGCGCATCTTCGCCATCCAAGCGTATGTAGCCATTTCTTTCTCCTATATCCTTAGATCTTACTTAGCCGGAGCCTGCTTGACTTCGGGTTTCTTGAAGGGCATGCCGAGGTATTCCAGCAGGGCCTTGCCTTTCGCGTTGTCGCCGGCCGTGGTCACGAACGTGATGTTCATGCCGCGGGCCTTCGGGGACTTCTCCATGTTGACTTCGGGGAAGATGTGGTGTTCTTTCAGGCCGATGTTCAGGTTGCCGCGGCCGTCGAAGAACCGGGGGTCTACGCCCTGGAAGTCGCGGATACGGGGCACCGACACGGACACGAACCGGTCGAGGAACTCGAACATGCGCGCGCCGCGCAACGTCACGCGCACGCCTATCGGCATGCCCTCGCGCAGCTTGAAGTTCGAAATGGACTTCTTGGCGCGGCGGACCTGCGGGGCCTGGCCGCTGATCATCGTCAGGTCTTCCTTGGCGAGGTCGAGGGCCTGGATGTTCTCCTTGGCCTCGGACACGCCGATATTGATGACGATCTTGACCATTTTAGGAGCGGCCATGGGGGAGCTCAGGTTGAAATCCTTCATCAGGGCCGGCTGCACCTTGGTGGTGTAGACGTCCGCGAGGCGGGGCC
This sequence comes from Elusimicrobia bacterium GWA2_62_23, assembly GCA_001799635.1. Classification (GTDB taxonomy): domain Bacteria; phylum Elusimicrobiota; class Elusimicrobia; order Elusimicrobiales; family UBA9959; genus UBA9959. The sequence continues at coordinate 54,639 of MGTV01000007.1, forward strand.
GGTAGCCTTTCGGCATCGGGGCGACCGCGCCCTTGGGAGCTTCGGTCGCGTGGAACTTGTGCTGTTCCTTCTTCGCGGCCTTGATCTGCTCTTTGGAACCTTCTTTCGGGGGTGTATCCTTCGCCATATTGAATTACCTCGTTAAACTATCGCTTCGCCGCACTTCTTGCAGGAGCGCAGCTTTTCGCCGCCCTGCACGCCCACTTTCACGCGGGCGGGCTTGCCGCACTTGGGGCAGACCAGCTGCACGTTGGAGATGTCCAGGGGGGCTTCCACTTTGTGGATGCCGCCGGGCTTTTCCTTGGTGGTCTTCTTGTGCTTGGAGACTATGTTGATGCCCATCACCACGACCTTGCGGTCGTCGGGCATGATTTCCTTGATCTCGCCTTTCTTGCCTTTGTCCTTGCCGGCGAGCACTATGACAGTGTCTTTTTTCTTGAGTTTCAGCATATTTACCGCCTTATTAAATTACTTCCGGCGCGAGCGAGACGATCTTGAGGAAGTTCTTGCCGCGCAGTTCACGGGCCACGGGGCCGAACACGCGGGTACCCTTGGGTTCGCCGTTCTCGTCTATCACGCAGACGGCGTTATCGTCGAAGCGGATGTAGGAACCGTCGGGGCGGCGCACTTCTTTGGCTACGCGCACCACCACGGCCTTCACCACGTCGCCCTTCTTGATGGCGCCGTGCGGGATGGCGTCCTTCACCGAGCAGACTATGGTGTCGCCCAGGAAAGCGTATTTGCGGTAGCTGCCGCCCATCACGTGGAAACACATAAGCTTGCGGGCGCCGGAATTGTCGGCGACGTTGAGCATGGTTCTAAGCTGTATCATGGTCTTTCTCCGTTAGGCCAGGCTTACCTGGACGCCTTCTCGACTATGCGGCTCACGCGCCAGCGCTTCAGCGCGGACAGCGGGCGGGTGCTGACGATCTCGACCAGGTCGCCGGCCTTGGATTCATTGGCCTCGTCGTGGGCGTAGAACTTGCGGTTGCGCCGGAGGGTCTTGGAGTACACGGCGTGGCTGATGACGTGGTCCACGCTGATCACGCGGGTCTTGGTCATCTTGTCGGACACGACCACGCCGCGCAGCACTTTGCGGTTCGATCTCTTTTCGGTATTTTCGGTCATTTTTTAGCCTCGGCGGTCTTGGATTTAGCGAGCTCGCGCTGCCGCAGCCAGGTATTGATCATGGCTATCTTGCGGCGGGCGGTGCGCAGCACCAGCGGGTTCTCCACCGGCGCGGTAGTGCGCTTGAACTTGATCTGGAAGAGCTGTTTCTTCAGGTCCGCGACCTGCGCCTTCAGCTCGGCGTCGCCCATGTTCCTCAGGGTTTCTCTGTCTTTGCTTTTCATAATATTCGGCTGCTCCTTCTTAATTCTCGCGGCTCACGAACTTGGTCTTTATCGGCAGCTTGTGGCCGGCGCGGGTGAAAGCTTCTTTGGCGGAGACGAGGTCCAGGCCTTCGACCTCGAACAGGATCCGGCCGGGCCGCACGACGGCTACCCAGTGGTCCGGGGCGCCCTTGCCCTTACCCATGCGGGTTTCGGCGGGGTGCTTGGTCACGGCCTTGTCGGGGAAAATGCGGACCCAGATCTTGCCTTTCTTGCGCAGGTAGCGCACGATGGTCACGCGGCAGGCCTCTATCTGGCGGGCGGTGATCCAGCGGGGCTCGAGGGCCTTCAGGCCGTACTCGCCGAAGGACAGCGAGAAGCCGCGCTTCGCGACGCCCTTAATGCGGGGCGCGGAATGCGTCTTGCGGTATTTTACTCTCTTGGGCATCAACATAGTTATAGCTCCTTAAAAGAAGTCTCAGGCCGTCGGGGTGGCGTTCCTGCGGGCGGCGCCGGATTCGTCCATCACCGGGATCTCGGTGGGGTTCTCGGCTTCCATCTTTATCAGCTGCTCGCGCAGCTCGCGGGGAGTCTTCGCGAAGAAGAGTTTCTTGAAGATCCACACTTTTATGCCGATCTTGCCCATCGAGGTGTGCGCCTCGGTGAGACCGTAATCGATGTCGGCGGAGATGGTCTGCAGCGGCACGCGGCCTTTGCGGAACCACTCGCGGCGGGCGATCTCGGCGCCGCCGAGGCGGCCGGAGGCCATGACCTTGATGCCCAGGGCGCCGGAGCCCATGGTGCGCTCCATGGCGCGCTTGATGGCGCGCTTGAAGGAGATGCGCTTTTCGAGCTGCTGCGCCACCGACTGGCCGACGAGGCGCGGGTCGAGCTCGGGGATCTTGATCTCGGAAACGTTGATGAACACCTTGCGCTTCGTGAGGCGCTCGACGTCCTTCTTGAGGTTCTCTATGTCCGCGCCCTTGCGGCCTATGACGACGCCGGGGCGGGCGGTGTGGATGGTCACCTTTAGGTAGGCGCCGGCGCGCTCGATGTCCACCCAGCTGACGGACGCCATGGCGAACCGCTCGGTCACCATGTGCCTGATCTCGAAATCTTCACGGATGAGCTCGGGCATCTTCTTGGGGGAGAACCAGCGGGACTGCCAGTCCTGGATGTAGCCGAGGCGTAAGCCCTTAGGATGTATTTTCTGACCCATATTATTTCCGCTCCTTGGTATCCGACACGGCCACGTGGATGTGGCACATCTTGCGCTTGAACGGCATCGCGCGGCCCTGGGGGCCGGGCTGCACGCGGCGAAGGAACTTCATCGGGCCCTGGTCGGCGAAGCATTCGGTGACCCAGATCTGTTTGAGATCCAGTTTCTTGCCGAGCTTCACGCTCAGGTTGGCGCCCGCGGACTTGATGGCCTTACCGACGATGTCGGTGGCGATGCGGGGCTGCGCGGCCAGTATGTACTGGGCCTCGAAGAGGGACTTGCCCCGGACCGCGTCGAGCAGCTGGGCTACCTTGCGGCGGCCGTAGCGCTGATATCTGAGATGGCATTTAGCTTCCATGATTTTCTCCCTTAAATAGCACCGTTAGGTGAGGTCCGTCGCTTCCTTGGTATGCGACTGGCCGTGGCCCTTGAAGAGGCGCGGGAACGAGAATTCGCCCAGCTTGTGGCCTACCATGCGCTCCGTGACGTACACCGGCAGGAACTTGCGGCCGTTGTGTACCATCAGGGTCTGCCCGACGAACTCGGGGGTTATCGTGCAGGCGCGGGCCCAGGTCTTGATCTGGACTTTGGCGCCGCTCTGCGCGGCGGCCTGTACTTTGGCCAGCAGCTTCTGGTCTACGAAAGGTCCTTTTTTAGACGATCTGCTCATTTATATTCCTCCGTTACGCGCTGACCTGCGACTTGCGCCGGTCCTGCACTATCATCCAGCCCCAAATCTTGGATTTGGTCCTGGTCTTGAAGCCCTTGGAAGGCTGGTTCCACGGCGAGCGGGGCACGTTGTTGCCCTTGGAGTGGCCGCGGCCGCCGCCGAGCGGATGGTCCACGGCGTTCATCGCGGCGCCGCGCACGGTCGGCTTCACGCCGATGTGGCGCTGGCGGCCGGCTTTGCCGAGGGTGATGGTGTTGTGCTCGATGTTGCCCACCTGGCCGATGGTGGCCATGCAGTTCTTGAGCACTTTGCGGATCTCGCCGGACGGCATCTTGACGAGGGCGTAGTCGCCCTCTTTCGCCATCAGCTGCGCCTGGGTGCCGGCCGCGCGGACGAACTGCGCGCCCTTGCCGGGGATCATCTCTATGGCGTGGATGAAGGTACCGTCGGGGATATTGGCCATGGGGAGGGCGTTGCCCAGGCGGATCTCAGCCTTGGGGCCGCTCATCACGGACGCGCCCACGCCGAGCCCGAGGGGGGCCGGGATGTAGCGCTTGTCGCCGTCCGCGTAAACGAGGAGGGCGATGCGGGCGTTGCGGTTGGGATCGTACTCGATGGCGGAAACCTTGGCGGGCACGCCGTATTTCTCGCGCTTGAAGTCTATGGCGCGGTAGCGCCGGCGGTGGCCGCCGCCGTGGTGGCGGACCATGACCATGCCGGTGTTATTGCGTCCGCCGTTCTTGCGCATGCCGCGGGTGAGCTGCTTCTCGGGCTCCGTCTTGGTGATCTCCGAGAAGTCGGCGATCTGGAGGGTGCGCCTCGAGGGGGTGTAGGGTCTGTATGATTTAATGGGCATATCTTTCTTTCCTGTTCTCTCGCCTTATTTCGGCAGGTCGGTCATGTCTATCTTCTGCCCGGCCTTCACGGTGACCACCGCTTTCTTCCAATCGGAGCGGTAGCCTTCGTGGCGGCCGACCCGGTGCAGCTTGCCCGGGAGGTTGGCGGTGCGGACCGCCGTAACTTTGACCTTGAAGAGGGTCTCTATGGCCTTCTTGATCTCGGTCTTGTTGGATTTGGGGTTCACGCGGAAGGTGTAGCGGTTCTGCTCGTCCTTCGTTATGACGCTTTTCTCGCTGAGTATCGGGGCTATGAGGACTTCTGCGAAGTTCATTTGACCTCCTTGACGCTGGCGGCCAGGGCTTTCAGGCCGGCGGCGGTGAAAACGAGCTTGGTGTTGCGCATCGCCTCGTAGGCGTTCAGGTTCTGCGCCAGGCACCAGCCGAAATCGGCTATGTTCTTGGACGCGGCCTTGAAGTTCTTGTCCATCTTGTCGGTGACGAAGAGGACGCTCTTGGCGTTAAGACCTTTGCGCAGGTCGTTGAGGGAGCTGGTCTTGGGGGCCGCGAGGGCGAGGTTCTCCATCACCAGCACGGCGCCGTCGGCGGCGCGGGCGGAGAGGGCCTCTACCAGGGCCTGGCGGAGCTTCTGCTGCGGCAGGTACTGGCGGAAGGAGCGCGGCTTGGGGCCGAACACCACGCCGCCCTTGCGCCAGATCGGCGAGCGGGTGGAACCGTGGCGGGCGCGGCCGGTGCCCTTCTGCTTCCAGGGCTTCTTGCCGCCGCCGGACACTTCGGAGCGGGTCTTGGTGCAGGCGGTGCCGCGGTGCTTGTTGGCGAGGTAATGCTTCATTACCTCGTGTATGAAGTGGGGGTCGGGCTTAACGGAGAACAGCTCCGGCAGGTCGAACTTGCCTACTTCCTTGCCTTTCAGATCTAAGAGTTTGGTTTCCATGGTTTATCCTCTCTCGGGCCTTTACTTCTTGGCCGCGGGCTTGCCGGCGGCTTTGACCACGTCCTTCTTCGCCTTCTTGCCTGAAGGGGGAGCCGGCGGTTTCGGGGTCTTCTTGTTGGTAAGGGTGATGTACACCATGCTGCCGGTGGCGCCGGGAATGCCGCTGTTCACCAGTATCAGGTTTTCTTCGGGGATGATCTTGAGCACCTTCACCTTCTGCACGGAGCAGGTCTCAACGCCCCAGTGGCCGGCCATGCGCTGGCCGGGAAGCACGCGGCCCAGGGAGCGGCGGGAACCCAGCGAACCGGGAGCGCGCTCGCGGTCGGAGGCGCCGTGGGAGGCGGGACCGCCCTTGAAGTTGTGGCGTTTCATGCCGCCGGCGAAGCCGTGGCCCTTGGTGACGCCCTGCAGGTCCACCCACTCGCCCGCGGTGAAGCGTTCGACGCTGGCGGTCTGGCCTTCGGCCGCGCCCTTCAGGTCGTTCACGCGGAACTCGCGGAGATGGCGCAGCGGGGCGGAGGAAAGTTTCTTGGCGAGACCCTTCTCGGCGGCGTTGGCGCGGTGCTCTTTCTTGTGGCCGAAGCCGAGGCAGACGGCCTGGTAGCCGTCCTTTTCCTTGGTGCGGGTGTAAGCCACGCGGCAGGGGCCGGCCTTCACGACCGTAGCGGCGTGGAGGTTGCCGGCGGCGTCGAAGATCTGGGTCATGCCCATCTTCTGGCCGATCAGAAATTTATGGACCACGGGAAGCTGCTGCGCTTCCGGCTTGGCCTCGGGGGCTTTGTTCTCTTTGTTTTCTTCTGTCATGTCAGTCCGCTCCTTAAGACGCCGTCTCCGACGTGGAAACGCCCGGCTGTGACGCCGGGGCCTCCGCGGTCGGAAAACAGACGAACAAACCGCGCCGGAACTTTTTCAGCTCCGGTCCTGGTACTTCTATATTTTTAGTTTCTATGATTAAGCCCGCAGGTGAAGGGAATCAAGGCCGCTTCATCTATAGGGCCGCTGTCCGTATTCTTTCGAACGCGACAGCGTAATAAAAACTGCTTTTTCAAAGAAACCGCGGCGTTGCCGCGATTAACTACAGGATTATTATAACAAAAGGGCCATTTTATGTAAAGCGTTTTCTAGAGGGGGGCCGCGAAGGCCAGCACGTGGCCGTCCGGGTCCAGGCTGTAAGCCGCCTTATCCCCCCACCCCCTGGGTTCCAGAGGGCTCAATTCCCTGGCCCCCGCGGCCAGCGCCCTGGCGTGGCTCGCGCCCGGCTCCGGCACGGTCAGGTAGACCTCCGCCCTGGGGATCCCGGCCCCGGCAACCGGGTCCGGCATGGCCGGCAGCAGGCGCTTTATGCCCTTTTCAGGCATCAGGCCCAGCACGCAGCCGGGCGCCAGTTCGAATTCTGTCATGCCGGGCACGTCCAGCCGCGGAGCCAGCCCAAGGGCGGCAGCGTAGAAATCCCGGCTTTTCGCCTGGTCTCCCACATAAAGAATGAAATTCACCTTCATATCCCAATGATATCAATATTTATATTATTCTTCAATCCTTTAAAAGACCCCGCAAGCGGCCGCGACCAGGGCTACGAATAGCACCATAGGCCAGGTCTTCAGCAGGCCGCGCTTATCGTCCACATCTATAAAGTCGTCCTCTTTCTCCTTCCCGGCCTCCGCCTTCTTGCCCGCCTCCCGCAGCAGCTCTTCCCGTGCCGCAGACCTCTCTAGCGAAGCGGATGCCCGCTCCGGGGAATGCGCCGGCTGGTTATGGGCGCAACCGGCAGCCAGCAGTGGGACAAAAAGTAGCGGATATATGTGTTTTCGCATATCCACTGAACGGCCGGGAATGTCATTTTATTGCCAAGCATGCACGACACCACGCTCGCCCAGGCAGAAAAACACCGCGCAGCTGACACCCTCTGCCCCGGCGCCTGCCCCAGATAAACCCCGCGGGGACAAAAAAAAGGGCCCGGCTGTTAAGCCGGGCCCTTTTTTTGCCGCCTGGATTACTTGGCGGTGGCGTTGATCCAGGGGAGCCCGAGGCTCACCTTGGAGTACACGCCGTACTTGTTGGGCTGGGCGCAGCCTTCGCCCCAGCTCACCACGCCCGCGAGGACGCGATTGGCGCCGGTGCCGGTGATCAGCGGGCCGCCGCTGTCGCCCTGGCAGGAATCCTTGCCGCCCTGGGGGTAGCCGGCGCAGAGCATGCTGTTGGTAATGCCGTCGTAGGCCTTCTCGCAGGTCGCCTTGGAGACCATGGGGACGGACACTTTAAGGAGGATCTTGGACACACTGCCGCCCTCGCTGGTGGTGCCCCAGCCGGCGGTGACGAAGTCCACGCTGCCGGTGAGTTCCCTGGCGTTGAGCGCTATGGGCTCGTACTTGGAGTCGCCGGAGAGTTTAACGAGCGCGAAGTCGTAGTCCATGGTGTTCTTGTTCCACTTGGGGTGCTTCACGATCTGGGTGACGGTGAACTTCTCCACGCCGGCGGTGTCGCTCTGGTGGTGCAGGCCGATGTTCACGCCCTTGAGGTAGCCGCCCTCGACGCAATGCGCCGCGGTGAGCACCCAGTTCTTCTTTATCAGAGAGCCGCCGCAGAAGTGGCCGTAGGAGCCGGCCTGCAGGGACACTATGAAGGGGAATTCACCCTTGACGGCTTCCACGCCGCCTACTATCTTCTCGGAGCCGAACAGCGCGTAGCCGTTATCGGTCTCGGGGGCCGGGTAGGCCTGGGCGGGCACGTCGAGCGCCTTCGCCGCGGACAGCAGGCTCGCGCCATGGCTGTCGAAAGTTACGTTAGCCGCATTCGCCGCGACCGGGGCTATGGCCAGGGCCAGGACGACGATCATCTTTATCATTCGCTGCTCCTTGAACTCTTCGCTTGGTTTTACCGCTTCTGGGAATTGTGCAAAAATCAATTGACGCAAGTCAACAGAAAATTTCCCTTTGGGCCCAGCCGGTCCCGGGCCCTAAGGCCCGGCATAAAAAAAGCCGCCGGGTTTCCCCGGCGGCGTTCAGGCCCCTGAAGGCGTCTCTTCTACGGGATATATTTCTCCAGGACCTCTATCTTGGTCACGGACTCGCCTTTGCCGCCGCCCTGGGGCAGCACGTAATGAATGTTGCAGCCGGCCGGGGACGGGATGAAATCCCTGCCGCCCCGCACCAGTATGCCTTCTATCCGGTTATTGCGGGCGTTGAAGACCGCGCTGCCGGAATTGCCGCCGAAGGTGTCCAGGTCGGCGAGGAAGAAATACTTGGCCGCGGTGTCGCGCACGTGGGCGTTGCCCGCCACCTTGACCGGCAGCCCCACCGGGTGGCCGATCACGAAGAGCGGCGTGCCCACGGCGGCGCCGCCGCGGTTGACGCTCAGCGGCTTATGGTTCTGCGCCTTACGGTCCAGCTGGATCAGCGCGTAGTCCGGACCGGGCCCGCCGTTGACGAAATTGTGATAGAGCAGCCCCACCGTGCTGGTGGTCAACGCCCTTTTCACTATGCGCTTGCAGCCGTAAACCTCGCTCTCCGGCACCGAGCTGGGGTAATCCCCCGCCTTCTTCAGGCCGAAGCCGAAGATGAACTTGGTGTCCGCGCACTTGGCCTCGTCGGTAATGCAGTGGCCCGCCGTCATTACCAGGTCCGGGCCCACCAGCGTGCCGGAGCAGAAGGCCCCCGCCGGCTGTTCGGCGAACCTTTCTCCCGGGCAGAGGTCGGCGGCGGACTTCAGCGAGACCACGAACAGGTTGGCCTTGCCCAGCTCCGGGCGCACCCAGCGGGAGCTCCACATGGACACCACCGAATCCGCCAGCGCCCGCCTGTCGGCCGGCGCCTCGAAATATTCCAGCCTGTCATCCTCGCCGTAAATTGATTTGCCGGCCGAGGGTTCGGCCCGCTCGGGCAGGGCTTCAGGCGCGGCCGCCGCGCCGGCGGAGCCTGGCAGTTCGTCGAAAGCGCCCGACGGGCCGGGCGCGTCGCGCAGGTCGGAGGGAATGGACGCGGAACGCGGCGAAAGGACCGCGTAAGCCGCGGCCAGCGCCGTCAGAGCAAGGAAGGTCTTTAAAATTTTCATATATATATCCTAGCAGACGTTCGGCCGTCCCGCCAGCCCCCCGCTCAGCGCGGGCCCAGGGACCGGAAGCAGCCGTGGGCGGTGAAGGCCAGCGCGGCCAGGGCCGCCAGCAGCGGCGCGGCCGGGAACCAGCGCCAGCCTTTGCGCCAGCCGTGCCCGGCCAGCCACAACAGCACGCCTGCCGACATCAGCCCCTGCCCTATCAGCCGGCCTTCTTTGAAAGTGGCCATGCCCGCCATCACGCCCGCCACGCCCAGCAGCAGGCCCACGGCCCGCAGCGTGGTTTGGGACCGCTCTTGCCCGTCTTTTTCTCCGGAATTCTTTTCGTCCATAAATGTCTCTCCAGCGATTCTATCAAAAACCGTGGCCATCGGGCCCAGGGCGGCGTGGGCCGAATACCGCCGCCGCGCTTACCCGTGCGGCTCTATTTGAGAACGGCGCATTTCCGAGGCCTTCGCCGCCGAACTGGCAAAAGGCTTCGGCCTGCCGCTGGAAAAGTCCAGGGTCAAGCTGGAGTTCGGCAACTTCATGGCCGACGAGCAGGGCCGCATCTTCATGAGCGAGAAGGTGATAAAGGACAACAAGGACTGGGCCAGGCCCGCCCTGGAGAAAGAGATCCTCACCCGCCTGCGCGGCACTAAAATGATCTGGATGCCCGTCATCCCCGGCGAAGAGGCCGTGCGCATCTACAGCTACACCAATTCCCTGCGGGTGAACAACACCATCTTCATGCCCACCTATTACGACAGGAAGTACGCCTACACCCAGCCGCTCAAGGCCCGCGACGACGCAGGGGCCGCCGTCTACGAGGGGCTCGGCTTCAAGGTGGTGAAAGTTTTCGCCTTCGACGCCATCCAGTTCGGCGGCGCCGTACACTGCATCACCCGCGAAGTGCCCTGCCTCCCCTGGTTCTGATCCCCAAAAAATAAAACCGCCGGGGCTTCCCCCCGGCGGCGTCCGGCCGCGGTTACCGTCCCCCGTGTTATTTCATGGCAGGGGGGGCGGCCTCAGTTCTTGAGACCAAAGAGACGTAAAACGCGGCGAAAGCGCCGGCCACCGCCAGCGAGGCGGGAGCCTCGAACAGCGCGTTGGCGTAGTAAGCGGCGGCTTCCCCGCTACCCGCCATTTTCCCGAAAGCCCAGCCCAGCATGCGGCCGGCCGCCACCGGGATAAGGCCCATGAACAACAGGGTCCATTCCCGCCCGGCGGACATGGTGAAACTGCGCTTAAGGGCTTCCAACAGCCCGGTGTTCTCGGCCACGCTGATATTGATCCAGAGCGAGGACCGCACGGCCAGGAAGATGCCGCCCAGCAGCCACGCAAAGGAGATCAACCCTATCACCAGCTTGGGCCCGACCGAAAGGAACCACACCGGCACCCACATCAGGAGCATGAAAAAGAGATCCCAGACGAACTTGCGCAGGAACCAGCCGTTGCCGTACAGCGCCATAGACCCGGCCTCGCCTTTTACCGCGTCCATCACCAACCGGCCGGCCAGGCCGGCGGAGAACCACGCCGTCAGTATCAGGCCGGGCAGGTAAGCGGCCGCGCCCAGCAGCCGCTGCGTCTTTATGCCGGCGTCGCCGGAGTACGCCCCTTCCAGCCCCAGGAAAGCGCAGACCTGCGGGTATATCAAGGAGGCCAGCACCGAAGCCGCGGCGAAAAAAGCCGCTTCTTTTTTGGACCGGCCTATGAGCCGCCAGGATTCTTTAAAATAAGCTTTCATCATGGTTCTCCCCTTACCTCGCGATATCAAAATATATCAAATTACGCGGAGCGCCCATATGTTGATATAATGAGCGGGAGCTGTGCGTGAGCCGCTTTCTAAGAGGAACAACTATGGGTACGGCCAAAGAACCTTCGGTCACTCCGTCTAAAAACGGCGCCCTTTATGCGCGCCTGATAACCCCCGCGGAACTCGCGGGCTGGACGCTCCACAACGACGAGAACGTCCTCATCGTGGACAAACCGGGCGGCGTGGTCTGCCACCCGTCCAAGGCCGGTCCCTGGTCGAGCCTGGCCGGTGCCGTGCGCGAGCAGCTGGGCCTGGGCGCCTCGCACCTGGTCTTCCGCCTGGACCGCGAGACCAGCGGCCTCACCGTGTTCGCCAAGACCCCCGCCATGGCCAGAAAACTGCAGGCCGCCGCCGCGGCCCGGCAGATAGCCAAGAATTACATCGCCGTGATGACCGGGGAGCTGCCGGAGCCGGTGACGGTCAACCAGCCGCTCGGCCCCGACGAGAGCGGCCCGGTGGCCGCCAAGTCCGCCGTGCGCCCCAAGGGCCAGGCGGCGGTCACCCATTTCGTGCCGCTGGCCTCGGGCGGCGGCTTCACGCTGGCCCGCGTCTTCACCGAGACCGGCCGCAAGCACCAGATCAGGGCGCACGCCCAGTGGCTGGGCAAGCCGCTGGTAGGCGACAAGATCTACGGCCCCGACCCGCGCCTGTTCCTGGAATTCCTGGACACCGGCTGGACCCCCGGCCTGGAAGAAAAACTGCTGCTGCCGCGCCAGGCCCTGCACTGCTCCGAGGTGGACATGCGGGCCGCCGGCCTGGGCCGCGTCTTCTCCTCCCCCCTGCCCGCCGACATGCGCGCGTTCTGCGCCGGCCGCGGCCTGCCCGTTCCCGACGGGCTGTAGGAATAAAAAAACCGCCGGGGACTCCGGCGGTCACGGCGGAAAAACCTCTCTTAAGCCAGTTTGAACCTCACCCTCAGCACCCCGTCCTCAAAACTGCTGGAGACTATCCTGAACCCGCCCAGCTCCCCGGTGGCTCCAGCGTGCTGTCCTATGCACGGGCAGGCGTCGTAATCCCCTATCAGGATCACGCGCAGCCGGTCCCCGGCCGCCCCTTCGGGCAGGCGGGCCAGGTCCAGGGCCGCCGCCTCCTCACGGGAATAAAAAGCTTCGCGCACCGGCAGGTTCGCCGCGATCACGCCGTTGACCAGGCGTTCTAGTTCCGCGGTCTCTTCGGCCGTCAAAGGCCGGGAGAACCGGTAATCGCATTTGGATTTTTTCTTCTCTATGTGGGAACTGAAGGCCCGGCCGCAGCCGAACAGGCGCACCATGGCCCTGTTGAGCAGGTGCTCGGCGGTATGCATCCTGGGGTCGGAATAATCCTTCATACCCGCGCCCGCCGCCCGGTCAGGCGGTTTTCGGGGGCCCGCCGCGCAGGAAGTTCAGGGCTTTACCTATGGTATAGGTTTCCTGCCCGGGGGGCAGCTGCGCCAGCAGTTCCTTGGCGGACTCCAGGTTCTCGCCGAGCGTGACGATGGGAGGTTCCACGTACCCGCCGGGGCACACCTGCGGGCAGCCGGCCGCCGAAAGCAGCGCGTTGCACAGGCAGCCGCGGCCCACGGTATTCTGCACGCGCCCGCCCTTGGCCACGAACCTGTCCACCGGCTCGGCGGGACAGCGGTAGCCCAGCTTGCCGTCGGGAGTAAGATAGTTGACCTGCAGCAGGCCTATGTCGCAGCGGCGCGGCCTGGCCTGGAAAACGGCCTCTTCGGAAATGGTGCCGGGCACCTGGGCCACCTTGAACGGGAAGCCCGTGGGCGACACCATGGTGTTCTCCACCCTGAGTTCGCCGGCGGCCAGCATTTTTACGACCTTCGAGCGCAGTTCCGGGGTCATGCCCGACTGGCCGGAAAGGGCGGCCAGCGTACCGAACTGTATACCGGAGGCGCCGGCGGCCCTGGCGGCCGCCAGGCTGCCGCGGCCGGAATAGGAACCGGCCAGCCAGAACGGCAGGCCGAGTTTCGCTATGGCGCCTATGTCGGCCTTATCCTGCTCTGTGTAGACCAGCAGCGGCTTGCCGTCGGGGGCGAACCGCATCTTGGACGGGGCCACGCTGTGGCCGCCCGCCTCGGAACCTTCCACCACGAAACCGTAAGGCCTGGTGGCGGGATCGGCGGCCAGCGCCTGGGCGAGGCCGAAGGAGGAAACGATGGCGAGGAACTTGGGGACCGGCAGGGCCTCGCCGGAGATCTTCAGCTCCTCGGGCCGCACGGTGGCGTAGAAGGACCCGGAATCGGAGCGGGTGCCGTATACCTTGAAGGACATCTCCGTGGGCTCGTGCCGGGAAAGCTTCTCTATCATGGAGGGCAGCTCGTCGGGGCTGCCGGCGCCCACCAGCACGTAAGCCGCGCCGGCGAGCATGGCGCCGTAGAGCGCCCAGGGCAGCGGCCGCTCCACCTTGCGCAGGAAATTTATGCCGACGGGCTTGTCATGCCCCTCTTTGGCCAGCCACACCTCGGCGAAATTGGCGGCCATCACCAGCACCTGCATCTCCTTAGGCAGTTCCCAGAAGGAGTCGGGGCCGGGCTTGAAGTTCTCCACCCGCGTCAGGCGGCAGGGAGGCACGGACTTGTAAGGCGTGCCGGGGGCCCGGCCGCCTTCTATATAGTAGCTGTTGAAAATTTCCCAGATGTCGGCCGAGAGGGCCGGCTGGCGGCGGGCGAGCTCAGTGAAGGCCCGGCGCACGTTGCCGCCCGGGTCCCCGTCCTGCAGCAGGCGCGGGTAAACTATCTCCAGGCCGGTCCCGGACACCACGCCCAGGCCGCCCATCATGGACACTATCCTGGACATGACCCACCAGGAAATACGCACGCCCATGCCGCCGGAGATCAGGGCGGGGTCGGGAGTATTTGAAGGCGGCTTTTGGTCTGTAGTCACGCTTTCTCCTGTTGCCTAAAGAAATCTATTGATATCTTACCTTTTACGGCGGCCCTTGGGGCCTCAAAATGCGCTCAAACCGCGGCGGCCGGCGCGCTACTTGGGCTGCTCCGGGAACAACATGGTTTTCATGGCCGTCACCGTTTTCTCCATGCGGCCCAGTTTTTCCATCAGCTGGGCCTGCCCCACGGCCAGGGCGGAAAGGTTGGCGTTCATGCGTTCCAGCTGCTGAACGAAGGTCACCGGCTCCGCCGCGGGCACGGGCGGCGGAGGCGCCTGCAGCGGCGCCAGCGCGGGGGCGGGCGACTCTATCACCTTGCCGTCCACCACCGGGTCGGAGATCAGCGTGCCGCGCATGGTCATGGCCAGAGGCGATTCCACTACCGGCTTCCTGGGCGGCGGAGGCAGGACCGGCGCGGAGAGGGCGGCTTTGATATCGGGATAGCCGGAGGCTTCTTTCCAGTCGGAAGCGGCGCTGCCGTCGGGGTTTTCGGGACAGACCAGGGAGGCCAGCTCGAAACCGGGCTGCTGCCGGAGCGCCCCGGCCTCGAAAGGCCCTTTTACCTCGCCGCTTATGTAAGTCCAGTATCTCATGGTCTCTCCGGCCGCAAAGGCCCGGCCTCCGGGCGCCTTATTCTTTGATCACGCAGTCGTAAACGCCGTTGGTCTTGGTACAGACCACGGAGGAGGCGTACTGCGACAGGCTGGGATCGTCCTCGCTGGGGTAAATGCCGTTCTCATAGAGGGCGTCTATGATCTTGCCGGCCGCGTCGGTGTGCACTATCATTTTCTCGGCGCCGTTCACCTTCACGAAGAAGGAGCAGGCGTCGTACATTTCGGAGGCGCAGGCCAGGCGGCTGACCTCCAGGGTGTCGGAGGCGCCGTCCACCTGGTGCAGCGGCAGGTCCTCGAACTTGGCCATAAGGTTGAGCGCCTCCCACATCATCTGGGCCGGCTTGCCGTTCACCCGCATGGTGGCCGCGCCGGCGCCCACGGCCAGGCCGGCCAGTACCGCGAAAGCCATAAGAAGTTTCCTGTTCATTTTTCCCTCCACCATCCTTATTTCCCAATTCTACAAAAAGCGGAAGGGTTCAGGAAGAAAGACCCCCAGGGGGGGACCTGCGAAGATCGGGCCATATGGCCTATATCTATATTTCCGGATTAATGTCATACTATAGGTGCAGTTAAACCAGAACTCTTTTTGAAGCCTATTCTACCGAGCAACACTTAAGGAAAAGATAGAGCGAAGAAGATGAGTCAGGTAAATACAGTTGCTAGGAGAATAACACAATGAGCAAGAGAATATACGTGGGCGGTCTGCCCTTCAGCACCACCGAGCAGGAAATGAACGCCCTGTTCGCTACCTACGGCCAGGTTACCAGCGCCAAGCTGATCACCGACCGGGAGTCCGGCCAGTCCCGCGGTTTCGGCTTCATCGAGATGCCGAACGACGCGGAAGCCGCGACGGCGATGGAAAAGCTTAACGGCACCGACTTCGGCGGCCGCAAACTGACCATCAACGAAGCCCGCCCCATGGAAGCCCGCAGCTCCGGCGGCGGCGGCCGTGGTGGTGATCGCGGCGGCGGCCGCGGCGGTTACGGCGGCGGCAACCGCTGGTAATTAAGATCCTTTAACGGTCTTGAACCGCCGCTCTGAAAAGGGCGGCGGTTTTTTATTCCCCCAAAAAAAGAACCGCCGGGAGACCCCGGCGGTTTCGCGGCGGCGCGGCAGGCGCTACTTCTTCAATAAAGAGGACACCTTCAGCTCCAGCTGGGCCAGGCTGACCGGTTTGGGCAGGAATTCGCGGAAGTTCCGCTCCTGCCTGAACAGGTCCAGCATGCCCTGGTCGAAATACTTGCCGCTCATGACTATTACCGGCACTTCCGCGGTCTCGTCCCCCGCCTGTAGTTCCCTCAGGACTTCCACGCCGTTCATCTCCGGCATCATGATGTCCAGGAAGATGACGTCCGGTTTGAAGGCCGCGGCCTTGGCCAGGCCTTCTTTGCCGTTGGCGGCCAGGCCCACCGTGTAGCCGAGTTTGGTGAACTGCGCGGAAACGAGCGCGCTGAAATCGGCGTCGTCGTCTATCATCAGTATGGCAGGCATCTTGCTTTCCCCCCGGATACTTTAAATCGTCCCTCTCCCTACCCCTCAATTTTACAAAAGAAAACCGCCGTTTTACTTCGCCAGTTCCACCGCGTAGGCTACGCCCAGGCGCGCGAACTTGAGCGCGTGCGCGGCGTTGCCGCCGCACTTGTCGAGCGTATCCGTGGCCTTGTGAATGAAAGGGTTGTGCTGTTCGAAGGTGGATTCGAACGAGTAGGACGCCGGGTAGCCGTTCTTGGTCCACGAGGCGTGGTCGGAGCAGCCGTAGCCGCACTTCAGCGTGCCCCAGGTATAGGGCAGGTAGGCGTCTATGAGCCGGCCCAGGAAGGCGTTCTGCTCCGGGCTGCTGTTGTCGGAAACGAAATAGATGTCCCGCTCGGAACCCTTGTAGTTGGTCATGTCCAGGTTGAGCATGCCCTCCACCCGCACCCCGGCCTTCTTGAAGGCGGCGGCGATCTCGCCCGAGCCGCGCAGGCCGGCTTCCTCGGCGGCGAAAGCTATGAACTTTATGGTCTTGGCCGGGCGGTAGCCGCCCTCGAGCAGGGCGCGGGCTATCTCCTGCGTCACGGCGGCGCCCGAGGCGTTGTCGTCGGCGCCGGGGGCGGGGTTATCGCCGTAGCCGGCCACCGAGTCCAGATGTCCGCCCAGCACCACCACCTTTTCCGGCTCGGCCGAGCCCAGCACGGTGAGGATCACCGACTCCTGCGGGAAGGCGGCGTGCTTGAAAGGGGCCACGGAAACGTAAGGCCGGTTCTCGGCGAGCCTGACCCATTCCTTCTGCAACCACTTGGAGGCGTCCACGCCGGTGGCGTAGCGGTAACCGCGGTTCTTGAAAGCGGCGAGCGCCCTGATGGCGGCGGAGATGCCCTCTTCCCGGGGCAGGGCGGCCAGTTCCTTTACGCGCGCGGCCTGGTCCAGCGTGTAGGCGCGCGCCGGCGGCTGCGGCGCGGCCTGCAGGTCTTCCAGCGCCCCCTCAAGGGTGTCGTGCGCGAAAAAGCCCGGGGCCCGCGCGAAGGTCCTGTACATGCCGTCCGACAGCTGGTCCAGCTCGTCGGTCTCGAATTCGTAAACCGCCAGGCGCTTGTTCTGCGCCACCGGGGCGCGCTTGAACAGGGCTCCGTCCAGCGCGGACACGTCGCCGCGCTCCATGCTTATCCACACCCGGCCGGCACTTTCGGGGCGCCCGGGTTCGGGCAGCAGGCCGCCGGCGGAAGCCGCGGCCTCTATGGCCGCCTGCACGGCCGCTTTCACGTCCACGCCTCCGTTAAAGTCCGGCGTGTAGCCGGCGTTCACCGGACCGAAACCGCAGGCCAGCAGGCCGGCAACCAGGGACAGTTTCATGAAGCGCATAAATTCTCCAAAAACCTCTGCGGATATTTTTTATTTTGCAAAAGCGGCTTATCTAAGGTTATAATACCTTAAATATTGACGAAAGTCATACTCCGCACACTTAAGGAAAGAACCGATGAAACGAAACTTGCTGCTGTTCGCCGTGTCCGCCCTCTTACTGGGCTCGCCTATTGCTTCCTCCGCATCCGGCCAGGCCACCTTCCTGCCGCCCAATGACCTCTCCATCCCCGTGGACTCGCCCATGGCCAAGGGCATAGTGGAAGCGCAGTTCAACAAAGTCCTCAACACCATAGAGAAGATCTACAAACCCATAGTGGCCGCCAGGGGCGGCGTGCTGCAGATCAACCGCAAGTGGACCGATGCCACCGTCAACGCCTCGGCCCAGCAGAGCGGCAAGACCTACATCCTCAACATGTACGGCGGCCTGGCCCGCCACGAGACCGTCACCATGGACGGCTTCGCCCTGGTAGCCTGCCACGAGCTCGGCCACCACCTGGGCGGCGCGCCCAAGATCGGCGGCTGGAACCCCTGGGCCTCCAACGAAGGCCAGAGCGACTACTACGCCAACCTTAAATGCCTGCGAATGGTTTTTGCGGACGGCGACACCAAAGATTTCACGCACATGTCCGCCGGAGACGAAGTCGCGGAAAACGCCTGCCAGGCGGCTTTCCCCAAAGCCGAAGACCAGGCGATCTGCTTCAGGGGCGCCATGGCCGGCAAATCCGTGGCCTACCTGTTCAAGGCCCTGCGCAACGAGACCGTCACCCCCCGCTTCGACACGCCAGACACCAAAGTCCAGACCACCATGCTGGCCACGCATCCCCCCACTCAGTGCCGCATGGACACCTACCTGCAGGGGTCGCTGTGCGCCCAGCCGGTAGGGGCCGCCCTCAGCGAAAAGGACCCGACGGTCGGCACCTGCACCCGCTCCGCCGGTTTCCCCGGCGGCTACCGCCCGCTCTGCTGGTACAAGCCGGCCAACGCCGCGGAACTGCTGCCGCCCGCCGCCAGGCCCTTCGAAGTCGCCGAAGAGCTGGCTCCGTCGTTCGGGACGCTGCTCAACGGCCACTCCTGGTAAGCGCCCCTTCCGGGCAAAGAGAACCGCCGGGCCCTCCCGGCGGTTTCCTTTTTCCCCCGCTTAAAAATTTCAGCGGCCCGGCGCCCCGGGCTTCTTGCGGCGGAATTTCTTCTCGAACTTGCCGGCCGCTGCCACCCGCGTCACCGTCGCCTTATTGCCGGTCACGCTGAAATGGACTTCCCTGTCGCAGATGAAGAATTCCAGGTCCGCCCCCTCTTTCATCTGGGTGGCGTCGCGCCTGTTGCGCGGGTCGTGCCCGAGCACGTCGATTATCAGCGCGCGCAGGTTTTCCGCCCCGGCGCAGCGCTCCAGGTCTTTGGCCGCGCGCGCCGACACCTCCACCTCAAGTTCCGGAAAAGCGTGGTCCGGCACCCAGCCGGCCTGCGGGGCCGGCGCGGAGTCGCTGAAATGCAGGTAGGGCTTCACGTCCAGGATGGGTGTGCCGTCAATGAGGTCTATGCCGGAAAGGTGAAGAGTGTCCCCTTCCACTTTCTCCAGCCTGGCCAGCGACAGCCCTATGGGATTGGGCCGGTGCGGCGAGCGCGAGGCGAACACCCCTATCTTGCCGCCCTTCATGCGCGGCGGGTGGATCTTGGGGTGGAAGGTCTTGTTGGTATTGAGATGGAACCAGGAGAGCAGCCAGACATGGCTGAAGTTGGCCAGGCCGGCCAGGGAATGCCCCGGGCTGTAGCGCGGGTGGACGCGCAGCCTGGCCGTGGAGCCGGGCGCCAGGTGCGGCTGGCGCGGCGTACCGAATTTTTCCTTGAAGCAGGACTCCAGCACACCGAGGATCTGCATCCGCGGGAAGTCCTGCGCCGCCTGCTCGTCCTGCCTGGTCATGGGCCTAGCGCACTATGTCCAGGTAAACGAAGGTGGTGTAATGGTCGGGGGTGTAATACACCTCGCGGTGGCCGCCTATCATCAGGCGCTCGGGCCCGCGGGGGCTCAACACGGCGCCGGTCATATAGGTGACGCCGCCTATCACTACCGGCTCGGCTTTGGCGCCGGTGGGGCGGTTGGGAACTATGAGCGTGTACTCCAGGTAATAGCCGGCCGGCTTGGCGGGCAGGCCCGCGTGCGGCTTGCTGTGCACGTTGCCGTCGTTGTCGTAGGGCATCCGTTCGCAGACGGCTATCCTGGCCAGCAGGTCCTTAATGGCCCGCTCGCGGCGGGCGTCGCTGACCCTGGGCGAGAAAGTTTTGCCGGGCAGTATGGCCGGGCTGGGCTTGCAGGGCGGATTGTCGTACCTGCTGTCGCCGGCGGCCACCGCGGCGGGAGTGGAGACCGCCAGTTCCAAGGCCGGCACATAGGCCAGACCGGAAAGAAAATCATAGGCCGGGGTTTTGGAGGCGGCGAAGAGCGGGCCAAGGCCGGAGAGCAGCAGCGCGGAGATAAGCAGGGGGAGCTTTAATTTTCTCATGATAATATTATGCAGAAAAACGAGGCCGCCCGTAAGGGCAAAAGGGCCCACCGGCGGCTGGGCTTTATAGGTAAGCCCTAAAAACCCGGCCGCGGGCCTACTTCGCCTTGCTTATGCGCGCGGCCATGGGGTTAAGGATCACCTTGGCCAGCAGGAAGCCGTAGAATATCCCGCCCAGGGAGAGCGCCAGCCGCCGGTAAAAATCCGGCACGTCCCCGGCGGGGAACCAGAGCACCAGCATCAGCGACAGCGCCGTGGTCAGCACGCCCATGCCTACGGCGCAGCGCGCGGCGAACTGCAGCGCGGCCGGCCCCGAAGGCCGCACGAGTTCCCTGAACGGGTAAACGGCCCAGCTCAGCAGGAAGGTCCCGCCGAACACCAGCACCACCGCCTCCGCGTTCAGGAAAGGCAGCAGCCCCTGCAGGCCTTCGCTGAGGTACAGGGATTCCGTTATTAGGATGAGCACCAGAAGTTGTTTTATCATACCGCCTCCGTTGAGCTTGTCACGAGGATAGTTTAACAGCCCGGCGTCAAGGCAACCCCAAAAAATAATCAAATCCCCGTCAAATAAAAAAACCGCCGGGAAAACCCGGCGGCGGAACGCGCCCTGCGGCTTACTTACATAAGCGCGAGACCAACGCGGAGAGCGCCTCCACGCGCGACGGCTTGTAGAGCACGTCCACCACGCCTATGGAAGCGGCCTTCCCCTCAACTCCGGGCACCCCGGTAATTATCGCCACCGGTATGCCGGAGATGGCCGGATCCTCCTGCTGCAGTTTACGGAATTCCCAGCCCGACATTTCCGGCATCATCAGGTCCAGCAGTATAAGTCCCGGCCGCGGAGCGGAACTCCTGAGATAGGCCAGCGCCTCCTTACCGTTGCCGGCAAAGGCGGTCTTATAACCTTCCCCGGCCAGGGAAGAACAGATCAATTCACGAATGTCCTTGTCGTCGTCCACGACAAGCACCGGCGCCGCTCCGGTCATAGGATAACCCCCTCCACACATGATACCAAAACACGCCGCCTTTCTCGGAGCGGCCGGTCCGGCCTTCAGCCGCCGCGCAGGCGGCGCTTGTCCTCGCCGATGTCGCGCACCATCCGGCCGAAGCTCTTCTGTTTCCGCTTGGCCTCTATACGTTTCTTCAGGTCGGTATCCAGCTCGTGCCGCTCGGTCTCGCGGCGCAGCTTGTGATAGCTTTTAAGCCGCTGCGGGAGCAGCGCGCCGGTCTCCACGGCGGCGGCCACCGCGCAGCCCGGTTCGCCGGAATGCGAACAGTCCTTGAACCGGCAATCCGCGGCCAGCGCGCTTATATCCGCGAAAGAAGTCTCCAGCCCGTCGCCCGCGTAAGCCACGCCGAACTCCCTGACTCCCGGCGTGTCTATCACCTGCCCGCCGCAGGGAAGGAAGTAAAGCTGGCGCGCCGTGGTGGTATGCCGGCCGCGGGCGTCGCTCTCGCGCACCTCGCCGGTCTGGGCCGCCTCACGCCCGGCCAGGCGGTTGAGCAGCGTGCTCTTGCCCGCGCCCGAGGACCCCAGGAAACAGCAGCGCGCCCCGCCGGCCAGTTCCGCCTCCACCTCCGCCACTCCCTCGCCGGACAGCGAAGACAGGCACAGCACCCGCGCGCCAGGCGCGGCCAGCGTCACGGCGTCGAGCCGCGCGGCCAGTTCCTCCGGCGGGCACAGGTCCTTCTTGGTGAGCGCCACCACCGGCAGGGCCCCGCTGTCCCAGGCGGCCGTCAGCAGGCGCTCCAGGCGGGCTATGTTGTAGTTGCCGTCCAGCCCCATCACTATAAAAACCTTGTCTATGTTGGCCGCCAGCGGCTGCGCGCCGCCGGCGTCGCCCGGCCCCTTGCGCAGCAGCAGGGAGCGCCGCGGCAGCAGGCCGTGGATCACGGCCTTCTCCCCGTTGTCATGCAGCGACACCTCGGCCTCGTCGCCCACCACCGGCAGGTCCAGCCGCGACACGGCCTCCCCGGCCAGCCGCCCGGCCGTGACCGCCGGGATCTCCCTGCCGGCGGCCATTACGGAGTAAAGGCCCCTCTGCTCCGCCGTCACCAGCGCGGTCGTCGTCTTCTGTTCAGGCATTTTCCCCCCGTCCGGCTCCGGCCAGCGCGGCGGGCGCGGCAAAGGCGTGGCGGCTCAGCCGCCACAGCCCGTAAATAATGGCGCCGTAAATTATGACGGCGAGCGGCACGTAATAACCGTGGATGAACCGCTGCAGGGGCATATCTTTCACGAAAGGCATGGTGCCTATGATGATAGGAAAGCCGGCCAGCGGGTCCAGGAACCACCAGGACATCCCGAAAAAAGCCTGTTCATCCCTGTTGGCGAAATTCATGGACAGCAGCATATAGGTGACGGCGGCACGGTGAGCCAGCAGCGCCAGCGCGGCGTAGCCGAAGGCCAGCCGCACCTTGAGTTTTTTCCCGGCCAGGAGTTTGGTGGCCGCTTCGTCGGCCGGGGCCGCGCCCGTTCCCTCCAGCCTCGGCCCGTTCCTGAACAGGTAGAGCACGCAAAAATAAAGCAACAGCGCGGCGGCCAGAAGAAGCAGCAGTTTAACAAGGGCGTCCATAGCCTAAATATACAAAATATCCTCCTTAAACCAGGTCGGGAAATATGAGCATACGGCCCGCTCTGGCAGCCGCGGCTGCCAAGGGAGATTTTGCTATCATACAGGCAGACCAAGTCAGAACAGGAGCCAAGCCATGTTCCTCCCGCCCGAAATACACAAAGAAGACCTCGCCTTCCCGATAAGATACACCCTTTGGGAAACTCCGCCTTTAAAGAAGTTCCCGCTGCACAGCCTGCTCCTCCTGCCGCTCATCTTCATGTTGGTCGGCCTGGTAGGCTTTCACCTCGAGGGGACCCTGGGGAAAATTTCTCTCGGCATGTGGCTGGCTCTTATCTGGTCCTACGCCTCTCTCCCCATGCTTTACTTCGGACATGTAAAGATAAACAAGACGTTCGAGGCCCTGGACGAAATAATTCCGGACAAGCAGAAAAAGCTGGAACTGTTGAAGACCTCCCACTCTCATCTCAACAATCCCTCTTTCTGGGTTTACGGGGTCGCAATGGCGGCCTTAGGCTGGTACGTCTTCTTTCCCGCCTACTACGCCGCACACCAGTCGCTTTGGCTGTGCGTATGGGGTTCTCTTTTGTTCGTAATATTCGGTTTAGTGGGCGGCTATGGCGCGGCCTGCGTGGTCTCTTTTTACGGCCTCGTGGACAAATTGCTGCACGCGAAATTATTCAAGCCAGACCCCTATCACCCGGACCTCTTCATGGGGTTCAGGCCGCTCGGCACCCTGGCCGTGGTCAACGCCCTGGTGGCCTCCTCCGGCTCGCTGCTGTTCCCCCTCATCCTTGAATCCAGGGAACTGCCGGGTATCTTCAAACTGCCCGGCTACGCCATGTTCATCGCCATCGCCATAATCATAGCGCTGGCTTTCATAGTGCCCATAATCTGGATCCGGGATCACATAGAAGAGAACAAATTCCGCCTGCTTAAGGAACATGAGGCCGAATATAAGGGACGTCTCGCCGACTATATGAAAAGGCCCGCACCGGAAAGCAAGGACCTGCTGCAGCTGCTCCAGGCGGAGCGGGCCAAGCTGGAAGAGATCCGCCTCTTTCCTTTCGAAACCAAAATGATAACCCAGGTGGCGGGGTCCCTATTGCTGCCGTTCATCATCCTGTACCTGCAGATAAAATACAAGTAACGCTACGGAGCCGGCTTGGCGAATTCGGCCGGGACGAAGGCGATGTCCTCCGGCTTTAAGACGCCGGGGAACAGCGCCAGCAGCGCTTCGCGCGCCGCCTTGAGCTTCTCCGGCGTCAGCGCGGAGTCGTGGAGCACGCGCAGTTTCATGGCCGCCGGCGCGAGCTTCAGCACGGTCTTTTCTTCGGAGCTGTTCTTGCTCTGCACGGCTTTCTGATTCTGCGTCTTACTCCCGCCCTTGGCGGGGCTTTCCACGGGCAGCAGGGTATGGGCCTCGCCCGTACCGGATCGGCCGTGCTCTTCGCGGCTGCTGTCCACCTGCGCCTTCAGTTCCAGCAGGGCGTAGGCCGCGCCGCGGCCTAACAGGGGGTCCAGCACCTTCGTCTGCACCTTGGCCTCCAGCGCGTCCGTAAGGGCCTGCGCCTCGGCGGCGCAGCCGCAGTCCCCGGCCGCGCCCGGCGCGGCCAACAGCGAAATCAGCGCGAAACAGCAAATAGTGTTTTTCATGATCCCTCCAGAAGCGAGCGGTACCGCAGGAATAGTCTATTGAACGGCGGTTACGAAAATCCTCAAATTCCCATCAATTCCTTTTCAAACTTATTCACCCTGCGCCGGCGCGTTCTCTTCCCGCCGCCGTCTTTTACCGCGCTGGTAGTTTAGCTGCGTGTCTACCAGCTGCCTGAATATGTCCATAAGGTTCTCCTCCTGCCCGGCCAGGTCCTCGTAGCCGGCGGCCTGGGCTTCCTTGCACAGGTAATAGACGGCCTCTATGGTGGAGACGCAATGCGGCTGCGGCTGCTTCTTGATCTTGAACTGCGAGGTATAACTGCCTGAAAAGGAAAGCCGCGGCAGGGCGCTGACGTTGCGGCTTTTCCGCAACACCCGCTGGGCGCCGCGCCAGGTGCCGTCTATCACGAAGACCAGCGGGATCTTCCCCTCCCTACGTAAACCTTCGGCCAGGCCGCCAAAATTCACGGCCCGGGGCCCGGGGTACAGCACGAACGGGCTGTAAGCCGGGTCCTGGATCAGGGCGTTCACGCGTTCATGGTCCGTAAAATCGGTGCCTACTATTAGTTCGGCGTTCGCCAGGCACATCCTCGTGAGCCGGGCCGTGCCGGTTCTCTGTTTGTGCGCCTCTTTGGTGTGCATGAGGATCACAAAGCGCGTCCTGGTGGCGAAGGGCTTCGCCCCGCCGCACAGGCAGTTCTTCTTTGCCCGCCGGCAGGAGTAGCATTCCTCCCGGTGGGCGGGCGCTGCGGCCTTCGTCGATTCCGTCTTTTTGATCATAAGTGCCTACTTAGAAATTCTACCAAACCGGCCGGGGGTGAAACTTTCAGAGGCTCAGGCGCGTCTAACTGGAAGAGGCAAAAGCGGCCTCGAAAGGACCTTAGAACATGAACTTCGAGACAATTCAGCCTTACCTGCTGCCGGCGGGCGCAGCCGCCTTCCTGCTGTTCCGCTATTTCCGTTTCAAGGCCGCCAGGAAAAAACTGCCGGGACTGGCCGCGGCGGGGGCCGTCTTCGTGGACGTGCGCACCCCTGCCGAGTTCGCCGCCTGCAACCGGCCTGGCAGCCTGAATATCCCGCTGGACGAATTGCCCGCCCGGGCGAAGAAGCTGGACAAGGACAAGCCGGTAATTCTCTGCTGCGCTTCCGGCGCCCGCAGCGGCGTGGCCGTGGGCATGCTGAAGGCAATGGGATTCAAGAACGTCACCAACGCGGGCCCCTGGCAGAACACCCTCTAGCCCCGGCCCAAAACAAAACCGCCGGGCAAGCCCGGCGGTTTTGCGCTTCCAGGCGCGGCTTATTCGCCGCCGCCGGGCCGCTGCTGCGCCTGTTTCAATATGCCGGATATGTCGGGCATAGTCTGCCCCGCGCCGCCCGGCGTCACGTTGGTGGGCGAAACACCCCCGAAAGAGGTGGATTTCATGCGGGGAATAACGGTGCCCTTGGCCCGGGCCTTCGCCGGTGCCCTGCGCGCAGCGGCCGCGGTTGACTTGCGCACTTCGGGGGCCGCCGCGCCCTGCGCTACCGCCGGCGCCGTGGACTCCTCTTCCCCGTAATACCCGGCGTTGGTCTTGCTGAACATGTCCAGCCCGCTGTTGGCCGCGCTCTGGGGCCGCAGGGCCGGGTTAAGGCCCTGGGGCGCCTCGGGCTCCTTGAAAAGCTGTTCCCTGGCGGCCGGCTGTTCCGGCGCGGAGGCTGTGTCGTCGCTCATGAAGAACTTGATCCCCAGGAGCAGCACCAGCGTAAGCACCGCAATGCCCGCCAGCAGCAGGCCGTGCGATCGTTTTTTAGTTTCTATGAGGTTGACCATATTCCCTTTCAGACTATTCTACCAAACAAAACCTCAGTGAGGCCCCCGCCGGCCCAGGCGGTTTGTTAAAATAAGGCTATGGACGCGCTCTGGGACAAACTCGGCGCCGGCCCCGGCAGGGCGGCGGAGGATATACAGCGGCTGAAGGCCGACGATCTGCCGCTGGTGCTCTACGGCGACGGCTGGTACGCGCCTTACCTGCGCGAATACCTCGGGCGCCGCGGCCTCACCGCCGCCGCCGTCTTTACCGACGCCGGCTTCACCACCTCCGGGCAAGCCGTCAGTTTCGCGGAGGTCAACGGCCGGTTCGAGAAATTCAATATCGTAATAGCTTTCGCCAACGCCCCGCTGGCCCGGGAGAAGCTGGCCCGCCTGGACCGCGCCCGGGTGGGCGGGGTCTATTTCTTCGACGTGATGGGCGAGCTGCTGGGCAACACCTTCGACCGCGCCTGGTTCGAAACCAACAAGGCGCGTTTCGGCGCCGCCTATGACCTGCTGGCCGACAGCCTGTCGCGCGAAACTTTTCTGGCTTTTCTCGACGCCAAGCTGGGCGGCAACGCCGAAGCGCTCGCTGACATAAGCCGCAAGGAGCAGTATTTCCCCAAAGGGATAATCCAGCTGTCCGACAGCGAAGTGTTCGTGGACGGCGGAGCCTATACCGGCGACACTTTGCTCACTTTCATGCGCCTCACCGGCGGCAAATGCGCCCGCGCCTGCGCCTTCGAGCCGGAAACCGCCAACGCCGCCAAACTGGCGGCCACGGTGGCGGCCCGCGGCCTGCGCGGCGTAACCGTGCACAACAAAGGCCTGTGGAGCGCGCCCGCCACGCTGCCCTTCGCCGTGTGGCACGGCACTTCCGCCTCGGCCGTCTCCGGGGCCGGCGAAGTTTCCGTGGAAGCGGACACGGTGGACCGCCTGGCCCCCGACGCCACTTTCATAAAGCTGGACGTGGAAGGCGCGGAACTGGAGGCCCTCAAGGGCGCCGCCGCCACCATAAAGCGCAACCGCCCCAAGCTCGCGGTCTGCGTCTATCACCGGCCCGGCGACCTCTTCGAGCTCCCCCTGTTCATAAAGTCGCTGGTCCCGGAGTACCGCTTCTACCTGCGCCAACACCAGCCCGTGGCCTGCGAGACCGTCCTGTACGCCGTAATTTAAAACCAAAACAAAACCGCCGGGACGGCCCGGCGGTTCTGCGCTGCGTGACTGGCCGCTTTACTGCACGGTCAGCTTATCGGTATAAACATACCCCTCGGTCCACTCGCCGCCGGCGAAGGCCGACTTGCGCACCTTGGTGTAATAGTCCTTCTCGCCGATTATTATCACCTTGTCGCCCTTGTTGAGCTTGGCCAGCGTGCTGGAGAACACGTTGGAATTCTTCCTGACCGGGGTGTCGTCCTTCTCCACGGTGCCGACCTTATTGGGGTTGGTCCTGGTGTAGAGCTGGCGGCGCTCGCCAACCGTCACGCCCCTTTCAGTGAACTTCACGTTCAGGGCGTCCGCGTCGGGAGCCACCACGTCGTAGAGCTTGCCGATGTTAAGGTTCACCGCGATCCTGGTCCGGCCGCTCACGCCGGCGGTCTTCAGGTCGGGCACCAGGAGGATCTCCCCGTGCTCGCTCTTGACGGTTACGGCCACGGCTTCCGAACCCTTGAACCCGAAGTTCCGCACTTCGGCCTTCAGCATCACGTTCTCGTTCGCCTCGAACTTGCCGTCGCCGTTCTCGTCGTAGAACGCTATGTCCGCGACCTTGAGCACCGCGTTCTCGCGGTAATGCTTGTCCGCGGCCGCTATGCCGGCCTGCTTGCCGGCCTCGAAGGCGGCGGGGTACACCTCGGCGGCGGTTTTCTGGTAGCCGTCGTCGTAGCCGCGCTTGTTATTTTCGGCGCAGCCTGCCTCGAAGCCTTCTTTCTTGCCGGTGGCCCGGCCGTTGCTCAGGCCCAGGGCGCGCTGGTCGGCGTATTCCCTGCGGCTGTATTCCTCATAGTAGTGGGAATAGGCCGAGTTGTAAGCCGAGTTGTAAGCCGCCTGGTACCCCGCCGTTTTCCCTTCGGCGTAGCCGTTGCGGTAGCTTATGGAATACTGCGAGTCGTAGGCCCGCCTGTAGGCCATGGTGAACCTTTCGTTGTAGCCTTCCCGCTTGGCGTCTTCGTAAGCCCGGCGGTAGCCGCGCTGGTAGCCTTCCTTATAGCCGCGGTCGTAGGCCTGGCGCTCTTCCGGGGTAGCGTAACCGTAACGGGCTTCCGTTATATTAAGGTCCAGTTTCACTCCGGGCACGCCCTTCGTCAGGACGCCGCCCAGGGCCTTCATGTCGAAGGAAGCGCTCTCGAGTTCGGTCTCACGCTGGCTGAACCCGGCCTGGTAGCCGGCCTTCTGGCCGTTGCCGGCCTCTATGGTAGCCGCGTCTGCCTGCCCCCTGGCGTAGCCGGCGCTGTAGGAAGCTGCGTCCTGCAGGCCCTGTTTCCTGGCCTCTTCGTAGGAGGTGTTGTAGCCGCTGGTATAACCTTCGTCGTAGCAGCGGCGCTTGCCGGCTTCGGTGCCGCTGTTCACGCCGGCGGTCTGGCCGGCCGAGCTGCCGTTCTGCGTTCCCATGGACTGGTCCACGCCGTAACCGTCGCGGTAGCCGGCTTCCCTGCCGGCCCTGTTGCCGTCGTCGGTGCCTTTGCGGCGGCCTTCCCGTTCGCCTTCGTTGATGCCGTCGGAATAACCTTCGCGGCGGCCTTCCCTGGCGCCTCTTTCATGGCCGTCACGCAGGCCGGCGTTATAAGCGTGGGTAGTGTCCACCGGAGCCGGCGGCTGGGGCGGCTGCGGGGGCTGAGGAGGCTGCGGCGGCTTGGGGGGCTGCGGCGGCTGGCCGGGATGGTCCGGCTTGGGCGGATGTTCGGGGTGCCCGGGCTGGCCCGGATGCACGCCAGGAGGCAGCGGCTTCCCTTCGAAGTCCTTCTGCTCCTGCATTATTTCCTTAACACTGTCGCTGACATCCGACAGTTGCATGACAGACCCGTTTGAGGCGAAAACCACGCCCGAGGCTATCAGAAGAGAGGGAACCAACGACACCGCACGGAATGTTTTTTTCATTAACGTACCCCTAAGCCCCGGCCTCCCGGAGCGGAATATATAAGATATTCTAGCCGAACCCTTCAGGGATACATAGAGCAGAAAGACCCGCTATCCCGCTGAAAAATGGCGCCCCCGGCCTGGGCCCTTTGTCCCAGCCCAAAACAAAACCGCCGGGAGGGCCCGGCGGTTCGCGACCTGCTGGCGGTCTTTTTTAGATAGAACCCCAGACTTCTTTTTCGGTCCTGTCCGTTATGAACTGCACTTCCTTGACATATTCCTTAGCGGCCAGCTCGGCCATGGACGTCATCCTGGGGATCTCCGGGGTATTGGAGACCAGCCGGACCAGGTAGAACACGCCGCCGCCGGTAGCCGGCATGAGGCAGGAAAAAAGCACCTCTTTCCCGGAGCCCTGCAGCCTGTCCACCGCCGCGTTCATGGCCCTTTCGGCGTTCTTATCGGAGCGGAAAATGTTGCTTACCAGCACGTCCTTATCTTCCGCCATCTCCTGCTTATAAGCGGCCCAGTCGTTGGCCACTATGACGGCGGGCGGCGGGGGCAGCTGTTCCACTACGGGCGCCGCGTGGGTCACTTCCACCAGGGCGGTTTCGGCCGCGGGCGGCGGCGGAACTTCGGCGGGCGCGGAGGCCACCGCGTCCCTGAAATCACCCAGGGACACAGGCCTCTTATTGGTCTGCAGGATAGCGAGACCAAGCACCACGTTCAGCGACATCGAAAGCACAAGTGTAATTTTAGTCGTCATTTCTCTCCTCGTCCCGAAGGACGTTATCCCCAATTATTCAAAGTTTTTACCCCCGTATCAAGTACTTTCTCGCCTATTTTCAGCGGGACCTCTCCCTCAAAACAAAACCGCCGGGAAATCCGGCGGTTTTGCGCTGTCTTGCGGGACGCCCGGAGCGCTACGGCTTGGCGGCGCTGAGCTGAGCGGTCAGGCAGTCGACATAGGCCATCAGTTCGGCTATGCTCGCACCCGGGCCCGGGTCCTTGCAGTTGCCGAGCATAGAGGTTACCTCGGGGTTTACCGGGAGCGCCACCTCGGGGCTGGGCTGGCCGGGCAGCGGGATGTAATTGAGCACCTGGGAGACGCTGGTCACGTCCTCGCCGCGGCCGCCTTCGTCGCTTACCTTAACGGAGGCGCGGCACTTGGGGCCAAAGAGCGGGTCTTTCACTTCGAAGTCCGTGCCGCCGCGCACCAGTATGCCCTCTATCAGCCCGGTCTCCTCGTTGAAAACCGCGCTGCCGGAGTTGCCGCCATAGGTGTCGAGATTGGCGGTGAAGTAACCGGCATAGTTGAAGACATTGCGCACCGTGGCGCCGCTGGCTATCTTGACAGGCAGGCCCACCGGGTGGCCGATCACGAACAGCTTGGTCCCCTCGCCCACGCCGCCGCTGCGGTTAACCGGAAGCGGCGCATGGTTTGGCACCGGGCGGTCCAGCTTTATTAGGGCATAGTCGGCGCCCTTGTCGTCCTGGTCGCGCGCCACTATGCCCTTACAGGTATAAACTTCGGAGGGATCAACGCGGGAAGGGTTCTTGCCCTGTTCCTTTACGGCGTAGCCGAACACCATCTTGGCCTTGGCACAGTCTAAGGTGGTCGTCACACAGTGGCCGGCGGTCATCACCAGGTCCGGCGCCACCAGTGAACCGGAGCAGAAAGCGCCAATGGGCTGTTCACGGAAGGGCTCTTTCTTGCAGAGCTGCGCTTTCTCGCCGAAATTCTCCAGGGACAGCAGGCCGTCCTGCGCTACGTCCGCCGCTTCGAAGAAGGACACCGTGGAATCCGCCAGTTTGCGGCGGGCTTCTGAAACCTGGAAATAGTCCTGCCTGTCGTCGGTACCGTATATGCCCTTGTCTTCCTGGGCGAAAACGCCCGCCGCCGAGAACATCACAGCCGTCAGAACCGCGCCGCTGATCATTTTTTTCATCGAATCATCCTCCCGACCGTCCGTCCACCCGTATAGTCTACTCCACGGCGCGCCGCGGCGTAAGAGTCGGTGTGCCTACCCGCGCCAGACAAAGGTCCCACGCCCTTTGCCTGCGCCGGCCTGGGCACATTGGGCAAAAAAATAAACCGCCGGGATTTCCCGGCGGTCAGCAGCTGAAGTTCGCGGGCGGCTACTGCAGCATCTTGGCCGTGCCTTCGCCGATATCGGTGCCGGTAAGGGCCATGCCGAAAGCGCAACCCTGGGTATCCACGCCCACCTGCCGCACGTTGTACTTCACGCGGCCGTTGCCGCTCTTTATCCAGCCCTTGCCTATATCTAGAACGCCGTCGTAGGCGACGGAGAAGAACACGCCGCCCACCGCGCCCACCACGGGGATGGCCGAATAAGAGGCGCCAGAATAGAAATGGTCTATGTCGGCGATCTGGGCCTGAGTGAGCTTCACTCCGAAATCTTTCTGAAAAGCTTTAACGTCGTCCTCGCCGTTGTAGCGGTAGCCCATCATGATCTCGTTGGCGGCCATGGCGGTCTTTACGCGGGTGGAAGCCAGGTTGTTATAGACGGCCCTGGCGACGGGGTTGCTGGTGTAGGTGTCGCTGCGGTACTTGGGGTCCGCCAGCTTCTCCTCCGCCTTGGCCCAGACCTTGGCCACGGCCTTTTTCACGGCGGGGTCTTCGAAATAGATGGTAGGGTCCGACGCGCTTCCCTCGCGGTAGGACGGCTCCTTGCCGGCCGTAACCGCCGGCTTAGGCGCCGCGGGTTTGGGAGCCGCGCCCGCCATGGCAGGCGGCGCTGCGGCCGTCAGGCTCTTGGTAGTGGGTTTACGGAGTTCAGGTTTGGCCAGCCCGAGGTGCTTGCCTTTCGCGCCGGAAAGGTCGGCGGCCAGCGCCGGGTCCCCGGCCGCGCCGGAGCCTTTGCCGCCGTCATACAATTGAGCCAGGCCCTTCGCGTCCTGGCCTTTGAGCTTGCCATACTTCTGCTTGGCGGCGGCGTACTTCTGCTTCTGGCTTTTGGCGATGCTGGCCTCTTTAGCCGCCCTTTCCTCCGCGGTCGGCCCTTCCTGCGGCAGGGTTATATTGTTCTCCTTCATCCAGAGCATGTCGGCCTCTAGATACTGCCCCTTCAAAGCTTTAGCGCGTATACTGGCCAGGCGCGCCTTCTTCTGCTCCAGGGCGGGCGCGATGGTCTCGCCGCCCTTCACGCAGACGCCTATCTGCCCCAGGTCATTCTCGCTGAGCACCAGTATGGCCATGCCGTCGGTCTGGTTCCGGGTGGCGGCCAGCCGTGAACCGGCCTTTTCGCAGCCGGCCTTGGCCTTGGCCAGCGCGGCGTCCTGCTGCTCGCGCTCCTGTTCGTCCCAGCTCTCCTGGTCCTCGCCGGCGTACTCGGAGAGCCAGGCCCACACATTGTAGTTATCGGAGACGCGCGCGCCCCACGCCGTTTTTCCTTCGGCGCAAAAGGCCGGCGGCGGCGCGAGCAGCGCGGCCAGGGCCAGCAGGCACAGGTATCTTCCTAAGTTCATATTCTCAAAAACCTCTAACAAATAGTCTAACAGACGCCCCCGGCATGCGCAAGGGCCCCCGGGAACCCCCTGTTATTGCGCCGTATCCAGGCGCTTCGCTATGAACCTCAGCAACCAGAAGCCGCCGGCCGCTACGGCCAGGGCCAGCAGCATTATCAGCGCGTCGTAGAACCCCAAACCGTTCCCGGGGACTCTCGCCAGAAAGCGCCCGTACGCGGCCACCGCCACCGCCGCCACGCTAAGCGCAAGATACACCCACGCCGCCGCCCTCAGCCCCGGCACCAGCCATAATTTTAATTTCTCGTCCATGATCTCCCTCCCTAACACCCTGACTCCGATCCGTTATCCGCCTCAATGCGGTTTTTCCCTGGCGGGAAGCACGCGGTGTATGGCCTTGAGCACTTCCCTGGTGGAGAGCACCTTCGACAGCGTGCCCCGGCAATTGGGCAGCCTGGCGAACCCGCTCACCAGCATGGGGTCGGCCCCCACGGCGGACAGCACTATGAAAGGGGTCGCTGAAGTTTTCTGCATGTTCTTTATGGCCACGGCCACGTCGTGCCCGGTCATGTCGCCAAGATTGTAATCCAGCAGCACCAGGTCCGGGAGGTAGGAAAGCGCCAGCTTCACGCCCTCCGCCCCGTTGGCGGCGATCTTGGTCTTATACCCCTCGAGCTTCAGACAATCCGCGAGCAGCCAGGCCAGCTCGGGATTATCCTCGACGATAAGTATTTTGCGGTGGTGCGGCATATCCCCTTACCGAGAGCTACTTGGCGGCGGCTTTGGCCAGTTTGGCGAACGGGCTGGACTTGTACATGTTCTCCAGGAAGTCTATACCGGCGTAGCCGGCCAGGAAGGACGTCTTCCAGTTGTTCTCGGCCAGCGCGCCGGCTATTCCGCCCAGGATGCCCGAAAAGAAAACCGTGGTGAAAAAATACTGATAATTGAACTTTGGCGCGTTCCCCGCCCGCTGCTTCTTAAGAAAACTGGAAAGCCCCCGCGCTATCCCGCCCACGAACCCGGCAATGATGTAGATCTCGAACTTGTTCACAGAACCTCCCCTGATATCCTTAAGTCTCCCCCTTCATTCTACCAAAACAGAACCGCCGGGCTTCCCCGGCGGACTTGCACGGCTCACTGGGAATATTCCGGGTAGAGCCTTTTCGCGCATTCCGGACATAGCCCATGACTGAAAGAAGCGTCTGTTTTGCCGGAGATATACAGCTCCAAAGGGACCCAGGAGGCGGACGCTTGCGGGTCCAAACCCTGGGTGCGTATTTTCTTGCAGCCAGAGCATATCGGCAGTATCCCCTCCAGTTTTCTCACGCGTGACAGCGAGTCGGAAAGCTCCCTGACACTGCCGGATATCGCCCACCCCAGCACCGCGATCACGACAAGCCCCAACACGAAGAAGGCCAGATGCGTCGCCACCAGTTCTATAATATGCGCCCGGATAACGGCATGGTATGGGGAATACGGGATATCTACGCTGATGCCGCCGCGGATATCCCCTTCCTTGTAACCCTGCGCGGCATGGCAGGGCAAGCAAGAGGCCTCCACCGACAGCGGCGCCATGTACCTGAAAACATTCTCTCCCTTAACGAGGTGGACCTCTTTTTCACCGGTCTCGAATCTTGCGAGGGCGGACCTCTCCCACTCGTCCGGGGCATTGAG
This sequence comes from Elusimicrobia bacterium GWA2_62_23, assembly GCA_001799635.1. Lineage (GTDB taxonomy): Bacteria > Elusimicrobiota > Elusimicrobia > Elusimicrobiales > UBA9959 > UBA9959. Next base: position 88,569 of record MGTV01000007.1, read on the forward strand.
AGGCCGGATGGTCTTAAGGCTTGTTATGTGCATCCTGATACCGCGCTGCGCGGCCATATGCTCGGAAATGAGCCTTGTCATGTACGCCGGGTTTATCTTGGTCAGCTTGACCCCGTCGGTTGTCGCCACGTCCCGCCGAGGGTCCTTCAGGTACGGATTCGGCTGGCTCTTTTCGGTAATTGGGACATATACGCCGCCGTGATCGGCGTTCCACCGCCGTATTTCCACGGCAGACTGGAACACCGAGCGGGCGGAAAAGATAGCCAGATCGAGGTAATGCTCTTTTACATGGCGGATATTAAAAAATAGCGACGCCGCCAGGCCGGCGACCAGAAAAGCGGCCATGGCGAATATCAGTCTATTAACGGTCTTCTCTGTTTTGAACATCAGCCCCCCCCAACTAAGGCTATCCTGCACAATTACGCGAGCGACGGTCAAGCCCTGTTTCCAGCCAAAACAGAACCGCCGGGTTTCCCCGGCGGCTCCTTCGCCATTTCACGATTTAATGATTCAACTGCCTTTTCAGCCTGAATCCCACCTGCACCATGGACACCAGCGCCCCGGGCAGGGCCGCCGCGTAAGAAACCGCCGTACCGGCCGCCTCAGGGGCGTCGTTCGCCAGCGCCAGGGCAGTATCCAAAGGCGAAAGCAGAATGAACTTGAGCACCAGTACCAGGTAAAGAACGTTTTCCGCCAGCGCGGCCAGCCCCGCGTAGCGCAGTCTGTACCACAGCGCCGCCCCTATCCCGCCTTCAACCGCGTAAAAACCAACGGTCCCGGCCAGACCGCCCCCCACCACCGCCCCCGCCCGGAAATTCGGCCAGATAAAGATCTCCAGCGCCATCCACACCGGCGCCAAATAATAAAACCAGTCCAGCGCCGCTATCTTCCTTGTTCCCGTTCCATCTTCCATTCCCCAGATTCTAGCAAAACAAAACCGCCGGGCTTCCCCGGCGGCAGCGCGTCACGTTAACGGCACGCGGCTTTATTGACCTCCGGACGAAAGCGGAACCAGCCGCCCGGAATACTCGGCGGCGCCTTTCTCCACCGGGGTCATCCTGAACTTATACACCGGCACGCCCAGATTGTTGCTCACCATCATTTCGAACTGCTTTCCCTTCATCGCCACTATAGTCGGTTTGGAGAATATCTTTCTCTCCACGCCGCCCGGGCCGCTCCGCTCATAGGACAAGATAAGCTGCACCTTGGCCATCTTCTCATCCAGCGACGTCACCCTAACCTGCAGCAGCATATCCCCTGCCTTTATCTCTTTCAGCTCCCCATCGGCCGAGATAAGGGTGCCTCCGACCTCCGGCTGGTCGCCTATCTTCACGGCATATTCGCTAGAGAAGAGCCGCTTAATGCCGTTCACTATGCTCTGCGTGGCGCCCGGGATGGCCAGCATAAGCACCACCGCGGCGGCGGCGAAACCGGCCGCCCACAGCGGCCTGCGATACGTCCGGGCCGCGGCGCCTCCACGGATGGCGGCCATGACCCCGGGCCGCAGGTCGCGGCAATCCTTAAGTTCCATGCCTGCGCACGCTTCGTTGAATTTATTTTCCATATCAGTATTTTCCATGTCCCCCTCCTTATCCGCCGTAGTGTTCCGGGTAGACCGGCGACAACTCTCTGCTTAGCCGTTCGCGCGCCTTGAACAGGCGCAGGCTTACGGCGTTGGGAGACACTCCCAGCGTCTCCGCTATGTCCTTAGCGGGAACCTTGTGGATATGGAACAGCACGAAGGCCTCCTTCAGATCGGACGGCAGCCCGGCCATAGCGGCTTCCAGCGCACCGCGCATGTCCCGTGCGGCCAGCCTGTCTTCCGGCCCGCTGCCGGGGTCCTCCGGCTCCGGCACGGCGCCGGCTTCGCCCTCTGTGCCGCTCAGGAACGGCAGGAAACGCAGCAGGCCGCCGCGTCGGAGCCGGTTGCGCGCCAGGTTCAGCGTTATAGTGTACGCCCAGTTCCCGAAGGCCAGCTCCCGCCTGTACGAAGGCAGAGAAGAATACATCCTTATAAAGGCGGTCTGCACTATATCTTCCGCCTCGGAAGTGTTTCCGGTCATTCGGAAAGCCAGGTCGAACAGCCGGCGCTGATAACGCGCCACTATCTCCGCAAAGGCCTCCCTGTCGCCTGCGGCCACCCTGTCCAGTATCTGAATATCAGTTTCGTCCATTCGTCCTCCCGATATTATATACAACCGGACACGCCGAATCTTTCCGCCCAAAACAAAACCGCCGGGCTTACCCGGCGGTTCAGCATCACCCTCTTTTCAACGTTCCAGGGGCTCAAAGTCGAGTTCAGTATAGACGGCTATGCCGTTCTTTTCGAGCAGGGCCGCCGTTACGCCGCTGCCGGGCACCAGTTTGCCCGAGAAGAGACCGTCGTGCACCAGCCCGCGCCCGCAGGACGGGCTGCCCGACTTCAGCAGCGCCTTCACGGCCCCCGCCTTGCGCGCCGCCTCCAGCGAACGCTCGGCCCCCAGCCTGAACTGCGCCGTAACGTCCCTGCCGTCTATGGTGATCACCCGCTCCCCCAGTATCTCCGAAGGCGGCCGAGGCGTGGACAAACCGCCCAGCACCTCAGGGCAGACCGGCACCAGCTCATAGCGCTCCGCTAATTGCTCGGTCCTGGCGCAGTACTTGCTGCCGCCATCATACCGGCACTTCTCCCCCAGCAAACAAGCGCTCACCAGCAAAGCTTCCTTCTTCATAAGCAAATTCTACCAAAACAAAACCGCCGGGCTTCCCCGGCGGTCCTGCTGCCGCGCCATCCTTTACCGCGCGTAGAGGTGAAGTATCTCGGTGATGAAAGTCTGGTACGGGACGTGCAGTTTCCTGGCTTTTTCCTTGAGGTTCGCCAGGTCGCGGCTGTTTATGCGGATATTAAGCACGGCATCCCTGCGGTGGGCCGCAATGGCTTCCGCCAGAAGCCGCTCCTCCTCCGGGCTCACGCGTACATATTCCCCGCGCTCCAGTGCGCGTTCTATGGCCTTCTCACTTTTCGTAAGCTTAGATCTTTTCATGGCAACTTCCCCTCCTTGACCAGCCTGGTGTATTTCCGGCTGGGGAACAGCGTTTTGAGGAACACCTCATCCCCGTTCAGCACATACGGCACCGCCCAGACATATCCGCCGTGGCGAACCAGCAGCACCCTCTGCCCCGGCCGGCCGCTGTGCCTTATTGCGCAAAGAACCTCCGCCTGCAGTATCTCCTCGAACGACACCCCCCTTTCCCGCTTGAGCCGCACGCTTTTCTCAGGGTCCCAGCGTATCATGCCCCCTCCCCATATTGTAATACATTTGTATATATAGTCAAGGCCCCCAGCCCTGCAAATAGCATACCAGCCCAACCCGACACCGTCCTGTCGGGCAAAACAAAACCGCCGGGCTTCCCCGGCGGCTCCGCATTAAAGGTCAAAAACAAAGACCCGGCACGTTCCAACACTAAAAGTAGCGCCTGACGCGCCCCTTGTACTCCTCGTAGGCCGCCCCGAAGCGCGCCAGCAGGAACTTCTCCTCCGCCAGCACTATGCGGTGATGCACCGCCACGGCGGCAACGCCCAGCGCCAGCACCAAGGCGCAGCCGCAGTAGATCACCGCGCCGGCCGTCATCAGGTAAAGGCCTGCGTACAGCGGATTGCGCGAATAAGCGTAGATGCCGGCGGTGCGCAGCTCTGTGCCGGCTTTCGGCAGCCCCGTTGTGTTGGCGTCCCCCAGCCAGCGGTAGGCCAGCCCCAGCACAACGAACCCGCCCAGGAACAGCCCGGCCGCCGCGGCCTCAAAACCAGGCGGCACCGCCACCAGCCGCATGTTCAACCCCACGGCCTGCGCGAAGGCCGCCGCCCAGCACAGAATAGTTGAGAGCTTGCCCAGCGCGAAAACCCATTTCCCCACCGGCCGCTCCCCGTCCGTCTCCACCCCGCGCGCCTTAAACCCCTTCTCCTGCAGCGTATTCAGCGCAAAAAACCCCAGGAACACCACAATAAATATTATCCTGATCATCCCTAAATTCTACCAAAACAAAACCGCCATTCAGGGCTTGAACCCCTCTATCCGCTTGGGCTCCGGCCCCGGCGCCTCCATAAGCGCCCTGATAGCGTCGAAGACGCTCCTGAACTGCGCGTCGTATTTCTTCTCCAGTTCCTCCAGTTTGCGGGCCAGCTCTTTATGGGTGTTCAGCAGCTCGCGCAATTTAACGAACGTGCGCATTATCTGAATGTTGACCATTCTGGCGCGTTTACTCTTAAGCACGCTGGAGAGCATGGACACCCCCTGCTCCATGAACACGCGCGGCAGATACTTGGAGTGGGAACCTCTCTTTAAGGTTCCAAATTGGAACCTTAGAGATTTGTACTCTTCAGCTGTAAGCTGGAACATAAAATCCGCAGGAAAACTCTCAATGTTCCGGGAAACGGCTTTATTCAGATTCTTGGTCAGCACCTCATACATCTCCGCCAGGTCCTTGTCCAGCATAACCCTGTGCCCGCGTATCAGGTAGATCTTCCGCTCTATCATTTCCAGCGGCATAAGTTCTTTCATAGCGCCCCCTTCCCGCCAATATCCTAGCAGACCGCCCCGACAGCGTAGTGTCGCTCAAAAAAGAACCGCCGGGCTTCCCCGGCGGCTTCGTTCTTTAAAAGCAAGCGCGCTACTTCTTTGGCCTTATTTCGAGAAGGAGCAGGTTGGGACGGCAGAAGAGCCTGACTCTTGGGGCCACATGCCCCTCCAGGCCGAGACCGCGCGACACTATAACGTAAGTTTCTTTTACCAGGTGTATCCCTCCCGCCGCTATCTTGCGAGGAACCCCGCTCATGGTAAGGACAGGGCCGAACCATGGCAGGCAGACCTGCCCGCCATGCGTGTGCCCGGAAAAAACAGCGTCTACTCCCAACTCCACCGCGTTAGGATACGCGTCCGGAACATGGCTTAATAGCAGCGTTATATCCGCCTTGCCCATAGCGCTCAGGAGTTTTTTGAGCAAAGGCCGGTCAGCGAAACTATCCAGGCCCAGGCCCACTATCCCGACAGCCCCTGCTTCGTGACGGACCTTCCTATAACTGTCATCCAACAAGGCAAAACCAGTCCCCGCAAAGAATTCCGGCAGGTTCAGCAAACCATCCACATTGCCGCCCACAAAGAAGGATCCGCGCCGGCTCTTGAAGCCGCCCAGATATTCCTTTATTTGCGGCTGTATAGCCGCGTGGTTGAGGATATCCCCGGTAAAGAAGATAAAGTCCGGGGAATAGCCGTTAACCGCGCTTAACACGGCAAGATGCATTGGCCTGAGCCCATCGGTCTGCAGGTCCGATATATGCGCGACTTTCAGCGGTGCTTTAAGCCCTTCCACGGTTATTACAGCGCGCTCTACCTCCACCCAACCGGGCTCAAGAACTTCCCCGTAATATTTGAAGCCGACCAGCAATAAAGCCGGCGCGAACAGCAGGTACCTGGCCCGCCTGACAGCAAAAAACGCCAACAGCAACGGCAGCGCCACCGTGAACAGCGTCCAGAAACATCTCGCGATCAGCGCTACCCCAACTATGCCGCCCACATACAGCCCCGCCATCGTCCAAAGGAATATAGCGCCAAGAGCCGCCTGGCGAAGTATGGCCCACCAGCCTTTACCGCTTTGCAACCCTCGGTTGATGCGGACCAGCAGAAAAAAACTGGCCACCATCGCCAGATCGAGCCCGAGGTTCAAAGGCCCGAAAATATTCCAATAAAAACTCATTGTCTATATCCCCTGTCCCGCCTATTTCCGCGCCCATATTCTACCAAAACAAAACCGCCGGGCTTCCCCGCCCCAACTTGAAGTCACAAATTGTGACCTCAAGATCTGCCGGGGATCAAGGCTTAAACCCCTCTATGCGCTTAGGCTCCTGGCCCGGCCCCTCCATAAGCGCCCGGATAGCGTCGAACACGCTCCCGAACTGCGCGTCGTATTTCTTCTCCAGCTCCTCCAGCTTTTGGGAGAGTGCGGCATGAGAGGAAATGAATCCGCGCAGGCGGACAAAAGCACGCATGACAAGAATATTGACCTCTATGGCGCGCTCACTGCGCAGCACACTGGAAAGCATAGCCACCCCCTGCTCCGTAAAAGCCTTCGGGAGGTGCCCGCCGAAATATTTAACGTGTGGTATCACATCTTGTGACACCAGCGCCAGCGCCTCCTCTTTAGTAAGCACGATCATAAAATCAGGCGGA
>MGTV01000008.1 GCA_001799635.1 Elusimicrobia bacterium GWA2_62_23
GGCGGGCGTGTTCTCCGGCGGCACCGGTACGGCTGACGCCGGCGGCTGGGCCTACTTCAACAACCCCAGCGTTTCCAGCATGTGGGGCACCTTCGTGGCGAACTGCACGCACGAAGACATAAAGGGCCAGGGCATTCCTGCCGTGACCCCCTGGTCGGCTTTCTAACCAAAGCCGCACAGCGAAAGACCCCGCGCCTTACGGCGCGGGGTTTTTTTATTCCCGCCGCGAAAGTGTTAGAATATCGTAAATGCTGATCGCGACCGCCGCTTTTATCTTCGGGCTGCTCATAGGCAGCTTCCTCAACGTCTGCATAGCCCGCCTGCCCAAGGACGAGTCCATTCTCTGGCCGGCCTCGCGCTGTCCCCGCTGCCTGGCGCCCATCCGGCTCTACGACAATATCCCTCTCCTGAGCTTTGCGCTGTTGGGCGGCCGCTGCCGCGCCTGCAAGGCCGCCATCTCCTTCAAGTACCCGGCCGTAGAACTGCTGACGGGCCTGGTCACCGCGTTGCTGGCCGTGAAATGGCAGGGCAACCCCGGCTGGCTGGCCGCCTCGCTCCTGGCGGCCTACGTCCTTATAATAGTGAGCGTGGTGGACTTCGAGACCATGATGATCTCCGACGCTTTTTCGCTGGCCCTGTTCGTTCTCGGCCTGGCCGGCAGCCTCGCCAACCCTTATTTCGAAGGCGGGTGGGCCGAGCGGCTGGGCTCTTCCGTGGCGGGGGCCGCGGCCGGCGCTGGCTTTATCTGGGGCCTGGCCCTGCTGGGCAAGCAGCTCTACAAGAAAGAGGCGGTAGGCGAAGGGGACATCTTCCTGATGGGCGGCATCGGCGCCCTTTGCGGCTGGCAGGGCGTGGCGTCCTGCGTGGTCATGGCTTCTTTCTTCGGTTCCGTTTACGGGGTGAGCCTGCTGCTGCTCAGGCGGGCGGACCGCATGTCCCAGATGCCCTTCGGGCCTTTCCTGGCCCTGGGCGCGCTCATCAACCTCTACTCCCTGGTAAAGCCGGAAGCCTTCTTCGTCCTGGTCCCGTTCTAGGATCTTTAGGAAGGGGGGGGTCAGCGGGCGGCGGATTTTTTGCTATACTATAAGTCCTGAAGTGATTTGCTCTCTAAATTGTTCTGGTTGGGTGGCTGAGCGGTCAAAAGCAACGGTCTGTAAAACCGTCGGGCCATGCCCTACATAGGTTCGAATCCTATCCCAACCATTTTTAGTTTTATGCGCGGGTGGCGGAACTGGCAGACGCGCACGGCTCAGGACCGTGTGACCGAAAGGTCTTATGGGTTCAACTCCCTTCCCGCGCATTAATTTCAAAGCCGCGGCTATTTATAGCCGCGGCTTTTTATTTGCGCGGGAAGCGGGCCATAATTATGGCCCGCGCAGGGAGTTGAAAGCCGGAGCTTCGGGTGGAGCGAAGCGACACAACTCGCCCAGCAGGCCGCAGAAGCGAGGCGGGGCCGCGGCCTCCGAGCGGCGACGGCCGCGAGGAGAGCTGTGGCCAACTCCTTCCTACCTCCCAAAATAGTATAATTTATTCAGGCGGATATTAATAAATCTAATACATCCCTTGGGAGCTTCCTATGTGCCTAGCCGTTCCCGGTAAGATAATTTCCCTCAAGAACAGCAACGCCGAAGTGGATTTCAACGGCGTCAAACGCGCCGTGTCCCTGGACCTGGTGCCGGAGGCGAAAAAGAACGATTACGTGCTGGTCCACGCCGGCTTCGCCATCCAGGTGCTCGAACCTAAAGAGGCGGAAGAGACCCTGAAACTGTTCGCGGAGATCTACGGCAAAGAGCATAAGGACGCGCTCTCCGGCCCGCTCTCCCACGTAAAACCATGAAGACCTCGCCCGCCGAACGCTTCGCTTCCCCGCTCTGGCGCGACCGCGGCCTGGCCGCCTCGGCGCTCGCCGAAATGGAGCGCCTCGTCGCCGCCGCCTCCGCCAAAACCGGCGGTACCGTTAATTTCATGGAAGTCTGCGGCACTCACACCATGGCCATCGCCGCCAGCGGCATGCGCCGCCTGTTCCCAAAAGGCCTGCGCATGCTGTCCGGCCCCGGCTGCCCCGTCTGCGTGACCTCGCAGGGGGATATAGATCGGGTGCTCGCCCTGGCCGAGATCCCCGGCGTTATCATAACCACTTTCGGCGACATGATGAAGGTGAAAGGCTCCAAAGGCCTGGACCTGCATTCCATGCGCGAGAAAGGCGCGGACATCCGCGTGGTCTACTCGCCTCTGGACGCGGTGGACCTCGCCGCGGCGGAACCCTCCCGCCAGGTGGTCTTCATCGGCGTGGGGTTCGAGACCACGGCTCCGGTCATAGCCGGGGCGGTGGCCCGGGCCAAAAAAGCCGGGCTTAAGAATTTCTCTTCTACTGCTTTCTTCAAGCTGGTGCCGCCCGCCCTGGAACTGCTCCTCTCCGACCCGGAGAACCGCATTCACGGCTTCATGCTGCCCGGGCATGTCAGCGCCATCATCGGCCTGGAACCTTACCGGTTCGTGGCCGAGAAGTACAAGGTGCCCTGCGTGGTCACCGGCTTCGAGCCCATGGATATCCTGGCCGGCATCAATATGCTACTGAAGCAGGTCGTTTCCGGCCGCCCCTCCGTGGAGGACGAGTATTTCCGGGCGGTGAAGGCCAAGGGCAATCCCGCCGCGCAGGCGCTGCTCGCCGAGGTGTTCAAGGTTTCGGAGGCCTCCTGGCGCGCCATCGGCACCGTCAAGGCCACCGGCCTCGCTTTTTCCAGGGCCTACGAAGCTTTCGACGCCGTAAAGCGTTTTAATATCCCTTATTCCGACGCGCCCGAACCCAAGGGCTGCCTCTGCGGGCAGATCCTGCTCGGCAAGGCCCTGCCGCCCGACTGCCCGCTCTTCGGCAAGCGGTGCACGCCGTCCTCGGCGGTAGGCCCCTGCATGGTCTCCTCCGAAGGGGCCTGCGCGGCCTGGTTCAAATACGGCGGCTGACGCCCCGCTAAACCCTATGAACATAGAAACCTTAAAGGTCTTCCGGGACCTCTCGGATACCGGCAGTTTCTCCAAGACAGCCGAGCTCAACTACATCTCCCAATCCGCGGTGAGCCAGCAGATCAAGAAACTGGAACGCGTGCTGAAATGCAAGCTGTACCACCGGCAGGCCGGCAAGATCCTGCTGACCCCCTGCGGGGACAAGTTCTACGCCGCCGCGCGCCGCATCTCCGGGCTTTACGACGGGGCGCTCAAGTCCATCCGGGCCCTGGGCACCGAACGCCCCCAGGACGAGATCAAGATCTCCACCATCTACAGCGCGGGAGTCTACGTGATCCAGGACTACGTGCGCCAGTTCCTGGCCAGGAACCCCGGCACCAAGGTGAGCGTGGAATACCGCCAGTTCTCCCAGATCTATCCCGACGTGACCAGCGGCCGCGCGGATTTCGGGTTCATGGCCTGCCCCTACCGCAAGTCCGCGGGCCTGGCCATGCTGCCCGTGGCCAAGGACGAGATGGTGGTCATAGCCGGCTCCGCCTCGCCCCTGGCCGGCCGCAAGAGCGTGGGCGTGAAGGAACTCGACGGCCTGGATTTCATCTTCTTCGACCGCGCCTTCCCGTCCCGGCGCTACATAGACGCCTTCCTGCGCCGCCACGGGGTCAAGGGCCGCGTGCGCATGGAGCTGGACAACATCGACACCATCAAGACGGCGGTGGCCTCGGGGGCGGGCATCTCCATCCTGCCCCGCTCGGCGGTGCGCGACGACGAGAACGGCGTAAGCCTGCACGTCCTGCGCCTGGCCGACGCGCAGTTCCTGCGGCCCATCTACCTGATCTATAACCGCTCACGCAAGCTGAGCCCTTCGGCGAAAAGCTTCATGGGCATTTTCGACGCGCCCAAGAAGATCCCCGCGGGGAGGTGCTGACCATGGCGGAATTCACCAAAGTGCTCCTGGGGCACGGCAGCGGCGGCCGCCTGAGCCGCGACCTGGTGGAACAGGTTTTCCTTAAAGGTTTCTCCAACGCGGCGCTCGCCCCGCTGGAGGACGCCGCCGAACTGACGCTGGGCGGAGCGCGCCTGGCCTTCACTACCGATTCCTACGTGGTTACCCCGGTGGAATTCCCCGGCGCGGACATAGGCCGCGTGGCGGTCTGCGGCACGGTCAACGACCTCGCCGTTAAGGGCGCCGTACCGGCCGCGCTTTCCGCCGGCTTCATCCTGGAGGAAGGCTTTCCCGCCGCTCTGCTCAGGCGCATAGTCGCTTCCATGCGGCAGGCGGCCAAAGAAGCCGGGGTGGAGATAGTCACCGGCGACACCAAGGTGGTGGAGAAGGGCAAGGCCGACGGGATCTTCATCAACACTTCCGGCGTGGGCCTGATACCCAAAGGCCGCTCGCTCACCTCCGCCGCGGTAAAGCCGGGCGACGTGATAATAGTCAGCGGCAATTTGGCCGAGCACGGCGTGGCCGTGATGAACGCCCGCAATAAGCTGGGGCTGGAGGGCGGCATAAAGAGCGACGCCGTCCCGCTCAACGGCCTCATAGCCGCGGCCCTCAGGACTCCGGGCGTGCGCGCCATCCGCGATATTACCCGCGGCGGGCTCGCCACCGTGCTCAACGAGGTTTCTGGCGCCTGCGGCCTCTCGGCCGAGCTGGAAGAGGACGCGGTCCCGGTCTCTCCCGCCGCGCGCAACGCCTGCGCCCTGCTGGGCCTGGACCCCATGTACGTGGCCAATGAGGGGAAAATAGTTCTTTTCGTCTCCCCGGCCGCGGCTCCCGGGGTGCTCAAAGCTCTGCGCGCCCATAAATACGGCCGCCGCGCCGCCGCGGTAGGCGCGATGCTGAAGGAAAAGAAGCCGCAGGTTCGCCTGCGCACCGGCATCGGCGGCTCGCGGATAATGCTGATGCTCGAGGGGGAACAGCTGCCGCGCATCTGCTGATATGAGAAAAGTCCTGCTCTGGCTGTTGAGCTTCTTAATAACCGCCTCTTTTGCCGTCTACCAGCGCGCGACCGGGCCCACCTACCCCGTGAAAGGGGGGAAGGTGGAGGGCTCCGGCATCTATTACTACCGCCTGCCGCGCAGCTGCACTTCGGGCGCCAACGACTGCCTCGTCAACGTCAGCTCCCTCGAACCGGCCGCCGGGCGGCTGGAGTGGCGCCGCTACAAGACCGGCGAACCTTTTACCAGCGTCCCCCTAGAGTTCAAGAACGAACGCCTCTTCTTCTACCTGCCGCCGCAGCCGCCGGCCGGCAAGCTGGAATACCGCGTCTTCGTGAAGACCGCGCAGGGGGAAACGGAACTGACCTCAAAACCCCTCGTGGCCCGCTTTAAGGGCGCGGTGCCGGGCTGGATCCTCACGCCGCACATCGTCCTCATGTTCCTGTTCATGCTTTTCTCGGTGCGCATCTTCCTGACGGCGGCTTTCGGCGCGCCGCCGGTGCGGCATTCCGTGCCCGCCACCTTCCTCTTCCTGCTCCTGGGCGGTTTCGTCTTCGGGCCGGCCACGCAGTATTACGCCTTCGGGGCTGCCTGGACCGGTTTCCCTTTCGGTTACGACCTTACCGACAACAAGACGCTGCTCATGCTCCTGGCCTGGCTGCCTGCTTTGTGGGCCGTGCTGAAAGAGCGCCCGGCGCGCCTGTGGCTTAACCTCGCTTTCGCGGTGACCGCCGCCGTGTACCTGGTGCCTCACAGCCTGTTCGGCAGCGAACTGGATTACAAGAAAGGCGAAGTGGTGACCGGTAAATAAATGCCTCTCCCCGTAAGGAAGAAAATACTCGTCAAAGGCGTGGTGCAGGGCGTGGGTTTCCGCCCGCACGTCTATAAACTCGCTGCAGGGCGCCGCCTGGCCGGCTGGGTGAAGAACGACGCCGCCGGCGTGACCATAGAGGCCGAGGGGCCGCCGGCCGAAGTGGCCGCGTTCATAAAGGAACTCTCCTCCCGCCGGCCCGCCGCCGCCCGCATAGATTCCGTAGCCGTTTCCCCGGCCCGCCCCAAAGGCGGGAAGGTTTTTCTCATAACCAAAAGCGGGGGGAAAGTTCCCGCCGCGGCCATCATCCCGGCCGACCTCGCCCTCTGCGCCGACTGCCGCGCGGAAATGCTGAACCCCGCCGACCGGCGCTACCTGTATCCCTTTACCAACTGCACCAACTGCGGTCCGCGCTTTACCATAGTTGAGAGCGTGCCTTACGACCGCCCTTATACCACCATGGCGGGCTTTAAGATGTGCCCAAGCTGCCTGAAGGAATACAAGGACCCGCTCGACCGCCGCTTTCACGCCCAGCCTAACGCCTGCCCGGTCTGCGGCCCGGCGGTGAAGCTCTCCTTCTCCGGTAAAACCCTCTCCGGCCCGGCCGCGCTGGAGAAGACCGCGGCCCTGCTCCTGGCCGGGCGCATAGGCGCGCTGCAGAGCCTGGGCGGCTTCCACCTGGCCTGCCGCGCCGACAGGCCTGCCGCGGTAAAAGCCCTGCGGGCGGCCAAACGCCGGCCCCATAAACCTTTCGCGGTAATGCTGCCCTCTTTGGCGTCGGCGGAAAAATATTGTTTTATTTCGGCGGCGGAAGCCGCCGCGCTGGCCTCCGCCGAGGCCCCGGTAGTGATGCTGCGCCGCCGCGGCACGGTTTTCGGCGAACCCGCGCCCGGCCTCGCCCGCCTCGGCGTGATGCTGCCCTATACCCCGCTGCACGCTGCCCTGTTCGCCGTGCTGGCGCGCGAAGGTTTCGCCGGAGCGCTGGTGATGACCTCCGGCAATTTCCGCGACGAACCCATCTGCAAGGACGCTCCCGACGTCAAGGCGCGCCTGGCCGGGGTGGCGGCCTTCTCCCTTTTTCATAACCGGCCCATCCACAACCGGACCGACGATTCGGTAACTTTCGAGGCGGCGGGTGAAATGCGTCTGGCACGCCGCGCGCGCGGTTATGTGCCTGGCGCCGTGAAACTTCCGGCGGGTGGGGGCTCCGTGCTGGCCTGCGGCGCCGACCTGAAGAACGCCTTCTGCCTGACGCGCGGCGGCGAAGCTTTCCTCTCCCAACATATTGGGGACCTTTCCGAGCCGCTCAATCAGGATTTCTTCCGCGAGACGCTGGGCAACCTGAAAGGCCTGCTCAAGGTCTCGCCGTCCGTGGTCGCGCACGACCTGCACCCGGATTACGCGTCTTCCGCCATCGCGCGCTCCCTGCCCGGAAAGAAACTGGCGGTGCAGCATCACGCCGCGCATATTTTGAGCGTGGCGGCCGAACACGGCCTCACCGGCTCTTTCTTAGGAGTGGCCCTGGACGGCACCGGCTACGGCCCCGACGGCGCCATCTGGGGCTCTGAATTCCTGCTCTTCTCCGGTAAGACCTGGCGGCGGGCCGGACATCTTAAATATTTCGGCCTGCCCGGGGGCGACATAGGCGCTTTGGAGATCTGGCGGCCCGCCCTTTCCCTCGTCAAGCAGGCTTATGGGCCCGGCTGGCGCAGTGAGGCCGCCCGCGTCTTTAAAGGCGTGCCCGCTGCCAAACTGCTTACGGTGGAGCGCATGCTGGACGCGGGTTTGAATTCCCCGAAGACCAGCAGCATGGGCCGCCTCTTCGACGCTTTCAGCTTTATCGCCGGTCTGCGCGCCGAAGCTACTTACGAGGCCCAAGGCCCCATGGAACTGGAGAGCCTGCTGGCCGGCCGCGCCGCTAAACCCTACCTTTTCGCCGTGAGTGGCGGCCCAAGCATGGAGATAAACCCCTCGCCGGCGGTCAAAGAGGCCGTAGCGGACCGCCTCGCGGGCCGTTCGGCCGCCCACATCTCCGGCCGGTTCCACGCCGGGATAGTCCGCGCCGTTTCTTGCGCCGCCGCTGCGGCGGCCGGCGGGGCCGGGGTGCGGGACGTCTGCCTCTCCGGAGGGGTTTTTCAGAACCGGGCCCTGCTCGAAGGCGTGACCGCGGCGCTGGCTAAAGAAGGTTTTAGGGTCTATTCCAACCGCCTGGTGCCCGCCAACGACGGCGGCATAGCGCTGGGCCAAGCCTGGTACGCCCTCAGTGGATATAGAGAGGGGACGTTCATTCCTAATTCCTAATTGTGATCCCGATCCGTCTTCGCGGGGCGTTGACAGGTTCAATTAGGAATTAGGAATGAACGTCCCCTATAACACAAATAAAAGGCCCCTCTCTTGAGGGGCCTTTTATTTTTACTTTCGGAATTTTGCGAACTTGTTATTTCGCGGTCAGCCACTTTGTGAACTCGTCCCACTTGCCTTCCTTGGCCCAGGCCAGCTCGTCGTAGTCGGCCTCGTAGCTGTAGGTGGGCAGGTAAGCGGCCACGCCGTAGACCTTCTTGAACTTCTCGCCGGTCACGCCGTTGTCCACTATGACCTTGTTGTAGAGGTGGTTCATCACCGCCACGGTCCTGGTCTTGAGCGCGCGCGACTTGGTTTTGCCGTGCACGTTCTCCATGAAGTGGATGAGGTCGCGCGAACCCGCGCCGCCGAAGGCGGTGGCGCCGGAGAGGGCTTCCTTCACCATGACCTTGTCTTCCTTCATGGCGAGCTCGGCCCACTGGTCCAGCAGGTTCTTGAAGGTGGCCAGGCCCGAGGTGCGCAGCGCGCTCTGGGTGGCGGCGGTGCCCTGCTCGGCGTAGAAGGCCTTGTAGCCCTGCACGGCGGCCGCGGCCATCACTTCGGACTTGAGGTTGCCGGAGTTGGCGTGCACCCGGGAGAGGAAGTAGTCGTAGGCCCAACCGTCTCCGGGTTCGTTCTCTTCGGAGCCCACGGTGAACTTGGCGGCGTCCTTGAGCTCGTAAGCCACTTCGGCCATCTGCATCAGGCAGGCGTCGGAAGCGTAGATCTCAACGCCGCCCATCTCGCGCACGGCGCGGCCCAGGTTGACCGTGCTGATGCCGTTGCCGGTCTCGTCGTCATAGGAGATGCCCTTGAGCACGGGCTGGCCGAAGGCCTTGTTCTTCCAGCCGTCGCCGTGGTTCCACACCACCAGCATGTACTTCTTGGCCGGGTAGGCGGTCTTGGCCCATTTGCCGAATTCCACGAGCTGCTTGTAGTCGCCCATGTCCACGGTGCCCAGGTCGGCGAGCAGCTTGGAGGAGAGGGACCCGTTCTCGCCGTCCTTGGTCACTTCGTAGCGGCGCACGCCGACCCAGTCGGTGGAGGCGTCCTTGACGGTGGTGACCCGCTTACCGAGCATCATGGGCGGCATGCCGCCCCAGTAAGGGTTGGGCCAGCCGGGATGCGGTACCGTGGGGCCGTAGGGGTAATCGTCGTACCCGCCGCCGGGATAGCCGGGGTAGGAGGGGGCGGATTCCTTCATGCGGGCGGCCTGCGTCACTATGTTGATGTTGGCGGTGGGGCCGTACACTTCCATCTCGTTCATGTCCTCGATGACGTATTCCGAGAGGTTGTTCTTGCCGTTCATGAAGACCATGATGGTCCATTCTTTGAGGACCCTGGCGTCCTGGGGAGCGCCCGGGAGGGGGGCGGAGACTTCGGACTTCTTGGCCTCGGCCACTAGTTCCCTGACGGAAGGAAGGGTGTCGAAGTCCAGGGCGGCGGCGGGGGCGGCCAGAAAGGCCGACGCCAGCAGCAGCCTGCTGAGGTTCAGTTTTTTCATTAAGTTCTCCTTAACGCAATGATAGAACGGCACAAGTAGATAATATCCTAATGCCGGAGCCTTGATATGGGCCGCAGGTCCCGGCGGCGGATAGTTTTTTGGCCTATCCCGGCGGGGGACTTTAGGCCTACGACTTCGGTCAAGCCGCGGCGCTTGACCGAGTGGGGCGCGTTGTGTTACTATTTCTGTAAAGGTGACACAAATGAATAATAAACAAGTCAGGTTCGGCGTTTCTCTGGAGGGGGACCTCTTGCGTAAATTCGACGCGTATCTTTCCTCCGAGGGGTATTCCAACCGCTCCCAGGCCATAGCGGGCCTGATCCGCAAGGAATTCGTTTCCGACGCCTTCGCCCACGGCCGGGCCGTGGCCGGCGCCGTTACCCTGGTCTACGACCATCATAAACGCGAAACGGTGAACCGCCTGCTGGACATCCAGCACGACCACGGCCCCATCATAATCTCGGCCCAGCACGTGCATTTGGACCACGACAACTGCCTGGAGATCATCGCGGTCAAGGGGCCCGGCGCCAAGGTGCAGGCGCTGGCCGCCGCGCTCAAAGCGGTAAAAGGCGTAAAGCACGCCACGCTAAGTGTTACCACTTCGGGAAAATAGGGGGGATCATGAAATTCAGAGGCGCCATACTAGTCCTGTTCTTCGGCTGCGGCAGCGCCGCGGCTTTCCATCCGCTCATCGGCGAGGACACCGCTTTCCTCGGCAAGGACGTCCGCCAGCTGGAGGCCGGCCTGGACTACGCGGTTTCCCGCGAAGGCCAGGACGTTTACGCCACCGCCACCGCCGCGGAACTTTCTTACGGGCTGTTCGACCGGTTCGACGTGCTCGTTACCGTGCCGTGGCAGGGGTGGAGTTCTCATGGCCTGTCCGAGAGCGGCCTGGGCGACGTGCTGGTAGAGGTTAAATTCCCCGCCGGCGCGGGCGCCGGGTGGGACCTGGCCCTGAAGCCCGGTTTCTCGCTGCCCGCCGGGGACGAGGCCAAAAGCCTTGGTGCTGGTGAGGGCGGCGCCTGGGTGTACGGCATAGCCGGCCGCGCCTCCGGGCCCTGGCAGTTCTACCTTAACGCGGGCTACCTCTACAACCGCAATTCCCTGGACGAGGAAAAGAATATTCTAAAGGGTTCCGCGGCCGCGGTTTACGGCTTTCTGCCCAAATGGCTGGTAACGGCTGAACTGGCGGCAGAGACCAATCCCGAAAAAGATTCGGTCTCGCACCCTGTTTCTTCGGTCTTCGGCCTTGTCTGGTCCCCGCTGCCTTCGCTGGACCTGGACGCCGGCGTCAGGTTCGGCCTTACCAAACCCGCCGATGACATGGGGCTGATGGGCGGCATTACTCTCAGGCTCTGATCCTAAAGGAGATACAACATGGAAAACAGCGCTATCCTTCTCACCGCGGCTTCGCTCGGGTTCATTCATACGGTCCTCGGCCCGGACCATTACGTGCCTTTCGTGGCGCTCTCCAAGGCCCGCGACTGGTCGCAGGCCCGGACCGCGCTCGTAACCTTCCTTTGCGGGCTCGGGCACGTGCTGAGTTCCGTGCTGATAGGCCTTGCCGGCATCTGGTTGGGCTCGGCCGTTTCCCGTCTGGAATGGATAGAGGGCATCCGCGGCGACGTGGCAGGCTGGTTGCTGCTGGCTTTCGGCCTGGCCTACATGGTCTGGGGCATCAAGAAAGCCATAAAAGGAGAAAAGCACACTCACCTGCATTCCCACGGCGGGCCGGCGCACGCGCATGACCACGCGCATGAAGCGGACCACGCCCACCCGCACGGTGAGCGGGCTTCGGTAACGCCCTGGGCCCTGTTCATAGTCTTCATTTTCGGGCCCTGCGAGCCGCTTATCCCGGTGCTGATGTATCCGGCGCTCAAGACCGGTATGGGCCTGGCCCTCGGCGCCGCGGCGGTATTCTCCGCGGTAACCATCGCCACCATGATGGCTTCTGTTTTCCTGCTGCTGCGCGGCATGAAGCTTTTTCCGGCGGAGCGGATGGAGCGCTACGCGCACGCGCTGGCCGGCTTCGCCATCCTGGCCTGCGGCGTGGCTGTGAAAGCCGGGCTTTAGCGCCGAAACGCGCGCGCATTTTGGTAGAATATCACCTCGATGCGCCTGACGAAAGTCAAACCTCTTCTATTCCTTCCCGCGCTGGCGGCTTCCGCCTGCCTCTTCCTTTTTCCCGACCCGGCCCGCGCCGCCCGCCGTCCAGGACCCTTGGCGGGCGACTATGTGGAGATAAGTTCTGACACCCTGCTGGACCAGCTCGCCTCCATTCCCGACTACAATATCGTTCCTGACACCGTGCCGGTGACCGAGGCCGACGTGCTGGAACTGGAAGAGGGCGAGGACGCCGAGACTTACATCTTCATCAGCAGCGCCATGGCCCAGACCCCGGAGCCGGTGAACCTGGGCGGCAACGGCAGCCTGACGCTCACCCGCTATGACAACGGTGAAAAGCTCACCGTCCGCTACCGCCGCAAGGACGGCACCTACGACCCGGAGGCTTTCGCGCGGCTGGATTACCACATGCGCTGCGCCCTTACCGGCCGCCAGGCGCATATGGCCGTGAAGCTGGTGGAACTGCTCGACGCCGTGGAAGATAAATTCGGCCGCCGGGGCCTTGTGCTTTTAAGCGGCTATCGCACGCCCAAGAACAACGGCAAGACCAGCGGGGCCGCCAGGCACAGCCTGCACATGCTGGGCTGGGCCGCGGATATCCGCATCCCGGGCTACAGTTCTACCAAGGTCAGGAATTTCGCGCGCAAACTCCGGGCCGGCGGCATAGGTTACTATCCGTACAAGGGGTTCGTGCACCTGGACGTGGGCAAAGCCCGCTACTGGGCCGTCGGCCGGCCGCCCCGCAAGCGCCGCATCCACCGCCGCGCCAAGCAGACCCGCAAGGTGGCCCTTAAACGCTCCGTTCACCCCTCCCGGCGTCCCGCCGCGGCCGGGAAGCAGTCCAAGCCGGTAAAAGTTTCTTCAGGACGGAAGCCGCTCAAGGAAAGGTCATAGCGCGCAGGTGTTGAGTGCCTTTGCCCCGGCCCCGGTGATCCCGGGGTCGTTCTTTTTTGCGCTTATGTTATATAATTACACGGGGGAGAAGTTCCTCGGAATTTTATGGAAAAACTGCGCATTAAGGAATTCGACACCGTCCAGTTCACCAAGATGGTGCGCAAGATAAAACTGTTCTCCAGCATGCGCATGGACCTGTTGGAGAAGATCCTGGCGTGGGTGGGGCTGCACGGCTACAAGAAGGGCGAGAAGATCTGCCGCCAGGGCGACATAGGCGACGCCTTCTTCGTGGTCTACGAGGGGAAAGTGAGCGTCAGCGTAAGGAAGCTGGGCCTGTTCACCAAGCAGATAGCCTTGCTGGGCCCCGGCGATTGTTTCGGCGAGATGGCCCTGCTGCGGCGGGCGCCCAGGACCGCTACCGTGACCTGCGAAGAGGACACCAGGGTCTTCGTCCTGCTGTCCGACAATTTTAACGCCGCCCTGGAAGGCAACGCGGATTTCGCAGAGGAAATGCGGCGCCTCGCCGCCGAGCGAGGGTTCACTGTCTGAGAGGCGGGGGGTAACTGTCAGGGTATGGCCAAGATCCTTATCATCGATGAAAATGGAGTGGTGCGCGACGCGCTCCAGGTCTTCCTGGAGAGGGACGGCCACAAGGTGCTGGCCGCGGCCGACGGCCCGGGGGGCGTGCGGCTCTTCAAGGCCGAGGCCCCCGACCTGATAGTTCTCGATAAAGACGTGCCTGCCCTGTCCGGGCTGCAAGTTCTTCAGAAGGTCCGCGCGCAGGCCCCGGCGATCCCCGTAATAGTGCTGACCGCGCGTGATTCCGCCAGGGACGGCGGGCCATACCAGAGTTCCGGCGCGGCGGCTTTCCTCTCCAAGAAGGACGGCTTGGTGGGAGTCCTCAACGAGATAGACCGGCTCCTGGCCCCGGCGCGTCCGCTGCCGCCATCTCCTCCTCCTTTCTCCAGCCCGGTGCTGCCGCCGCCGGCGGCCCTGCCCGTTACCGGCAGGCCCAGGGGCCTGGTAATGGTGGTGGACGACGACGACGCCATCCTGGACACGGTAGGCCGTTTCCTCGCCTCTTACGGCTACGAAGTGCTGCAGTACGCCGACGGGCTCAGCGCCGTTGAAGCCGCGCTGGTCCGCCCGCCCGCCGCGATAGTGCTGGATATTTCCATGCCCGGCAAGGACGGGGTGGCCGTCCTGAAAGAACTCCTGCCTAAACTGAAGAACACCGGCTTCATCATGCTGAGCGGCACCGGGGACGAGACCGTGGCCCAGGCCTGCCTGAAGCTGGGCGCTTACGACTATCTCACTAAACCCGCCAACCTCGGCTCGCTGGAAACCATAGTCCGCGCCTGCGTGGCCGCGGCCGGCCGCTCTTAGGCCGCCGTCAGAGCGCAAAAAAGCCCCGGTCCTTACCGGGGCTTTTTTTTTGGCGCCGCGCGCTACCAGTCGCCGCCGCCGGCGGACGGGTCCGGCGGCAGGTCGTGCAGGCTTATGTCGAAGCGGTAGGTCCGGCCTTTGTGTTCATACGCGAAACAGCCGTCCTTCTGCGCGCTGAAATTGAAGCCCGCTCCCCACCACCGGTAGCCGGGCACGTCGGAAACGGTGTTGGCGGCGCTTTCGGGGTTCTGCAGCACCCGCAGTTCGGAGGGGGGCTTTATGGCCCCGGCTATGTTGCGGTTGGCGCGGCGGAACAGCAGCTGCTCGTCGTTAATGGGCTGACCGCCTTCCAAAGTTTTGAGCTGCTCCGCGGTGTGGTAGAAAATGTGCACCGCCGGGTCGGCCAGCATGGCCTCGTACATCTCGGAGTACTGCGCCGGTTCGTACTTGTCGTACTTGGCCTTCCAGAGGGCGTCGGGAACGAGCAGGTGGGAGTGGCCCATGTCCGGGAAGAAGACCGCGTCGGCGTAGCCCAGCTTCAGGGCCTGCTCTATGTGCGAGCGCAGGGCCCCGGCCAGTTCCGGCCCTATCTTTACCGGCGCGCCGTCATAGGAGGGGGGGAGCACGTAGCTCTTCGCCGCGGCGTCCCAGTACGCGCGCTTGTCCAGGCGCTTGGGCGAGGCGTACATCTCTTCGAAGCGCGCCTTCATCTCCGGCAGGGTGTAGTTCCATTTGAAGTCGGACTGGTAGATCTTCGCTTCGGAAGCGTCCGGCGGCGGGCAGGGGGCGGCGGCCGCCGCGGGCCAGGCCGCAGCGGTAAGGAACAGGGTAAAGAGCAGGCAGATGTCTTTTTTCATGGTGTCTCTCTTAAAAGTATAGCAGAGCCTCCGGCGTTGTCAATACGGGGCGCCCGGCAGCGCGGCGGATATCTCCTTGCCTTTTTTTTCGTAATTAGTTTAAATTGACCTTAGTCAACAGCTTGGAGGATATAGAATGAAGAAAACCGCCCTTATCACCGCGATGCTCGCGCTCTGCGCCGGCGCCGCTTTCGCCGACGGCAAAGTAATCTACGGCTCGGACGACCGCCTGGACATCTACCAGGTCTCCGACGCCCGCCTGTTGAAGCTGGCCGATTCCACCGTGGGCCTGTTCAACTCCTACGATATCACCGTAGCGGGCTCCAAGGCCAAGCTGGCTACCGAGTCCTACGCGGAAGGCTACGGCCTCTGCAAGGAAGAGCCCTTCTACGACCAGGTCACCGGCGCCTTCTGCTCCGGCTCCCTGGTGGCGCCCGATATCATCATGACCGCCGGCCACTGCGTGAAGAGCGAGGACGCCTGTAAGGACACCAAGTTCGTTTTCGGCTTCGCCGTGAAGACCAAGGGCGTGATGCCCAGCGAAGTTCCCGCTTCCGAAGTGTACGGCTGCTCCCAGCTCATCGGCCGCGAGCAGGTTGGCACCGGCGCCGACTGGGCGCTGATCCGCCTGGACCGCAAGGTGGCAGGCCACGCGCCGCTCAAGTACAATACCGCCGACACCGTTAAGAACGGCGATCCCCTAATAGTCATAGGCCACCCGGCCGGTCTGCCCACCAAGATAGCCGGCGGCGCCACCGTGCGCGACGCCTCGCCTAAGGGCTATTATGTGGCCAACCTCGACACCTACGGCGGCAATTCCGGCTCCGCGGTGTTCAACGGCCGCACCGGCGTCATTGAAGGCATCCTGGTGCGCGGCGAGAACGACTACGTCTATAAGGATGGCTGCCGCGTCTCCAACGTGTGCGCCTCCGACGCCTGCCGCGGCGAGGACGTTACCAAGCTGTCCGCCATCACCTCGCCTTTCAGCAAGGCCGCTCGCGGCGAAGCTCCCGTGTCGGTGGCCAAGGCCGCCCCGGTCTTCGAACTGCTCAAGACCCTGGCCCCGGACCTCAACTGATCCGGCCCAGCCGCTACAGGAAAGCCCCGGTCCGCCGGGGCTTTTCTTTTTAGTCCGGACTTTATACACTTGTGAACGCGGTTCTTTGCGTCTATGGACATAAACTCTTTCGCTGGATCGTTCAGTCAGGCCCTGGACAGGCGCCGGCCGCTTCTGGAGCGGCTTGAGGCCGAAGGCACCGACTGCTGCCGACTTTTCCACGGCATAGCCGAGGGCTTGCCCGGCCTGACGGTGGACCGCTACGGCCCTCTGCTGCTGGCGCAGACCTTCCGCGACTGCCTCTCTCCGTCGGAAACGGAGGCGCTGGAAGCGACCCTGCGCAAGGCGCTGCCGGGCGCCCCCGCCTTTGTCTACAACCACCGCGGCAAGAAGGCCGCCGAATCCTTCGACCAGTGGCACCGGCCCGCGCCCGCGGCGCTGCAGGAATTCACCTGCCGCGAGGGGGGGCTGAAATATCTCATCAAGGCCAGGCACCGCGGCATAGACCCCTGGCTTTTCCTGGACCTGCGCGCCGGCCGCCGGGCCGTGCGCGCCGCTTCCGCGGGGGCGAGCGTGCTGAACCTGTTCGCCTACACCTGCGGGGTGGGCGTCTGCGCCGCCGCCGGGGGCGCCGCCGAGGTCTGGAACGTGGACTTCTCCCAGTCCGGCCTGGAAGTGGGCCGCCGCAACGCCGCGCTGAACGGTGTTCCCGAAAATAAATTCAAGCTGGTGAACGAGGACTGCCTTACGGTGGTGCGCCAGCTGGCCGGCCTGCCCGTGGCCGGGCGCTACGGCCAGAAAAGAAAATACGAGCGCTTCGCCCGGAAGGCTTTCGACCTGGTCTTCCTGGACCCGCCGGCCTGGGCCAAAGGCCCGCTGGCCTCGGTGGACCTGGTGCGGGACTATCCCAGCCTGTTCAAACCGGCCGTCCTCGCCGTAAAACCCGGCGGCCGCATAATAGCCGCCAACAACTCCGCCGCGGTAGCTTACGAGGCCTGGGTAGAAGTGCTGAAGCGCTGCGCGGCCAAGGCCGGCCGCCCCATAAAAGACCTGCGGCCGGTGCCGCCTGACGCCGATTTTCCGTCGTTCGACGGCAAGCCCCCGCTCAAAGTCGTGATCTGCGAAGTCTGACCCCGCGCCGCCCCGGGAATTTAGCGCTGAGAAACGGCCGCGGACTAAAAGCACGGCCGCTGAAATTAATGTAAAATATAGGCAGTAAGGGTCCGGAGACAGCTCCGGAGGTTTGGGATGGTCGGGCCGCCATTCCGGTAAATTACCGGACGGCGGCTATTTCTTTTTAGGCGCTTTAACGCGCGGCCTTCCTTCGATAATTTAACCGGGATCCGTTCGCCTGGGACGGATGTAATACATTAAAACGGCCGAGAGGTTGCAATGCGTATAACGTTAAGACTCATCATTTCGCTGATAGTCGTGGTGGTGTTCGTCGCCCTTGTCTCCGCCTGGTTCAATGTCAGGCAGGAACGCCTCAAGCTTTATGACGAAGTCCGCGCCCAGTCGGCCCTGCTGGCCGAGAGCTTCAAGGAGAGCGTGAGGCATAACCTGGAAGCGAAGAACATGGCGGGGCTCCAGAAACTCGCCGACAAGTTCCAGAACCAGCAAAAGCTGGAGGGGGTGGCGGTTTACGACGGGAGCGGCAGCCTTATCTCCGGCTCTTCGGCCCTGCCGCCGGAACTGCTGGCCCGCGGCCCGGAGATAAACGCGCTGATATCTTCGGGGGACGGGGCGGACAGGGCGTACGCCGTGGGCGCCAAGAAGATCCACCTGTATCCGCTTACGCTGACCTTCAACGGCAACGAGAAGGCCCGGATAGTCCTCTTTACCGACATCTCCTACATAGAATACGACCTTTTTAAGATCTGGAAGCGCACCCTCATAAGGCTGCTGGCGCAGATGGTGCTCATCTCGCTGGTAACGCTGTTGATCATCAGATGGAACCTGGTGGACCCCATCGCCCAGATGGCCGAGTGGATGAAGAACCTGCGCATAGGCGACGAACACGGCAACGCGCCGCCCATAAAGGGCGACATCTTCGCGCCGATAGCCAGGGAGGCCACCACGCTGGCCACCAACCTGCAGGCGGCCCGCCGCGCCGCCCAGAACGAGGCCCGCCTGCGGCAAAAGGGTGAATCCCTCTGGACGCCGGAGAGGTTGAAAGAGCATATTAAAGACAAAATGGGCGGGCGGCCGCTCTTCGTGGTTTCCAACCGCGAGCCCTACATGCATATCAAGGAGGGCAAGGATATCCGGGCCATAGTTCCCGCCGGAGGCCTGGTCACGGCGCTGGACCCTATCATGAAGGCCGCCAGCGGCACCTGGGTGGCGCACGGCAGCGGCGAGGCCGACTTCGAGGTCACCGACGCCGACAACCGCATAAAGGTCCCGCCGGAAGAACCGGCCTATAACCTGCGCCGCGTAGCCCTCACCAAGGAAGAGGAGGACGGCTACTATTACGGGTTCTCCAACGAAGGCATCTGGCCGCTCTGCCATATAGCCCATATCCGGCCCATCTTCAGAAAAGAGGATTGGAAGCACTATTACGAGGTTAACGAAAAGTTCTGCAAGGCCGTCCTGGAGGAAATAGCAGACGTGAAAGAGCCCTGCGTGCTGATCCAGGACTATCATTTCACGCTGCTGCCCAGCATGATAAAGGCCGCCCGGCCCGACGCCAGGGTGGCGGTATTCTGGCATATCCCCTGGCCCAACCCGGAGACCTTCGGCATCTGCCCCTGGCAGAAAGAACTGGTGATGGGGCTGCTGGGCGCGGACCTGATAGGTTTCCAGACGCAGTTCTACTGCAATAATTTCCTGGACACCGTGGACCGCACCATAGAGTCCCGCATAGACTGGGAGCATTTCTCCGTCCAGAAAGAAGGCCATACCACCATGGTCAAGCCCTTCCCGATCAGCGTGGATTTCCAGCAGCCGGAGAGGGACGCCAAGGCGCTGGCGCAGAAGCCGGACCCCGCCGCCGTCCTGAAGGAGCTCGGCATAAAAGCGGAAAAGATAGCGGTGGGCGTGGACCGCATAGACTACACCAAGGGCATGCTGGAAAGGGTGAAGGCCGTGGAACGGTTCCTGGAGAAGTATCCGGCCTACCAGGGGAAGTTCTCGTTCATCCAGCTGGGCGCGCCCAGCCGCACGCATATCCCGCAGTACCACCGATTCCTGGCCGAACTGCACGCCGAGGTGGACCGCATAAACTGGCGGTTCAAGGCCAAGGACTGGAAGGCCATAGTCTTCTTGGAAAAGCACCACGACCACAAGGAGATCACCAAGTACTACAAGGTGGCGGACGCCTGCCTGGTTACCTCCCTGCACGACGGGATGAACCTGGTGGCCAAGGAGTTCGTGGCGGCCAGCGACGACCACCGCGGGGTGCTGATCCTCAGCCGTTTCGCCGGGGCCTCGCGGGAGCTCAAGGACGCGCTGATAGTGAACCCTTACGACATAGAGCAGATGGCCGACGCCATCTATTACTCGCTCACCATGCCCAAAGCGGAAGTGGAAGAGAGAATGACGCGCATGAGGCAGGACCTGCACGAGAACAACATCTACAAGTGGGCGGCCGACCTTACCGGGGAACTGATAAAACTGCGCATGGACGACTTTAAGCTTACGGGAGTATAATGAAGCTCTTCTGGAAAGACGCGGCCGCCGTCGCCGCCAGGCTAGCCGCCGCGCCCCGCCTGCTGGTAACGCTGGACTTCGACGGCACCCTGGCCGCGCTGGCCAATTCCCCGGGGCTGGCCAGGCTGGAGCCCGGGCTGAAGGCCGCTCTGCGGGACCTGGCGGCGGCGCCGGGCGTTTTTGTCTTCATACTCAGCGGGAGGCCTTTGAAGAACGTGCGCGCCCTGGTGGGCCAGCGCAGGCTTTACTACGGCGGCAATCACGGCATTGAGATCAAGGGGCCGGGGTTCGCCTGGCGCGACGCCGGCGCATTAAAGGTGAGAAGCCTGGTCGCCGGGATCGCCGACGCCGTGAGCCGTAAATTCCCGCCTGCCTCCGGTGTGCTGGTTGAGAATAAAATATATTCCGCCAGCGTTCATTACCGCAACCTTACCGCCGGTTCGTGGCGCGCGTTCTTCAGCCGGATGAAAGCCCTCATGGCCGCCACCAATGAAGCGCTTTACTGGCGCGGCGGCCATAAGGTCTTCGAACTGCTGCCCCGCGAAGCGGCGCATAAGGGCGACGCGGTGCGCAAACTTTCCGGGCATCTCAAGTCTTCGTTAAGCCTCGCCGCCGGCGATGACCTCACCGACGAGGACATGTTCGCGGCGCTCGCCGGGAGAGGGGTGGCGGTAAGGGTGGGCCGGAAAGCCGGCTCGAAGGCCGGGTATTACCTGGCCGGCCAGGAAGAAGTGCTGCGCCTGCTGCGCTTCATAACGGCGGCGAGGGACCGGGGGGTAAAATGAGAACGACAGCCGTGGAACCGTTCAGATTCTGCACGCGCCTCACGCTCACGGAAGTGACCGGGAGGAAGGCCTTCAATATAAGCGAACTGCTGGAGGGAATAAGGGCGGCCGACGACGCCGTGATCTACCACCACACCCACCGCTTCATCAAACAGTCCCACCACCTGGTGCCCGAAGGCGCCAACGACTTCGCTTACTGGGTCACCAATACGGTGCAGGCGGACCGCCTGGGCGAGGAACTGACCTCCATCGATATCGTGCGGTACAATTCGCTGGCAGATATCCGCAGCGCCTTCGTGGAAATGCTGGAGCGCCACCTCGCCGAAAATCCCGGCCCGCAGCGTACCGTGGCCCCGGGCCGCGAGTTCCACTTCATGCGGGCCATAAGGTATTCGGTGCCCACGGCCTGCTCGGCGCGCGATTACGCCTCTTTCATAGAGTGCCTGAAGAACGTGAGCGTCTCCAGCCTTTACCTGCACGTGTTCGAGGCCAGGCTCCGGCCTCCCTACGGCGTGGACGACTTCTCGCACTGGTTCAGGACCAACTTTGACGACGAGGCGGTGGGCCGCGAGATCTCCCGCCTGGACCCCTATTCCTACACGCTCGAAAGCCTGAGGCAGAGAATAATCCGCGTCATAGAGCGCCGCCTCGCGGAGGTGAAAAATGCCTAAGATAGAAGAATACGCGCCAGCGGCGGGCCGCAGCGCCATAGAAGAGCTCAAGGTCCTGGCCGCCAGGCTCGAAGGCAAGACCATCCTCAACGTCAATTCCACGGCGGTAGGAGGCGGCGTGGCGGAGATACTCAACCGCATGCTACCCATGATGACGGAGCTGGGGATAAAACCGCGCTGGGAACTCATAAAGGGCGGCGAGGATTTTTACGCCGTTACCAAGAAGTTCCATAACGCGCTGCACGGCACGCGCCAGGAACTGACCGCCGCCGACTTCCAACTGTACCGCGACACGCTGAAGAGCAATATGGCGACCCTGAACCTGGACGCCGACGTGGCCCTGATCCACGACCCGCAGCCGGCCGGGCTGATAGAGAAGAAGCCCGCCGGGGCCAAGTGGGTGTGGCGCTGCCACATAGACCTCTCCAACCGCCAGGCGGACGTCTGGGAGTTCCTGCGCGGCTACGTTTCCCGCTACGACGCCGCGGTCATCTCGGCGCCTTCCTTCTCCCAGGAACTGCCGGTAAAGCAGTTCCAGGTGCCGCCCTCCATAGACCCGCTCGCCGACAAGAACAAGGACCTCTCGGACGCCGAGGTGGCGGACATAATGCGCCGCCTGGAGATCCCGGTCGACAAGCCGCTGATAACTCAGGTCTCCCGTTTCGACCGGCTGAAGGACCCGTTGGGCGTGATAGAGGCTTTTAAAAAGATACAGCCTTACGTCACGGCGCGGCTGCTGCTGGTGGGCGGCAGCGCCGACGACGACCCGGAAGGTTCCCAGGTGCTGGCCGAAGCCCGCGCGGCGGCCGAAGGCAACCCCGACATAATAGTGCTCTGCCTGCCGCCCACGTCCAACATAGAGATCAACGCCATCCAGCGCGCTTCGGCGATAATACTGCAGAAATCCCTTAAGGAGGGTTTCGGCCTGACCGTTTCCGAAGCGCTGTGGAAAGGCAAACCGGTGATAGCCGGCGCGGTGGGGGGTATTCCGTTGCAGATAACCCACAAATACTCGGGTATCCTGACGCGCACTATTGACGGCACGGCTTACTGGATGAAGCGCCTCCTGCACGAGCCGGCCTTCGCCAGGAAGCTCGGCGAGAACGGCCGCGAGCACGTGCGCGAGAACTTCCTGCTGACCCGCCACCTGCGCGACTACCTGCTGCTCGCGCTCTACCTGGAAAGCGGCCGGCGGGACTTCATACACCTGTAATCCGGTCTGGAATTCCGAAAACAACGGGTTTGGGACGTTGTTCTCTTTAGTCCGGAACAAAACAAAACCGCGCCTTTGACGGCGCGGTTTTGTTCTGTTCCGAAGAAGCCTTCTTCTTCGGGCCCGTAACGGCTGCCGGGGTTCGGCAGCGCGGATTTTGGGGATACTGCAAATTGGCGCGAGCAAGTGGATGCAAAAACGAACTTTTTGCGGAAGGCCCTCATTGGTAAAAACTACTGGCTGCCTCCCATAAAGATTATTCTGGACATCTTCCGCGTGGGTGGTAAGGGTGCCGAAAAGAACCTCACCGCAGACCCGAATACCGCTGAACACCCAAAAGTTCAAATCCCGTTGACGCCTAGGTAGCCGGATTCAAACCGCCTTTTTCTCAACTCTATGGTAGCCGCAGGGCAACCGCCCACTTGACTTATTGCTTTACCTATGCTTTACTTATTGCAAGGGGGAAGCATGCCATTTAATCCCAAGTTCGTCCCAACCCATCACCTTCTTAAGGTCATTGAGGAGGCTGCTGAGCTTAAATCCAAAATACAGAGCGCCTCGATAGGCGTCAGCTGGCTGCCTGACATGCAGCGGGAGGCCCTGGCAAGGCAGACCCACGGCTCAACGGCTATAGAGGGCAATCCGCTTACCCTGCCCCAAATTAAGACCCTTGCCGCCGGAGGCACCCTGCCGGGCGCCAAGCCGCGCGCCGTGCAGGAGATCCTGAACTATTTTGAGGTCCTGCGCTATATCGGTAAGAATTCCGGCATTGCCGCGATAACGGTCAAACAGGTTTTAAAGCTCCATGCCATAATAGGCCGCAAGAACGCGCTGGACCGCGGCCCAGTCGGGACTTTCCGGGACTATCAGGTTTTTGTGGGGGGGCATACGCCGCCGTCCCCGGCTTCGGTCCCTTACATGACCGCCGAATTATGTGATTGGCTCAATGGTCCCGGCCAGGAGTGGCCCGCACTGATAAGTTCTGCCATACTTCACTACCAGTTCGAGCATATACACCCGTTCGGCGACGGCAATGGCCGCGTGGGCCGGGCGCTTGCGACCTGGGAGCTTTACCGCAAACAGTTCGACACGCACCATATCTTCGCCGTGGATGAAATCATTCTTGAAGACCGGCAGGCGTATTACCGCGCCCTGGACCGTGTCGAAGCGCAGGGAGGGGACGTCTCCGGCTGGGTGGAGTACTCCGCCGAGACGGTGTTGGCGGCTTTGGAGCGTACCTGGAAGCGTATAGACTCGATACGCGCTATAACGGGTGGCGAGTCGATCTCTCTGACTAAGAACCAAGAGCGCCTGTTGGCCCTGCTCAAGGAGGCTCCGCGAGGCATACAGGAAATAATGGCGGCGCTGAAAGTGACCAAGCCCGGCGCTCATTTCATATTAAGGCCGTTGTTGGCAGCCGGGTTGGTAAAGCGCTCCGGCGGTCATAAGACGGGGAAATACTCGCTAAAAAATTGAGCCCATCGGGAATCACTTTGACACCTGGACACCGGATTCGCGTTTTTACCCCTTGCCAAAGCGTGTTTTACAATGCATAATATGCCTAGTAACTCGGTATATCACGTATGTCAAAGAATCGCACAGCTTCAGAAAAACTGTTTGAGATAGCCGAAAGTCAGCAGGGCTATTTCACTTATAAACAAGCGCTATCCGCCGGCTATTACCGGGACGCCGCCCATTTTTATGCCAAGTCCGGAGAATGGCTGCGTGAACAGCGCGGGATCTATCGCCTCTCAAAATTCCCTGTATCAGATCGCCCGGACCTGGTGTTGTGGTCGCTTTGGTCTACGGACCGCGGGGGAAAGGTGCAGGGGGTTTATTCCTACCAGACGGCTCTTTCCCTTTACGAGATTACGGACGCTAATCCGGCCAAGCTCCATATGACCGTCCCACCAAAGTTCCGCAAATTCCATTCTCCCCCTAAGGGTATTGTCCTCCATCGCGCTGAACTGAAAGAGTCGGAAATAAAAAAACAGCAGGGGTATTATGTGACGACCCCTCTGAAAACCCTGCAGGATATGTATTCCGCGCAACTGATGGACGCCAATGAGATTAAACTGGCGGCTAAGCAGGCTGTTCGGCTCGGGATTGTGACGCCCACTGAGGCGGATACGGTTTCATCTCTGAAAAATGACTGAGTCCAAATCTTATAAATCGGCGAAGGATTTTCGCGTGGCACTAGAGCACCGGCTGCAGAAGCATGCCGCCGATTCGGGCCCCAACCTGCAGCGCTTGCGCCGGACTGTAGCGTTTAACCGTTTCCTGGCACGCATCTTTGCGGACAGGCTTTCACCGTGGGTGCTGAAAGGCGGCTATGCTATGGAGCTACGCCTGCATAGCGCGCGCGCCACGCTGGATGTGGACCTTAGTTTCCGTGGGTCGCCAAAGTCCGGCACCGAAGCTCAAACTGATTACTTGCAGCGGCTTTTGGCCGACGCCGCTAAAGCTGATCTGGGAGATTTCTTTGACTTCGAGATCGGTGGGGTCCAAATGGAGTTGGACGGCCCTCTTTATGGTGGGGCCAGATATCCGGTGCGTTCAATAATAGACGGGAGGCTGTTCGTTTCTTTTCACGTTGATGTTGCTGTGGGCGACTTTATCCCGGTAAAACTTGAAACAGCACACGAACAGGGCCTGCTGTCATTTGCAGGTATAAAATCTTCGACTTTTCAGGTGATACCGAAGGAGATTCAGTTCGCGGAAAAACTGCACTCCTATACCATGCCGCGCCCGGTGCCTAATTCCCGTGTCAGGGACCTGGTGGACATGGTCCTGCTTATCCAAGAAGCAAAAATATCCCCGGTTAAAACCAGGGAAGCTTTGCAATCAGTATTCAGCCGGAGGAAAAGCCATGCCGTCCCGGCTATGCTTAAACCGGCACCGGCCTCATGGGAGAGACGCTTCGTTGAAATGGCTGCGGAGTGCGGCTTGGAAATGGATTTGAGCGCAGGTTTTGAAATACTGAATCAATTTTATTTAAAGTTGCGGTCCTGAGAGAACTGAGCTTCTTGGTAATTGCCGAGAAATTAAAAACCGCGCCTTTGACGGCGCGGTTTTGTTCTGTTCCGAAGAAGCCTTCTTCATCGGGCCCGTAACGGCTGCCGGGGTTCGGCAGCGCGGATTTCTGCAACAGCATAAATTGGCGCCCCCATGGGGATTCGAACCCCAGATCTCTGCCTTGAAAGGGCAGCGTCCTAACCGCTAGACGATGGGGGCGCAAGAACTTCCTACTAGAGAAAAGCCGGCTTGAACACCGGCTTTTATTTTGTAGAATCATAGTTTACAATTTAGGTCCGCCCCGTGTCAAACCGGGGCTTTTGCGGGCAATTTAACCTCAACGGGGGAAAAATGGCTGAAGAGAACCAGGTACAGGCGCCGGCCGAAGGCGGGCAGCCGCAGGACGCGAACGCGGAACTGCAGAAGGCCCGCTCCGGCAACAAGGTACTCAAGATAGTGGCTGTAGTGCTGGCCGTGCTGTTCCTGGTCATGGCCGGGTCCGCCTTCTATATCTACCGCAGGATAGCGCAGACCAAGCTCGCCCTCGAAGAAGCCTTTAACTCGTCGCCTTCTCCTTTTCCGCAGGGCTCGCAGCCCGGAGTTATGCCGCAGCAGGGCTTCGCCATGTTCGGGAGCGGTTCCGGGCAGTCTTCCAGCCTCGGCCTAATTACGGGGGCTCCCGGCGGCCAGCCGCAGTTCAGCGCCGAACAGGGCGAGCGGGTGCACGCCGCCATGATGAAATACGGCGAGCGGCCCATAGTCAAGGAGTTCATCGCCGACCTCAAGAAGAACCCCGACATGGCCAAAGCTTTCGACCAGTCCAAGGGAGGCAACCCGATCGCTGTGATCGCCTCTATACGCAATGCCAAGGGCATGGAAGCCCTGGTGGCCAAGTACGCTTACCGGCCCGAATTCCTCTCGCTGATGATGGACGTGATGAAAGACCCCGAGATAAAGCCGCTGTTGAGCGGCATGCCCGGTATGGGCGGCGCTATGCCGCAGGCCCCGGTGCCTCCGGCCGCCCCGACCCCGTCCGAATCGCCCGAGCCCTCCCTGGGGGCCGGGGACGCCCCCATGGTGCTCGATACCTCGGTGATCAGCGGCACCCCCTCGGAGCCGGCCGCCCGGCCCGCGGTCCGCAAGGCGCCTCCGCCGGTTGACAGCGACTAGCCGGCATACTATAATAATATAGTTATGTGGTTAAGAACTCTGGCGCGCTTTTTGAAGAACGCGGCTAAGCCGGTGAGTATTTTTATAATACCCCACAACGGCATGCCGTCGCTGCGCTTTAACCTGCCGGTGCTGTTCCTGCTGGTGCTGGGCACGGCCTGGACCTTCACTACCATCTGGGCCGGTTATATCGCCGGGCGCCACTTCGACTATTACGTCACCAAGGCTGACAATAAGATCCTGCGCACCAAGATGGCCTACGTCTCCGAACAGGTGGAGAAGGGCATGGCCTACCTGGAGATGACCAAGCGCACCGACAACCAGCTGCGCAAGGTGCTCGGCATGGACCCGTCGGCGCTTATGAAAGAGGGCGGCATGGGCGGCCCCGCTGACAGCGACCTGGCCGAGTTCCGCCGCCTGCTCGACGCCAAGGCCTCCGAGATAAAAGAGACCACCCTCAATAATTCCCTGCAGAAAATGCAGGACGAGTCACGCCGCCGCCTCTCGAGTTATTCCGAGATCACCATTTACCTCACGGACCGCCACAACGGCGCGCGGGCCACGCCCGCGATGTGGCCTACCGAGGGCCGCATCACCTCGCCTTACGGCTACCGCTTCCACCCGCTGCGCCTGTCCAACGAATTCCACAGCGGCATAGACATAGCCAACGAGGCAGGCACGCCCATCCTCGCCACGGCCGACGGCGTGATCCGCCATTCCGGCTGGGCGCAGGGCTACGGCATGTGCGCCGTGGTGGACCACGGCTTCGGCTATTCCACGCTTTACGGCCACATGAGCGAGATAGTTTCCAAGCAGGGCGCGCAGGTGAAGCGCGGCCAGATGATAGGCCGCATGGGCTCCACGGGCACCTCCACCGGCAACCACCTGCACTACGAGGTGTGGACCGGCGGCCTGCCGCGCGACCCTATGAAGTTCCTGCAGGTGGGCGGCAAACGCGCCGGCAATTTCGCGGGACTTTTCGACGGCATCTTCGGCGGGCTGTAAGCCCGGCCGGCCACAAAGGCGGTACATCCAGTATGGCTATCTTCAAGAATACCAGCGTCAGTTTCGAGTCCAAGAACGGCGACACCGTGATAGGCACCGAGGCCTATTTCCAGGGCACGCTGACGGCCAAGGGGTCGCTGCGCATAGACGGCCGGGTGGACGGCTCCATAGTGGACGCCAAAATAGTCACCGTGGGCAAGTCCGGCAAGATCAAGGGCGACATTTCCTGCGAGGTCTGCTATGTCTGCGGCGAGGTGCGGGGCAACATAACGGCCCTGGACCACGTCGAGGCGCTCTCCGGCTCCCGGGTGGACGGCGACATGCGCGCCCCGCGCATCATGCTCGAAGAGGGCGCCATCTTCAACGGCAACTGCTCCATGGAAGCGCCCAAGAAGGCCGCCCGCGCGGAAAGCCACACCGAGAAATCCTACAAGACCGAGGCTAACTGAACATGATCTCATTCTTCTCCAAGTACCGCCGCATAGTCTTCCTCATCACCGTCTCCATCTTCCTCGTGGGCGTGTTCGTGGGCCTGGGCGCCTACGTCTTCACCGGCGACTCCATGGGCGCGGTGGCCGACGTGGGCGGGGAGAAGATCCCCTACCAGAGCTTCCTCAACCAGGTGAACCGGGCCATGAACGGCTTCAAGGATTCCAATACCGAGGTGAACGAGGCCCTGGCCCGCACCATCAAGCAGGAAGTCTTCCGCGAGATGGTCATAGAGGAGCTGCTCAGCCAGCAGGCCAGTGACCTGGGCATGCGCGTGCCGGATTTTGAAGTGGCGGTGGAAGTGCAGAACACCGAGGCGTTCCGCGAGAACGGCGCCTTCAGCCCCCGCGCCTACTACCAGGCCGTCTATAACGAGTTCCAGATGTCCCCGTCGGAGTACGAGGCCTGGCGCAAGAAGGCCCGCCTGGCCAGCAAGTTCAAGCAGTTCGTCTATACCAGCGTAAAGGTGACGCCCGAAGAGGCCGCCGCCTATTACATGGCCAAGAACAAGAGCCTCAAGGGCTTCGAGAAGGAACGGGCCAAGTATACCGACGAAATAGCCCGGGACAAATTCGCCAACCTGGCCAACTACCTGCTGCGCCAGCTCACCACGCGCCAGGAGATCAAGAGCTACCTGGAGCAGCGCGAACAGGGCCGCTAGCCGGGCGCGGGCTAAGACGGGCAGGGACGGCGCCGCCGCCCTGCCCTTTTTTTTATGATCGAGATCCGCAACCTCACCAAGACCTTCGGTTCCTTCAAGGCCGTGGACGGCCTGAACCTCAAGGTGGAGCCGGGGGAGATCTTCGGCTTCCTCGGGCCCAACGGCGCCGGCAAGACCACCACGGTAAAGATCCTGTCGGGCATCATGCGCCCCACGGCGGGGCACGTGCTGGTGGCCGGCCACGACGTGGACAAGGAACCGCTCCTGGCCAAGCAGGCCCTGGCCTATATCCCCGACGAGCCTTTCGTCTATCCCAAGCTGACCGGCTGGGAATTCCTGCGCTTCATAGGCGACCTGTACGCCGTGCCGAACTC
The DNA here is from genome assembly GCA_001799635.1 of Elusimicrobia bacterium GWA2_62_23. GTDB lineage: Bacteria > Elusimicrobiota > Elusimicrobia > Elusimicrobiales > UBA9959 > UBA9959. Next base: position 28,904 of record MGTV01000008.1, read on the forward strand.
CGAGCAGCGCCGCCGCATCCCCGAGCTGCTGGAGACCTTCGAGCTGTCCGCGCACGCGGGGGAGCTGCTGGAAGGCTATTCCCACGGCATGAAGCAGAAACTGCTCATAGCCAGCGTGCTGCTGCGCCGCCCCAGGGTGGTGCTGTTCGACGAGCCTACCGTGGGCCTGGACCCCAAGAGCATCCGCCGTTTCAAGACCCTGCTCGCGGACATCGCCCGCGAAGGCGCCGCGGTGTTCATGTGCACCCATATCCTCGACATGGCGGAGAAGCTCTGCCATTCCGTGGGCATCATCTACCGCGGCCGCCTGGTGGCCCGCGGCTCCGTGGCCGAGGTTAAGCGGCTCGCCTCCGGGGCCGACAAGGAGCGCTCGCTGGAGGACGTCTTCCTGGAGCTCACCGCCTGACCTCATGCTCAATATCCTGCTGGAAAGGAAAGCCCGTACCTTCCTGAACACGCTGCTGGGCCTGCGCGGGTGGAAGCTCGCCAAGAACCTGATGTTCGCCGGCGTGGGCCTGCTCATGCTCTCCGCGCTCTACTTCGGGTTCTGGCGGCTGCTGAACTACCTGGAAGGCGTGGAACTCATCGGGCCCATCCTGTCCTGGAAGCTCACCTCTATGGTGCTGCTCATGACCTTCTCCATGGTCATCGTGAGCTCCATCATCATCTCCATGACCACGCTGTACTACTCGTTCGACCTCAAATTCCTCTTCTCCGCCCCGCTGGACCTGCGCGCCATCTTCATGGATAAGGCCTTCGAAACTGTCTTTTACTCGTCGTGGACGCTGGTGCTGGCCATCCTGCCCTACATCATCGCCCTGGGCCGGGTGAAGGCGCTGGGGGGCGGTTTTTACCTGGCTTACGGCGCGCTCATGGTGCCCTTCGTGATGCTGGCCGGCGCCACCGGCATCCTCTTCAGCATGCTGGTCATGTACCTGTTCCCGTCGTCGCGCACCCGGGACATCACCTGGCTGCTGGGCAGCCTCTCGGTGGCCTTCGTCTACGTGGTCTTCCGTTTTTCCCGGCCGGAGAAACTGCTGCGTCCTGATTCCCTCGAAGTGGTGGCGCAGTACATCCACTACCTGCAGACGCCCACCGCCCCGTACCTGCCTTCCTGGTGGGTCACCAAGGCCATGACGGCCTATTCAACCGGGCAATGGCAGGCTTTCGCCGGCAGCGCCCTGGTGTTGTGCCTGGCCGCGGCCGCGGTCTACGCTTGTATCTGGCTGCTCTCCGGCCGGCTCTACATGCGCGGCTTCAGCGGGGCGCAGAGTTCGCCGCGTTTCAAGGGCGGGCGCGGGACCCTGCCCGAACAGCGCCTGGCGCACCGCTTCCCCGGCCTGCGGGTGCCGCTCACGCTCTACTGGAAGGACCGCCTGGCGCTGGCCCGCGACGCCCGCTACTGGTCCCAGATCATCCTCATAGCGGCCCTGGTGGCGGTCTATCTCTTCAGCATCCGCCAGCTGCCGCTCGACACCCCGGACCTCAAGAGCCTGGTCTCGTTCCTTAACGTCGGGGTGGCCGGCTTCGTGGTGGCGGCCATAGGGCTGCGCTTCACCTTTCCCGCCATCAGCCTGGAGGGCAACAGCTACTGGCTGCTCAAATCCGCCCCGGCCACCACGGCCTCCGTGATGAAGGAGAAGCTGCTGGTGTCCCTGGTGCCGTCGGTGCTCATAGGCCTGGTGCTCATAACGGCCTCCAACCGGCTGCTGGGCGCCGATCTTTTCATTTCGGTGCTGTCCACCTGCACCATCCTCGCGGCCTCGGTGGTGATCTCGGTTATGGGCATAGGCCTGGGCGCCGTCTTCCCCGATTTCAAGGTGGAAAACATCCACCAGCTGGAGTCCTCCTACGGCGGGTTCCTCTACATGGCCTGCGCCATGGCCTACCTCTCGCTCACCGTGGCGGTGGAGGCCTGGCCCGTGCAGATGCATTTCGCCGAGCGGTTCGGCCGCTCCAACCCCTGGGACCTCAAGGGCGTGCTGCTGTGCGCCGGGGTGTTCCTGCTGCTCAATTTCACCGCGGCCTACGTGCCGTGGAAACTCGGCGTGCGCAACCTGGAGCGCCACGAGGTCTGACCGCGAGGAAAACATCATGCTTAAACGAATTGTCTTCATAGCCCTGGCCGCGCTCACGGCCGTGCCCGCCGCCGCCCAGCCCGACGGGGAGAAGCAGCGCCCCGCTTTCGCCCTCACCTACGACGACGGCCCCGGCGCCATCACGGAGGACCTGCTGAAACTCCTGGAGAGCCGCAAGGCCAAGGCCACTTTCTTCATGCTGGGCTCCGCGGTGCGGGCGAATCCGGAAATGACGAAAAAAGTTCACGCCGCCGGCCACCTGATAGCCAACCACACGGACGCCCACAGGAACTGGTTCAGGATAGGCAAGGGGGCCGACCGCGAGCAGGTGCTGGCCTCCGAAGTGAAGAAGGCCGAAGAGGCCATAGTGAAGGCCACCGGCGAGCGGCCGAAGATCCTGCGCATGCCCAACGGCTATACCGCGCCCTGGCTGCGCGAAGCCGTGAAGAAACTGGGCTACCGCGCGGCCAACTGGAGCTACGGCAGCGACTGGACCAAAACCCCGGAAGATAAAATGACGGCCGAATACGTGAAGGCCGTGCGGGCCGGCAATGTGCTGCTGCTGCACGACGGGGGAGGGCGGAGCCGGGAGAAGACCCTGCGCATCACCGCGGCCATCCTCGACGAGGCGGCGCGCCTGGGGCTGGAGCCGGTGCGGCTGGACGTGCTGCTTAAGTAAATTTTGTAGAATAGCGGTGCGGGCGAGTGGCGGAACTGGCAGACGCACAGGTCTCAAAAACCTGCGATCTCACGGTCATGAGGGTTCGATCCCCTCCTCGCCCAGACCGTTTTAAGGCAGCGGGGGGGGAGATAACTATGGCTAAGATAAAAGTCCTCGTGGTGGACGACAACATCAACTTCCTGCAGATGGCCCAGCTGGCCCTCGGGTCGGAAGAATACGAAGTCTATACCGCCGGCGACGGGCAGGAAGGCTTCGACCAGGCCAAGAAGCTCAACCCCGACATCATCCTGATGGACGTCATGATGCCGCGCGTTTCCGGCCTGGAGCTGCTGCGCATGCTGCTGGCCGACGAGGACGTGCGCGCGGTGCCCATCCTGGTCATGACCGCCAGCCACTTCGACCCTTCCACCGAACAGGTCTTCAAGCAGGAATCCAACGTGAAGGGCTTCCTGCAGAAGCCCTGCCCCGTGAACGAGCTCAAGGACAGCATAGCCCGGGCGCTTAAGAAGTAACCGACCTGACGTAAAAAGAAAGAGGCGCTGGGTGGCGCCTCTTTTCTTTTATCCCGGCGGGCGGGCTCAGGTGTAGGGAATGCTGATGCGCGTGGGTTCGGGCTTGGGCTTCCAGCGGAACTCGGTCTCCTGCAGTTCCACGGCGATGTTCAGTATTTCCTTGATTATGCAGGTGACCGGGATGGAGAACAGCACGCCCCAGATGCCCGCTATCTCGCCGCCGGCCATCAGCGCCAGCAGGATGATGGCCGGGTTCAGCGCCACGGCCTTCTTCATGATATAGGGCTGCAGGAACCAGTCGTCGAAGAAGCGGATGCCGACGAAGAACAGCAGGATCTTGAAGATAGGCACGATGCTTTCGAACTGCAGGTAGGCCACTATGGACGACACCACGGCCCCCACTATGGCGCCCAGGTAGGGCACCAGGCTCGAGATGCCTATGAGGATGGCTATCACCGACGCGTAGTTCAGGTCGAACAGGAGCAGGCCGGTGAAGGCGATGAGGAAGATTATGAACGCTTCCGTAAGGATGCCGCGCAGGTAATTGCCCAGGGAGCCGTCTATGCGCGAGGCTATGTGCAGGATCAGCTCGGCGTGGCGGGAGGGGATGTGGTCCAGCAGGTAGTCTATGAGGCTGGTGCCGCCTATGAGCATGAAGAACGTGATGAACGGCACAATGAACAGCAGCGACAGCGCCGGGATGAGGCCCAGGATGAACTGGGGCGCGGCTTCCAGCAGGTGCGTCAGCTTCTGCTCCAGGCCTATCTTCGCCAGCACGGGATAGTTCTTCACCAGTTTGGCGTTGAGGTTGGTGACATAGGTCTGCAGGCGCTCGGCGTACTGCGGCCAGGACTGCTGCAGGGATTCCAGGTCGAACGAGAGGAAGTGGAACAGCAGGTACAGCACCGTGAACACCAGGGCGCCCGCGCCTATGTACAGGCCGGCCACGGCGAAGGTGCGCTTTATGCCGCGCACCTCGAAGTAGGTTATCACCGGGCTTATGATATAGGCCAGGGCGGCGCTCAGGACGAAGGGGAAGATGGCGCCCTTGGCCAGCACTATGAAGTACACCAGCGCCAGGCCTATGAACGCCGGCAGCAGGAACTGCGTGTAGCTTTTTTTCTGTAGGGTCTCCGCGGCCATAGTTAGCGGGTCTCGGCGGGTTTTTCTATCATGGCCCGCAGGCGGGCCGAGAGGATCTTGGCCAGCTGCGCGGCAATGTTGACGCCTATGGTGGGGCGGGCGAACAGCAGCGACTCCAGCTTGATCTTGAAAAGCATGAAGACCTTGGTGTCCTCCAGGGCGTAGGCGGTGGCGGTGCGGGGCATTTCCTCCAGCAGGGCCATCTCGCCGAAGAACTCGCCCTGGTTCACCTCGGCTATCACTTCGCTCTTCTGGGTGGCCTGGTCTACGCGCGCCAGCGCGATCTTGCCGGAGAAGACTATGAACAGCGCCCGGCCTATGTCGCCCTGGGTGAAGATGGTCTCGCCCTTGAGATAGGTGCGCTCCTGCAGGCTTTCCAGCACGTGGATCAGGTGCCGCTTCTTTATCCCGTCGAACAGGCTGATGCCTTTGAGGAAGGTCAGCTTGCAGAGGATCTCCTCGTCGTAGAGGCGGTGGAGCAGGCTGAAAAGTTTCATCTGTTCCCCGTGAAGAGGCCGTAAACGGCCTGGGCCGCGCGGAACCAGCCGGACTGCACGGCGCCGGAAACCGACTTGACCGCGCCTATGACGGGGTCCAGGGCCGTGAGCTTGCCGTCGGCGTTGAGGGCCAGGTATTCCACCGCCTTGGCCGTGTGGCAGACCTGCTTGAGCGTCACCACGGCCTGGGCCACCAGCGCCACAAAGGCTATGGTCACTATTACCGCGCAAACAACGAGTATGGTATTCATGTTTTTGTCCCCTTCGGTAAGTTTACATCTTCCCGTATTCTTTCAAAGTCTTTTCGGCCAGGGCGCGCACCTGGGTCTGCTGCGTCAGCTTGGGCAGGAAGGCCTTGCAGAGCGGGTTCTTGCTGAACCCGTAGTTCAGGTCCATCTTCGAGAAATTCTCTCCGGTGAGGATGATGAACGGCACCGTCGCCAGTTCAGGGCGGCTGCGCGAAAGGTTCTTCACTTCTTTTATGAACTCCGTCCCGTCCATCACCGGCATGGAAATATCTATGAGCATGAGGTCCGGGATAAAGGTGTCCAGTTTTTCCAGGGCGTCCTTGCCGTCCTTGGCCAGCGCTGTCTCATGGCCGCCTTCCATGAAGACGAACTGGTACAGGGTCCGTATGGAATAGTCGTCGTCCACGATGAGGATCTTTGCCATGCGTTTATTTCCCGAGGATCCGTCGCTCCAGCACCTTTACCCGCGCCACCAGCACGTCGTTGTCGAAGGGCTTGGTAAGGTAATCGTCCGCCCCGCGCTCATAGCCCTGCACCTGGTCCTCGGTGAAGGCCTTGATGGTGAGCAGCAGCACCGGCATATCCTTGAAACGCTCGTCGGAGCGGATGTGCCCCAGGAGTTCCAGGCCGTCCATCTCCGGCATATTGATGTCCAGCACGGCCAGGTCGGCGCCGCTTTCCTGCAGGGCTTCCCAGGCCAGGCGGCCGTTCTCGTGGGCGGACAGTTCGTAGCCCGCCTCGCCCAGGAGTTCCGTCACCAGCATCCTGAAAGTGTTATCGTCGTCGGCGACCAGGACTTTCATGTGTTCTCCGTGCTATTTCGCGCCTTCAGCCTTGTACATGTAGCCGGACCCGTATACGGTCTTCACGCACTTGCCGTACGGGCCCAGCTTGTGCCGCAGCGTTTCCACGTGCTTGTCGATGGTCTCGCAGTTGACCTGGCCGGACCGCTCCTTCCAGATCTCCTCCATCAAAAAATCCCGGGTGACCACGTGTTCCTCGTTGCAGACCAGCGTGGAGAGAATGTCGAATTCCTTGGGGGTGATGTTCTCCAGCTCGGCCGGGCGTTTTTTTTTGGCGCCGGTCAGGATCACGCGCTTCACGCGGTCTATCCGCAGGTCCCCGTTCCTGGAGACCACCAGCGTCCTCAGGCAGACCAGGCTGGGCAGGATGCGGCGCAGGTGGGCTTTTATCTTGGAAAGCAAAATGCGCTCGTCTATGTCGGCCATCACGAAATCGTCGGCGCCGGATTCCAGGAGCTCGGCTATTAGCGAATTGTCGGCCTTGTCCTTGGGGGCCACGGCTATGGCTGAAAGGTTCTTGCGTCCGGTTATGAAGGCTTTGAATTCGGCGGGGGAACGCAGGTCCGGCAGTCCCAGCGTTACCAGGGCCAGGCCCTTGCGGCCGTCGCTGGCCCGCGCCAGGTCCGCCAGGGTTTCCACGCGTTCCGCGCGCAGGCATTCCCTGGAAAAAAGCCGGTACCAGCTCTCAGAAAGCTTCTGGTCGCGGCAGGCTATCCAAAGCGTGAAGTCCGTCATATCGGGTCCCGGAGTAAGCCCCCGGGGAATCTATTATAACTTATTAGCCGGGGCATAAAAACGGCCCAAAGTGAGCCGTCGAATTTAACAATCACGAAACAATTAATTCGGGATTTCTTCGGGATTGCCGCGGCTCCGGCCGCTATAATATCAATTAAATCATGACGCACCGTGAAAACCATTCCTCCCTGCGCCTCGCCGCCTCCGCCGCGGCGGCCTTTATTTTTGTCTTTTCCGGCTCCGCCCTGGCCGACATCTCCTCCGGCGGCGAATACGCCATAGAGTCTTCCGTGCTGGACGCCGGCGGCGGCGAGAAACTTAACGGGGGGGAGTACAGCGCCAAGGGTTCCCTCGCCCAGGTGTCCCTGCCCGAGAACGCGGGCCTGTCGGTGGGCGGGGAATACGTGAACCGCGAAGGCTTCTATAACCCGCCCCACATGACCTTCCAGAAAGGCCTGGCCGCGGTCATGAGCATGCCTTCCGGCGAAATGACCATAGCCCTGCCTCCCGGTGCGGTGGACAAGGAACGCTTCGACATCACCATGAACAGGGACCCGCTGGCCTCTCCCCTGGCCGTGGACCCGGACAAGATAAACGAGGCCAACAGCAAGATAATCTATAACGAGGGGCCCTGGTCCCAGCTTTCTCCCGGCTCGCTGACCGAGATGTCCATTTTCGACGAACAGACCTTCTACACCAAGCCCCTGGCCGAAAAGGGCGTTCTGACCATGCGCTATCCCGACGTCAACAACGACGGCATCCTGGACGGCTCCAATCCTCCGGTCAGGGTTGACACCCTCAACGCCTGGACGCTGGACCAGAACCGCAACATGTGGATGCGCCTGCCGGATTTCGGCGCCGACACCTCCGCGCGCACCCTCAGCGTTTACTTCGGCCTGCCCGGGGTTTACGCCGTGATAGGCGCCATAGACGATTCTGTGCGCGACGTCTTCGCCTTCCCCGTGCCTTTCCGCCCCAACGGCCCCCAGGCGGGCACCGGCCAGGGCCAGACCGGCACCGAGGCCGCGGGCATAACCTTTAGCAACGTTCCCCAGAGCGGCCGCATAGAGATCTACACGCTGGACGGCAGGCTGGTGAGAAAGCTCGCCATCCCGGACAACCTGATACTCCCGGAGGTGAAGTGGAACGTGAGGACCGCCGGCGGCGAGCGCGCGGCCAGCGGGGTCTATATCTGGCGGGTGGTTTCCGGCGGCAACGCCAAGACGGGCAAGCTGATGGTGATCTGGTAAAATAACGGGTTCGCACTTATGAACATAATGCAGGGACTGCTTAAAGGGAGGGCCGCGGGCGCAACGCTCCGCGGTTTGGCCCTTTTTGCCGTCCTGCTGGGCTGGGCGGCCGCCGCCTCGGCCGAGGTGCCGGTCAAGTTCACCTACCAGGGCAACCTGCGCCAGAACGGCTTCCTGGTGAACGGCACGCGCACCATCTCTTTCCGCATCTACGATTCGTCCAATCCCGTGAGTTCCACGCTGCTCTGGACCAGCCCTGATTATTCCTTACAGGTCTCCACCGGCGTTTTCCGCGCCTCCCTGGAACCTTCCGTTTCCGCCGCCGCCTGGCAGAGCGGCAGCCTCTGGCTGGAAATGACGGTGCAGGGCGTGGTCATGCTCCCCCGCGAGCAGATAACGGCTTCGCCGTACGCCGTAAACAGCCTGATGCTGTCCGGCAAACGCTATACCACGGCCGCGGCGGCGCCTACCGTTCCCTCCCCGGCTACAGGCGACCTCTGGATGGACACCGGCAGCGGCGCCCTGATGTATTACAGCGGCGGCTGGCTGCCCACCTCCGGCACCGGGCTGCCCGCGGACCACGCCGCCACCCATGCTTACGGCGGCAGCGATCCCATAGTCAACCTCGGGGCCCATACCGTAGATGGATATATAAATATATCCTCAGCCGTTAACGCGGCCTGGGTCACCGGCAACGGCGTAGGGCTGCACAGCCTCAACGCCTCCAACCTGGCCTCCGGCACGGTGCCCGATATCCGCCTTTCGCCCAACGTGGACCTGCTGGACGCGGACCAGACCGCCGGCGGCCGCAAGACCTTCAGCAGCAGCTTTACCGTTACCGCCGCGGCCGGCCTCAGCGTGCCCCGGATCAGGCTCGGGGACGACGGCGTGGCCCTGTTCCAGGCGCCCGCCGTGCAGTACGGCGGCGTCTACGTCTCTACCAATATCTATACCCCCGTGAACATTTACGCCGCCAAATATTACGGCGACGGTTCCGCCCTGCTCGGCGTGGTGGGGGGCGACAGCCTTGGCACCCACGTGGCCACCCAGACCCTGAACATGGCCGGCTTCCCGCTGACCGGCGCGGGGGCCGTGACCGGTTCCTCCTTTACCGCGAGCGGCGCGGGCTTCTCCGGCGCGCAGCTCAGGCTGGCGGACAACGTCCTTATCTCCTCAGAGGCCTCCGCGGCGCTGGGGGGCGGCATACGCTTTTCCACCCACGTCTATTCCAATAGCGATATCAGGGCCGCGCGCTTCATAGGCGACATTTCCGGAGCCTGGGGCCTTAACGGCGCGGACAACCTGGGTACCCACGTGGCTACCAGGACCCTGGATATGAACGGTTTCGGCGTTTCCGGCGCGGGCCATGTGGCGGCTTCCTCTTTCTCCGCTTCCGGCACCGGGTTCCACGGCTCCGGCTCCAACCTTACCGGCCTGAACGCGTCAGCCATCACCCAGGGCACCCTTTACGGCGACCGGATAGGCAATGTCATAGTCTCCACCCATATAGTGGATTCCTCTCTCCAGACGGACGACCTGGCCGACGGCGCGGTAGTGGCCTCCAAGCTGGGCGCCTTCGGCTGCGCCACCGGCGACATAATCCAGTGGGGCGGCAGCGGCTGGGTCTGCGGCAGCGGCGCCGCCGCCGGCGTTGAGACCGACCCGCTTTCCGTCCACAACACCGAACTGCAGGAAGGCACCACTTTCTACGTTTCCTCCGGTACGGCCACCAATCTTAACGTGGAGAATACCTTTACCGCTTACGGCATCGCCCGCCTGAAGGGAGCTCCCTCGGCCGAAGGGCTAACCGTGGACGCTTCCGGTAACGTGGCCATAGGCCTGGCCGCCGCCGCGGCGCGCCTGGAAGTGAAAGGCGCCGAGAGCCAGTCCTATTCGCTGGCGGTGGGCACCGGCACCGCCCACCACGTGGTGGTCAGCACCGCCGGCTACACCGGCCTCGGTACGGATTCCCCCAGGGCCAGGCTGGACGTCACCTCGCCCGGGGCTTCCGGGGAGTATATAGCCATTTTCAACTCGGGCCCCAAAGTTGCGGCCTGGTTGCGCAATAAGTAGCGCCGGTTTTAGTACAGGGAAAGTCACAAGGAGGCAGTATGATGAGAAGCATAACCAGGTTTATAGCGGCTCTCGCTATAATCCTCGCGGCGGGGGCCCCGGCCTTCGCCGACAATGATACGGAGTTCGGCATCGAGGACGACCTCACGGTGCTGGGCACGGCGGGCACGGCGGCGGACCCGGACCTTGAAGTGAAGGGCTTCACGGTCTTCGGTTCTACGCTGTCCACGCCGGGGCTGCAGATCCCGGCGGCGCCCGGGAACATATTCGCCAACGGATATGTTCAGGTCTCCAGCGGCCTTTACGTGGGAGGCAACTCCACGTTCACCGCCTACGGGTTCTTCCAGAGCACGGTGACCATGGTGGAAGGCAACCTGAAATACGGCAGCGGCGTGGCCGGCAAGGTGATGAAGAGCGGCGGAGACGGGTTCGTCTACTGGGCGGACGATGAAACCGGCCTGGCGGCGCTCTCCGGTACGCCCTACTACCTCCGCATGGAGAACGCGGCGGGCAACAGCATTGTGGACTCGCGGCTGGTGCAGAACGCGGCCTCCACGAACATCACCCTGATAGGCGGTTCTTCGCTGACCGTTACCGGGGCTATGGGGGTGGACGGCGCCCTTAACGTCGGCGGGATCCTTACTTCCGCGGGCTACGGCGTCTTCCAGAGCACGGTGCAGTTCCTGAACAATACCGGGGACGTCACCAACCTCTACTTCAACAACGGCGCCGCCAACGCGGGCAAGGTACTGAAGGCCGCCTCCGACGGGTTCCTCTACTGGGGCCAGGACAACGACAGCGTCCTGGGCATGGGCACGGCCTACCGCCTGCAGATGGTGAACGCGGCCGGGGACGCCCTGGAGAACTCCGCGTTCCTCCAGAACGCGTCCGGCAGCAACATTACCATGGTGGCCGGCAGCTCACTAACGGTCAACGAGCTACTGGTACAGGGCGACGCGGAACTGCTCGCTAAAATAAGCGTGGCAGGGGCCGCCACGTTCGTCTCCAGCATGACCGTCCGCGGCAATACCCAGTTCGGCGACACCACCGCGGACATCCACGCCCTTAACATGGCCCCCGAGACCGGGGTCGGCCTGTCGGTGAACAGCAGCGGCACCGGCGGCAATTACGCGGCCAAGTTCTATTCCGGCGGTTCCCTGGCCGCCTGGATAAAGAAGAAGTAAGCGGTCATCATACTCCTCCTTGGTGCCCGCCGGGATTCCCGGCGGGGGTGGGTCGGGTTAAAGAAAACTTAAAAGACGGGTCAAATTGATTAAAGATATAATTTAAAACTTATGTTTAGAGGCGGAAGATCGAAAAAAACCATATTTGCCGGCGCCGCGTGCGGCGTCTTCTTCCGCTTTTCCCTGGCAGCCCTCCTTTTTTCACTGTTTTTTGTCCCCGCGGCCCGGGCCCAGAACAATACCGAATTGGGCGCGGAGGACGACTTTACGGTTTTGGGCATTGACGGCGTGGCCGCGGATCCCGACGCGGAAATAAAGGGTTTTACGGTCTTCGGCGCCACGCAGACAGCCTACCCGGGAATAGCGGCCGGGCCCGGCAACGTGGCCGTGAACGGCTTCCTTTCGGTCTCTTCCGGCGCCTATTTCGCCAAAACCGCCACTTTTACGGCCCTGGGCAATATTTTCGTGAACGACGGCACTTCCGGCTATTACGTGCGCAAAAACACCGGCGGCTGGCTGGAATGGGGTACCCCTGATTCCATAGGCGACAGCCTGGGGCTCCACGTGGCCTCGCAGACGCTGAACATGGCCGGGTTCAGCCTCGTCAACGCGAGTTCCATTAATTATCTCTCCAATGTTTACCTGACCAGCGCGCCTGCGGCCCAGTATGGCGGCCTGTACGTATCAACGCACGTATACACCCCTGGCAGCGTCTACGCCTTCAAGTATTACGGCGACGGCTCTGCGCTTGCCGGCCTGCCGCAGGGCGACAGCCTGGGCACGCATGTAGCCACGCAGGCGCTGAACATGAACGGGTTCGGTGTGTTCAACGCGGGGGGGCTGACGTCGAACGGTCAGGCCACGGTGTATTCGTCGGCGACTATTTTGGGGCTTACGGGCGTTAAGGACCTGTACGCGGCGGGTATTTCAAGCTTTACGTCGTCGGTTTACTTCACGGGTGTTAGCAGTTACAGCAGCGTGGCGAACGTGCACTACGCGGGTGGCAACCCCGGGCAGGTGCTGACCAAGGTGGAAGGCGGCGGCATGCAGTGGAGCACGCCTTCGTCGCTGGTATCGGGCGACAGCCTGGGTTCGCACGTGGCCACCAAGACCCTGGACATGGCCGGGTTCGCTATAACCGGAGTTTCCACGGTTACGGTCAGTTCCATAACCACCACCGCCGCCGGGCTGACGGTCAGCACCCACCTTTACGTTATGAACGGGGATCTGGGCGTGGGAACTTCCCAGCCGCGCGCCAGGGCTGATGTGACCGGCAACGAGCTGCGCCTGGGCCCGGTGGGCTATCCTGCCTCTTATTCCGTGACCAATAGCGGCTACCTGGTAATAGACAAGAGCGGCACCGCCGGCGACGCCTCCATAGTCTTTCGCGACCAGGGGAACGCCCGGGCGGAGATCGGCATAGTGACCGATAACGATATTCATTTCAAGACCGTGACCGGCTCCTACGGCTCAGAAACCTTCACCGACCGGCTGCTAATCCGCGGCACCGGCGAGGTGGACGCTTTCGGCCTGCTGCGCTCCTACGCTACCAGCGGCGTGGCCCGGGTCTTCGCCGGGAACAGCGACGGCGCCACCGCGGGGGCGGCGCTGGAACTGAGTTACGATTTCGGTTCTTCGCTCTCGCGCATAACCAGCATAGAACGCGGCAACGTTTACCGTGACCTGCTGGTGGAGGGGAATAACCTGCGCTTCCAGACCGGCTCCGCCGCCCTGGCTGAAGCCATGCGTGTGACTACCGAAGGCACCGTGGGCATAGGCAATACGCTGCCCCTCGCCCGCCTGGACGTGGTCTCTACCGGCACGGCCAGTAATATCTACGCGCAGGTGTGGCGCAACGGCGGCGGAGTGGTGGTGGCTTCCATGACCTCGCAGGGCATACTGCACGCTACCCTGGCCCCAGGTGTGGGCGACAATATGGGCAACCACACCGCCACCAGGGACCTGGACCTGGCCCAGTTCGGTATCTCCAACGTTTCCACCATCAGCGCCACCGGTCTCTACATAAGCGGCTACGGTGTGATACAGACCACCGGTACCGGCCTTGGCGGCGTGGCCGTAAATCCCCGTGGCACGGGCGCCGTGGACCTGCAGACCTACCGCACCGCGACTTCCCAGGTGGCTTCGGGCGATTACTCTTTCATCGGCAGCGGCCGGGAGAACACTACCGACGCCGATTACGCCTTTATAGGCGCCGGCTACAACAACACGGTTTGGGCTTTTGGCGGCGTTATAGGCGGCGGCCGCAATAATTCATCTGAGGGCATGTATTCCGCAGTAGGCGGCGGCTATGGCAATACCGCCGGACAGGGCGCCTGGGGCGACACCGTGGCCGGTGGCGAATCTAATACCGCCATGGGCGGCGCCAGCGCCATAGGCGGCGGTTACCTGAACATCATCAACAACTACAGCGAGAGCGTCATAGCCGGAGGTTCTTATAACGGCATTTCCGCCAGCTATGCCGCCATAGGCGGCGGTACCGGCAACAGCGTAACGGGTAATTATGGCGTAGTCCCTGGCGGTTCCTATAACACCGCCAAGGGTGCCTACAGCTTTGCCGCCGGCCGTGGTTCTTCCTCCACGGCCAGCGGCGCGTTCACCTGGTCTGACTCCAATGTCTGGGTGGAGACCGTGAATAATGTCCCTAACCGCACATGGTTCAAGAATATAGGCGGGTTCCTGGTGAGCGGGTCCACCAATACGGCCATGACCGGCCTGCTGGATCGCGGCCTGCTGGTGACAGGCGCGGGGCGAGTGGGTATTTCCACGGGGACCCCCGGGGCCGCGCTGGACGTTGTGGCGGATGGTTCCGCGGCTACGGATTTCGCCCAGATATGGCGCAACGCCTCCGGAGTGGAAGTGGCCTCCATGAGCGCCACCGGCGTGCTGTACGCCACCTTGCCTCCAGGTACCGGGGACGACCTGGGCAACCACACGGCCACGGCGGACCTGAACATGGCCGTGCACAGCGTCGTGGGCGTGGCTTCCATGACCATGGTAGGCAAAGGCCTGCAGATAGGCACGGACCTTACCGCTTCTGCCAGCGGCGTCTTAATCTCTACCTCTGGGCAGATCATTACGCTGGGCCCGGGCAACGGCACGGCTGCGCCCGGCGCGCGTGGCCATGGCGCAGTAGATCTGCAGAATTACAGGACCGACGCCTCTTCGGTGGCGGCCGGTGCCTATTCCGTGGTTGGCGGCGGCCGCAACAACAGGGCCGCAGGTCCTGATTCCGTGGTGGCCGGCGGCCTCAATAATACGGCAGCGGCCGGAGACTATAACACAGTTTCCGGCGGTTCGGGCAACAGGGCTTCAGGGGCCTGGGCCGCCACTATAGCCGGCGGCGACACAAACAGCGCGCTCGGCGCGGCCTCTACCGTTTCCGGCGGCCTTGAGAACGCTGTTGCGGACTACTATTCGGTGGTGGCCGGCGGCTACCGCAATACCGCCACCCTGGAGGGCGCCTCGGTATCCGGCGGTACCAATAACTCGGCGGACGGCTATTATTCCGCCGTTCTCGGCGGCAGCTATAACTGGGCCATAGGCGATTATTCCGTGGTGGCCGGCGTTTCCAACCTGGCCGTGCAGAACGAGTCCGCGGCCCTCGGCGGCTCGGATAATATAGCTGGCGGTTTCGCTTCGGTCGTCCTCGGCGGCGAGAATAACGTGGCAGGAGGCAACTACTCTTTCGCGGCGGGCCTCAAGTCCTCTTCCACGGCCGAAGGTTCCTTTACCTGGTCGGACGCCGAAGGGACCTATAATTACAACTCCGTGGCCAACCGCACCGTGTTCAAGAACCGCGGCGGCTTCCTGGTTACCGGGTCCACCAACCCTGCCATGACCGGCCTGCTGGACCGCGGTATGCTGGTGACCGGCGCGGGGCGCGTGGGTATTTCCACGGGGACCCCCGGGGCCGCGCTGGACGTTGTGGCGGACGGTTCCGCGGCTACGGATTTCGCCCAGATCTGGCGCAACGCCTCGGGCGTGGAAGTGGCCTCCATGAGCGCCACCGGCGTGCTGTACGCCACCCTGCCGCCCGGTACCGGCGACGACCTGGGCAACCACACGGCCACGCAGAACCTGAACCTCAACACTTTTAATATCGTCAACGCCTCCTCCGCCACTTTCAGCCAGGCCGTTACCGTCTATTCCAGCGTGACCGTGGCCGGCAGTGCGTTCAGCGTGGGCGGCTCCACCCTTACGGTGAACAGCGGTAAAGTGGGCGTGGGCCTGGATAACCCCACTTACAAGTTCGAAGTGAAGGATAACGCTACCACTTTCCAGGTGAACCCTCAGGGCGGTTACGTAAGCCTGCTGGTGGGGGGAGTGGAAGTGGCCAGGATGAAGCCGTAGTTCCGCAGACGTGCTTTAACGCGTGAGGATAATTTATGAAGACCCTGTGTTCAGCTCTCTTTTTCGCGGCGATCTTTGCCGCCGTACCGGCTGCGGCCGCCGATACCGAGGATACCCTGCGGGCGCAACTCAAATCGGCCTCTACGCCTGAGGCCAGGCGCGCTATCATGGACCAGATAAAGCAGGCCCGCGCGGTTTCCCGTCCCGCCGCCGCGCCCGCGGCCCAGGCGGACCCCGCCGCCCGCCGGGCCAGGATGGAAGAATCTCTGAAGGACGATCCCGAGCGCCTGGCCGAATTCCGCCTGCAAGAGTCCCTGCGCGCCGCCAGGACCCCGGAAGACCGCGCGGCCATACGCAAGCAATTGGAAGAGAAACGCGCCGCCCGCGCCGCGAAGGCGGAGGCCGCGTTGACCCCGGAGCAGAAAGCCGTGCGCGCCCAAAGAGCGGCCCAGGCCGCCGCCATGCGCGCCGAAATGCAGCCGCTCAGGGAGCGCCTGCGCGCCGCCGCTACGGAAGCGGAGCGCGATTCCGCCAGAGAGGCCCTGCGCGCGGTGCAGGAAAAGTACCGTGCCAAGCCTTGAGGTGACTTAAAGTTTTATTGGAGATAAACGGATGAACCTAGTAACTTGCGCCAGATCGAGGGTCCCCGGGAGAAGGCATGTCTTCTTCTGGGCCTTGGCGCTTGTCCTGGCGGCCCTGCCCGCTCTTAATGCCGCTGAATTCGAGACGGTGGATAAGCTTACCGCTAATGGTTTCTCCCTGTTGAAGTCCTCCGCCGAGGTACGCGGCCTGCTGGGTGTTTCCACCGGCGTGCCTTACGCCGCCCTGGACGTGGTCTCCACCGGTACGGCCTCCAATATCTACGCGCAGATCTGGCGCAACGGCGGCGGTGTGGAAGTGGCTTCCATGACTTCCACCGGCGTGCTCTACGCCACCTTCCCGCCCGGCGCCGGCGGGGACCACCTGGGCAACCACACCGCTACCGCCGACCTGAACATGACGGCGCACAGCGTCCTTTCCGTGGCCTCGGTGACCATGGTGGGAACCGGCCTGCAGCTAGGCACGGACCTCACCTCTTCGGCTAACGGCCTCTTTATTTCCACCGCCGGCCAGGTCTTTACGCTGGGTCTTGGTAACGGCGCGGCGCTGCCTAACGCTCGCGGCATCGGGGCGGTAGACCTGCAGACTAAACGCACAACTTCCGTGCAAGTGGCCAGTGGGACCTATGCGGTCATCTCGGGCGGCTACGCCAATACCGCTTCCGGAGACGCCGCGGCAGTGGCCGGCGGCTGGGGAAATACCGCTTCAGGCCTCAGGTCTTTTGCCGCCGGCAACGGCAATACGGCTTCCGGAGCGTATGCTTCGGTGACCGGCGGCACCGACAGCACCGCCTCTGGCAGCCACGCCGTGATAGGAGGCGGCAACACCAACGAGGCGTCCGGTGACCATTCAGCGGCGCTGGGCGGCCTGTGGAGCACGGCTTCCGGCAATTACAGCGCGGTAGGCGCAGGCTATCAAAATACCGCATCGGGCAGTTACAGTTCCGTCCTTGGCGGTAATACCAATACGGCCGCCGGCGGCTCGTCCACGGTGTTCGGCGGCGAGGAGAATGTGGCGCAGGGTTTCGGTTCCCTGGCCGGCGGCATGGGGTACAACTACGCCGGCGGAGATGACTCCATAGTCCTGTCGGCCTATAGCACCACTACCGCTTATGGTTCCGCCATAGTGGGCGGCGAGGACCATTTCGCCAGCGGCGACCATTCCGCGGTAGTGGGAGGCTATGACAATACTGTCTCGGGGGACCAGGCTTTTATCGGCGGCGGCGACACCATAGACGTCAGGGGAGAGTATTCGGGGAACGTGGGCGGCCGCTACAATATCGTGCACGGCAGCAATTCATTCGTGGGCGGCGGCAGCAATAACCAGGCTTTCGGATTCTATACCGCCATACTTGGCGGAGATTTTAACTGGGCCTACGCCAACGAGTCCGCCGTTGTCGGCGGCAACGCCAACGGCGCTTACGGAGAGGCGTCCGCCATACTCGGCGGCGTTAATAACCGGACCTATGGTTTTGGCTCTATAGTTCTCGGCGGCGACCGCAATCACGCCGCCGGCGACTATTCGCTCGCGGCCGGCCGCACCTCCTCTTCCACCGCCAATGGTTCCTTTACCTGGGCCGATTCTCAGGGCGGGACCACTGTAAGGACCATAAACAATATAGCGGACCGCACTTTATTTAAGAACCGCGGCGGTTTCATGATAACAGGTTCCACCAATACCTATATGACCGGGGGCGGTGACCGGGGCGTGCTCGTGACCGGCGACGGTCTGCTGGGCATTTCCACCGGCGTGCCTTACGCCGCCCTGGACGTGGTTTCTTCGGCCACCGCCAGCAACGTTTACGCTCAGATCTGGCGCGACGGGGGCGGCGTCATAGTGGCGTCCATGACGTCGCAGGGCACGCTTTTTACCACCGCGGTAGGCAAAGGCGACAACCTGGGCAACCACACGGCCACGCAGAACCTGAACATGGTCGCCTTCGGGGTCAATACTTCCAGCGCCGTTACTGCGGCGTCTTACCAGATCGCGGGCAGCACGGTGCTAGCCATCCTTGGGGGAGACGGCAGCATCGCGGTGGGCCCCAATTCCAGCGCTTTCAGTACCGGCAACTACAACGTTTTTGTGGGTTCCGGCGCCGGCCACTCCAACACCAGCGGCCGCCGCAACACCTTTGTGGGCGCCGCCGCCGGATATTCCAACGATAACGACCAGATCAACACCTTTATCGGCTCGGAGTCCGGCTACAGCAATAACGCCGGTTGGGGCAATGTTTTTGTGGGAGATACCGCCGGCTATTCCAACACCAGCGGCTCCGAGAATACCATCATGGGCGGTTACATGACGGGTTACGAGAATACCAGCGGTTGGGGCAACGTCTTCCTGGGTAACTACTCCGGGCAGAGCAATACCGAAGGAGACAAGAACACCTTTATCGGCTACGGCTCCGGTGAGTTCAATGTCACGGGAGAAGGCAACGTCGCCGTTGGCTACAGCGCTGGTGACGCCAATGAGGCTGGCTCATTTAACGCCATTCTGGGACATGAGGCAGGCTACAGTGTGGAAAGTTCCAGCAACACGCTCATGGGGTACCGTTCCGGATACAACCTGTGGACGGGCGGCAGGAATATCCTTCTGGGCTATCAGGCCGGTTACAACTTGGAATCCGGAGCCGGTAATATCGTTATAGGCTACGACAGGAACGCCTCCGCGGAGAACGCTTCTAACGAACTTAACATCGGTGACGTCCTGTTCGGTAAACTGGACGACAGGACCATCGGCATCTCCACGCGCGTGCCGCAGGCGGCTTTGGATATCGTCTCCACCGGGACTGCGGCCAATGTCTACGCGCAAATCTGGCGCAACGGCAGCGGTGTGGTGGTGGCGTCCATGACGTCGGAAGGCAAGCTCTTTGCCGACGGTTCCGGGCTTACCGGGGTGAACGCGGCCACCGGCGGCACCGGGGGGGACAACCTGGGCACGCATATAGCTACACAGACCCTTAACATGTCCGGTTTCGATATCGTAGGGGTAGCGACAATAACCGTTTCTGGCTATGTCGGCATTAGCACAGCGGTCCCGCAGGCGGCCCTGCATGTGGTGGGCGGAGGGGCTTCCTATGCCAACGCGCTTATAGTGGATACCCAGAAGGCCGACGGCGGGACCATAATCCTCGGCAATGATAGTGATTCCGGGGACCAGGTCCGTGTGGGCGTTAACGGGTACCTGCGGTCCCAGGCAGGTCGTTTTGGTATAGATACCACCGGTAATCCGCTTACCTTCGAGATATCCGAGTCGGAAAAAATGCGCGTAGCCGCCAGCGGGGCGGTGGGTATTGGAACTAACAACCCTCTGGCGGGACTGGAAGTGAGGTCTTACTCTGACGGCAATTACACGGCCGTGGTGTCCACCTCAGCCACCGCGGGGATATACAGCGTAGCCGTGAGTTCGACCGGCATCACGCACGTGAACAATTTGGTGATCGAGAATCGCACTTCGGACCCTGCTGCCCCGGTTACGGGCCAGATCTGGTTCCGGGTGGATTAGCCCGGCAGCGGGACGGGCAGCGACGTGCCGGGTTTTCGAACAGAAAACTGGCCTCTTCCCGCTTTTTAATGTACGTCATGAACGAGTGCAGATATAACAACCGTTGCTCTCGCTCCCGTATCCGTATGGGAGCGGTTTTTGCCGCTTTGTTGTTATCGTCTGTTCTTTTTGCGCCTGAGGGGGTTCGCGCGCAGGCCGTTCCGGACGGTATAGTTTCCTCCAAGTCCACCTCAACCTGCCATAATACCAATTCTTTTAATTTCTATTCGTCCTTCTCTGGAGCTTCCTATTACCGCTATGTCTGGGATACCAGCCCTACCCATACCTGGACGCACGCGGAAACCCAGTGGAGTTCCGGAGTCCTTAACCTTACGGCCGCCTCCGAAGGAACCTGGTATTTTCACGCTATGGCGTATGACAGCGGGGGGGTGCCGGGAACGGATATTCACCTGCCTCTGATCTACGATATCACTCTCCCTGTCGTTTCAGGTTTTTCCAGCCTGAATTCATCCGGCGGGACCGTGACCGAAAGCCAGTACAATAACCTGGCTTCCGGGGTTACCGTACAGATCACCGTGCAGGACGCTCTGGCGGGCCTGATAGTGACCACCGCTGCGGTACCTGGCGACATGCTCGGATTTCCCGGGGGGGTCTCCGTGGCGTATTCCAACGACGCCGGGCGTAACTGGGCCTACGACACTGTAGTTTTAAGTTCTGATGGCGCTAAAACTTCGATCTTCTGTCTGGCAGTCTACAACGGCAGACTTTACGCCGGGCAGACTGGCAGCACTGGGGACGGTGACGTGCTGGTATATGATGGCTCTTCCTGGAGCGTCAGCTACAACGGGTCCCAGACCGGTATCTACTCCCTGGCGGCCTATAACGGCAAACTTTACGCTGGGCAAGGTCAGGGCACCGGGCTTGGAGATATTTACGTTTTCGACGGTGCCTCCTGGTCCCTTAATTACGACACTTCACGCGATATCACAATATCCATGGCCGTTTATAACGGCAAACTCTACGCAGGCTGGGGCGACGACCTTGGAGAGGGTGACATCTATGCCTATGACGGCACTTCCTGGGTTTTTAGTTACAACGGCGGCCAAGAGTATATACGTGCCCTGGCGGTATACAATAACAAACTTTACGCCGGGCAGGGCAGCGGCACTGGAGACGGCGACGTGCTGTCATACAACGGGACTTCCTGGGGAACCAGTTATAATGGGGCACAGGAATACATAACATCGCTTTCGGTCTACAACGGCAAACTCTACGCCGCCCAGGGCAGCAGTACCGGAGACGGTGACGTATTTGTTTATGACGGTTCCTCGTGGACAACCAGTTATAACGGTTCGCAGGAAGTTGCCTACTTGGGGGTCTACGGCGGCAAATTGTACGCGGGTGAGGGCACGGGCACTGGTGACGGCGATATGCTGGCTTTCGACGGGACCCGCTGGGGCCGCGTCGCGAATACGGATTATTCCTATGTTTACGCCCTCACGGGTTATGATGGGAGTCTCTTCACAGCCATGGGGAGCGGCACTCCCATGGGAGATATTTTGCGTTCGGCCCCTGCCGCCCCGGCAACGCTGACCGGTACCGACGGCACCACGGCGGCGCAGACCCTGTCGGCGGTGGTAAGTCTTTCCGCGTCCACCAATACGCAGACCTGCGCCGGGGCGGAGCCCTGCGGGGCCACCAACCAGGTGATCTTTACCGCCATGGACAGGGCCGGGAACGTGCGCCGCGCCGGGCCCTACGCGGTGCTGCTTTCCGTTACTCCTTCCGCGGCCGAGGTGGTTCCGGGGAAATCCACCGGGGTCTGGTACCATACCAGTTCCTTTACTTTTTCCTCGTCTTTCAAGGACGCGGCGTATTACCGGTACGCCTGGGATACTTCCGCCACCCATTCCTGGACTTATTCGGAACCGCAGTGGACGGCCTGGGTACTGTCCCCGGCCGGAGTTTCAGGGGCCGCCGGAAACTACCTGCACCTGCTGCCGTACAACATCGAGGGGACTTACGGGACCTCCCGGGATATAGGGCCGTTCTATCTGGACGCCTCTTCCCCGGTGGCGTCCGGCTTTGTCAGTTACAGCTCTACCGCCGGCGTAATGGGTGAGGCCCAGGTGAATGGCCTGCTTTCCGGGGTCACCGTGCAGGTGACGGTTCAGGACATTCTCTCCGGCCTGTTGCTCAGCACCGCGGCGGTGCCGGCGGACCTGGCGGCCGGGCCCGGCGGTTTCGGGATGATGTATTCACAGGATTCCGGAACCACCTGGACGGTGAACGTGGCTTCCGTGTCCTTTGACGGTGCTGAAGAATATATCTTCGCGCTGGCGGCCTACAACGGGAAACTTTACGCGGGTCAGGGGAACGGGACCGGCAACGGGGACGTTTATGTCTACGACGGAGTTTCCTGGAGCCTCAGCTATGACGGCGCCCAGGAAGCCATCTATTCCCTCGCCGTCTATAACGGCAAATTATACGCCGGACAGGGATACAGTACCGGTGACGGGGATGTGCTGGTTTTTGACGGGTCGACCTGGGGCGTTTCTTTGGATAACCCTTTTGTTTCTTATGTTTACGCCATGACCGAGTTCCAAGGTAAGCTATACGCCGCCTTCAGTAGTCCCGGATCTGTCTATTCTTTTGACGGGTCCTCCTGGACCAAGGTCTACGACTACAATACCACGCTCGCCGACATGGCGGTGTACGACGGTAAACTGTACCTGGCCGCCATGTATTATATCCTGGTTTTCGACGGCAACTATTGGGGGATAACCTATGACGCCGGCGCTACGTATGTAAAGAAATTGGCCGTTTACAACAACAGGCTTTACGCCGGCCTTGGGGGTAGTACCGGTACCGGCGACGTGCTGGTGTACGACGGCAAGTCCTGGGCGATGAGTTTTGACGGTACCCAGGAATACATTGTTTCTCTCTTTCCTCACGACGGCAGGCTTTACGCCGGCCAGGGGAGCGGCACTGGGGACGGCCGTATTTATGTTCTCAACGGCGCGACATGGACCCTGGCTTATTCCGGCCTGCAGGAGTATATCTATTCCATGGCGGCCTATAACGGAAAGCTTTATGCCGGACAGGCCTACAGCTCCGGGGACGGCGACGTGATAGAATTTGCCCCCGCTTCCTCGGTGACCCTTAGCGGGAGCGACGGTTCCGTGGTTCCGCAAACCCTTGCAGGCACGGCTAATTTTAAACTGTCTGCCACGGCGGACACCTGCTCCGGGACCTTCCCTTGTTCTGCCACTAACCAGGTCATTTTTACCGCTACTGACAAGGCCGGCAACGTGCGGACGGCCGGTCCTTATGCCGTGCTGGTAGCGGGGCCGCCAAATTCTTCGGACGTTGACGCGCTCAAATCCACCGGCGTATGGCATTCTTCCGGCACGTTCCCCTTCGTTTCCGGTTTTTCCGCCGCGGCTTATTACCGTTACGTCTGGGATAACTCGGTCTCCCATGACTGGACGGGCGGTGAAACGCAGTGGCCTTCGGGCGTTTTGTCGCTCGACGCGGCCGCGGAAGGAGCGGACTGGTATTTCCACGCCGTGCCGTACGACATCCTGGGCAGTTCCGGCCCCGACCGGCACATAGGGCCGCTCCGCTTCGACGCAACGCCGCCGGCCGTTTCCGCTTTCGCTTCTTTCAGTTCTACCGGCGGCTTGCTGGGGGAATCTCAGTTCAACGATCTCCTGGCGGGGGTTACGGTGCAGCTGGTGGTACAGGACCTCCTGAGCGGCCTGGCGGTCTCGACCTTGGCGCCGGTTACCGAACTTCCGGGAGGGCTGCAAGCCTTTTCCGTGGCTTATTCCAGCGACGCCGGACATGCCTGGAACACGCTCTCAACCGCTACCAGTTATAACGCTTCCCAGGAGGCGTTTTACTCGCTCGCGGTTTACGGTCAGAAGCTTTATGCCGGGCAGGCAAGCGAGGCCGGGGACGGGGACGTTTTCTCCTTCGACGGAACTTCCTGGGTGAAGACGTTCGACGGCACGCAGGAAACTATTTCCTGCCTCGCGGTTTACCAGGGGAAACTTTATGCCGGCCAGGGAACCGGCACCGGGGACGGGGACGTCTACGTTTATGACGGGATTTCCTGGCAGTTGAGTTATGACGGGCCGCGCAACATTATTTCCTCCCTCGCGGTTTACAAGGATAAACTCTACGCCGGCCAGGGCAGCAGTTCCGGTTACGGGGACGTGCTGGTGTTCGACGGCAGTTCCTGGAGCGTTTCCTATGACGGGGCGCAGGAATATATTTTTTCCCTCGCCGTGCACCAGGGGAGGCTTTATGCCGGACAGGGGAATGGCGCCGGGGACGGGGATGTGCTCGTTTACGACGGCATCAATTGGACGGTCAGTTATGACGGCGCCCAGGAGATTATAAACACCCTGGCCGTTTACGATGGCAAACTGTATGCCGGGCAGGGATACAATGCCGGGGATGGCGACGTGCTGGCCTTCGACGGGACCGCCTGGGGCGTTTCTTATGACGGGACCCAAGAAGGTATTTATTCACTGCAGCAGCACGGCGGTAAACTTTACGCCGGCCAGGGCAACGGTTCCGGAGACGGAGATCTCCTGGTCTATGACGGCGCCTCCTGGACCCTTGCCTGGAACGGGCCGCAGGAGGGCCTCTATTCCCTGGCCAGTTACAAGGGGCGCCTTTACTCCGGGCAGGGCATTTCTTCTGGCGACGGAGATGTCCTGGAGTTCTCTCCTTTCCCCGCCGTCCTGTCGGGCGCGGATGGGACCATTGCTCTGCAAACGGCCTCCTCCACGGTGCGCCTGGCCCTTTCTTCCAATACCCAGACCTGCGGCGGCGTAGAGCCTTGCGGAGCCACCAACCAGGTCCGTTTCTATTTTGCCGACCTGGCGGGAAATGTCACCCGGGCCGGTCCGTTTGCCGTCGTCACCCGGATCCCGCCTTCCGCCCAGAACGTAGTTTCCCTGAGATCCACGGGGACATGGTACAACGCCGCGGCGGGTGATTTTACGTTCACTTCCGACTTTCAACAGGCGGTCTATTACCGTTACGCCTGGGACGCCTCTCCCACACGCGTCTGGGCTCATGACGAAACACAGTGGCTTTCAGGAAATCTTGCCCTGGCGGGGGCGGACGGGCAGGACCGGTACCTCCACCTCCTGCCCCATGACCTGTCTGATTCCTCCGGTACCCCTGTGGACCTCGGGCCTTTCCGGCTGGACAGCACCGCCCCATCCGTTTCCGGCTACAACTGGGTGAGTTCCACCGGCGGCCTCATGTCGGAAAGCCAGTTCCTTACCCTCGCGACAGGCGCGACTTTCCAGGTGTTGGCCCAGGACTCGGCTTCCGGCCTCATGGTCTCGTCCTATATTCCCACGGTGGGTTTTGAGGGCGGCAGCCTGCCCTCGGGCTTTTCTTCCGGCGGCAATCTGCCCTGGACGGTATCTTCTCTTATCCCCTACGCCGGCTCTTACGCGGTCCGTTCGGGGAATATCGGCAATTCCCAGTCTTCCTGGCTGCGCTTCCAGGGTGAATTACAGGCCGGCTTCCTGAATTTTTGGTTCAAATTGAGTTCCCAGAGTTCCTCCGATTACCTCCGGTTCTATATAGACGGGGAGCAGCGGAGTGCGTGGAGCGGTGTTCTTGCCTGGAGCGAAGTGAGTTACGAAGTGGCGGCTGGGCAGCATATCCTGGAATGGGTCTACGTCAAGGACGCTTCCTCTTATTCCGGTGATGACGAGGCCTGGGTCGACCAGATAACTTTTCCTGGCACTTACATGGCCGCTGAATATTCCCTGGACGCCGGGACAACCTGGGCGGAAGTCCGGGATTTTTCCGCCGGCGCTATCCCGGGCCTGGCTTTGACCGGAGTCAATGGTACTGTGGCCCAGCAGACGGCATCGCTCTTTTCTCCCGCGTTCAAGGTTTCCACCAACACCCAGACCTGCGGCGGCGTAGAGCCTTGCGGGGCTACCAACCAGATACGTTTTGGCATCCCGGACCGCGCGGGGAACACAACCTATGCCGGGCCCTATGCCGTTCTGTTAACTCTGGCCCCCGAGGCGTCCGATGTGGCAGTTTCTAAGTCCACCGGGGTATGGCACAATACCAGTTCTTTTACCTTCACTTCCGCTTTCCCTACGGCCGTCTATTACCGCTACGCGCTTACCAATTCTCCGGCTCATGTCTGGACGTTCTCCGAAACGCAGTGGCTGTCCGGAGCCCTTACGCTGGAAATCCCCGCCGGCTCTTCCGATTGGTATTTCCACGCCCTTCCTTACGATATCCTGAACGGTTCCGGCACTCCGGCTTCGCTTGGTCCGTTCCGCGTGGAAACGGCCTCTCCGGCTCTTTCAGGTTTTTACGTCTACAGTTCTACCGGCGGCATTTTTCCGGAGGGGGAATTCGTGGACCTTGCCGCCGGGGTTACGGCCCAGATCCTGGTGCAGGATGTTCTTTCCGGCCTGCTGGTTTCCACTTCCGTACCGCCTGCCGGCGGAACTTACGGCCCCGGCGGTTTTGGCGTCCTGTTCAGCAAGGACGCCGGGCAGACCTGGAGTTCGGATTTGCCGGCGACCACCTTTAACGGAGCGCAGGAGTATGTTTTTTCCCTGGCCGCCTACGGCGGTAAACTTTATGCCGGCCAGGGCATAGGCACTGGGGACGGCGACGTGCTGGTCTTCGACGGAAGTTCGTGGCAGATAAGTTATAACGGCACACAGGAGGTTATCCGCGCCCTTGTGGTCTACGACGGCAAACTTTACGCCGGACAGGGCAGCGGTACAGGTGACGGAGATGTGCTGGTATACGACGGCAATTCCTGGGCGGTGAGCCATGACGGCTCCCGTCCCTCCGTCCTTTCCCTCTCCGTATATGCCGGCCGGCTTTACGCAGGCCTGGGGGGATCCACCGGGGACGGGGACGTGATGGTGTTCGACGGCAGCTCCTGGACGTTGAGCTACGCTGGCGCCCAGGAGGGCATTTACTGTCTGGCCGTTTATGACGGAAAACTTTACGCCGGCCAGGGTTACAGTAATACGGACGGGGATATTTACGTTTTTGACGGCGTCTCCTGGACTAAAAGTTTCGAAGGATCTTCATACTTTATTCGCTCGCTGGCGGTTTATAACGGGAAACTTTATGCCGGCCAGGAGGGGTCGTCTACTACTGGCGGCGATATTTATTCCTTCGACGGGAAGTCCTGGATTAACGTCTTCGAAGGTGTCGGCTACGGCGTACAATCCCTGGCCGTTCATGATGGCAAACTTTATGCCGGCTTGGGGAAAGAATCCTACTCTACGGTCGCGGATATATATGTGTTTGACGGGGTCACCTGGCGGCAAATGCATGACGGACCTGACGGGTTTGGTTATTTCGCGCTGGCCCCTTACAATGGGCGCCTCTACGCGGGGAGCGGCTGGAGCGGGGATATCCTTGTGTTCTCCCCGGCGGCGGTCTCCTCGCTGACCGGGACGGACGGCACGGCTTCCCAGCAGACGCTTTCAACCCGTCTCGACCTGCGGACCTCCACTAATACCCAGACCTGCGGCGGCATTTCTCCGTGCGGGGCCACTAACCAGGTAAAATTCTTTGCCATGGACCTGGCCGGCAACGTCGCCATGGGCGGGCCCTACGCGTTGCTGATCTCCAGCACTCCCTCCGCCGACGACGCCTGGGTTTCCGTCTCCACGGGGGGGTGGTACACCGCCGTCCCGCTTTCGGTCTTCTCCCCGTTCTCACGGGCGGCCTATTTCCGCTACAGCCTGGACGCGGCCGCCTCCCGGGAATGGACCTTTGCCGAACCCGTGTGGTCCTCCGGGACACTTTCGCTGGGGATCCCCGCCGATGGTACGGACTGGCACGTCCACCTGCTGCCTTATGACCTGCTGGACAGTTCCGGCGCCGCCCGCTCTATAGGTCCGTTCAGGTATGACGCCCAGCCGCCGGTCTTCTCGGCTTTTGCGTCCTACAGCTCCACCGGGGGGCTCCTGGGTGAGGCGCAGTTCAATGACCTGGTCTCGGGAGTAACCATCCAGATCTCCGTACAGGACGTCCTCTCCGGTCTGCTGGTCAGTTCGGCCGGAGTTCAGGGCTGGGGACCCTTTGCTCCCGGAGGTTTCCGCGCCGAATACTCCGCCGATTCCGGTGCCACCTGGCAAGAGGATACCCTTTCTGTTTCTTTCGACGGTGTGTTCTATGAAATAACCTGCTTTGCGGTTTATAACGGCAAACTTTACGCCGGGCAGGGGCGATACAGTGGGGCGGGGGATATTTACGCTTTTGACGGGGTCTCCTGGACTTTGGTTTATAACGGTTCCTATGACGAGGTTTCCTCTCTGGCCGTGTTCGAGGGAAAACTTTATGCCGGTATGGGGAACGCTTCCTCCTCCGGGGATATTTACGTGTATGATGGCGCTACCTGGGTGCTTTCTTACAACGGCCAGGCGAGTTCCGTGCACGCGCTCTCCGTTTACGGAGGCCGGCTTTACGCCGCTCTTGGCGGCTACGCGGGGGTGGGAGACATCCTGGTGCATGACGGTGCCGCCTGGAGCGTATCCTATGACGGCGATTTGACCTACGCTTATGCCCTGGCTGTTTACGAAGGCCGCCTTTACGCGGGTTTCGGCGGCAGCACCGGTGATGGTGACATAATGGCCTATGACGGCCATTCCTGGACGCTCAGTTACGACGGTTCCCAGGAAGGCTTCTTCTGTCTTGCGGTGTACGACGGAAAACTTTACGCCGGTCAGGGCAACGGCAGCGGCGACGATGATACTTACGTCTATGACGGCAGTTCCTGGAGCCTTAGCCGCGCCGGCAGCGGCTATATAGTGTATTCGCTGGCCGTTTCGGGCGGGCGTCTTTTCTCGGGCGGAGGTTTTCCTCCTAACTACGGGGGCACCGCTCCTTCCGACATCTTCATCTATGACGGGTCCGCCTGGACCCAGCTTTACGACGGAACCGGCCTCTATGACACGGTTTCCGCCCTTGCCGCCTACGGCGGCCGCCTCTACGCCGGTATGGGTGACGACTCCGGGAAAGGCGACATCCTGGCCTTTTCTCCGGTTGCGGTAGCGTCCATGACCGGAACGGACGCTTCCACTTCCCAGGAACTGCTGCGGCTTTCCCTGGATCTGCGGGCTTCCGTCAACTCGGTCACCTGCGGCGGCGTGGCGCCCTGTGCGGCCACCAACCAGGTCCGCTTCAAGGCCTCGGACATGGCAGGCAATGTCGTCCATAGCGGTCCCTACGCCGTCATAACTTCCCCGGAGCCTGACGCCTCAGAAGTGACCGCTTCCCTTACTACCGGGACATGGAATACGGCCAGTTCCAGCGCGGTGTTCTCTTCCTCTTTCCTGAAGGCCGCGTATTACCGTTATGTCTGGGACACCTCCGCGTCCCACGAGTGGACTTATGCCGAGTCCGCCTGGACGTCTGCGGCCCATTCTCTTTACCTGACGCCCGTGCCCGGCGCGGCGAATTGGCTTCACTTGCTTCCCTATAACGTTTCTGACAGTTCGGGCTCCCCGCGGGACATCGGCCCTTTCAACTTCGACGGCGATCTTCCGGCCGCGTCCTCTTTCGCTTTTAGAAGTTCTACCGGAGGCCTGCTCTCTGAACCTCAGTTCTCCGATTTGTTGTCAGGAGTTACCGTGCAGCTCTCCTGGCAGGACCCGTCTTCCGGGCTTGCCGTAAGCACATACACCCTGTCCGGCCTGCGATATTCGAATGACGCCGGCGCCACCTGGGTCCCTTACCAGTGGGAACAAATACGCACCGGGCTGGATACTCACGTACACGCGATGGCGGTTCATCAAGGGAAGCTGTATGTGGGCACCGGGTCTGGGACAGGGCGGGTATACTCTTACGACGGTTACGCCTGGGCACTGGTCTATGACGGCCCGGACTCCTACATGAATGCCCTGGCCTCTTACAATGGTCTCCTCTTCGCCGGCGGAGACTCCGGCAATGTGATGGTCTATGACGGCAATTCCTGGAAACTTTCTTTCGACAGTCCAGCGGAAACGGTCAAATCATTCCAGGTCTATAACGGCAAACTTTACGTTGGTACGGGTTATAACACCGGCGCTGTTTACGCTTATGACGGCGCAAGCTGGGTGTTCAAATTTTCCTACGCCGACGAGGTGAGTACCATGGCCGTTTATGACGGCAAGCTTTACGCTGGCTTCGGCAACGACTCCGGCGAAGGCGATATCTACGCTTATGACGGCTCCTCCTGGGTTCTTTCGTACAACGGCTCCGGTTCCAGCGTAATGTCCCTCGCCGCGTACGCGGGGAAACTTTACGCAGCAATGATCACTACCTGTGAGATCTACCAATTTGACGGTACTGTCTGGTCCCTTAATTTCACCGGCGGCGGGAACTTTTTCCCAAGCCTGGTGGAACATGACGGCAAACTTTATGCCGGTCTGGGATACGGTTCCGGGGAGGGAGATGTCTACGAATTCAACGGCAGTTCCTGGAGCAGCTCTTTTAACAGTTCCGAAGACACGGTTGGCGCCATGGCCGTGTACCGCGGTGAAATTTACGTGGGGACCGGATATCATGGCCATATCTACAAGTTGCGGTCCTATTCTGTCCCTGAGGTTACCGGGGTGTCCGGCACTACGGAGCAGCAGGTCATGTCCGGCCTTGTTTCTCTGTCGGCCTCCACCAACACCGAAACCTGCGGCGGCGCCGCCCCCTGCGGGGCCACCAACCAGGTTAAATTCTACGCGGCCGACACCGCGGGGAATCTTAGTTTCGCGGGGCCGTACGCGGTGCTGGCCGCCCCGGAGGCTTCGGCCGCGGACGCAGCCGCGAATTTCTCTACCGGGGCCTGGACCAGCCGCAGCACTTTTTCTTTCAACTCTTCTTTCATCCAGGCGGCCTATTACAGGTATGTCTGGGACGCTTCGCCCGCCAGGGAGTGGGTTTATACCGAGCCGCAGTGGCTCCCTTCTTCCGCAACTCTTTCTTTTCAGGCCGCGGAAGGGGCCAACTACCTGCATCTCCTGCCTTACAACGTTTTGGGTTCTTCCGGGGCTCCCCGGGACCTCGGGCCTTTCCTTTTTGAAGCCGCTTCTCCCACCGCGGCGGCTTTCTTTACCATAAGTTCTACCGGTGGCGCCCTCAGCGAAGCCCAGTTCAATGCCCTTGTGGAGGGCGTTACCGCGCAGCTTACGGTGCGCGACCTGCTCAGCGGCCTCAGCGTTTCTACCTGGGCCGCCGTATATGAGGGTTTTGAGACCGGCACCCTGCCGCTGGGTTGGGAAACCGGCGGGAATCTGCCCTGGTATACGCAATCAGGGGTTCAGTTCGCAGGTGGCCACGCCGCCAGGGCCGGGCTTTTGGCGCCTTCGCAGGTTTCCTGGCTGCAGGCGACGGTGCAGAATTTCGTCCCGGGACAGTTTTCTTTCAGACGTTATGGACAGGCCGGCGATTCCTGGTTCAGGTTCTGGATAGACGGGGCCTCCAAGGGCTACTGGTTTGCGGAAACCTCCGGCTGGGTGCAGGAAAGTTACGCGGTTTCCGCCGGGTCCCACACCTTGCTTTGGCAGTATCTTACTAATTCCAATCCCGGCCTCAATCTCCTTCTCCTGGACGATATCACTTTCCTGCGGCGACCTTCCTGGGCGGAGTACTCACTGGACGCCGGGGTTACCTGGAAACAGGCCGGGACCGTTTCCCTTACCGGCGCGGAAGGCAGTACGGAAGACCAGACCCTGAGCGCCCTGTTCACGCTGCGCGCTTCTTCCAATACCGAAACCTGCGGCGGGTCCTCTTCTTGCGGTGCCACCAACCAGGTCCGATTCTATGTTTCCGACCAGGCCGGGAACGTGAGGCAGGCGGGGCCTTTCGCCGTTATAACCTCGCCTGTTCCGCACGCTTTGGACGTGCAGTCAGGCAGGTCCACGGGCACCTGGTACAGCGTGCCCAAATTCACGTTCCAGTCTGAGTTCTTTGGCGCGGCCTATTACCGTTACGTCTGGGACACCTCCGACTCTTACGAGTGGACGTACGCCGAACCGCAGTGGGGAGCGGGGAACCTTTCACTCTCCGCGGTCACCTCCGGCGCCGGCTACTACCTGCACCTGCTGCCTTACAATGTTTCCGACAGCAGCGGGGCACCCCGGCACCTGGGGCCGTTCTTCTTCGAGGGAGACATCCCTTCCGGGTCTTCTTTCGCCACCGTCAGTTCTACCGGAGGACTTCTTTCCGAATCCCAACCCACCGCGCTTTCCGCCGGGGTCACGGTGCAGTTCACCTTGCAGGATGTTCTCTCAGGGCTGTTGGTCTCGGAGGGGGGCGCTCCTTCGGAATATCCTTTCCAGGCCGGAGGTTTCAGGATTTCATACTCCCGGGACGCGGGCGCTACCTGGTCCTCCGAAAGTACGGTAGTTTCTCATTACAGTTCGGCTATTGGCGTGCATTGCCTCACGGTTCATGACGGTAAACTCTACGCGGGGCATGGGGAGGACGACGAACTCGGGCAGGGCGACATTTTTGTGTATGACGGTTCCTCCTGGTCGTTGAGTTATGAAGGCCAGGAGGTCAGCATCCGCGCCCTGGCATCCTACGGCGGCAAACTATACGCCGCACAGTACGGCTGGGACGAGGGAGATGGGGATATCCTGGTGTTCGACGGTGGGAGCTGGTCCGTCAGCTATGACGCCGTGGTCTACGGGGGTATCGAGTCCCTGTGGGCTTTCGGCGGGAAATTATACGCCGGTACGCTAAGTTGGGATGTCCTGGGGGATATCCTGGTCTTTGACGGCGGTTCCTGGAAACTGGACTTCGCCACGGGCAAGGACGCGGTGGCCGCTTTCGCTACCTACAACGGGGAACTCTTTGCCGGGGTCGGCTACGATGACGCCAACGGGAACGGGGACATTTATGTGCGCCGAGGCAATTCCTGGGAGGGTTCCTTCGACGGCAATGAGATTTCCATCCGGGACTTCGCCGTTTACGGCGGAAAACTTTACGCCGCGCAGTACGGCTGGGATACCGGAGACGCCGTGCTTCTGGTCTATGACGGGGAGCAATGGACCCAGCATTCCACTTTTGACGTCTATGTCGGCGTAGCGAGTTTGTCCGTGTATAACGGGCGGCTTTTCGCGGGTATCGGGGACTTTTCCTGGGATCCGGACGGGGAAGTTTACTCATACGACGGCGAGGTCTGGACCAGGATCTATGACGGCGCTAAGATGGCCATAAAGGACCTGGCAGTGTATGACGGCTCCTTGTACGGCGCCGAGTACGGCTATTCGCCGGGAGAGGCTTCCGTGCTCAGACTTTCCGACCCGGTGCGGGCCTCCATTACCGGCTCCGACGGCACTACCGCCGCGCAAACGTTTTCCGCGGTTCTGGACTTGTCGCCCTCGGCGGACGGGGCCGTCTGCGCGGGTGTTGCTCCCTGCTCCGCCACCAACCAGGTAAAGTTCACCGCCACCGACAGGGCTGGCAACGTGGGGATCTACGGGCCGTACGCCGTTATAGCCGCGTCGGCGGCCAGCGCCGCGGACGCGGTAGCGGAACGTTCCACCGGCGCCTGGCACAATACCCCCGGTTTCTCGTTCCGCTCCGGTTTTGGCGGCGCGCTCTACTACCGGTACGCCTGGGATACTTCCCCTTCCCGCTCCTGGACCGGCACCGAGCCGCAATGGACGTCCACTTCCCCTGCTCTTCACGTGAGGGCCGCCGCCGAGGGCGCCGATCATTACCTCCACCTGCTGCCGTATAACTACCTGGACGGGGAAGGCCCCCCCAGGGACATCGGCCCGTTCCGGTTTGAAATGGCCGCGCCCGCGCCCTCAGGTTTTTCCAGCGTAAGTTCCACCGGGGGCTACATGTCCGAATCCCAGGAGAACGACCTGGCCGCCCAGGTGCAGGTCCGTCTTTCCCTGCAGGATATCCTCAGCGGGCTTTCGGTACTGCCCGACGCCCCGCATGGCCCGGCCGGGTTCCCGGCCGGGGGGTTCTCCGTGCGCTACTCTAACGACGCCGGCGCCACCTGGTCCGCGGGGGTGGCCTCCCTTTCCTTCGCCGGCCCGACCGAGGATATCACCGCCCTGGCCGTTTATAACGGCAAACTTTACGCCGGACAGGGTTACGACGACATGGACGATGAAGGCGACGTTTACGTGTACGACGGCAACGCCTGGGCGCTGAGCCTTAACGGGTATAAAGTGGCCATACGCTGCCTGGCCGTCTATGACGGCAAACTTTACGCGGGGCAGTACGGCTGGGAGTACGGCGACGGGCGCGTGTACGTTTTTGACGGTAATACCTGGGAGATCTCCCTGGCCCCTTCGCTTGCGATCTCCGCGCAGGACCTGGCCGTGTATAACGGCAAGCTCTACGCTGGCCTTTACGGCTGGTGGGACGATGACGAAGGGGATGTTTATGTTTTCGACGGTAAGACCTGGCGGATCAGTTTTGACGGCATCACGGACGGTATCGCCGCCTTGGCCGTATACGACGGCAAGCTTTACGCGGGCGAAGGCTATTGGGGCGACACAGGCGAGGGAGATGTGCGGGTTTTCGACGGTAATTCCTGGAAACTTTCTTTTGACGGCGGCGCCACCACTATAAATTCCCTGGCTGTTTATGACGGCAGGCTTTTCGCCGGTCAGACCGGAGCCGGCGGGGACGGGGATGTCTATGTCTACGACGGTTCTGCCTGGGTGCTTTCCCTGGATGGGGAGACCGAAGGCTTCAGTTCGCTGTGCGTTCATAACGGCCGGCTCTATGCCGGTGCCGGTTACTGGGGATCGGAAGGCGACGGGGATATGTACGCTTATGACGGTGCCTCCTGGAGACTTGAATTCGAGGGGCCGGCCGCGGCGATACGCGCCATGGCGTCTTACGGCGGCGCTCTTTATTACGGCGAAACAGGCTATGACCCCGGCGACGGCCGCGTAATGCGCCTCTTGGATAGCCCCTCGGCCGCCCTGACGGGCACGGAGGGCACGGCCTCTCCCCAGACGCTTTCGGCTTCTTTGGCGTTGAAAGTTTCCACTAACACCGAGACTTGCGGAGGAGTCTCTCCCTGCGGCGCTACCAACCAGGTGGTCTTCGCTTTTACCGACACGGCCGGTAACTCCGCTAACGCCGGCCCCTACGCCATTATTTCCGTCCCGCCGCTGAGCGCGGACGACGTTACCCCTTTGCGTTCCACCGGGGTCTGGTACCATACTTCCACTTTCGGCTTTACCTCCGCTCAGGTCAACGCCGCTTATTATCGCTATGCCTGGATAGACTCACCTTCTTACGCTTGGACCTATTCCGAGCCGGTCTGGTCCACTCCGGATATGGATTTGAGCGCTTTGTCTTCCGCCGCTACCTGGTATCTTCACCTCCTGCCCTATAATTCCGGCGGTACTTTTGGCGCTTCACGCGTCATAGGGCCTTTCCTTTATGACGGCGTGGCGCCGTCCCCGTCCTTCTTCCATACCTATAACTCCACCGGCGGGGTAATAGCCGAGCCCGGCTTTAATAACCTTACCTCCGCGGTTACCGCCCAGCTCTCCGTCTGGGAAGGCCTCAGCGGGCTGTCGTTGCGCTTCTATGAACCCGGACAGGACGTGTTTTCCGCCGCTGCCAGGAGCTTTGAGGAGGGGACTCTGCCGGCGCAGATGGTTACCGGGGGGAACGCTCCCTGGTATGTCGTATCCGGCACCGCGGCGGCCGGAACCTATTCGGCCCGCAGCGGCGACATAACGGAAGGCGGCCAATCCTACATGTACTTCTCCGCGGATACAACGGAGGGGGAGATCTTCTATTACCGGCTTATTGATACCGAGAGCCGCTACGATAACCTGCGTTTCAGTATAGACGGCGTAGAGGTTTCCTCCCGTTCCGGCGGCTTGCCTTGGGCGAAAGAGAGTTTTCCCGTCAGCGCAGGGCGGCATACCTTCATGTGGGTTTACGTTAAAGACCTCTGGGATACCGAGCTGTCGGACACGGTATGGGTGGACCAGATAGAACTCCCTTCAACGGCCACCGTGCAGGTGCAGTATTCCACCAGTGCCGGCAACAACTGGCTGCCGGTGCAATCCACGGTGCCGGCCGCTTCGCCCTACCTGTCGCTTACCGGCTTCGACGGCACCTTGTCCACCCAGACCTTCAAGGTCTATAACATGCAATTGGCGCCTTCCACCAGCGCCGTGGTCTGCGCGGGGGCCTCCCCCTGCGACGCCACCAACCAGGTGCGGTTCTTCCTTGGCGACCACGCGGGAAATTTGATGACGGCCGGTCCTTATTCGGTGCTGGTCGACACCGCCCCCACTCAGCCGGTTTCGGACCTTTCAACCGCGGCCGTTTATCACACCTCCGCTACCATACGCTGGACGGCCCCGCTGGATATCGGCCCCGGCATCTTGGGCGTCACTACCGGCTGGTACCGCGTGGACTACGCCACGTACAGCGGGTACGCCTTCTCTTCCTCCACTTTCAAAGTGGAGATAGCCACCCTGGCGGTCATAGGCTCCACACAGGCCTTCAACATCTCAGGACTTTGGCCGCATACTACCTATTATGCTATGGTTTATCCCGGTGACCGGGCCTATAATTTCACGGCTTCTTCCAGCCTTCTCGTGATCGCGCCGCTGGTTCCCAGCACTTATTGCGGCTTGAAAATGTACGACGGGGTGGAGACCGTTTCTCTGGGCTGCGAGCCGGAGGGGACGTTGAATTCGGACCTGCGTATTTCCAGGCATGGGGTTACTTTTGGAGTCATAATGGTGGATGTCGCCGATCCGGCGGCTTCCAGGATAAAAATGCAGACCCCGGAAGGGGTGAAAGCGGTGAGGAAATATTGACCACCCGCTGAATTGCCGGAGGAGATTATGAAAACCCTGACGATGGCTTTATTCCTATTGTTGCCTTGCGCGCCTCTGGCCGCCCAAGGTCAGGCCAGATCTTCCGCGGGCGCTGAGAAGGACCCCGTGCGTCTCAAAGCCTTGCGTGATTCCGCCAAACCCGTGATACAGCTCGCGCGCAAGCATTCCGGGGACTTGGCCGCGCTCAAGAGAGCCCATGCCGCGGCAAGAAAGCAGTTGAGAGCGCAGTTCTCCGGAAACGGGCAGGACTCCGAGAAGGGGCGTAAGGCGCTGTCGAGCCTGGGCAAATTACAGCGCGACGAGTGGCGCAAGGCGGTTGAGACCAGGCGGACCGAGCGTATCAAACTGGAAAAGAAAAATCCGGCCGCCGCCAAGGCTTTTCGTGAACTGGTGTCGCTCAACGTGCCTTTGGAGGAACCGGCTAATTAGGCCCTGTCCATGTCCCAACGCGGAAGATCACATTTTTACGCCGGAGCGGCTATCGCGGTTCTTCTGGCCCTGCTGATGGCCTATGCCAAGCGGCGCGGCGCGCCCAAGCCGCCGTCCCCGGACCTTGCCTTGCCCGCGGCGCCCGCCCCCGCGGAGGCGGTGCGGTCCCTGTTGGGGTTCAAGCCGGAGGAGAAGACGCCAGGCCCTTTCGCCGGTCCTGATGCTGAAAAATTGTACAACGATCCCTCACAGAAGGGCCCGCCCAAAAAGTCCACCGAAACTCCAAAGATAGATTACGCCGCCACCCTGCGAGGGTTCGCCGAAGGCGGCAACGTGCCGGCGCAGAACCTGCTGGGAGAGTCCTACCTGACCGGCAGCGGGGTCAAGCAGGATTTCGCCGAGGCCTTTAAGTGGTTCAAGAAGTCGGCGGACCAGGGCAACCTGCCCGCGCTTTTCCGGTTGGGAGCCCTGTATTACACCGGCACGGGGACGCGGAAGGACCTGGCCGCGTCCCTGGATTGCCTGCGCAGGGCGGCCGACGGGGGCTACGCGCCGGCCCAGGCCGCTTTGGGCGCCAAGTATTTTTCCGGGGAGGACGTGGCCAAGGACCAGGCGCTGGGATTGGAGTGGGTCAAGAAGTCCGCCCTGGGCGGCCACGAACCTTCACAGTTCCAACTGGGCGTCATGTACTATTACGGCAGGGAGGCCGCCGTGGATAAGCCGGAGGCCCTGAAATGGTTCCGGCTCTCGGCCGCCGCCGGCAATTCCCAGGCCCAGTTCAACGCCGGGCTGATGCTGGCCAAGGGCGACGGCGTTCCCCGGGATTATCCCGAGGCCCTCAAGTGGCTCACGCTGGCTTCCGGCGCCGCCGCCTCGCCCCTTAAGGACGACGCCGCCCGCGCCGCCGCGGCGCTGGCCGGCGCCCTTTCTCCCGAGGCAGTCGCGGCCGCCCGGGCCGAGGCAGAAAAATTGAGGGGGAAACTTTCCGCCGCTCCCGCCGCGGCTTTCCCGGGTTCCCGCAAAAAGTAGCCGGTTCCGCCTCCGTCCCTCTTGTTGTATAATTGAAAATACAAGAGCGGTTTTCTTTAAACTACTATGAACATACTTCTCGCCGAAGACGACCCCGCGATGCGGCTGCTGCTTGAGGATTTTCTCGCCGGGCTCGGTCACGCCGTGCGTTCGGCAGAGAACGGCAACGGGCTGGTAAAGCAGGCCCTGGAGGCCAGGCCGGACCTCATCATAACGGACCTGCAGATGCCGGAAATGTCCGGGGATTCCATGATAGCCATGCTGGACCTGTACCCGGGCCTGGCGGGCATCCCGGTAATAGTGATAACCGGGGCCGCCCACGGCGAGCTGGCCGACATGGGCATCTCCCCGGAGATCCCGGTGTTCAGGAAGCCGCTGGACCTTGAAAAGGTGGCGGCCGAGGTGGGCAGGATCGCCGGGCGGGACCGGTAAAAGGGCGCGCACGAACATGAAAAAAATACTTGCTGCCGACGACGACCAGGCCATGGTGGATTATTACAAGGCCCTGCTTTCAGAGGCCGGTTACGAGGTGCTGGCGGCCGCCGACGCCACCGCGGCGCTCATCCAGTACCGCGACGAGAAGCCCGACCTGGTCATCCTCGACATGCAGATGCCCGGCGGCGGGGGGGCGCAGGTCTTCGACGTGACCCGCGACGTGCTGAAGGCGGGGGTGCCGGTGATCTTCGTCACGGGCCTGCCGGAGCGCGCGGAAAACTTCGCGAAGTCCTATCCCAAGGTGCGGGTCTTCAGGAAGCCGGTAAAGTCAGAAGAATTGCTGGCCTGCGTGGCTTCTTTTCTGGGCGCTTGACGCGGCCCAACCGCGCCGCCTGGCCGTTTTGCGGCCGGAGCTCAAAAGATACCCTCCTGAAGAGATCCTCGCCAAGCTGCAGGCCGTGATGGGCGCCCGCCAGGGCCTCTTTTTTTCTCATTTCCGTAACAATTATTTCGGGATTTCTTCGGGATTGGACGGCGAATAACCCGTACACTATAGATATAGATCTATGGCGAACGGGAACACCAGCTGGCTAGTCGGAACCGTCGCGGCGCTGCTCTTCTGCGCCGGCGGTTTTTTTGCCGTTCCCGCCGCGGCCGGCGACCCCGGCGCCGCCGCCGGCAC
This sequence comes from Elusimicrobia bacterium GWA2_62_23, assembly GCA_001799635.1. Classification (GTDB taxonomy): domain Bacteria; phylum Elusimicrobiota; class Elusimicrobia; order Elusimicrobiales; family UBA9959; genus UBA9959. Next base: position 68,009 of record MGTV01000008.1, read on the forward strand.
CTTCCTCAAGTTCGCCCCCGGGCCCCGCGGCACCGGCATGGGCGAGGCCTACACCGCCGTCACCGAAGACGCCTACGCCGCCTGGTGGAACCCCGCCGGGCTGGCCTTCGTGGAGCGCCCCGAAGTGGGCGCCACCTACAACGCCTCCATGGAATCGGTCAGCCACCAGTACGTTTCCGTGGCTTACCCGCTGCGCTATGGTTCCACCCTGGGCTTCAACATCACCCGCCTGAGCGTGGCCCCCTTCCAGGGCTACGACGCGGCGGGCTGGAAGACCCGCTCCGTGGACGCCGCCGATACCGCCGTCGGCGCCGCTTATGGCTGGACCGTGTTCAAGGACGAGATAGAGCGCCCTGTGTTTAATTTGGGGGCCAACTTTAAAGCGATAAATTCCCGCTTGGACAACGTTTCCGCGACCGGTTTCGGGCTGGACCTGGGCGCTGTATACGTGCTTCGCCCGGCCAAATACTGGATGAAGAAGGTCCCTGCCCAGGAGTTCAGGTTCGCGGCCGCCATCCGCAACATAGGTACCGGCCTGCAATACGACTCGGTCTCCTTTCCCTTGCCCCTGTCCGCCACGCTTGGCGCGGCCTGGATGTCCCACCCGTGGGGCGCGCACAGCCTGACGTTGTCCGCGGACCAGACAGTGGCCAATGATGAGAAGTATACCCTGGGGCTCGGGGCCGAATATTTCATGTTCCAGTTACTCTCTTTCCGTGCCGGTTATCGCACCGGCCAGGAAGTAGGTTCCGGGATAAGGGCCGGGTTCGGCTTCCGCCTGGCGTTCATGGACCTGGACTATTCCATGTCCCCTTTCGGCGACCTGGGCAGTATGCATAAGTTCGGGCTCACCATGCGCTTCGGCGAAGCCAAACCTCTGAAGGCCGCCCCTGAAAAGACCGCCCGCGTGAGTTCCGGTAAACTGGTCGCTCCCAAGGAGCGCATCGAAAAACTGGAAGGCTACGCCGCCGACTACCTGGAACTGGCCCGCAAGGACCTGGCCGCCATCCGCTACGTGTCCGCTCTGGGAAATATCCAGAAGGCCTTCAACCTGGAGCCTTCCCTTAAGGACGGTCCTTGGGGGGACCGCGCCAGCCGCCTCACGGTTATTTCCGAAGGCCTGCGTCTGAAAGATACCCCGGTGCGCGAAAAGGCCATGCAGAAGGATACCGAGCAGGCCAAGATAGCGGTGGAGGCCGTGTCGGCCTATCTGGAGGCCCGTGAGATGAAGGCTTTCCTTCTGGCTCACGCGGCTCTGGGTACCAATGTTCGCGGGGACAGCGTATTCGAAACCCTCCTGAACCTCATGGGAGAACTTACGCATAATACCGTGCGCCGCGACGAGATCCTGCCCCGCCAGGCCCTCGTGAAGGAAAAGCTCAAGAAGGCCGCGCGCAACTTCTATATCCAGCAGTTCGACCAGGCGGGCCGCGAGTGTGAAGAAGTCACGCTTATAGACGAACAGAACCCGATGGGCTGGACCAGGCTGGGCTCGGCGTACTATATGATGGGCGACATGGAAAAGGCGAAGAAAGCCTATCAGAAGGCCCTTGAACTCCGTCCCGGCGATCCGGTGGTTAGACAGTTCATGGCCGCGCAGGGCTGGGAGTAAGGCTCCTATGGAATTCGCGCTCGTTATAATCCTGCCTATGTTCCTGTTGATGGCCGGGTCCGGCATTCTGGTCGTTTCCCAGGTGTCGAGTTTCCTGCAGTCGAGTTCTCTCAACCAGCGGCAGCGTTTCGCCAACATGGTCATCCAGCAGTATATGATCCAGATCGCCATGGCCCAGAGCCAGCTCTACCAGCGCTCCAGGCAGCTGGAGGCCCTTTCCAACAAGTTGGCCCTCTCCAACCAGGAACTGGCCGGCCTCAACGAGATGAAGTCCAAGTTCCTTTCCATGGTGGTGCACGACGTGCGCACACCCCTGGCGTCCATCCGCGGCTTCAGCGAGATGCTCATCAAGAAGGTCCCCGGGGAGCGGGAGGCCGCTTACCTCAGGAACATCGTCTCTTCCACGGACCAGCTGGGCCGCCTCATCGCCGACCTTACCGACCTGGCCATGATAGAGGCGGGAAAACTGAAGATGGAGAAGGCGGTCTTCGATTCCGCCGAATTGGCCCGGGACATCCTGCCGGCCCTCAGCATAAACGCCCAGAAGAAGGGCGTGGAACTGGCGGCGGGGGAACTCACCGACGGGTTCCCCATAAACGGCGACAAGTTCCGCCTCAGCCAGGTGCTCATGAACCTGCTCAACAACGCCATCAAGTTCACCCCGGTGGGCCGCCGCGTGGAACTCACCATGCGCCGCGAAGGCCGCGGCATAGGCGTGTACGTGAAGGACTCCGGCATAGGCATCCACCCCAGCGAGACCAAGAAGATCTTCGAGAAGTTCTACCAGGCCAAATACCAGAAGGACGAGAAACTGCGCAAGCAGGGCTGGGGCCTGGGCCTGTCCATCGCCACGGAGATCATCCGCTCCCACAAAGGGGAAATAGGGGCCACCAGCCCCGGCCTGGGCAAAGGTTCCACTTTCTATTTCAAGGTGCCGGCCGATTGCTGACCATCGCCCGTAACATGGATATAACTTTTCTGAAACACGGTTAGTTTATAATTATAAAGGCGGTTCCATATGGTATGGGACCCCGTAAGGAATCAGGACACCTATGGACTTTGGCACAATAGTAGGGCTCGTGGCGTTCGCCGCCTTCATCTTTTACGGCTCCGTGAGCGGGCAGTTCTCCGCGTCGCTCGTCGACGCGCACGCCGTTTTCGTGGTGCTGGGCGGCACGCTGGTGGCGATGCTCATCAACACCCCGTTCCGTTACCTCGTGAAGGCCGTCACCCAACTGCGCTTCCTCATGTTCAACGACGAAAGCGTGGACATGCGCCGCGCGGTGCCGCTGCTGACCGCCCTGGCCGAAGATTGCCGCGGGCGCGGCCTGGCGGCCCTCAAAGAGGCCGACCCGCTCTTCGCCAACGGCTTCCTGGCCCGGGTCTCCTCCGCCGCGCTGGAGTATAACGATTACAATTTTGTGAAGCACGTGATAGAGCAGGAGATAAACCAGGCCGCCGACGAGACCAACGAGGTGGCCAACGTCTACCGCACCCTCGGGGTACTCTCTCCCATGTTCGGCCTGCTCGGCACGCTCATAGGCATCATCGGGGTGCTCAAGCAGCTCTCCGATCCGGAATCCGTGGGTTCCGCCATGGCCGTGGCCATCTCCTCCGCTTTCTTCGGCATCTTCCTGGCCAACATGATCTGCGTGCCCATAGCCGGCAAGATCCGGGCCCGGATCTGGCTGCAGGTCCGTCTCAAGTCCATGATCCTCGACGGCATCCTGGAGATCATGAAGGGCAGCATCCCCATGGTGGTGGAGCGCAGGTTGCAGTCGTATATGGAATGATATTTATGATGAAGACGCGGCGCGGGATAAATGCGGCGTTCGCGGCGGCCCTGGCGGCCGGCGCGCTCTGCTCTTTTGCCGCGGCCGCCGCCGCCCAGACCCTGCCGCTCGACGACAAGGCCCGCTACGAGAAGGCGCTGGAACAGAAGGTGGACGACGTGCTGCTGCAGCTGCTCGGCCCCAACCAGGCCAAGGTGGTGGTGCAGGCTACCATGGACTTCACCCGCACCGAAAAGGTAGACGTCGCTTCAGGAGTAAGGCAGAAAGAGGATAAAAGCGGGCTCTTCAAGTGGCAGACCGCCACAGCGGAAGCCGGTCAGCCGCTCAACGAGTATCTCCTGCCGGGATTCCCGGTTATGGAGCCCGGAGAGGGTGGTGGGGGGACCGATGGCAACAAGTCCTATCAGAAGCAGACGTCTTTCCCGGCTTCTTTCATAAAGAAACTCGTGGTGACCGTTATCGTCAACAAGACCCTTCCCGACGCGGAGTCGCAGAATGTCCGCACGGTGGTCTCCGAGGTGCTCAGCCTCGACGCCCAGCGCGGCGACGAACTTTCCGTCATCCGCACCCCATTCGCCCCCGTCTGGCGCACCATCTGGTACACTCCGGAAGCCGTCAGCCTGGTCTTCAAGTACGGCATCCTTTCCCTTATAGGCATCATAGGCATGATAGTGGTGGCGGTGGGCTTCCTCAAGCTGGCCGGCGCCATGAACACCATGGCCAAGGCCCAGCAGAGCCACCAGATCACCATGGACATGGCCAAGCAGGGCCTGGGCGGCCCCGGTCTGCCCGGCCTCCCCGGGGCAGCTGGGGGAGAAGCCGCCGCCGCCGGCGAGAAGAAGGACGGCGAAAAAGCAGGGGAAGGCGGCGAGGACGCCGAAAAGGCCCTTTTCAATATCAAGCCCGAGCACGTGGATTTCCTGGTGAAGCTGATGAGCGGAGAGGACCCCGCCAACGTCGCGCTGGTGGCGGCACATCTTTCCGAGGACGTTAAGAGCGAGTTCCTCCGCCGCCTGCCGGCCGATTTTTCCGCCGAAGTGGTGGCTAACATAGCGCAGATGCGTTTTGTGGAGCCGGAGGTCATAGCCACCATCCGCGAGGAGCTGGAAAAGCGCCTGGCCGGGGCTTTCGGCGGCGTGAATAAGGCCGTGGCCGCCATGGGGAAGGTCAGCCTCAGGGCCAAGAAGGAAATGCTGGCCAGCCTGGAGTTGCGCCACCCGGACCTGGCCCGCGAGGTGAGGCCCCGCATCTTCCTCGCCGACGATCTGCTGAAACTGACCGACAAGGATATGTCCCTGCTGGCTACTTCCGTGAAACTGGAAGACTGGGCCCTGGCCCTCTGGGAACTCCCCGGGGAGATGCGGCCAAAGCTCAAGGCGCAGCTGGCCGATAAATCCTGGGCCATGCTGGAGCAGACCATGAAGTACGGCTCGCCTTCCGCCGAGAAGAAGGAGGCGGCCGTGGAGGGCATAGTGACCGCCGCGCTCAAACTGATGGACGAGGGCCGCATGGCCAACCCGCTGCGCGCCGAGGGCGACGCGCTGCCCGCCGAGGCCGCGCCCCGGCCGGCTTACACCGTGCCGCTGCCTCCTCCGCCCCCGGCCCCCCAAGGGGGTAACGCATGAGCTTCGGCCCCTCGGGAGGAACTCCCCGGAAAGATTCCATTTTTTCCTCCATAGCCCCGGCCCAGCCAGCGCCGGCCCCGGCTCCCGCCGCGGCGCCGCGCCCGGCCATGGACGCCGAGGGCCTCGCCGCCCTCAAACAGAAGATAGACGTGATGGAAAAGAACATTGTGGCCCAGTTGGAGAAGAAACTGTCCGACCAGGCCAAGGCCCCCGCCGGGGCGCCGCCTCCTCCCGCTCCGGCCGCGCCGCCGGTCCCCGACATGTTCTTCCGCAAGATGGAGGACCTGGAACGCCGCCTCGCCGATTTCGGGCAGGCCGCCGCCGTGTCCGCTTCCCAGCTGCGCAACATCGAGGAGTCCAAGATCAGCGCCCGCCGCGAGATCGAGGACCTGTTGAAGGCCGTGCGCGACCAGCAGAAATACTCCGAGATGGACCGCCAGATGCACGACCAGCTGGAGAAAGCCTGGACGCGCGCCGAAGAGCTCGAAAAGAAGCTGATGGATTTCTACTCCTCCGTCATCGCCATGGAGGCCAAGCGCCGCGACGACGCCGCGGCCTCTTCGGACAAGTCCGTGGCCGCCCTGGAGGCGCTCACCGCTCGGTTGGCCGCGCTGGAGCAGCGCCTGGCCGCGTCCCCCATTGAACAGCTCGCCGGGGACATGCGCCGCGCCCAGGAGGAGTTCATGGCCCGGGCCGCGCGGGAGTCCTCCGCCATGCTGGCCGCCCAGGAAGCCGCCGCCCGCGACACCCTGGCGGGCTTCCGCGACGCTTCCGCGTCGCTGCGGGACTTCTTCGATAATAATTTCAGGCGCGAACTTAACGGCCTCTCCGAGCGCGTGGCCGGCGAGACCGCCGCCCTCCGCCGCGAACTGGCCGCTTCCCTGCAGGAGTCCCGCGACCTCCTGCGCGAACAGGGCGCCGCGGCCGCCGCCCGGACCGACGAGTTCGGCAAGGTGCTGGAGGCGTCCCGGCTTAAGTCCGAGGCCGCCGAGGCCGCGTTGGAAGTCTCCGCCCGCCGCCAGGCGCTGGCCCTGGAGGAATTCGCCCGCCGGCTGGACGCCGACCTGCGCGCCGTCAGCTCCGAATACCTGGCGGCCGCCAAGAAGGAGAACGACGAGCGCTTCGCCCGGTTCGGCGCCAAGTACGCCGACGCCCTCCTGTCCGTGACTTTCGTCGAGAATTTCCGCGCCGCTATCACCGCTTCCATTGACAGGCTGCAGGCCCATGAGGCCCGGATGACGGAATTCCTGTCGCATGTTTCTCCGGTGCAGCTGGAGCGCCTGATGGGGGTTTCCGGCGAGGTGGTGCGCGAGCAGTTCGAGGCCATGGGGAACGCGACCGGCGAGCTTAAGGAAGACCTGGCCCGCCTGCGCGACATCAAGCGCGGCATAGAACAGAAGGTCCGCGACATCTTCGGAGAAAGCTAATGGGTGTTTACCGCAGCCGCCGCGACGAGTTGGAGAACCATCTTAACAGGGGCGCCCTCTGGGCCGTCACCTACGGCGACCTCATGAGCTACCTCATGATCTTTTTCCTGGTGCTCTTCTCTTTCTCCATCGCCAAGACCGACAAGGCCAAAAGCCGCAAGTACGAGGAATCCCTCGCCAACATCCAGCGCGCGTTCGGCGGCAAGGCCGACGTGCAGCGGCTGGAGCGCGCCATGGCCAAGGAGCAGGAGGAGGCCGCCGGCGAGAAGCTCAAGGAGTCCGTCTCGTCGAGCCTGGTGCAGGTGGAGCAGACCGAGAAAAAGATCAAGCTGGTGCTCACCGAAGGCGTTCTCTTCAGCTCCGGCCGCGCCGACCTGCAGGACCGGGCCAAGGAAGTGCTGAAACCCATTGTGGATGAACTGAAGAAACTCCCCAACGAGGTGGTGGTGGAAGGGCATACCGACAACGTGCCCATCCGCAGCGGGCGGTACTCCACCAACTGGGAACTTTCCATGGCGCGCGCTTACAGCGTCATCAGTTATTTCGAGGAATTGGGCATGGACAAGAAGCGCCTGGCCGGCATCGGCTACGGCGAGAACCGCCCCGTGGCCGAGAACACCACCTTCGACGGCCGCGCCAGGAACCGCCGCATAGAGATCTCCCTGATGAAGACCAATTAGGAAGGCCGCCGCCTTCCCGAAGCGACCGGGCCGACGAGTGTCGGCCTATTCGTTATTGTGGGGGGAATGCTCCGCCAGGAAGTCCCGGTCGCCCAGCACCGCGTCGCGGTTCTTGGCGAAGGGGCGCCAGAGTTTGCCGGGCACCTCTTCGGCCATGAAAGCCCTGTAGGCCTCCAGCGCGGCCGCGGGGTCGGCGGCGAAAGTGTCGAGCACCAGGCCCTTGTCCGCTATGCCTTCGGCGCCCAGGTAGCGGGCGGCGCTGGACCATTTGTAATCCTCGGGTCTGGCGGCCAGGCCTTCTTTCACCGGCGCCAGGTGCAGGAACCTGGCCAGCGCGGCGGAGTATTTCTCCGGCTGCAGCAGTTTGTATTTGCAGCGCGACGTGTCCGGCTTGAACTCCCGCATGGCCTGGCGCAGGTCCTTGCCCGGCGTCACGAAATAGAGCAGCGCCCTGTCCGGCAGCAGCGCGTAAGCCGGCAACTGGAGGCCCAGGCCGGCCTTGAGCCGCGCCAGGGCTTCCAGGTAGGCGTCCCGGGCGGCGGCGTCAGGGAGGGGGGAATTGTCGGTGACCAGGCAATGCGCGTTGTTGAAGAACATGCCACCATTGTAGCACATGGGGGGGCTCCGCAAAAGGCGGAGGTAGTTTTGTATAATTAACTTTGATTTTTATAAAGGACGTATAAGCGATGACCACCACTAACAAGGATTACTCCAAGACCGTCTTCCTGCCCAACACCTCTTTCTCCATGCGCGGGGACCTGACCAAGAAGGAGCCCGGCCTGCTCGAGGCCTGGACTAAGATGGACCTGTACGGCAAGATGACCAGGAAGCGCGCCGCCGCCAAGCCTTTCGTCCTGCACGACGGGCCGCCCTACGCCAACGGCCCCATCCACATCGGCACCGCCCTCAATAAGATCTTGAAGGACATGGTGGTGAAATCCCACGCCCTCCTGGGTTTCCACACGCCCTACGTGCCCGGCTGGGACTGCCACGGCCTGCCTATCGAACAGGCCCTCCTGAAAGAGATGAAGATGGGCAAGCGCCACATCGACGACATCCCCGCTTTCCGCCGCAAGGCCCGCGACTTCGCCAACCGTTTCCTGGACATCCAGCGCGAGGGCTTCAAGCGCCTGGGCGTGCTGGGCGACTGGGCCCACCCTTACATCACCATGTCCAAGGAGTACGAGGGCACCGTGATAAAGGCCTTCCGCGAGCTGCTGGAGAAAGGCCACATCCACCGCGACAAGAAGACCATCTACTGGTGCGTCTCCTGCGAGACCGCCCTGGCCGACGCCGAGGTGGAATACGCCAATAAGAATTCCCCGTCCATCTACGTGCGCTTCCCGCTGGAAACCCTGCCCGAAGAGCTCGCCGCCGTGGGCAAGAACCGCTCTTCCATAGTGATCTGGACCACCACCCCCTGGACGCTGCCGTCCAACATGGCCGCCGCCGTGTCGAAGGAGGAGGACTACCGCGTGCTCGAGACCGGCGGGCAGTTCCTGCTGGTGGCCGACAAACTCTCCGACGCCTTCCTGGCCGCGTCCGGCCTGGAAGCCGCCAAGGGCGCGCTCATCCCCGGCGAGAAACTGGTGGGCCTGAAGTACAACCATTGCCTCGCGCCGCACCTGCCCGAGAGCCGCCGCTTTACCCGCCCGGTGATAGCCACCGACTTCGTGGACATGACCACCGGTACCGGCGTGGTGCACATAGCCCCCGGCCACGGCGAGGAAGACTTCCACGCCGGCAAGAAGCACGGCCTGGACATCTTCTGCCCCGTCAAGGCGGACGGCACTTTCAACGCCGACGCCGGCGTTTTCGAAGGCATGAAGGTCTTCGAATCCAACGAGAAAGTGGTGGAGACGCTCAAGGCCGACGGCCTGCTGCTCGGCCACAAGAAGATAGAACACAGCTACCCGCACTGCTGGCGCTGCAAGCAGCCGGTGATCTTCCGCGCCACCGAGCAGTGGTTCCTCAAGGTGGACCTGGACGGCCTGCGCGCCAAGCTGCAGAAGGCCGCCGACGGCGTGCGCTGGCTGCCCGCCGCCGGGCACGAGCGCATGGCCGGCATGCTCAAGACCCGCCCCGACTGGTGCCTGTCGCGCCAGCGCTACTGGGGCACCCCCATCATTGCCGTGTACTGCAAGGAGTGCGGCAAGGTGCACGAGGATAACGCTTTCCTGAGGGCCATGGAAGAGCGCGTCTTCAAGGAAGGCAGCGATTTCTGGTTCTCCGAGCCCGTGGAAAAACTGATGGCCCCCGGCGCAAAATGCGCCTGCGGCGGCACCTCCTTCGCCAAGGAGAAGGACATCATGGACGTGTGGCTGGACTCGGGCGTTTCCTGGTACGCCGTGCTGGAAGGCGGCATGCTCGGCCCCGGCAAGTTCTTCCCGGCCGACGTGTATCTTGAAGGCAGCGACCAGCACCGCGGCTGGTTCCAGACCTCGCTCATCCCGGCGGTGGCCCTGCGCGGCGAGCCGCCTTTCAAGACCGTGCTCACCCACGGCATGGTGCTCGACGGCAACGGCCGCGCCATGCACAAGTCCGCCGGCAACGCCATGGACCCGCAGGACATCATCTCCAAGTACGGCGCCGAGATCCTGCGCCTGTGGGTGGCCCTCTGCGACTACTCGGAGGACGTGCGCATTTCCGAGAAGATCCTGGGCGGCGCCATAGACACCTACCGCAAGATCCGCAACACCCTGCGCTACCTGCTGGGCAACCTCTCCGACTTCAAGCCGGCACAGCACAGGGTGGCCGACGAGAAACTGCTGGAGACGGACCGCTATATGCGCGCCCGCCTGGCCGTTACCGTGGCCGCCGTGGAGAAGCATTACGCCGGGTTCCAGTTCCGCCAGGCCATCCGGGCCGTGGCGGACTTCTGCATCCTGGACCTCTCCGCCTTCTACCTGGACTCGCTCAAGGACCGCCTCTACACCTTCAGCCCCGACTCGCCCGAGCGCCGCTCGGCCCAGACCGTGCTGCACGACATCCTGCTCGCCGTCATCAAGATGATGGCCCCGGTGCTGAGCTTCACCTCGGAAGAGGCCTGGCTCACCGCCAGGGCCGAGATAGACCCAGCGCTGGAAGAGAGCGTGTTCCTCTCCGACTATCCCCGGTTCCCCGAGGCCTGGGCCGACGCGGCCCTGCTGGCGCGCTGGGAAAAGATCATGAAGGTGCGCGAGAAGATAACCGCCGAGATCGAAAAGGTCCGGCAGGAAAAGATAGTGGGTTCCTCGCTGGAGGCCGTGATAACCCTGAAGGCCTCTTCCGAAGAGGAGCTCGCTTTCCTGCGCACCGTGCCCGACGCCCTCTGGGCCCAGGTGGCCATAGTTTCCGAGGCGAAGACCGAGCTGGACAAGTCCGCCGGCGAGCTGCGCGTGGCCGTTATGCGCACCGAGGGCTGCAAGTGCCCCCGCTGCTGGCAGTGGCGCAAGGACATAGGCGCCGATCCGCGCCACGCCGAGGTCTGCGGCCGCTGCGCCTCGGCCCTGGAGGCGGCCCAGGCTTGATGAGCAAGCTCACCAGCCCGGCCATAGTGCTGGCCGTCTTCCTGCTGGACCGCCTTACCAAGGCGGCGGCCGTGGACCGGCTTTACATGAAGTCGGTGCAGGTGCTGCCGTTCTTCCGCCTGACCTGGGCGGAGAACACCGGCGTCTCCTTCGGGCTCTTTACGAACAACAACCTCTTTTTCCTCGTCTTCAGCGCGCTGCTGGTCTGCGCCCTGCTGCTCTTCCGGCGCCGCCTGCAGGCGCACGGCCGGGCCGCGGCCGTGGGACTGGCGCTGGTGCTGGGCGGGGCGCTGGGCAACCTGTACGACCGCATCGCTTACGGTTTCGTAGTGGACTTCCTGGACTTCTCCTTCTTCCCGGCCGTTTTCAACGCCGCGGACAGCGCCATTACCGTGGGCGCGCTGCTGCTGGCCTGGGGCATGAGGGAACGGTCCGAAACAAGGAAAACATGAAGAAAACACTGTTCCTGTTCGCCGCGGTGGCGGCCCTGGGCGGCTGCAACCGCTCGCCGGAGTTCTACTTCAAGCGGGCCAACGCGCTGCTGGCCTCCGGGCGCGAATCGGCCGCCCTCGAAAATTACAACAAGGCGCTGCTGCTCAAGAAGAACTTCCCCGAAGCCCTCACCGCCCGCGGCATGCTCTTCGAGCGCCAGGGCGACCGGCAGAAAGCCGGCCTGGATTACCGCAAGGCCCTCGAGACCGACAAGGCTTACCTGCCCGCCTACAACAACCTCGCCGCCATGCTCATGGACGGGGGGAATTACCAGGAGGCCGAGCGGCTGCTCACCTCGGCCCTGGAAGTGAAGCCGGACTACGCCTACGCCATGCTCAACCGCGGCCTCTCGCGCTACAAGCTGGGCGACTGCGCTGGCGCCACCGCCGACCTTTCTCTCGCCCTGGCGGCCAATCCCAGGTTCGAACTGGCCTATTACCACCGCGCCCTCTGCGCGCGCCGGGCCGGCAACACCCCCGCCGCCATGAACGACCTGGACGCCGTGCTGGCCCTCAACCCCGCCGCCGCGCTGGCCTGGTTCGAGCGCGGCAAGGCGCTGTATTCTTTCAAGGACTATCCCGGCGCCGCCGGGGAGTTCCTCAAGGCGCAGCAGCTCAACGCCGCGGACCCCTCTTTCGCCTTCTGGCGCGCGCAGGCCCTCTACCGCGCCGTGGAGCTCCGTCCCGATTCCCACCAGGCCGAGTGCCTGCTGGGAGATATCTACGGAACCATGAAGGACCTCAAGGCCGCCGAAGAACATTATCTTAAGGCCGCCCAACTGGCCCCGCAGTACGCCTCGGTGTACAAGGCCCGCCTGGCCGCCCTGAGCGCCCCCGTAAAGCGCCGCCCCGCCGCCCGCAAAAGGAGCTGACATGTCAGAAGACCAGAACCTGCCCGAGTGGCGCAAAAAATTCCTCGCCACCCGGATGACCTTCGAGAGCATCCTGTTCGAACGGGAGCTCCTGGTCCCGCAGAAAGAGAAATTTTCCACCGGCCTGCTCTGGCTGGGGGGGATCTGGCTGCTGCACGCGCTGCTGCTGGCCCAGTGGGCCCTGCGCCGCGGCTACTTCTTCACCCAGGCCGACGCCGTTAGCTTCAACGCCGTGCTGCATTACGCTTCCTACCTGCAGACCCAGGGCTTATGGGCGCTCGTAAAGCCGGAGTTCTCGGGCCTGTCGCTCAACCCGCCGCTGTACTACCTGGCCTATGTGCCGGTGCTCAAATACCTGACCTCGGACCTCAACCTGGCGCTCATCGCGGTCAACTCCTTCTTCCTGCTGGTCATCGCCCTGTCCGTCTTCCTCGCCGTGCGCAAGAGCCGCCCCAACAGCTCCGGCTGGCTGGGCGCCGCCTTCGCGCTGGCCCTGCCTTTTGTGCAGGAGGCGGCCCGCCGCCCCTCGCCGGAACTGGCGCTCCTGGCCATGGTGGCGGCCATGTACTCCTGCTACATCCGCTCCGACGAGTTCGAACACGCCAAGTGGACCTTCGCCTTCGCGCTCTGCGCCAGCCTCGGGTTCTACTCGCATCAGTTCTTCTGGCTGTATTTCCTGCCGCTGCTGCCGTTCATCGGCGCCGGTTTCGCCAGCCCCTACTCGCGCGACGAGCTCTTCAAAGGCATGTTCCCGGGCGTGGTGCTGAACCTGCCCTGGTACCTCTTCCTCGCCGCGGCCGTCGCCGCCGGCTTCGTGCCGCTGTGGGGAGCCTACAACGGCTTCTGGCATTACTTCAAACTGGGCGCGGCCTCGGCCGGCCTGCCGCTGTTCACCCTGGGCGCCGCGGCGCTCGCCTGGATGTATTTCGCCGTGTTCATGCCTTACGACAAGAACAAGGTGGTGGCCGCCTGGTTCTGGGCCCCGTACCTGCTGCTCACCTGGGCGGTGCGCGGCTCGCGCCCCGAACTGCTCTACCCCGCCCTGCTGCCTTTCGCCGTGGCCCTGCCGGTAATGACCCCTCACGCCGTGCGCCGCTACCTGCTGGTCTTCGTGCTGGCGCTGGGCGCCGCCGGCCAGAGCGGCCTGCTGCGCCCCGTGTCGCTGGGCGGCTACCAGCTGGCGGGCCTGCCCCTGCCCCCGTCGGGCGAATACCGCGCCGCCGAACTGCTTTCCCTGGTGAAGACCAGTACGCCCGCCGGCGGCGGCGTGGCCGGTGTTTACGGCGGCGACGCTTTTTTTAACGCCGGGAGCCTGCGCTTCGCGGCGGCCAAGAGCAATCCCGGCGCGAAGTTCGCCGCGGACCCGGCCTGCCCGGCCTGCTCTTTCGCCCTCATCTACAAAGGCCCGCGTTTCGGCGAGAAGCCCTCGCCCTCCTCGCTGGCCTTCCTGGAGCTCAAGAAGGAAGCCTGGTTCCCGGTCCTCTTCGAAAAGAAAGGGGAACTGGACATGGCCGACACCTCCCGGGCCGAGGTTTACGTGAAGCTGGGCGACCGCATGCGCTTCTTCGACGACGGGCCGCATCGGCTGCGCAACCTGCGCTTCGGGCCTCTCAAGATAGAAGAAGCCACGCTGACCCTCGGCAAGTTCGACGAAGCCACCGGCGTTTACGGTTCGGCCAGGTTCTTCGCCCCTTACGCCTCCGTGCTGGGCGGGGACATTTACGGCCTCACCGCCGAGATCTCGGGCCTGGCCGCGGCCGGCCCCGGGCTCAATCCTTTCGTGCCGGCGGGCGTTTCCTCGGTGCGCATAACCTCCGCCAAGATCAGCGCCTACGCGGTGGAGCGCTTCCTGGCCGAGCGCTTTCCCTCGCTGGCCGAGCTGGAAGTGAAGATGGACGACACGCTCCTGGTTTCGGCCATAGTCCGAGGCCGCCGGCTTACCGCCGATTTCGAAGTGCGCGTGGTCAACGGCGGGGTCCTGGAGGCCCGGCCCGCGGAGTTCGCGGTGGGCCCGGTCATGGTGCCGGATTACCTGCTGCGCCTGTTCACTTTCCGCTACGACTTTTCCGACAATCCCTATGGCATTAAGGTGAACTCCCTGCGGCTGGGGGGACAGATGGCCGAACTCAACTGATGAAAAAACTCCTGCTGCCCCTGCTCCTTTGCTGCTGCGCCTGCGTGGAAGTCCCTACCGGCAGCCTGCCCGCCCCCGAGGCGGCCCAGCCCCTGGAAAGCCCTTTCCGGGGCCTGGACCCCGGCTATAAGACCGTGGAGAGCGCCCATTTCTCGGTGCAGGCCTACTCGTCCTCCTCGGCCGCGCTCTACTCTTCGCTCTGCGAGGAGAACTACACCCGCATCATGCAGGACCTCGGCCTTTATTCCTTCGTGCCGGCCCGGCCCTACAACGTGGTGATCTATAAGGACGCCGCGGAATACCGCGCCAAGACCGGCCAGGCCGAATGGTCCGGCGGCGCGGCCTACGGCAACGCCCTGCTGCTTTACGAGGGCGAGGGCCTGCGCGCCTCCATGGCCCACGAGATGACGCACCTGGTCTTCAACGAATTCATGGGGCTCGCCCAGGCCTCCTCCCTGCGCTGGCTCAACGAAGGCGTGGCCGTGTACGAGGAAAGCCGCTCCAACCAGGCTTCCTCCGCCTATTATTCCGGCCGTGTGGCTTCCGCCGTGGCGCCCAACCCCATCCCCTTCACGCAGATGGTGAACCTGGCGCCGGTGAGCGAATCCCAGCGCAACGTGGACCGCTGGTACGCCCAGGTGGGCTCCGTGGCCGGCTTCCTGGTGCGCCAGGGCGGCTCGTTTAATTTCTCGCTCTTCCTCGGCCGCCTGCGCGACGGCGCCTCCGTGGACCGGGCCCTGGAAGAGGTCTATTCCGGCGTCTGGAAGACCCTCGCCGACGTGGAGCGTTCCTGGCTGCTGGAAGTGAAGCACTGATATGGCCGAACCGGGTAAACTGAAGAAAGCCGTGGTGCCGCTGGAAGGCGTGCACTGCGCCTCTTGCGTGGCCCGGCTGGAGACCGGCCTGGGCGCCCTGCCCGGCGTAGCCCGCGTTTCCGTGAACCTGCCTTCGCGCACCGCTTTTCTCACCTACGACGCGGCCGCCCTCACCCCGGCGGCCATCTCCGCCAAGATAGAGGCCCTGGGTTACAAGGCGCTGGCCTTCTCCCAGTCGGCCGCCTCGGCGGAGAACACCGCCCTGCAGGAGCTCTCCCGCGAGAAGAACATTTTCCTTTCCCGCTTCCTGCTGGCCCTGGCGCTTACCGGCTTCCTGCTGACCGACTATCTCTTCTCCTTCTCCTCCTACACCCTCATGGCCGCCGCCGGCCTGGCCTGGTGGTTCGCCGGGCTGCATTTTCACGAGGGGTTCCTGCGCGCGCTGAAGGCCCGCACCGCGGACATGAACTCGCTGGTGTCGCTGTCCACCTCGGTCACCTTCTTCTACGGCGTCTTCGTCACGTTCTTTCCGTCGGACGGCGCGCATTACCACGCCCAGTGGCACGAAGTGGGCATGCTCATCACCTTCATAAACCTGGGCCGCTGGCTGGAGGCCCGCTCCAAGAGCCGCGCCGGCGAGGCCGTGGCCCGGCTTTTCCAGATAGCGCCCAAGTTCGCCCGCCGCCTGGCCGCGGGCAAAGAAGAGACCGTGCCGGTGGCCGAGATAGTCCCCGGCGACGTGATCCTGCTGCGCCCCGGCGAACAGGTGCCCGTGGACGGCCGCGTGCTGGCCGGCGCCTCCTCCGTGGACGAAAGCCTGCTGACCGGCGAGACCGTGCCGGCCGACAAGGCGCCCGGGGCCACGGTTTACGCCGGGACGGTGAACAAGACCGGTTCCCTGGAATTCAAGGCCGAAGGCGTAGGCGAAGAGACCGTGCTCATGAAGATAGTGAAGGCCGTGGAGGAGTCCCAGGCCGAGAAAGGCGAGGTGCAGCACCTGGTGGACCGCATCTCCGCCTGGTTCGTGCCGGTGGTCTTCCTGATCGCCGTGGTTTCGGGCGGCCTGTGGCTGCATTACGGCGACCTGCCCAGGGCCGTCAATATTTTCGCCGCCGTGCTCGCCGTGGCCTGCCCCTGCGCCATGGGGCTCGCCGTGCCCATGGCCGTGGCCGTGGGCTTCGGGCGGGCCGCCTCCTCCGGTATCCTCATCCGCAACGCCGACGTGCTGGAGCGCGTCTCCGGCGTGGACGTGGTCATTTTCGACAAGACCGGCACCCTTACCGAGGGCCGCCTGCGCCTGGGCGAGCTGCGCCCCTGGGAGACGGGGGAAAAAGACCTGCTGGAACTGCTGGCAGCCGCCGAAGACCGCTCCGAGCACCCTTTCGCCGAGGCCGTGCGCGCCCGGGCCGCCGAGGCGGGCGTTAAGGCTTTCCCCGTTTCCACTTTCGAAGCCGTGCCCGGCAAGGGCGTAAAGGCCTCCTCCGCGGCCGGCGAGATCCTGGCCGGCAGCCTCAAATGGTTCGACGAACTCGGCGCCGACGTGCCGGAGGCGGCCCGCCGCGAAATAACCGCCGCCACCGATTCCCTGCTGCTGGTCTCGCAGGCCGGCCGGTTCAAGGGCTACGCGCGCCTTTCCGACGCCCTGCGCCCCGGCACCGCCGAACTCATAAAGGACCTGGCGGCGGCCGGCATAGAGCCGGTGCTGGCTTCTGGCGACCGGCAGGCCGTGGTGGCCGCCGTGGCCGCGTCCATAGGCATAAAGGCCTTCCACGCCGAGGTGTTTCCCGAGGAGAAGCGCCGGCTCGTGATGCGCTACAAGGCCCTGGGCAAGCGCACCGCCATGGTAGGCGACGGCTTTAACGACGCGCCCGCCCTCTCCGAGGCCGACATAGGCATGGCCATGCGCTCCGGCACCGACGTGGCCGCCCAGGCCAGCGACATCACCCTGATGAACAACGACCTGCGCTCGGTCATCACCGCCGTGAAAATTTCCCGGGCCATCCGCCGCGTCATCAACCAGAACCTGGCGTGGGCCTTCGTCTACAACGCCGCGCTCATCCCGCTGGCGGCCGGGGCCTTCTACCCGGCGTGGGGCGTGGTGATACCGCCCTATTTCGCCGGCGGCGCCATGGCGCTCAGTTCCGTTTCCGTGGTAATGAATTCGCTGCGCCTCAAGCGCGCGAAAATTTAAGGGAGGGGGGACGTTGCACAATAACTCAATAACTCACCATAAAGTTATTGAGTTATTGTGCAACGTCCCCCACAACAAGGAGAAACTATGAGCAAGACTTCGACTTCTTTCGGGTACACGCAGAACCAGGCGCAGAGCGTGAAACGCATAAAGCTGCCCGAGATAGAGGCCTGGGAGAACCAGTACCGCCGCGACTATGTCATAAAGATCGCGCACCCCGAATTCACCTCCGTCTGCCCCAAGACCGGCCTGCCGGACTTCGGCACGATAACCATAGAGTACGTGCCCGGCAAACTCTGCCTGGAGCTCAAGAGCCTGAAATATTATTTCCTCCAGTACCGCAACTGCGGCATCTTCATGGAGAACATCGCCAACCGCGTGCTCGACGACGTGGTAAAGGCCATAAAGCCCAAGAGCTGCACCGTTACCGGCGACTTCACCCCGCGCGGCGGCCTCAGCTCCGTCATCGTCGCCAGCTATAAGGCGAAAAAGTAAGCAAAAGGCGTTTTTTGGTATAATAATTATAGTTCCAGGCCCAGTTGGCGCAGCGGTAGCGCGTTCCCTTGACATGGGAAAGGTCACAGGTTCGATCCCTGTACTGGGCACCAGATTTACGCGAGAGAGGGCCCGTTAGAACCCGGAAACGGGCGCTGGCGGGCGGTTTTTTTGGAGGCAAAATGACGAAACTTATACTGGCCGCCGCGGCCTTATTCCTTACCCCGGCCCTGCACGCGCAGTTCAAAGTGCTGGCGCCCGCCAACACTTACGGTCTGTACGCCGCCAAGGAGTTCCCGTCTTTCACCGGCGGCACTACGTTCTCCTTCGGCGCCGCCTCCCTGCACCTCAAGCTTTACCAGGGTTACGTCAAGAACGTCAACGCCCTGCAGCAGCGCTTCAAGGAGCTGGAAGACGAGGGCAAGGCAGACACCGCCGAATACGCCGGGCTCAAGCGCCGCTTCGGCTGGGAATTCAACGGCATGCGCCTGCACGAGCTGTATTTCGCCCAGTTCGGCGCGGCTCCGCTGGGCGCGTCCTCGGACCTGCGCCAGGCGCTGGCCGCCCAGTACGGCACTTTCGAGGCCTGGCAGAAGGCTTACCTGGCGCTCACGCAGGCGCGCGGCATAGGCTGGGCCGCCCTGGTCTATGACCGGCCCGCCCGCCGCTTCCACAACGTGTGGATCAACGAGCACGACGCCGGCGTCCCCGCCGGCACCGAGGTGCTGCTGGTGACGGACCTGTTCGAACACGCCTTCCTGCCGGACTTCCAGTTGGAGAAGGCCCGTTACGTGCAGGCCGCCTGGGCCGCCCTCAACTGGCCGGTGATAGAAAAAAGATTCGCGGGTAAATAAAGGAAATCATGGCTGAAGACAACAAAGAAGAATTAGTCCATAAAATGCGCCACTCGCTGGCGCACGTGATGGCCCAGGCCGTGATGGAGCTCTGGCCCGGCGTGAAGTTCGGCATAGGCCCCGCCATAGACAACGGCTTCTATTACGATTTCGACCTGGAGCACCACTTCACTCCCGAAGACCTGCCCGCCATAGAGAAGAAGATGAAGCACATCATAGGCGCGGCCCACAAGTTCGAGCGGCTGGAGCTGCCGCGCGCCGAAGCCCTGAAGCATTTCGGCGAGAAGGGGGAGAAATACAAGGTGGAGCTCATCAACGACCTGCCCGAGGGTTCGGTCATCTCCGTCTACAAGAGCGGCCCCTTCGAGGACCTGTGCAAGGGCCCGCACGTGGAGCACACCGGCAAGTTGAAGGCCTTCAAGCTCACGCACGTGGCCGGCGCCTACTGGCGCGGCAGCGAGAAGAACGCCATGCTGCAGCGCATCTACGCCGTGGCCTTCGAAAGCCAGGACGAGCTTAACGCCTATTTAAAACAGCAGGAAGAGGCCGCCAAGCGCGACCACCGCAAGCTGGGCCGCCAGCTGGACCTCTACAGCATCAACGAGACCGTGGGGCCCGGCCTGGTGCTGTGGCACCCCAACGGCGCGCGCATCCGCCACGAGATAGAGACCTACTGGAAGGACGAACATTTTAAGGGCGGCTACGAACTGGTGAACACGCCGCACATCGGCCGCGCCCAGCTGTGGGAGACCTCCGGGCACCTGGGCTTCTACAAGGAGTCCATGTACGCCCCCATGGACATAGACGGCATAGAGTACTACGCCAAGCCCATGAACTGCCCGTTCCACATAGAGATCTACAAGGCCACGTCGCACAGCTACCGCGACCTGCCGCTGCGCTGGGCGGAGCTCGGCACGGTGTACCGCTTCGAGAAGGCCGGCGTGCTGCACGGCCTCATGCGCGTGCGCGGCTTCACCCAGGACGACGCCCACCTGATCTGCACGCCGGAGCAGATGGAAGCGGAGACCATAGAGGTGCTGCGGTTCAGCATGAACATCCTGCGCGCCTTCGGCCTCAAGGACATCAAGGCCTACCTCGCCACCCGCCCCGAGGGCGCCGTGGGCGAGCCGGCCCGCTGGGAAGAAGCCCAGAAGAGCCTGCGCGCGGCCGCCGAGAAAGAAGGCGTGCCGGTGACCGTGGACGAAGGCGGCGGCGCCTTCTACGGCCCCAAGATCGACCTCAAGGTGAAGGACTCCATCGGCCGCGAATGGCAGATGAGCACCATCCAGTTCGACTTCAACGAGCCCGAGCGCTTCGGCCTGGAATACACCGGCGCCGACGGGCATAAGCACCGCCCGTACATGATCCACCGCGCCCTGATGGGTTCGCTGGAGCGGTTCTTCGGCGTGCTGATAGAACATTACGCCGGCAACTTCCCGCTGTGGCTGGCGCCCCTGCAGATGAAGGTGCTCAACATCACCGAAGAGCAGGAAGGCTACGCCAAAGAGGTGGAGGCCAAACTGAAGGCCGCCGGTTTCCGCGTTAAGACCGACCTGCGCCACGACACCATCAACGGCAAGGTGCGCGACGCGGCCATGCTCAAGATCCCCTACCTGGTGGTGGTGGGCAACAAGGAAAAGGACGCCGGGACCATAACCCTGCGCCTGCGCGGCAACAAGAGCGTCTTCGGCGTGAACCTCGACGAGTTCATAGCCAAAGCCAAAGAGGAAGCGGCCTCCCGCTCCCTCACCGGCGCTTACTCCGCCTGAGCGGTCCGCCCCGAAATGAGACGGCCCCGTGAAAACGGGGCCGTCTTTTTTAAGAGGGGGTTACGCTTTGCTTAAGGTGAACTTGTACCCCATGGCGCCCGCTATCAGGCGGAGATTATGCAGCTGCGGATTGCCTTTTTTCGAAAGCATCCGGAACAGATGCTCCCTGTTCAGTTTGGTTTTTCTGGCCAGTTGCGCCAGGCCGCCATGCACCTGCGCCACATTGTGCAGCGCCAGGAGGAAGGTGCCTTCATCCTCGTCCTCAAGACAGGCGTTGAGGTAACCAACTGCGTACTTCGGGTCCGCCAGGCGCTTTAACAGGTCTTCGTGGTAATCTATGTAGGGTTTGTCTTTCATAATGTTCATAACCTCCTCAAGTAATCCTGCCAAAAGCGCTTCGCGCTTGTTATATCCGAGGCCTGCGTATTCTTCCCGCCTGCTTCCAGCAGAATTACCAGTGTCCGGCCCTCCATCCCGTAATAGATCCTGTAACCGGGGCCCATATGGAGACGGAGTTCAAAAATGCCGTCACCCAGATGTTTGTGGTCTCCGAATAAGCCCCGGCATACCCTTGTGAGCCTTGCATCCACCGCCTCCTGCGTACTGCGGGTAAGTGACTCCAGCCATTCTTTAAACGGACATCTGTCCGTTGCGGTTCTGTAGAACCTGATCGTTACCGGGGAAATATCCATACTCCCCTCCTATATAGTAGCATAAAAGCTACTAGATGTCAACCCGTACCGCCCTTGCCCTTGGTTACAGTGTAGCAGGCCTGCCCGACACCGTACTGTCGGGGCTTGATATCTATATAATTTGATAAAATAACGCTGAATGAAAAATTTCCTGCTTTCAGCCTTGATCGCCTGCGCGGCTCCGGCGTACGCCCAGCTGCAGCTTTCCCAGCTCACCGAGGACGAGGCCGCCTTCCGCAACCTGGCCTCCCTCTACGAAAGCGCCACCGAGCGCGCCGCCGTGATAGACGCCTTCCAGAAATTCGTGAAGCAGTACCCCAAGAGCCAGCGCGCTCCCGACGCGCGCTTCATGCAGGGCGAGGCCTACATGGCCAAGGGCCTGGAGCTGCTGCGCCAGGAAAAGCTCTCCAAGATGAGCTCCGACGACCGCATGCTCGCCGGCATGAACCCCGCCGCCATCGCCGAGCTCAACGCCGCCGCCGGGGCCTACGCCGCCGTCATCAAGGATCATTCCCGAAGCGGCCTGGAAGCCAGCGCCCAGTACCGCGCCGGCGAGGCCGCTTACAACATGGGCGCCTGGGAGCGCTCGCTCAAGGAATTCCTCAAGGTGGAGGATAAATACCCCAAGAGCTACATCGTGCCCGAAAGCCTGCTGGGCGCCGTGTACGCCAATATCGCCATGGGCCGCTACCAGGAGGCGCAGGCCAACCTCTACCGCCTGGAAGAGACCTTCCTGCCCTACGCGCGCGAGCCCGCCGTGGTGTTCGCCAGGGCCGTCATAGAGCTCAACCGCAAGAATTACCCCGCCGCGCAGAAACTGTTCATGCAGCTCTCCACGCCCGAGGCCCGCTTCTTCCTGGGCAAGGCCTACCTCTACGAGGGGAAAACCTACATGGCCGCGTCCGTGTTCGAAAAACTCCTCAAGGATTTTCCCGAGGCCGATTTCAAGGAAGAGGCCGAGTTCCTGGCCGCCGACTCCTTCTTCCACGCCGGGGATTTCGACGGCGCCATCACCAAGTACCAGGGCTTCCTCCGGAAATATCCCAATTCCAAGCTCAAGAGCGCCGCCGTGTTCCGCATAGGCGCCAGCCTCTTCAACAAGAAGGACTATCCCAGCGCCCGCTCCAATTTCCAGAACGTCATAGACAAGAACCCCCGCGACTTCTTCGCCCCGTACGCCCAGTTCTTCATAGCCGAAAGCTACATGGAGAACAAGCAGACGCGCGACGCCCTGTTCGCCTACACCAAGGTCACCACCGGCTACCCGTCCTCGTCGGTGGCGCCCGCCAGCGCGTATAAGCTGGCCTGGTGCCAGTACCTGCTGGGCGATTACCTGCAGAGCGTGCACGCGCTGGAAAGCTTCCTCATCCTCTACCCCACGCATTCGCTCGCCAAGAACGCCTATTATCTCAAGGGCACCGCCCAGCTGGAGCTGCGCAAGACCGACGAGGCCCTGCGCTCCTTCCAGAACGCCGTGGACATGGCCCCGTCGAGCGAAGTGGCCGAGCAGGCCATGTTCATGATCCTGCGCGCCGAGTACGACCGCGGCAACTACAACAGCATCCTCACCTCGTACCAGTTCATCTTCAAGCACCTGCCGCCGGCCGGCTCCAAGTGGCGCGCCCTGAGCCTGCTGTACGTGGCCGAGGCCTATATGGCCCTCAACCTCACCGACGACGCGCGCAATATCTACACCACCATCGCCCGCATCTATCCCAACGACGTCTCCGCCCTGTACGCGCAGGACGGCCTGGTGTGGTGCCTGGCCATAGCCGGCGACACCGAAGGCGCCGCCCGCGCCCGGGAAAAGCTCAAGGCCCTCAAGGTGCAGTTCGCCGACGCCATCCAGCCCACCGGCGCCGACGCCATGGCCCTGGCCGACAGCAATTTCAACCGCAAGGAGTTCGAGAAGGCCTACCAGATCTACGAAGCTTTCGCCGCCGAGGCCCCGCGCGATTCCTACGCGCCCGTGGCCCTGTACCGCGCCGGCCTCGCCCTCTACCGCCTGCGCTACTACAGCCAGGCCGTGGAGACCTGGAGCCGCCTCAGCCGCGACTATCCCAACGCCCCGGAGACCGAACTTGCCGATTTCCAGATAGCCGACACCTGGTTCCGCGCGCAGAAATACGCCGAGTCCGTGGGCGCCTATGAAGGCATCCTCACCAAGTACCCCAAGAGCGACAAACTGCCCCTGGCCTGGCTGCGCCTGGCGCAGGTGCGCTATAACCTCAAGCAGGACGCGCAGGCGCTGGAGCAGGCCAAGGCCGCCGTCACCAAGTATCCCGACGCGCCCGAAGGCGCCGACGCTTTCGACCTGGCCGAGGCCGTGTTCGACCGCAACCCGGGCATGGATTTCGCCGGCTGGTTCGGCGACCTGGCCGCCCGCCAGCCCGTCGACAAGACCTCCGGCGAGGCCATGTTCCGCCTGGGCCGCCGCCACTTCGAGAAGAAGGATTACGCCGCCGCCGTGGGCACCCTGAAGAAGTTCAGCGTGGACTACATAGACCACCCGTCCATCAAGGACGCGCAGTTCTACCTCGGCGAGGCCTATTTCCAGACCGGCGACATGGAGAACGCCGCCTCGGTCTTCGAGCGTTTCGCCAAGAACTACCAGGACGCCAAGGAGCACCCGGTGGCCCTGTTCCGCCTCGGCAACGCCTACTACAACCAGAAGAACCACGAGGAGGCCGCCAAGGCCTACGCCAAGCTGGCCGAGCTGTACCCCCAGAGCGAGTACATCAAGCCCGCCCTCTTCAACCTGGCCCTCTGCTATAAGACCACCGGCGAGACCGACAAGGCCGAAGGCACCTACCGCCGCTACTTCGAGCTCACCGGCAAAGGCGACGACGCCCTGGCCGCCCTGTGGGAGATCTTCAATATCCAGAAGACCCGCGGGGACCTCTCCGGCGCGCTCAAGACCCTCACCGAGATCTACGGCGAGAGCGAAGGCCGCGAAGACGGCCTGGAAGCCATGTATTACATGGGCGAAATGAATTACGACAACCGCCAGCCCGACGAGGCCCGCGATTACTGGGAGCGCCTGGCCCAGCAGAAGCCGCTCGGCAGCCCCTGGCGCCTGCAGGGCCTGGTGAAGCTCGGCGAGATCTACGAAGGCGAAAAGAACTACCAGGAAGCCGCCCGCGTGTACAACGACATAGCCCGCAACTCCGCCAAGCCGGAAGTGGCCAAGGCCGCCGCCGAACGCGCCCGCTCGCTGCTCAACACGAACAAGCCGGCCGGCAAGCCCGCCGTGCGCACCCTGCCAGGCATGGACGGGGGGGAAGAAGCCGTCGACGAAGAGGCGCCCGCGCCCGCCGCCCCCGTAAAAAAGAAAATCCGCCGCGTAAAGAAGAAGGCCGCCCCGGCCGCCCGACCCTCTGAAGCGAATTAAAGGAGCCCTATGGAAAACATCAATTACTTAGCCATCTTCAAGGACAGCTTCACGCTGGCCATCCTCTTGTTCTGTTCGCTCTTGTCCATGACCTTCGCCTTCGAGCGCTGGTTCTACTTCCGCAAGGCCCGCCAGAAGAAGATAGACGGCTTCCTCTCCCACGTGAGCGGCCTGCTCAAAGAAGGCAAGATAGACGAGGCGCTTAAATACACCGCCAAGATAGATTCCCCCGTGGGGCGCCTGTTCCACTACGCCCTGCAGCACCGCGAAATGGACCGCCGCGACCTCGAGGAACTGCTGGCCACCAAGCGCCAGGAAGAGCGCCTCATGATGGAGCGCAACCTGGGCGTGCTGGGCACCATGGGCAACATCGCCCCGTTCATAGGCCTGTTCGGCACCGTGGTGGGCATCATCAAGGCTTTCCGCGACCTCGCCCTCTCCGGCTCGGGCGGCCCCGCCGTGGTGGCCAAGGGCATAGCCGAGGCGCTGGTCGCCACCGCCGGCGGCCTCGCCGTGGCCATTCCCGCCGTCATCATCTACAACTATTTCATGCGCAAGACCAAGGTGATCTCGAGTGAGCTGGAGATCTTCTCCGCGCGCCTGGTCATCATGCTGGAGGCCAAATAGTTTAATGGGAGTTTCGTCCAATAATTCCGAAGAGCCCATAACGGAGATCAACCTCACGCCCCTCGTGGACGTGTCGCTGGTCCTGGTCATTATCTTCATGGCCGTGGCGCCCTTCGCCCTGCAGGCCGGCATAAAGGTGCTGCAGTCCAAGGCCAGCGCCCAGGTGGGCAAGGTGTCCATGTCCGAAAGCGTGCAGGTGAAACTTTCCAAAGAGGGCAAACTCACCCTCAACGGCGCCGAGCTCGCCCGGGAGAATTATCCCGCGGCCGTGGCCAAGGCGCTGGAGAAAAGCGCGGATAAATTCGTGATAGTAAAGGCCGATACCGAGAACCGGGTAGGCCAGGTGGTGGGCCTGCTCGACGAAGCCCGCCAGGCCGGGGCCCTTAAGATGGCCCTGATGAAGAACTGATGAAATTCAGACCGGAAAACGACGACAGCATGATGACGGGCATTAACGTGGCCCCGCTGGTGGACGTCTGCCTGGTGCTGGTCATCATCTTCATGGTCACGGCCCCGCTGCTGTCCGACCCAGCCCTGAAGGTGAACCTGCCCCAGGCCAAAACGCAGGAAGGCGAAGAGAAAGACAAGGTGGTGGTCACCATCTCCGCCGCCGGCAAATACGCCGTGAACGAAAAGCTTTTTACCGACGAGCCCGCCTTCCTGGAAGGCATAGACAAGGTACTTAAAGAAGGCGCCGCCCGCCTGGTGGTCATAAAGGCCGACGCGGAAGCGCCCTACGGCATCCTCACCGACACCATGCAGCGGGCCAAAGAAGCCGGCGCCACCGGCATTACCATAGCCACGGAGCAGAAGAAGAAGTAATGTACGAAGGCAACTCCAAAGCGGTCAAATTTTCCATAGCGGCCTCGGCGTCGTTCCACGTGCTGCTGTTCGGCCTTTATTATTACTTCGTGCTCATGCGCCCGGAGACGCGCAACGTGGTGCTCTCCAACGTGGACCTCATCATGCAGGAAAAAGAGGCGCAGGCCAAGCCCGAGAACAAAACGTTGAGCTTCCTCAAGCTCGCCCTGCCTGTTATCCCGAAGATAGCCGTGCAGGAAGTCCCCAAAATCCCCACGCTCGACATTAAGACCCCGGACCGCCACAAGCCCGCTTTCAACCTGCCCAAAACCCTCGCCGAGCGCTCCGGCCGCGTGTCCGCCGCCCAGAAGCTGGAGATGGACGCCAATCGCCGGGTGGGGGGCGACATAAAAGACGCCGGGTTGGACATCAAGGCCGAACGCTCCGCCCAGGCCATGGCCCCGCGCATAGAACTGGAAGAAGTAGGCGTGAAGAAAGCCCCGTCGCTGCCGCAGGGCCTTAAATTCGAGGACGCCGGCCCCGCCGTGCGCCCGCAGACCATGCGGGAACTCAATATGGCCGTGGACCGGGCCCGCCGCTCCGCCTCCGGCCCGCAGGCCCTGGCCGAGCGCCAGGGGGGCGTGGCCGCCGCCCGCCAGACCGCGGCCATAGCCGCGGCACCTCAGCGCCTTACCGAAGCCCAGAGCGCCGCCGCCCCCGTGGCCCGCCGGGAAGCCCCCGCAATTTCCGCCGCCGCCTTCTCTTCCCGCCACAACGAAAGCCTGCGCGCCGCCGAAGCCGCGCCCCAGCGCCTGGAGATCACCGGCCCGCTGTCCCGGCGCAAGGTGGCTAAATATTACGCGCCCACTTTCCCGGAGTGGGCGCGCGACCGCGGCATCCTGGAAGCCGCCGTCTCCATAAAGTTCTACGTGGACAATGCCGGCCGCGTGCTGGACAACGCCGTGGTGGAAAAAACCTCCGGTTACGGCGCGCTGGACCGCCTGGCGCTGGACGCCATAAAGCGCTGGAGCTTCGCGCCGCTCGCCGGCCCCGCCTCCAAGCAGTGGGGCGTCATCACTTTCAGGTTCCTCGCGGATTAAGGACACTATGCTCAAATTACTCGCCACCCTCCTCTTCGCCGCCGTGCCGCTCGCCGCGCAGGAGGCCTCCACCTCCACCTACAACGAAGTGCCCGAAGAAGTGGTGATCCGCTCCGAATCCTCCGACGAGCTGCGCACCCGCAAGCCCCCGCTCAAGGTGAAAGCCGACAAGTTCGAAAGCGTGGCCAAATCCCTGGAAGCCGACAA
This sequence comes from Elusimicrobia bacterium GWA2_62_23, assembly GCA_001799635.1. GTDB lineage: Bacteria > Elusimicrobiota > Elusimicrobia > Elusimicrobiales > UBA9959 > UBA9959. Next base: position 95,094 of record MGTV01000008.1, read on the forward strand.
AACCCTGTTCCGCTTCGAGTCAGCCGATTTCGTCTCGTTCTCCCGCAACCACCCTGAAAGACTCCAGAGCGGCCGCATCATAAAACCCTGGCGCACCTCCTTCAGCGACAAGACCGTAATCACCTTCTCGCCGCGCCGCAAGTTCGAAGAGCTCTTCAGCCGCAACTATACCGAGAAGAATTCCAAGGACCTGCAGTGGACCCTCTCCGTTACCGACGAGGAAGGCAAGATCTTTCACAAGTATTCCGGCACCGGCCTGCCGCCGGAAACCCTCTCCTGGAGCGGCGAGAACGACGCCCGCGAGTGGGTGCGGGCCGGCCACAGCTACGCGCCGGTGTACGTCTTCGTGGACGAATACGGCTCCCCCAAGACCATCATAGGCGAACTGGTGAAGTTCACCGCCATAGTCTTCCAGAAAGGCGGCAACCTTACCATCAGCCTGGACTCGGCTTCGCTCTTCGGCCCCAACAAGAGCGCCCGCGCCCTGGACAAGAAGGACGGCGAGGCCCTGCTCTCGGCCACGGCGGACCTGGTAAAGCGCCGCTACTACAACATGCCCCTGCGCGTTAAGGTTTACGCCCAGACCAAGGACCTGGCCGACATCCAGGCCGACCTGGTGAAGGATTTCCTCAAGAAAGCCCTGATGTCGCCGGAGAACCTCCTGGCCGCCGAAGGCCAGGAAGACTCCTACGCCCAGCAGCGCACCGACATAGTCCTGCTCAATAAATAGCGCAGTAGACGGTGCTCACCATTATCATATTGACAATTGTGAACGCATTCACTATAATATATGTGATTTAGGTGAATTGCGCATGATAATAGAGAGAACAATTCTTGGTTCCATAGTTAAGGCCTTGTATAAAGGGAAGGTCCTTATATTGTATGGCGCCAGGCAGGTAGGCAAGACCACGCTGGTCCGCGAGATACAAGCCCTGCATAAGGCGGATTCTGTTTATCTCAATTGCGACGAGCCGGACATCCTTGCCGCTTTTTCCGGAAAGACTTCCACCCAGATGGGCGCGTTCATTGGGAACAAAAAACTTGTTATCCTTGACGAAGCCCAGCAGGTCCCCAACATAGGCCGCACGCTGAAACTCCTGCACGACAGTTTCCCGCAGACGCAGCTGCTGGCCACGGGGTCCTCCTCCTTCGAACTGTCCGACAAGGTTTCGGAGCCTCTGACCGGCAGAAAGACGGAATTCACGCTTTATCCGTTCTCCGTGGGGGAACTGGCGGCCCGCTATTCGGCGCTGGAAGCCGGGCGCCTGCTGGAACGCCGCCTGCTCTACGGCATGTACCCGGAAATAGCCCTTAAGAGCGGCCACCCCGCCGAAGAGCTCAAGAGCCTGGCCCGCAGCTATTCCTACAAGGACGTCCTCAAATATCACAACATCAGGAGCCATGAGCTCCTGGAGAAACTGCTGCAGGCGCTGGCCCTGCAGATAGGTTCCGAGGTCTCCTATAACGAACTGGCCTCCCTGCTGGGCGTGGACAAGAACACCGTGGCGTCCTACATCCAGATCCTGGAAAAGGCTTTTATAATTTTCCGCCTGGGGCCGTTCAGCCGCAACATCCGCAACGAACTTAAAAGGCTGCGGAAAATATATTTCTACGACACCGGCCTGCGCAACGCCCTTATTAACAACCTTAACCCGCTGAACCTGCGCCAGGACGCGGGGGCGCTCTGGGAAAATTTCCTGGTAGCGGAACGCCGCAAGTTCCTGGCCAACCACGGCCTGGACCGGCAGACCTATTTCTGGCGCACCCAGCAGCAGCAGGAGATAGATTACCTTGAGACCGAGGGCGACTCGTTGCGCGCCTTCGAGATAAAATGGGGAAAGGTCAGGGTTAAACCCCCTAAAGTGTTCCAGGAAGCTTATCCGGACGCCGTTTTTACCGGCGTTAACCGCGACAATTACCTGGCTTTCCTGACGCCTAAAAAATAAAAATCGAATCCCAGGCCAAGGACCTGGCCGCCGAAGGCCAGGAAGACTCCTGCGCCCAGCAGCGCACCGACATAGTCCTTTTGAATAAATAGCCGCGCCGGTTTTATTTTGCCCTCCAATGCCCGCCCCTGTCGGGGCCTATACGCTTTACAAGCCCCGCTTTTTTCAAAGACTCCAGTACGTTTTTGACACCCCTGTCTGAAATGCCAAGCAGGCTGGCCAATTCAGCTATGCTGATATGGGGGTCGCTCTTTATAAGTTTCAATATTTTCTGGGAACTTTTCTGGGAACTTTTTAGTGAACTTTTTGCTGTTTTTCCATTGGTAGCTTTGAGTGAGTTTTTCTGGGAACCTTTCTGGGAACCCACAGCCAATTCCCGCCCTGCCGCCGCGGCCGAGCGCAGCACTATCCTGGTACCCGCAGACACGGAGTCTATGGCCGGGGGCGGGCCTCCGTGTTTTTTTATCATAGTGAACACCGAATGCAGCCCGCTGCCGATGTTCTCTATGAGCCCGATCTCCTTGAAGACGCGGGTTATGAGCGGGTTTCTGGCGCTGGGCGCATAATCTCCGGACTGGATCTTGTCCAGGGAGAGTCCCTTCGGCATTTCTCCCGGATTCCACATCTCTATACGGTCGTCGAAGATGAAAACGCAGGAGGGCGAGCCGTTGTGGTAGTCGCGGTGTACCACCAGGTTTATCACCAGCTCGCGCAAGGCCTCCGGCGGGTATTGCCACACCGGGTCGTGGGTCAACTGTCGTGAAACCGGGGCCTTCTTCACCCCACGCTTTATGTTGCCCAGCATAAACGCCATTATCAGCTCTATCTCCGAAACCAGGTCTTCCTGTATGTAAAAATCCTCGGAGGATTCCTCTTTGTCCGTTCCTTTAAAGCGCACGGCGTGTACGGCAGCGCTGAGGGGAGTTGTTTTGCCGAAAAGCAGGCTGGCGGCGAAGGTGGGCGCTTTTTCCTCCCGCAGGAGGGAGAACTTTTTAAGCAGGGTAAATGAATCCTCCGGCAGCGCCGCCGCCGCCTGCTTTTCCAGCAAGTTCCTGAAACGCTCCACTTTTGCCGAGGCAAGGTCGCTGGTGCTTTTGCCGGGGTCCGGCAAACTGTCCCAGGACAGGTTGTAGGTTTTGAGATACATATCCGCTATTTCCTGAAGACTCATTAGGTGATTGGCCGCCCCGCGGCGCGCCAGGCAGCGGCCGCGCATTGACACCGGTTTTATGGGAACTTCCTTGATCGTGAACACGGCCACGCGGCTGTCTCCCGCCCGCAAGAAGTGGAGGTCCGGGTAAAGGGAAGGTGAAGTTTTCTGCTTTACCTCGTTAAGCCAGGCCGCCGCCCCTTGCTGCGACCATGCCACGCCGCAGATGACGCCGGCGTCTGTTACCCCGGCCAGCACCCGCCCTCCTCCGGAGTTGGCCATGGCCGCTAAAGTCTCTATAACCCCGTCCCCGAACGACTCTTTGAATTCCAGAACGGAGGATTCCCCATCCTTTATCAGCCGCAAGAGCTCTGCTGCCTGCATAGCGCCTCCCTCATCCGCCCCGCAATGTTATAGCAGGCGAACCCGACACCGTAGTGGTGCGGATGAGGGGGAAATAAAAAACCGGGGCCCTGTGAGGCCCCGGTCTGAGTGTAAGCCGCTTAAGTGCTACTTGTGCTGCGCCGCTTGCGCGCGGTTCAGAAGCACCTCGTTGATGAACGTCTGGTACCCGATGCCGCGGTGCCTGGCCTCGGTGTGGGCCCAGGCCAGGGCCAGCGGGTGAAGGCGTATGTGGACGTCCCGGTACTTGGAGTCCCCTTTGGGGGGGCGGCCCCTGGCGGGGCGCTTTATCTGGAAAGTGTTCTCAATGGCCTTCTTGAAGGCTAGCGTTTCTTCCGGCGTGACCCTGCGAGCCCTGGCGAAATCAAAGTCTTTTGCTTTCTTCATAAATCCTTCTCTCGCGGCGGTTAGCGCGCCGCGCGCTTACTACCCGGATGTTCCCGTCCGGCGGCCGCATTGTGAACACTACTACCAGAACCTTTTCGCCTGAGTCCCCTATCAGCCAATGGCGGCGTTCATGGACGGAATGCTTTTCGTCGTCGACTACCAGGGCGAAAGGGTCGTCGAAGGCAAAAGCCGCCAGTTCGAAAGTTATCCCGTGCTTCAGGGCGTTGCGCTCTGCTTTCTTGCCGTCCCACTCGAACCTTACATTTATAGTGTACACCATAAATAATCCCCAGTCAATGCTTTCCGGGGCCTTTGGAATAGTCTAGCAGGTCACCCCGACAGCGTGCTGTCGGGGTGCGGGCGTGAAAGAAGAAGGGCCGCTTTCGGGCGGCCCTTTCTTGGTTAGTCTTCCAGCACCAGTACGCGGTAGGGGGGGAGGTAGAGGTTGCTGCCGCCGGGCAGCAGCTCCTCCAGGTAGCGTTTGCGTTCAAAGAGCGGGCGCCAGCCTTTGAGCGCGGCGGCGTTCAGCGGCACGTTGGCGTAGGAGGGGTTCAGGATTATTATGCGCTTGCGCCCCCAATGCCGGAATACCGTAATGTCCAGCGCCGGGTCCAGGCCGGCCGGGCGCTCGCCGGGCTTGGCCTTCGCCAGCAGCGGCCCCAGCCGCCGTACTTCGGCCGCCAGGTCGGTGAATATGCGCCAGCGCTCGGGCGAGGCAGCCGCGTCGGAGTATTTGAAATAGAAAACGCCGGCGGCCCCGCGCGCCAGGGACAGGTAAGTCATGAACCGCGCTTCTTCCGCCGTGGGGAAGCGCCCTATGCGCTTGGCCCGGCGCTGCGGGTACTCCAGCCAGTTAAAAGCCTGCAGCACCGCCCACACCGGCTTGCCGGGGCGCTCTTTATCCAGCGCCATGCCGCCCTGCCGCGTCAGCGTTACCTGCTGGCCCAGGGATTCCAGCCGGAGATGCGGCACCGGATACCAGTCCACCATCAGCGCGTCCGCCGCGGCGCCGTAGGAAAGCGCCGCCATTCCTTCGCCCATTACAAAAGCGGTTTTCTGCCGGGGGGACCAGGCCTTCACCTTCTTGTCCAGCTCCGCCAGGCTGGCCGGGGAGAATCGGTGGATCTCGGGCTCGTCGTAAAGGTACCAGGCCAGCACCGGCCAGCGCTTGGCCTCTTTCTCAAGGGGAGAGCCCAGCACCTTATCGGGCGAAGCCACCATTTTCAGGTCCAGCCTGCCGGCTTCGGCCGCCAGCGCCGCCAGTTTCTCCGGGGCGGGTTCGTAGGTCTGAAAACAATTAAAGCCGCCGTCCTTTAAAACCTTAAGTTCCGCCGGCTGGGTTATGCCGTACATGCAGACGGGGAAAAAATCTCCGGCGTTAAGCCCGGCCGGCGGCAGCGCCAATAGCGCGAGGAGGGGAATAAATTTCATGCTACGATTCTAGCAAATCATGATTTGGTATATATTGGCCCTGCCATGCCAAAATCACAAAAATCACAATTTTCGTTGACATGTATCAGGACTTCTATGTAATATTAGTAACGATACAGTACCAATGGGAGGTAGAGTAATGAAATTGTTCCATCTTGTCGCTATCGCGGCGCTCGCCGCTTTCGGCGGAAATCTTTTCGCGCAGGCCCCTGCCGCTCCGGCCAAGCCCGCCGCCAAGCCGGCTGCCGCTCCGGCCAAGCCCGCTGCCAAACCCGCCGCCAAACCCGTGCCCGCCAAAGGCATGAAGATCACCAAGATCACCGGCACCGTCAATATCATGAAGGACGGCGTAATAGTTAAGACCCTCAAACCGGGCGACGCCATCCCCGTGATCACCGACAACAAGCTCTCTTTCGCCGTGGTGGAAGGCACCATGGAAGTGGAAGCCGGCGGCAAGACCATTACCGCCACCACCGGTTCCAACTTCACCGTCACCTCCAACAACGGCCAGGTGAACGTGGCCCTGGGCGCCGGCGCGCCGGTGGCCGTGCGCACCGAGTCGGGCAACAACGTGGTGCTCACTCCCAATTCCGAGATCAAGATGATCACCGCCAATGAAAAGGTGGAGATCAAGGTTGAAAAGGGCAACGCCGTGGTAAGCAACGCCGCCGGCGGTGAAACCCAGAACCTGGCCGCCGGCCAGACCGTCAGCGTGACCGCCCTGCCGCCTCCTCCTCCGCCCGCCGCGGTCACCCCCGTAGTTGCCGAAGACGCCCCGCCCGTCACCGACGGCACCGTTACCGCCGACACCGTCCTGCCGCCGCCGCCGACCAGCACCGTTAATCCCACGCAGGAAACGGAAGAGTCCGTGGTTGCTGAGACCCCCGTGGTCAGCGAGTCCACCCCGTAAGCGGCCGGAATTCAGCCAAGGAGAAAATGATGAAGAACCTTTTAATCGCCCTAGCCCTGGTCCTGCCGGCCGCCAACGCGGCCGCCCAGCAGAACCTCAAGCTCGGCACCCTGGAAATACACCCGCAGGTGGCCATGCAGGCTTCCTACGACAACAACATCTACCTGGTCAAGCAGGCCCCCAAGGGCGCCATGATCAGCCGCAACGCCTTCGGCGTCAACCTGCTCAATAAAGTAGGTTCCCGCCTGGACCTGCGCGGCGGCTACACCCTGGAACTGCTCGGCTACGGCGCCAACAAGGCCAACAACGACGCAGCCCACCACCTGGCCAACCTGGGCGCCGAGTGGCGCCTGCCCAAGAACATGTCGGTTTCCATGGACGACAGCTGGATGCAGACCACCGACCAGGCCACGTCGGAACTCACCGCCCGCGCCAAGCGCGTGCAGAACACCGCGGCCTTCGGCTTCGAAGCCCCCATCCGCGGCAAGTTCGGCTTCAACCTGGCCGCGCAGCACACCTACCACAACTACCTCATCGGGGCCAACAGCTCCCTGGACCGCCAGGAAATGCTGGTAGGCGGCGACATCACCTACAAGCTGCAGCCCAAGACCCGGCTGTTCGTGGCCTACCGCTACGGCACCCTGGCCTACAAGGAAGCCGCCGACGAAACCAACGATTCCACCTACAACAACGTGGACTTCGGTATCACCGGCAACATCGCGCCCAAGATCACCGGCACCGCCAGGGCCGGCGTGCAGTACCGCAATTACGCCAACGACCTCGGCACCGCCGACAACGACGTGACCACCGCCGGCTACAGCCTGCAGTTCGTCTGGAAGCCCGTGGAGAAGACCGACGTGGTCATTTACGGCAAGCGCGGCAACGTGGAATCCTCCTACGGCACCAGCCGCTACTACACCTCCACCACCGGCGACCTCACCGTAAGCCGCCAGGTGCGCAAGGTGAAGGCCAGCCTCGGCTTCAACTACGAGACCAACGCCTATCCCGAGCTGAGCGCCGGCACCAGCAAGAAGCGCCTGGACACCAACACCGGCTTCCGCTGTAACGCCGAGTACTCCGTGCAGAAGTGGCTCAAGGCGGACCTGGGCTACACCTATAAGCACCGCGCCTCCAACGAGAACGACTTCGAGTACAGCGACAATATAGTGGGCCTGCAGCTCAAGGGCATGTTCTAGCCTTAAGCGCAAAAAGAAAGAGCCGCCGGCAAAACCGGCGGCTCTTTTTATTGGGGGGGAATTACTTCGCGGCTTTCTTTACCAGTTCCAGCACGCAGCTCTTCACGGTCTTCATAATGCGCGCGTAACCCTCGTCGGAGCCGCCCATGGGGTCGGGCAGGTCCCCGCCGGCGCCGCAGTAGTCCAGGAAAAGCTTCATCTTGCGCATGCTCTGGGGGAACTTGTCCGCCAGCAGAGCCTCGTGCCGCGCTTCCATAACCAGCACCAGGTCGGCCCAGTCTATGTCCGCCTCGGTCACAAGGCAGGCCTTGTGCGCCGCAGCATCCGCGCCTTCGGCCTTTAAGAACGCCGCCACCTGCGCCGGCATGCGGTAGTAGGGCTGCGCGGCGGTGCCGCGCGAGCGCGCCTCAAAACCCGCCGCCGCCCCGTAGCGGCGCAGCAGCGCCTCCGCCGCGGCGCTGCGGCACACATTCCCCGTGCAGACGAATAACACTTTCATCCCGTAAATTCTACCTTATTCGGGCGGGCCCTCCGAATAAGGTAAAATTCCTTCATGGAAGCGCTGCTCCTGGGTTCAATAGTCTTCGCGCCGCTGGCCTTCGCCGCGGTAGAGCCCTGGGCATTCGGCCTGCTCTACGCCGTCTTCTTCGGCCTGGCCGCGCGCATCTATACCAGGGGCCTGGACCAGAATCCCAACCCCCTGTATAAGAATCTCCTGCCCGCCGTGCTCGGCGTGGCGCTCATCGGCCTGCTCCAGGCCATAACCGAGCGTCCAATTAACGCCCCGTCGGCCATTCTCTTTACCGTGTGGCGGCCAAGCACGCTGAACGCCGTGGTCACCTGGCTGTTCTACGCCGCCGTCCTTTACACCGTGCCGCAGATCATCCGCACCCCGGCGCAATTACAAAGGCTGCTGTGGACTATTTTCGGGGTGGGTGTCCTGGTCGCCTTGATCGGCATGTTCCAGAAGACCGGCGAGAACACGTTGGTATATGGCCTGAGGAGCGTGCACGCCCAGCCTTACGGACCTTTCGTGAATCGGGACCATGGAGCGTCTTTCCTGGCCTTGGCCGCCATGGCGGGCCTCGGGATATTTTTCTCCGGCTTCAGGGGGCTGACCGCGCATCAGAGCAGAGGCAAGTTCTTTGACCTGCTTGCGGTCCAGCTGCTCAAGCTGGTAATGCTGTGTTCCGTGGTTTACGGCATATACCGCACCGGCAGCAGGGGCGGGCTTCATTCTTTTGTTATTGCCTCCGCCGTTCTCGGCATGCTTGCCGCCGTGGCGCTGCGCGTAAAAAGAGCGAAGGTTTCCGCTTTTGCCGCCCTTTTTATCCTACTGGCCGGCTACACGGTTTTTGTCCTGCAGGATAAAAAGCTTATGGGGCTGGAGGGGGGGCAATTCGATTCCTCTGTGCGGACGCGTTTTTCCATGTACCGTTCAAGTTGGAACATGCTAACCGACTTCCCCGTTTTCGGCTCCGGTCTGGGCGCGGTGGAACACGCCTTCCCTCCCTATAAGCTGCCTGATATTTCCGCTGGGGAACTGGTCCGTCACGTTCACAGCGAATGGCTGGAACTCTTTATACAGACCGGTATTGCCGGGGGGCTGCTGTATTTTCTCGGGTTGGGAGCCGCTCTGTGGGGCGTTTTCCGGGTGTGGGCGTCGTCGTACTCGTTCACGCTTAAGGCCCTGGCCGGCGGCGCGTTTGGAGCCGTTCTGGCAGCTATCGTGCATAATGGAGCGGAGTTTGCCCTTCGCATGCCGGCCAATGCGCTGATATTTTACACGCTAATAGGCGCGCTGGCTTCTCCGGGGGCATTGGGAAAAGCCCCGGACTCCGACGAAGAAGAACCCGCCCCGCCGCGCCCGGCCCCGTTAAAATACGCGGTGCCTGCCGCTTTCCTGGCCGCCTTGCTTTCCCTTGCCGCAATTCCGCCGGTCCTTGCCTGGCAGGCAGCCATGGCGGCGCGCCAGGCCGACCCTGAACTTAAGATAACTTTGCTCGCAACCGCCCTTAAGTGGCGCCCCGACCCCCAAACCGCTTTCCAGTTGGGTGGCGAGTATTACAATCAGGCGCTAAAGTCCGCTGCTCCCTGCCCCCTGATCAAGGCCTCGCGCGAAGCCATACAGCCTTATCTCGAACGGGTGCCAGCCAACCCCTTTCTCGCCGACTTGGACCTCAAACTGCGTCACCAAAGTTACACCTGCTCCCGCCCCCGGCCCAATCATTAATTTTGATATAATATATATATGAAAATTGGGGTAGGAATCGTCCTTTTTATCGGGCTTGCCGGGTGCATACCTTCAAAGCCTAATATAGCGTCAAAACAGCCTGAAACCGCTCCCGCGGCGGTCCAGCAGGCGGCCATAGAGCAGCGCCTTATCCAAAGCGCGCTGGAACAGCAGAACAAAAGCCAGGTTAACTACAAGATCCAGGCCGGCGACCTGCTGGAAATAGCCGTATTCCAGGAAAAAGACATGGACCGCGCCGCGCGCGTGAGCGGCAACGGCACCATAACCTTCCCTCTGGCCGGCAACCTCAAACTGGCGGACCTCACCGTTCCCGAAGCCGAAAGCTTCCTGGCCGAAAAACTGGCCGAATTCTTGGTGAAGCCCCAGGTCACCGTGCTCATAAAAGAGTACGGCAACAAACAGATCTACGTGCTGGGCGAGGTAAAGAAGCCCGGCTCCATACAGCTGCCCGCCGAGCGCCGCCTTACCGTGCTGGAGGCCATAACCCTGGCCGGCGGCTTTACCGACCTGGCCGCGCCCGACCGCACCAAGGTGCTGCGCAACGCCAGCGGCCAGAACCTCAATATCCCGGTGGAAATATCCCGCATCACAAAGCAGGGGGACAAAAGCGCGGATATCTTCCTTGAACCCAACGACACCGTCTACGTCCCGCAGAGTTTCTTCTAAACCGAATTTAATTAGTTAAATCTCCCCGGCCGCACGGCCGGGGCTAACCGGTGTACTACCCTTATGGCAGAAGAAAAAGAACTTGAATTCGATCTGAGCTACTACACGGAACTCATACTCCGCCGACGCTGGATAGTTCTGTCCGTCTTTGTTTCGGTAATGCTGATAGCGGCGCTGATAACTTTCAATACCCGCGCCATTTACCAGGCCCAGGCCCTGCTGGTGATCGAGAAGGAACGCGGCAATAACGTGGTTTACCAGGGCGGCCCCACGGTAGAACGCAGCAACGAGGACTATTATCAGACGCAGTACAAACTCCTCAAGAGCGAAGCCCTGCTTAAGACCGTTTATAAGCGCCTGGAACTGGAAAAGGTCCCCGAATTCGCCGGCGTTTACGGCTACCGAAAGCTTATAAAGCCGGTGACCATCGCCCCCGTTCCGCGCAGCCGCCTGGTCTACATAAAGGTGGATTTCTACGACCCCCGCTTGGCCGCTAACATAGCCAACACCATCGCGGCTGTTTACATAGAGCAGAACCTCTCCAACCAGCTTTTTATTTCAAAGGACGTGCTGACCGCCCTGCAGAATGAGAAGGGCTCCGGTTCCCGCGCCCTGTACGAGTCCCTGCCGGCGGTGGTTAACAACGTCCTCATCCAGGATTTGAAGCGTGAGGTGGTAAAGCTGCAGTCACAGCTTGCCGAGGCCTCCGGCCGCTATACGCCCAAGCATCCGCAAGTGGTTTCCCTGTCCGCCAACTTAACTACCCTCCAGGGCCAGTTGAAGTCCGAGACCGACAAGATCATTCAAAGCCTTAAGATAGATCTCTCCGGCCAGTTGATGGGCAATAATATCCGCCTGATCGACGCCGCTGTTCCGCCGTTGAAGCCCATAAAGCCCAGGAAAGGGTTTAACATGCTCCTGGCCTTAATAGGCGGGTTCGTGCTGGGTCTTTTCGCCGCCGCGCTGGTGGAGTTCATAGACCAGACCATACGCACACAGGAAGATGTCGAAAATAAACTTGGGCTGCCGTTCCTCGGGATAGTGCCTCTCACCCGCCAGATAAAAGACCAGTCGGCCTATAATCACCTCCTGCTGCAGGAGCATTCTTTGATAAGCGAGTCTATCCGTAATCTGCGCACCATGGTGGATTTCGCCGAGGTCGGCAAAAAGAACAAGGCCCTTATAGTTACCAGCACGGTGCAGGGCGAAGGGAAAAGCTACGTGGCGGCCAACCTGGCCGTGGCGGTAGCGCAGGCCGGCGAAAAAGTTCTCATCGTGGACGGCGATTTGCGCCGCTCCAACCTCCACAAGGTTTTCCGCGTTTCCAATGCCAAAGGTTTGAGCGATTTTTTAGCCACCGGCAAGAACAGCGAAGACCTGCGGCCTTTGATCCAGCCGACCGACGTCCCCGGACTTTTCATTTTAACCTGCGGTCCCAGGCCCCCGAACCCTGCGGAGCTTCTGAATACTCCGCGTCTCAGCGCCTTCCTGGCCTGGGCCGGGGAAGATTATGACCGGGTAATTGTGGACTGCCCTCCCATGTTCCCTATCAGCGACGTGCTGCTGTGGGGGAAATATATTAGCAACTGTATTTTTGTCACCGCCTTCGGCAAAACCCGTGTTCCCATTATCAGGACCGCCGTGAAGAGGATCATTTCCTCGGGCATAAAAGTCCTCGGGTCTGTGGTCAACATGTCTAAGTTCGGCGGGCTGTCGTACTCTTATTACGGCTATTACCAATACAATTACAACTACGGGCCGGATGCCGTGGACGGGGAAAAAGGGCATACCCGCAAGAGAACCCCTGTAAAGGCGTAGGCGCGGCATCCCTGTAGTAAGACTATGCTGGACCTCTCTAAAAAGCGGATCATGTTAACCGGCGGGGCCGGCTTCCTGGGCTCTTCTTTGGCCGGAAAACTAAAGGCCCGCGGCTGTGAGCACGTATTTATCCCCAGAGAGAAAGATTACAACCTGGTGGAAGAAGACGCCGTCAAAAGAGCCTTCGCAGACTCTAAGGCGGATATTGTTATTCATCTGGCCGCGAAAGTTGGCGGAATAGGCGCGAATCGCGCCAACCCGGCCAAATTTTTCTACGACAACCTTATGATGGGCGCCCAGCTTATGGAGCAGGCTCGACTCAATCGAGTTGAGAAGTTCGTGGCCATTGGGACCATCTGTGCCTATCCCAAATTCGCTCCCGTCCCTTTCAAGGAAGAAGATCTCTGGAACGGGTATCCGGAAGAGACCAATGCCCCGTATGGGATAGCGAAGAAGATGCTTCTGGTTCAGGCCCAGGCGTACCGGCAGCAGTACGGGCTCAACTCTATTTTCCTGCTCCCGGTTAACCTGTACGGTCCCGGAGACAATTTCGACCCCGACACATCGCACGTTATCCCCGCGCTCATCCGTAAATGCGTAGAGGCCGTTAAGGCAGGCGCCAAAGATATAACCGTATGGGGAACGGGGAAGGCTACCAGAGAATTCCTCTATGTGGAGGACTGCGCCGAAGCAATAGCGCTTGCCGCTGAAAAATATGACTCCCCCGAACCGGTAAACATAGGCGCCGGTTTCGAGATATCCATAAAGGACCTGGCCGGGCTTATCGCCGGGCTTACCGGCTTCACGGGAAAAATAAACTGGGACGGGTCTAAGCCGGACGGACAGCCGCGCCGCATGCTGGATACTTCCCGGGCGGAAAAGGAATTCGGGTTTGCGGCCAGCGTGGGCTTTGAAGAGGGCCTGAAGCGCACCATAGAGTGGTATAGCCGCTCTCTGTCTAAAACTGCGGTATAAATCGGAATTCGCGACTGCCAACATGTGTAGAATAGCGGGAATCATAAATTTAAATAGCCCAGGCACTCAGGAGCACGACGCTAGAGTTCGTGCCATGTGTGCGGCCATGGCCCATGGCGGCCCCGACGACACGGGATTCCTCCGGGATGGCGCAGTTTGCCTCGGGCATAAGCGGCTTTCCATCATAGACCTCTCTTCGGCCGCCCACCAGCCTATGCGCGCAGCCGGGCGCAACGTGTGGATTACCTATAACGGCGAAATTTACAATTTCCAGGAACTGAAGAAAGAGCTCTCCCTGCTGGGACATAAGTTCTCCTCGGCCAGCGACACCGAAGTTATAATTTCCGCGTACCTTCAGTGGGGCGAGGAAGCCTTCGCGAAATTCAACGGCATGTTCGCTTTCTGTCTTTACGACAAGGACAATGCGCTTGTTTATCTTGTGCGCGATGCCGTAGGGATCAAACCGCTCTACTATTCCCTGGCAGGGGAACAGTTGATCTTCGCTTCTGAGGTCAGGGCTTTTAAGAGCGTAAACCCGGCCTGGCCCGAGGATCCAGACTGGAGGCCGCTCTTTCTCGCTTTTGGCCATCTTCCCGCGCCGCTTACTACCCTGAAAGGCGTGCAGTCCTTACCTAAGGGAAGTTTTCTGCGCTTGAATTTGACTTCTGGGGTTTCGGAACTTAAAAAGTTCTTTTCCTTCGAGTTCTCCGAGACTGTTAACGACCCGGCCTCCGCGGTAGCTTCGTCCCGCCGGCTTATAGACGCTGCGGTCAAGCGCCACCTGGTTTCCGACGCGCCAATAGGAGTTTTCCTCAGCGGAGGTCTCGATTCCAGCATAATTTCTGCCTTGGCCTATAAATATCACGGCGAGAATTTGCGTACCCTGTCCATCACCTTTGAAGAGAACGATTATTCAGAGGAGGCTTTTCAGGCTTCTATAGTGAACAGGATAAAATGCCGGCACAGCTCTTTTCGCGTTACCAGGCGCGACTTCGCGGAGAGCGTCCCTGATATATTCGCCGCCATGGACCAGCCGACCACCGACGGCGTTAATACCTATTTCATAACCAAGTACGCGAAAAAAGAGGGGTTTAAAGCGGTTCTGTCCGGAATAGGGGCCGACGAACTCTATGGCGGCTATGGCTCATTTAACCGTGTGGGTAAAATTGCCTGGGTAAATGCTCTTCCGGATTTTGTCAGGAAACCTGCTGTCATGGCAGATTTCGCCCGGGCCGGGAAATACCGGCGCACATCCTACCTCGGGAGACCTAATGAACTTTCCGCCTACCTGTTTCTGAGGGGGATATTCTCGCCAAAGGAAATAGCGGGAACACTTGGCGGCACCGAGGGAGGCGTCCTCAAGGCCCTTGAACGTGTAGCGTTCAGCGGGCGCAAGAAGCTGGACAAGAACTATGCCTCCCATATGGAGACCGAACTCTACCTGCAGAACCAAATATTGAAGGATACTGATTCCATGGGAATGTGGAATTCCGTGGAGGTTCGCGTTCCGTTCCTGGACCGTGATTCCATGTCATATGCGCTTTCCGTCGCCCAGAAGATAAAATTCCCAAATGGGGACGGGAAATCCCTGCTTCGCAAAGCTTTCAGGGACATCATCCCGGCGGAAATACTGCAAAGAAAGAAAATGGGTTTTTCCTTCCCGTTCAACGAGTGGCTTTCGGACAAGGAAGTGCTGTCTGCCTGTTCTTCCAGCAGACTCTCTAAGGCCTCAGTCGGGGGGCACTGGTCCAGGGCGTGGGGGTTAGTGGTAATGGAACGCTTTGGCCGCGCCGCCGCCGGCCGCGCGGTTAATTAAAGGCTTTACAGGAGACGAACGTGCATCTTACGTATCGAAAAACTTGCAGGATATGCGGATCTTCCGCTCTTACCGGGGTCATAGACCTAGGAGAACAGTTCCTGCAGGGTTCATTTATTAAACCCGGGAAGAAGGCTCCTCCCCTCAGGAAAATAGCCACAAAACTCCTGCGGTGCGACCCTACGGTAGACGGGAATGCCTGCGGTCTGCTGCAGATGGAGGTTTCCGTCCCTACTCAGGTCCTCTACTCCTCGTATTGGTATCGTTCTGGCACCAATCAGACCATGCGGGACCATCTAAAAGGCATAGCCGAAGAAGCCGCCGGATTTTTCAGGAAGCCGGACTGTCGGGTCCTGGATATCGGGTGTAACGACGGTACACTTTTGGCCTGTTATCCAAACTCTTTCGTCAAATTCGGAGTTGATCCTTCAGATATCGCGCAGGAAATCTCAAAGGATGTTTCCGTAGTACAGGACACCTTCCCTTCCCATGAGTTGGACCGGCTTGCCGGGGATAAGAAGTTCGACATCATAACCTCCATAGCGATGTTCTACGACCTGGAAGACCCCGTGGCCTTCGTTAAAGGGATCAAACGTGCGCTCTCGGAGGACGGGGTATGGATGTTCGAGATGTCGTATATGCCGTCCATGCTTCAGATGAATTCTTACGATACCATCTGTCATGAGCATTTGGAGTATTACAGCCTGGCGGTTATAGAGATCCTGCTTAAGAAATGCGATATGAAGGTGTTCCAGGTCAAATATAACGACATCAACGGCGGCAGCATACGATGTTATGCCACCCACGCCGGTAATTTTAAGTACAAAAGTCCGGAATTCGCCCAGTCGATAAAAAAAATCCGACAGGAAGAGTTCGATATGGAACTGGATACGGATAAACCATACAAGGATTTCCAAAGGCGCATAGACCTGCATAAAAAAGAGCTGTACGTCCTCCTGAGCGGCCTTAAGAAAGCCGGGAAGAAGATCCACGTATACGGCGCGTCCACCAAGGGCAATACGATAATGCAGTGGTGCGGCATAGATAACTCCATTATTGATTGCGCCGCGGACCGGAATCCGGACAAACATGGAGCTAAGACCATCGGCACGAACATCCCCATAATCAGCGAGGCGGATTCGCGCGCCATGAAGCCGGATTATTACCTGGTGCTACCTTGGCATTTCCGCGCTGAATTCCTGGAAAGAGAAAAGGCGTATCTGGCCCAGGGGGGGAAATTTATCTTTCCCCTGCCGAATATCGAGATAGTCGAAAAATGACCGCACCCGAAAGAGCCGGAGGGCAGCTGGCAAGAAAGGCCCTCGTTCTGGTAACCGACGCCTATGGC
Organism: Elusimicrobia bacterium GWA2_62_23; assembly: GCA_001799635.1. GTDB lineage: Bacteria > Elusimicrobiota > Elusimicrobia > Elusimicrobiales > UBA9959 > UBA9959. The sequence goes on from MGTV01000008.1 coordinate 111,393, forward strand.
GGCCGGGGCGGCATAGCCTTGTATAACCGCAATTTGCTCCAGGCTTTGTGCGCGTATCCGGGGATGGAAAAAGTTGTGGCTGTTCCCAGAAAGATATATTACGCACTTGAAGCGATGCCTGGAAATCTCGATTACCGTGTGGGGGCGGCCGGGACCATTGGGAATTATCTGTGGGCCTGCCTTAAGCTCCTGCTGGCGGAGCGCAACTTCGACCTGATAGTTTGCGGCCACTTGCACCTCCTGCCGTTCGCACGGTTTTTAGGCTTTTTTTACGGGTGCCAGGTAGTGCCGGTAATATACGGCGTGGAGGCTTGGACGCCCACCAGCCATGCTTCCGTAAACTATTTTTGCCGCGGCGTGAAGAAATTCGCCTCCATCCGCCGGCTGACGGCCCGCCGTTTCATGGAGTGGGCAAAGATCCCGGGAGACGATTATTTTTACCTGCCCAATTGCATAGATGGCGCCAGGTACGGTGTCGCCCCCAGGAGCCAGGAATTGGTCTCCCGCTATAAACTCGAGGGCAAGACCGTCATAATGACCTCCGGCCGGCTGGATAGCGGCAAGGACCTTAACAAAGGTTTTGATGAAATACTAGAGGTGTTGCCGGAATTACGGCTGAAGATCCCGGGGTTGATGTACCTTATCATGGGGGATGGCGAAGACCGACCCAGGCTCGAGCAAAAGGCGCGGGCCTTGGGGGTTTCCGATATCGTGGTTTTCACTGGGTATGTGGGCGAGGCGGAAAAAGCGGCCCACTACAGGCTTGCCGACGTCTTTGCCATGCCCGGAAGCCATTCCTGTTTCGATACTTACCCGTACCGCTTCGTATTTTTGGAAGCCCTGGCGTGCGGGGTCCCGGTGGTGGGGGCGAAACTGGAGGACCCCTGGGAGGTTAACGACCCGGATTCCGCGCTGATAATCCAGGCCGACCCCCATGACAGGCAGGATATCATCCGGGCCATTTTGACCGCGCTTTCCTTGCCCAAGGGCGAGATTTCACCGATACTAAACAACTATTACTGTTCAGGGTTCGTTAACGCGGTATCGAAGATGCTAGATACCATACTAGTTACGCCTAATGCTTAGACTCGCTTTCCTCGTCTTATTATGACAAACGAAATAAAGAGGATGCTTCGTCCCTTACGTAGGAACTTAAGTCCAATGTGGCATGACATTTGGCCGGATGTCGTTTCCCGGGCGGGCTTGGTTCCTATGCTGCAGCTTGGTTGCGGAATGCACCGTATCGCCAACGCCACTAATGTCGATTTGAGTTCCAAAACAGGGGCTGATGTTGAGTGGGACCTTAATAATTTCCCATATCCGTTCAAAGACAATACCTTTAGCGTGGTCGTGTCGCTTAGCGTTTTGGAACACTTAGACGACTTCTTTTCGGTTATGGGGGAAATTCACCGTATCTCTAAAGACGGGGCATCGGTCTACATCTTAGTCCCTCATTTTAGCTCAGCTGCAGCCTTTGTGGATCCTACTCATAAATCCCACTTTAGTGCCCGCTCTTGTGATTACTTCTTCCAAGGGACGGATATTGAAAAAGACTACGGTTTTTACGAATCCTATCGATACGAGCTTGTCCGAAGGTATGTGGACCTGCAGGGATGGCTGAACTACGTGCTTCCTCTGCGCTGGTTCGTTAATAGGTATCCTGCGTTTTGGGAAAATTACCTTTGCTATCTTTTACGTGGTGCGGGAATATTTTGGGAACTTAAGGTTGTTAAAAGTTAGTGCTTGGCGGATTTCGACATAATGCTTTTGCGCAGACTGATAACACTAATCAAGAGAAACCGTGCTGCCGCCGGCCTCGGAGTCAAGTTTGGTAGGAGCGCCAGCTTTTCCTTGCCCGATAAAATTATGCTCGGGGGAAAGATGTACTCCTTGGCATTGCCGGAAGAAAATGGCGTTAAGGTCGCATTCATTGATTTGTTGCTGGATGACTGCTATGGATGCCGGGATGTAAGGGCTCCGGTTAAAACAGTGCTCGATGTCGGGGCTAACGTCGGCCTTTTTGGATTGGCGGCAAGAGCGGCCTTCCCAAACGCAATTATCCACTGCTATGAACCAAATCCAAATTTGGGAGCATATCTTGAATCACAATCTGTTCCCGGTAGATATGAATACTTTTTAGAGGCAGTAGGGCTGGAAAGGGGCAGAGTCTCGCTTGAATACAACGTGGATTCTGTCCAGACTCGATCAACGCCCAACGTTTATGGTGAGGTAAACCAGGCGGCTTTCCGGGATGTAATATCACGTCTTGGTGGCCATGTGGATATGCTGAAACTGGATTGTGAAGGCGCGGAGTGGGATTTGTTTAGGGATGCCGAAAGTTGGAAGAATATTTCCCGCGTCTCTATGGAGTACCATTTGCAGGGTCAGCATACCATTGCGGAAGTGATTGGCGCGATTGAGTCGTTGGGCTTACGGATCAACAGACATGTCCCCTCGGATGGGTTCGGGCTAATCCTTGCTTCTCGATGACCGATTTTAGGGTGTAACGTCAGGAGATTGGAATGTATAAAAAACTGAAGAATTTCTTGTCTAAAGCCACCGGGAGCCAGCAATTGTTGGCGGCTATTGAGGAACAGACAACGGTTCAGGCGTATATCGCTTGGATGAATTTGCTCTCCCAGGAGAAGTACTCGGACCGGAAGCGTCTTTCCAAGGCAGGATTTAAGGTGTATTCTCAGGCGGAAGAGGACGGATTTATTCACGAGATCTTCCGACGTATCGGTTGCGGCTCCCGGACCTTCATGGAAATCGGAGTGTCTAATGGCCGGGAGAGCAATACTGCGTACCTGTTGCGTCAGGGGTGGAAGGGGGTATGGATAGAGGGCAGTCCTGAATATGCCAAAGAGGCCAGTGCTTGGTTCTCTGGAAAAGTTAAAAGTGGGGATCTTGTGGTCGCCTGCGAGTATGTAACACGGGAAAATGCCGATTCCTTGGTCTCCAAACTTTTGGGGACGAAAGTCGTGGACATTTTGAGCATAGATATAGATGGTAACGACTTTCATATTCTCGAGGCGCTTAAAACCATTTCTCCGCGCGCTATCGTCTTGGAATATAATCCTGTGTTCTTGCCTCCGATAGAGTGGGTAATGCCTTATAATCCGGGGCATATCTGGGACGGGAGTGATCATTATGGCGCCTCCCTTAAATCCTACGAATTGATGTTGCGTGAAAAAGGCTATTCTCTGGTGGGATGCACCACCAATGGGAACAACGCGTTCTTTGTAAGGACCGAACTGACAGGGGAACTTTTCTGCTCCGACACCTCAGCGGAGAACCATTATGAGCCCCAGAGGTTCTGGCTTGGAAAAGCGTTCGGCCAGGGGTATGTTTTCGGCCGCGGCCCGGACAAAGGATGAATAAAGGTACGGCTATTTCTCACTGGCCAATCCTGGCCGGGAAATTCCTGGCTGGTCAAGGGGTTGTGCTGTTTTTAAACCTCCTGGTGGGTTTCCTGTTCCTTCGGATCCTCCCTAAGAACGAATATGCGCTGTATATCAGCGCCGGGATGTTGCTGGCAATAGCCTCACTAGGGTCTGACCTGGGGCTTTCTCAGGCGATGAATAGCCTCGGAGCCAAACGCAGAGATGATAAATCATATCTCGGCGCTTTATTCTCCGCAGCGTTCAGTTACCGGAGAAAATTCTTCCTCATTGCCGCCGTTGTCACTGTGTCAGTGGCTTTTCTTATGTTCCGGGAATCTGCATGGAACTTTTGGCACCTGACCGCGCTGCTTGCTCTGATCCTTGCTACTGCTTGGTTACAGTGCCAGGTCTCGCTGCGAAAATCCATACTTAACATTCACCACGACGCTCCGGCGCTTTTCCATGTAGGAATGCGTGAGGCACTTGTACGTCTGGCCCTTGTCACAGTTTGTTTTGTTTGGCCCACGGCGATCACGGCGCTGGGGATAGGGTTCCTTGGACTTTTGGTAAGCCGCATGGCGGTCTTGAAAGTTTCCAGCAGGTTTATCCATTTTGACTTGGGATCCGTCAATGACCATGATTTGGGACTTAAAAAATTTATCATTCCTCTGGTTCCGGGCATTGTTTATTATCTTTTTCAGGGGCAAATATCCATTTTTCTCCTCAATATCTACGGCTATACTTCTGCGGTTGCTGAGGTCGGGGCGCTGGGGAGGTTAGGGCAGTTGCTGGGGCTAGTTCTTATGCTTAACCCGTTTCTTTTGCAACCAAGTTTTGCGAGGATAGATTCTCGCGCGGTATTTATTTCCAGGGTATCTGCGGTTGTCGCCGGCCTGCTGGTTTTTTCTCTTTTATGCGTCGTAAGCGTGGTCTTGCTCCCGCAGTGGTGGCTTTTTCTGCTGGGCCCTAAGTATGCCGGGCTGAGGGGGGAGTTGCCCATAGCTATAGCCGGCGCGCTATTTACTGTCATAGGGGCCTCTTTGTATACGATAGTGATCTCCAGAAATTTTACGCGGGGCCAGGCTTGGGCAATTGCGGGAGGGTTAGGTAGTCAAGCGCTGTTCCTGTTTTTTGTGGGGGTGCACTCTGCCATGGACGCCCTCCTGTTGAACATTCTTCCCTTGGCTACTTACGCTGCACTGCAATTCGGTCTGGTGATTAAAATAGCTAAAAATTGGGAAGCTTGCCCCAAAGCTAATTCTCCTGCCGGTGGGGCACTGGAACTTAACTCATAAGATATTGGCTATAAAACTATGCGACTTCTGATATCCTTGGAAAAACTACTCTGCCAATTCGGTCTGGACTTTAGAAAAGTGGCTGTAGGCTTGTTCGAACTGCCTCATTTTATCCTCTCTGCCCGGCGTTATTCTTCCGCGGCAGTGAAATCGGAGTTTCCTCTATCTATACGGGAGCTTCGCCCAATGCTGCATGACCGACGGGTCCAGGCCGGGCAGGTTAACCGGATATATTTCTTTCAGGATCTCTGGGGTGCCAGGAAAGTTCGCTCAAAAATGCCGGCGCGTCATGTGGATGTGGGGTCTTCGCTTGAGGGATTTGTCTCCCACCTGCTTTGTTTTATGCCGGTGGAGGTAATTGATATTCGGCCTCTTGATCTTTCTGCCCAGGGATTAAGTTTTATCAGGGAAGACGCTACCACCATGGAAAGATTCCCGGATAATAGCTTGGAATCCATTTCTTGTCTGCATGCCGCTGAGCATTTTGGCCTCGGACGGTACGGGGACGCCGTGAAAGTAGACGGGTATGTCGATATAATGCGCGCCTTGGCTAGGGTTTTAAAGCCCGGAGGTGCTTTGTACTTTTCAGTGCCTGTAGGCAGGCAGAGGGTTCAGTTCAATTCCCAACGCATATTCGATCCTTTGACCATTATCCGTCATTTCCAAGGGCTGAGACTGGTTTCTTTCTCCGGGGTAAATGATAACGGCGAATTCGTGGAAAACGCGGCGCCGGCTGATTTCTCCGGGTTGAACTGCGGTTGCGGTATGTTCGAATTCACCAAATAGAGCCGCTTTGGATGATTTTCTCATGCGCATAGTGATAATTACCAAGAATCTTCCTCCCGCCGTTTGCGGGATAGGGGACCATAGCGTGATGCTGGGGGAGGCTATTCGCGCCAAGGGGCATTCTGTCACTATCATTGCCGGTAATGGCGATATTGGCGCCGACAGGTGCGTCGAGGATAATTTTTGGCTTCCGGAAAGGATCGGCCGGCTCGCAGAGAGGTTGAAAGCTCTAAAGCCTGACCATGTGATCCTGCAATATACGCCTCTGATGTACGCACTTCAGGGGGGGAGGCAGAATCCTGCTCTGGCTGCTTTTTGGGCGGCGTGTTCCCGGGAATACCGCACTTCGATAATCCTGCACGAAACATACTTTCGGGCCTGCTGGCATCTCCCGAGCCTGATACGCGGGACCTTCGAAAAAAAGATGTTAAAGGCCATGGTCTTGAGTTCTCATAATGTTTTTACCGCGTCCCAGCCTCTTTTGGACGAGGTAAAAGGCTGGTCCGGTTCTGCCAGAGTTTGCCTGTTGCCGATCGGGGCCAACTTTGTATTCCAGCCTGTAGATAGGGAAAGGCTCCGAACGGAATGGGGTATCGCCTCCGGGGAGATTGTTCTGGCCCTTTTTGGCGGCGGAAAGATAAACCTGCGCAAGCTTAGCGGATATATAGATGCCACAGATGCTTTGCTGAGAGAGCAGGGGATTGGGATAAAGTGGTTGCTGTTGGGTGGAGTTAAGAAAGAATTTTTCTCCCTGAAGTCGCCTGTAATCTCCCCTGGCTTTTTGCCGTCCAAAGATCTTGGGGAATGGCTCCAATTGGCTGATATCTTTCTTATGCCGCAGATCTTGGGGCTTTCCGCTAAGCGCGGTACGCTAATGGCCGCCATGCAGCATGGTCTGCCGGTAGTAGGGACCAGTGGCGTGATGACCGATAAGTTTTGGGAAGATCTTCAGGGAGTAGTGCTGGTGAGGGACCGGGAGGGCTTTGCGGAGGCTGTGCTCTCTTTGTCCAAAGACTCTAGTCGGCGGCTCCAGATGGGGCACGCTAACCGGGACTATCATGATAATTTCCTGGCCTGGCATAAAATAGCCGATAAGCTTTTGGGGTTCGCCGTATGATAAAAGGGTACATATACTTTTGTATTGCCATGCTTGTCTTGTACGGGGACATGCTTAAGCGAGTTTTTCCGGAATCGGCGCTTGCGGTACTCTATTTCATGGCGGGGTTGCTGTTGGTGCTAATGGCTTTTCGCGGGAGGAAGGCCTCCTCAACTATTGGCACGGACGCAAAGCGTGTGAGTTTCTTCGCCGCATTTCTCGTTGCAATCTACGCTTTGCAGCTTTCTACCACCTTTTTTTCCCCGTTTGCCCTGGCTTTCAGCCATTTCCTGTACATGGCCATCCCTCTTTCGTTCATTATTGTGATACACCGGTACGCGCCAGAGTTCGACCTCTCCAGGCTTGCTACGGTTTTTTTGATACTGATGATACCTATTAATATCGTTGGGCTTATACAATACCTGGTAAATCCTGGTTTTCTGATCTCAACTTCATATAGCGCGACCGGCGGGATCATCGACCGGAATTTTTTTATTGGCGGCTACTTTTCCAGGTTCCCGTCCCTTTTTGCCAGCGCGGACCGGTACTCCGCAATGGCCTTAATGCAGTTCTTCTTTTCTGTGGTGCTCCTGGCCAAAGACGAGAAGTTGTCCCGAAAGCAATATCTCTGGGGTGGGGCCAATGTTTTAATGAGTTTCGTGGCGCTGGGGATATCTGGGGCAAGATCCAGGATCCTGATAGCTATAGTGGAGGTTTTCTTCCTGGGGGCCATTCAAGTGATCCCGATGTTCAACCTTAAGGGGGTATCCGCCCGGGAAGGCGTACGGCGGCTTATAGTTCTGTTCCTGGGGATGGTCGGCGTCAGTGCCTTCTTTTATCTTGTTTATTCTCCAAAAGCCCAGGATTTCCCTATTTTGGCCATGCTCAATCAGACTTTCGACTCCGGCGACGTGGGGGTGCGAATTAACGAAGCGTTGGAATTATCGCGTCCCACGGAGCAGGTTTCCCTTGCCGGTCTGGGGCTGGGTACGCAAAGTCTGGTTCCTGGAAAACCCGGAGAGTTCGGGCTCATGTCGATTTGGGCCGAAAGTGGCTTGTTCTGGGGAATCCCTCTGATCATTTCTTTCATGGGGATGATTTTTGTGCTGTTCAAACTTTCATTTAAGGCTGCTATTACGGGGAAGGGCCTTTTCTTTGTTCACTACAGCTTTCCGCTGCTGATACTGATCTTTGGCCTGCTTTCCGGGCTTACCGCAGCATTCGAACTCTCGACAGGGGTATTGCTTTGCTGTATTGTCGCGTCTGTTACACGTTTAACTCCTCAGGGGACATGAATGGGAAAAAAGTCGATGTATGAATCACAATCTTCCGGGTGCCCGGATTATTCGGGCTCAGGCCGCGACGCTTTTGTGGTCGGATATGTAAGCGGATTGGCCAAAGCGAGTGCTGATGTCCCGCGAATCGCCGAACTTTCGGTGGGGAGCGGCGCGTTATCTAAGGCCCTGGTCCAAGCTCTTCCGAAGGCCGAGTTCACGTTCGCGGACATCTCTTCGGCGAATCTTAAGGTACTTGAATCAGCGTTTAGCGGCTTTAAAGCCCAGGGCGTGCGGGGGCCGCGCCTTATAGAATGCGATTTTGATACTCAGTTCTCCTTGCTCGAAGACGCGGCTTTTGATGTCGTAATTGCGCTGGATATCCTTGAGCATGTCTTTGATGTGTTCGCCTTTATCGGCAATTGCCGTAGGATCTTAAAGCCGGGGGCAACTCTAATTTTAAGGACTCCCAACATAGGATATATAAGGCACAGGCTCGGTCTCCTGGCCGGCGGTCTGCCGGTGACGTCGAGTTGGTTCGGCAAGCGGGGAGAATTGGGCGAATGGCGAAAGTTCTGGAGTTGGGATGGCGGTCATTTGCATCTTTTTACCATTCCCGTTCTGCGTCAACTGATATCCGAGGAGGGCTTCTCGATAGAATTGTGTCGGGATCCCGGTACAAAATGGGAAAGTGTCAGGGGCATCTGGCCAAATCTGATGTATTCCAATCCGCTTATTGTGGCGCGAAACAACAAGGGTAATTCCAAAGGGTAAATGCATTTTCTCGTTCAGATAAATAATAATGCCCATGAATGGGCGGGGACCATGGTGCAAAGTGGGGAGCATCCCCGTCTTCCTTTGCCTTATGCCTATGGCGCGGCTTTTCTTAAGAGAGGGCATAAACTATCGGCTATTAACACTGCCCCTGTTCTCCAGCCTGCTGGCCACTTAGATCCATTCGAGTCTGTTTACTCACCTGCGGAGTTATCCAAAGCCCTGCGCGGGGTGGATTTCGGAATGCTGTGGGGGGGTGTTGGGCTTTCCGGCCTGGCCCGCCAGCTGGTAAGCCGGCCGTATGCCAACAAGGTGATCTTTAACTCATATGTGTGGAACCTGGATAGGTCGCCGTCCTTGCGGAGCCGTAAAGCGGTGGGCATAGCCCGGATGGCCACCCGCTTCTCAAAGACTGCTGTGTTCATTACGCGTGAGCAGGCCACCGCCGCCAAGGCCGTGCTTGGCCACAAAAAGGCGGTAGTAACACTGACATGCGGCATTGATACGTCTTTTTATAGTACCCCATCGTATTTCGCGGATGTCCCGGAGATTTATCGTGACCGTGTTGAACGCCTGCTTTCCGGCCCCTACATGATCCTCCCGGGAGATGAGTTGCGGTTTAACCGTGACGCGCTGGACCTGGTCGCCGAAACGGGCATTCCCATGGTGCGCATTTCGCAGTATTCCGCGTCGCATATGTCCGAGCTCCGGAAGGAGATAGCCGCTAGAAAGATAGAGGACAAGTTCCTGGTTTTTGAGAAGGTGAGTTATCCTTTCCTGCGCTTTCTTTTCCGCAACGCCGCCATGTATGCCGGTCTGGTCAATTCGGACTGGCAGCCGGCAGGTTGGACCACGGCTTGTGAGGCGTTAGCCAGCGGGACTCCAGCGGTGGCCTACGAAGGCCTGGCCTCCCGCGAGTTGAGCCGCCTCGGCGCCGACGCTTCTTTTCTGAGGGCGGCCCCTGCCAAGGATATCCGTAAGTTCAAGGACCTGGCCTCCGATTTTCTGTCGGCAGGATATAAAAATAAAATTTCACCTAAAATTATTGATTTCTCCGAAAGCCGCCTGGATTTGGAAACCACCGGCGAGGCCTTTGCCAGGGAAATAGAGGCGGTCATCTAGCCGCATGAAAATTCTCCATGTGATGCCAGATCTTGCCCCTGCTACTGGCGGACCTGTAACGGCCGTGCTCGGAATGGCGGAAGCCCAGGCTGAGTTGGGGCATGAAGTGTCTATAGCCGCTACCGGGGACATGCCAGTAAATTCCAGGCCAGGTGGGAGGGTGAAAGTCCTCCTGTTCCCGCGGACGTTACCGTTCTGGATGTTTTCGTGGTCACTTGGTCGCAACTTGCAGCAGCTTATAGCCGCATCGGACCTGGTCCATATACATATGATGTGGGAATATCCAGCCTGGAAGGCCTCCCAAATATGCGCGGCTCTTGGCAAACCTTATATTATCCGGCCCTGCGGAATGCTGGATAAATGGTCGCTGGCGCAGAGCGCTTGGAAAAAGAAAGTTTATTTGGAGCTCTTTGGTAACCGGCTGCTTTCCTGCTCGGCAGCCGTTCATTATACTTCCGCCGGAGAGATGGCGGCCTCTCTCCCGGAAAATAAACGGCCCGCCGATTTTGTTTTGCCTGTGGGCCTCCCTGTATCCGCCTGGGAAGGACTGCCGCCAGCGAACGTTTTTCGGGAGAAGTTCCCGGAAACAGTCGGCCGCCGAATAGTTCTCTTTTTTGGGAGACTGCATTATAAAAAGCAGCCGGAGGTCGCCATTCGCGCTTTTCAGTTGCTTCGCTCAAGGTGTCCTGAAGCGCACCTTGTTCTAGTCGGGGCTGGGGCAGCGGGTTATGTCGCCTCCCTGAAGCTGCTCGCTAAGGAGCTTGGGCTTCAGGCGCATGTCACGTTCACGGGAATGCTGCTTGGGGAGGATAAGCGCGAGGCACTTTCCGCGGCGGACATTTTTATTCTGCCTAGTCTTAGGGAGAATTTTGGGGTGTCCGTGACGGAGGCGATGGCCGCGGGTTGTCCGGTAGTGGTAAGTCCTGGAGTCGATATCTCAGAAGATATCCGCCAGGGGAAAGCGGGGGTGGTCTGTTCCCCTGACCCGGAGGCCTTTTCAGCGGCTATGGCGAAAATATTGAATACCCCTGGGCTGGCCCGCTCGATGGGGGAGAATGGTTTGCGACTCGTTCAAAGAAAATACAGGTGGGACAATCTCGCGCGCGACCTGATAGGAGTTTACGGCGGGGTGCTTTCCGGTAAAAGATATAATTGAATCCTGGGAATTTAGAATGAACATACTCGGACTTAACGCATATCACGGAGATTCCGCCGCCTGCCTGGTGGTCAACGGCAAGTTGGTCTGCGCCATGGAAGAGGAGCGCATAAGGCGCCAGAAACACTGGGCGGGCATGCCGGTAGAGGCTGCAAAGTGGTGCCTGGGCTACGCCGGGCTCAAACTGGAAGATGTTGATCATATCGCCGTGGGCAGGGATCCGTATGCCAACCTTGGGAGGAAACTGCTCCGTCTCGCCGGGAAGCGGCCCTCGTTAGGCTTTCTCAAGAACCGCCTCAATAACGCCGCCAAAATAGGGGATGTTAAAACTGAACTCTGCCGCGCCATGGGGGCGGCCCCTGCTTCCGTAAAGGCGCGCCTGCGTTGCGTTGAACATCATAAAGCCCACCTGGCCAGTTCTTTTTTCGTTTCCCCGTTCGACGCTGCCGTCTGCGTTTCGGTAGACGGGTTTGGCGACTTTGTGAGCACCATGCGGGCTTTCGGCAACGGCAGTGCCATTCACGACCGGGACCGGGTATATTACCCTCATTCCCTGGGCATCTTCTACACCGCGCTTACCCAGTTTATGGGCTTTCCTCATTACGGCGACGAATATAAGGTGATGGGCCTGTCCGCGGCCGGCAAGCCGACTTATATGGCCGAGATGCGCAAAATAGTCCGGCTTACTGACGACGGGTTCTTCAAGCTGGACACTTCCTATTTTACCCATGAGACCAAGGGCGTGGAGATGACCTGGAGCGAGGGCTCTCCCTCAATTGCGCCTATTTACTCCGATAAGCTTTCGGAACTGTTCGGAGCTCCGCGGCAGCCTTCTGAAAAGGTGGAGCAGCGCCACGCCGATATGGCCGCCTCCGTGCAGGCCATGTATGAGGAAGCGTTCTTCCATATTCTGAACGCCGCCTACGACAAGTACAAGGACCCTCGCCTGTGTCTTTCCGGCGGCTGTATTCAGAATTCTCTGGCGAACGGCAAAATCTACGAACGAACTCCTTTCCGGGAGGTTTATGTGCCGCCTGCCGCGTATGACGCGGGTACGGCGGTGGGTGCGGCCTACTGGCTCTGGAACCAGGCAAAGAATTCGCCCCGCTCTTTTGTGATGGAGAGCCCTTATTGGGGGCCCCAATGGGAGGAATCCGCCGTAGAGGAACTCCTGAAGCGCCGGGGACTGAATTATACGAGATTGAGCGACAAGGACCTCTTTGAGACTTTTGCCGGGCATGTGGCGGCTGGCCGCATAACCGGCTGGTTCCAGGGCCGCACGGAGTGGGGCCCACGGGCGCTGGGCAACCGGAGCATAGTGGTGGACCCGCGCAGCAGCGAGATGAAAGATATCCTTAACGCCAGGGTTAAGAGGCGGGAGAATTTCAGGCCCTTCGCCCCTTCGGTACTGGCGGATAAGGCCGGGGAGTGGTTCACGGAGTCGCGCCCTGTGCCTTTCATGGAGAAGGTGTACGGCATACGCGAGGAGAAGCGCGGCGCTATCCCCGCAGTTACCCACTTGGACGGCACCGGCCGCCTGCAGACGGTTACGGCCAGCATGAATCCGCGTTATTACGCGCTCATAGAGGCTTTTGACCGCCTGACCGGAGTGCCCATGGTGCTTAACACCTCTTTTAATGAGAACGAACCGATAGTCAATTCTCCGGAAGACGCCGTGAACTGCTTTGAGCGGGTCGGCATGGACGTGCTGGCTATAGGGAATTTCCTGGTTAAATCAAAGTGAAGATATCGATAATAACCGCGTGTTATAACTCTTCCGCCGCCATAGAGACGGCGGTGCGTTCCGTATTGGATCAAACGCACTCGCCGGTTGAGTACATAGTAGTGGATGGCGCCTCCACGGACGGTACGCTGGATATCCTTGCCGGCTATAAGGGCCGGATCTCCAGGCTGATCTCGGAAAAAGACGGCGGGATATATTACGCCCTGAATAAAGGTTTTTCGGCGGCTACCGGTGACGTGGTGGGCCTGCTACATTCCGACGACGTTTATGCAGGCGCGGACGTTCTGGAAAAGGTCGCCCGGGTTTTCGCAGAGACTGGCGCCGACGCCGTTTACGGCGACCTGGCCTATGTGCGCGCCGACGGCAGCGTTCTGCGCTACTGGAAGGCGGGGGTCTATGACCGCGCTTCCCTGGAGCGCGGCTGGATGCCGCCCCATCCGGCGTTCTTCGCGCGGCGGGAGGTTTACGCTAAATACGGACTTTTTGACACTTCCTACCGGATAGCGGCGGACTATGAATTGCTGACGAGGCTGCTCTACAAGAACTCCCTTAAGACTGCCTATATTCCGGAACTGCTCGTTAAGATGCGAGTCGGGGGTACCAGCAACCGCAGCTTGAAGAATATCCTTCTTAAAAGCCGGGAAGATTACAGGGTTATAAACACCTATGGCTTGGGCGGAATAAAAACTTTGTTAATGAAGAATTTCTCGAAGTTGCCGCAGTTCTTTCGCAGGGCGGCTGCGCCAAGATGAGAGGATGGGCAAATCTTGGGTACAATATAACGTGCTTCTTAAAGGGGGCTCGCGTTCGTGCTGATTTTTAAGTGGCGGAAATTCCTGGTTTTTGTCGGCGACGTGGTTATTTTTTACGTCGCGCTGGCCGCCGCTTTATATTTCCGCCATCTCGATTATATCTCCCTGGATTTCCTGGTTCAGCATTTAAAAGCCTTCTCTTTCCTCCTGCCGGTCTGGGCCCTGGTGTTTTACGCCGTGGGTTTTTACGATATCCGCCGCCTGAACAAACTCGTAGCTCTGATAAACCAGAGCATTATTACTTTCTCTGTGAACTTGCTGCTGGCGGCGGCCGCCTTCTACCTGTTCTCTCCGCATTTGGGCCTTACCCCTAAAACCCACCTGTTCCTGGCCTTGCTTTTCTTCCACCTGCTCGCACCTATTTGGCGCCGGCTCTGGGTGAAGATATTTTTCCCTAAACTTCTGCTGCAGCGGGTGGCTTTCCTGGGCAGCAACCCGCTTGTGGAAGATATAAAGACGGACCTTCAGCGGAATCCTTACCTCGGCTTTTCCGCGATCTCCCTCAGCACTCTCAAGGCTAAATACGAGCCGACTCACGGCTATTGGCGCCCCAGGGGCCGGCGCGGGGGCGGCCTGGAGGTGAAGTTCGACCTGCTGGTGCTGGTGGCCGACGACGTGCACAAGAACCCGGTGCTTGAAAGCATGCTGCTCTCCTCTGCTGTTATGGAGGAGATCCCAGTAATTACCCATTTGGATTTCTACGAGGACCTTTACGGCAAGATACCGCCCGAGCACGCCGCCCAGCTTAACTGGCTTATGAGCAATGTGCTCCATAAGGACAAAAGAGTTTATGGTCATATTAAGCGGGCCTTAGGGATCTTTGTTTCCCTGCTCGCGCTAGTGGCCGCCTTGCCGGTAATGGCGCTGGTCTATCTGGGGCTTAAGGCCGAGGGCGGCTTGGGCGAGCCGGCTTTCTTCTTCCAAAAACGCGTCGGGTATCTGGGCAAGAGGTTCGTGCTGTGGAAATTCAGGACAATGGTGAAAGGTTCTGATAAAGCGGGGCCTTTCTCCGGGCCGGTGGGGAAAGATCGCCGGGTTACGGCCTTCGGGCGCTTCCTGCGGCAGACGCGCCTGGATGAACTGCCCCAGCTCTGGAACGTGCTTAAGGGCGACATGGCCCTGGTGGGCCCCCGCCCGGAGTGGATACGCGAGGTGAACATTCTCGAGCACAAGGTCCCGCACTACCACCTGCGCCATCTTGTGCAGCCGGGGCTTACGGGCTGGGCCCAGATCCATCTGCCTCCTACTTCGAGCGAAACCCAGTCCCTGGAGAAACTGCAGTACGACCTGTATTACGTCAAGAACATGTCCCTGGCGCTGGACCTTGGCATACTTCTGCGGACCATCCGCCGGGTTTTCCAGGGGGACGCCGCCTTCCTTGCTGATAGCCGGGGTGGAGAAGTGCAGCAGGGGGTATAGCTGTACGGGGTGAAGGTCAGCTCCGGCATCGATATCCTCTGTATTCGTTTAGCTAATCATGAAAATCGAAAGTGCTAGTTGGGAATTTCATGGTATAATGTTTTTATGCTGATAAAGCGTTCCCATGCGCGGGGACATCTGGCCGCCGCGCTTAAACGCAGCCGTGTGGCCGCGCTTATAGGCCCGCGGCAATGCGGTAAGACCACGCTGGCCCGTCAGTTTGTAGAGGCTGACTCCCCTAACTATTTCGACCTTGAGGATCCCGCAAGCCTTGCCAGGCTGGCCGAGCCTAAGACCGCCCTTGCCGGACTTAAGGGGATAGTAGTAATAGATGAGATCCAGCGCCGCCCGGAATTATTCCCGGTTCTCCGCGTGCTGGCGGACCGCAAGCCGCTGCCCGCCCGCTTTCTTATCCTCGGCAGCGCGGCCCCTGAACTTCTGCGGCAGTCTTCCGAATCCTTGGCCGGCCGCCTTGAACTGATCCCTCTCTCCGGCCTCAGCCTGGCCGAGGTGGGGAAAAAGCGGCAACCCCTGCACTGGTTAAGGGGGGGATTCCCTCCGTCCTTCCTGGCGGCCTCGGAGGCCGACAGCCTGGCCTGGCGGCGTAATTTCATCCAGACCTTTCTCGAGCGCGATCTGCACCAGTGGGGCATAGGCGTGCCCCCCGCGGCGCTTATGCGTTTTTGGGCCATGCTGGCGCATTACCACGGCCAGATCTGGAACGCCGCCGAGCCGGCCAAAGCTCTAGGGATAAGCGAGCCCACCGTGCGCAAGTACCTGGATATACTTTCCGGCATCTTCATGGTGCGGCAGCTTCAACCGTGGCACGCCAATCTTAAAAAACGCCAGGTAAAAGCGCCTAAAATATATTTCCGCGACAGCGGCCTGCTTCACCAGATGCTGGGCATACGCTCTGAACGGGAACTTTTTAACCACCCAAAATACGGCGCGTCCTGGGAAGGGTACGCCGTGGAGGAGGCCATAAAGGCCGCGGCTCCGGACGAAGCCTACTACTGGGCCACCCATAACGGCGCGGAGATAGATTTGCTGCTGGTGAAGAACGGGAAAATGACCGGCGTGGACTGCAAGCGGGTTGACGCGCCGCATCTGACCCCCTCCATGGGGATAGCTCTGCGGGACCTGGGCCTGGAACGCATATTTGTAGTATACCCCGGCTCCAGAAAATATGACATAACCGATAAAATAACTGCTCTCCCTTTTGATTCTCTCGCAACGGGGGAAAAAGCTTTTTCCTGAAACTAGCTCTCCGGAACTCTTATGAAATTTGTCTTTAGGAAAACCGTGATCGCGGGCCTGGTGGTAGTTAAGCCCGAGGTGGGGCAGGACGAGCGGGGAACCTTCTCCGAGAACTATAAAGCCTCCGAGTTCCGCAAAGCCGGCATTAAGACGCTTTTCGTGCAGGAGAACCGCTCGGTTTCCCGCCGGAACGTGCTGCGGGGGCTGCATTACCAGCGCCCGCCACACTCCCAGGCCAAGCTGGTGCGCTGCGGCCAGGGCCGCATCTTCGAGGTGGCGGTGGACCTGCGGCCCGGTTCCAGGACCTTCGCAAAGCATTACTCGCTGGAGCTTTCGGCGGCCAACGGCCTTATGCTTTATATCCCCGAAGGCTTCGCCCACGGCTTTTACGCGCTTACGGATAAGGCCGAAGTGATGTACAAGTGTTCGCGCGAATACGCGCCCTCTCACGACGCCGGCGTGCGCTGGAACGACCCCGCGCTGAAGATAAAGTGGCCGTGCAAACGCCCGGTGCTGTCGCCAAAGGATAAGGCGCTGCCCTTCCTGGCGGAGCGCGGCAAATAGGAGTTCTATGAAAGGGATAATCCTCGCCGGGGGGGCAGGCACCCGTCTCTACCCCATAACCAACGCCGTCTGCAAGCAGCTGCTGCCGGTTTACGACAAGCCGATGATCTACTACCCGCTTTCGGCGCTGATGCTGGCCGGCATACGGGACATACTCATAATTTCCACGCCCAAGGACCTGCCGCGCTTCCGCGAGATGCTGGGCGACGGGCGGGCCTGGGGCCTTAAATTCAGCTACGCCGAGCAGCCGCAGCCCAAGGGCATCGCCCAGGCGCTGTGCATCGGGGCGGAATTCGCGGGCTCCGATGACGTCTGCCTGGTGCTGGGCGACAACATTTTCTACGGCCACGGCCTGCCCGAGGCTTTCCGCAAGGCAGTAGCGGCCGCGCGTAAGAAGAAGGCAACGGTCTTCGGCTATTACGTGAACGACCCTGAACGCTACGGCGTGGTGGAGTTCAATAAGGCCGGCAAGGCGCTCTCGATAATTGAAAAACCGGCCCGGCCCAAGTCTAATTACGCGGTTACCGGCCTCTATTTCTACCCCAACAGCGTTATTACAGTGGCTCGCGGCATAAAGCCCAGCCGCCGCGGCGAACTGGAGATCACCGACGTGAACAAGGCCTTCCTTAAGTGGGGGGCTTTGGACGTGCAGCTGCTTGGCCGCGGCTACGCCTGGCTGGATACCGGCACCTGCGAAAGCCTGCTGGAAGCGGGGGAGTTCATGTCCACCATGGAGCGGCGCCAGGGCCTGAAGATAGCCTGTGTGGAAGAGATAGCTTTCAACATGGGCTACATAAACCGCACCCAACTGCTGAAGCTCGCCGACGGGATAGGCGCCAATGGCTATGCCGAATACCTGCGGAGAGTGGCCGCCTGATGAGATCCGACGCCAATATCCTCGTTACCGGCGGAGCCGGCTTCATAGGCGCCAACTTTATACGCTACGTGCTGGCCCTCCCCGGTTTCAAGGGGCGCGTGATAAACCTGGATAAGCTTACCTACGCCGGCAACCTAAATAACCTCGACGGCCTC
Organism: Elusimicrobia bacterium GWA2_62_23; assembly: GCA_001799635.1. GTDB lineage: Bacteria > Elusimicrobiota > Elusimicrobia > Elusimicrobiales > UBA9959 > UBA9959. The sequence goes on from MGTV01000008.1 coordinate 129,107, forward strand.
GGCTCCCGGCACGTGTTCGTGAAAGGCGACATCTGCGACTACAGGAAAGTGCTGGGGCTGCTGCGGCGTTATAAGATCGCCTGCGTGGTCAATTTCGCGGCCGAAAGCCACGTGGACCGGTCCATACACGGGCCGGCTGAATTCGTGCGGTCGAATATCAACGGTACTTTCTCGCTGCTGGAAGCGGCGAGGGCCGCCTGGGCCGGGCGCAAGGACGTGCGCTTCCACCACGTCAGCACCGACGAGGTTTACGGGTCCCTGGGGAAGACCGGCAAGTTCAAGGAGACCACGCCTTACGACCCGCGCAGCCCGTATTCGGCTTCCAAGGCCTCTTCGGACCACCTGGTGATGGCGTACCACCACACCTACGGCCTACCGGTGACCATTTCCAACTGCTCCAACAATTACGGGCCCTATCATTTCCCGGAGAAGCTCATTCCGCTGGTAATCCTGAACGCCTTGGAAGGCAAGCCGCTGCCGGTTTACGGCGACGGCATGCAGGTGCGCGACTGGCTTTACGTAGTGGATCATTGCGCGGCTATCTGGCGCGTTATGAACAAGGGACGTACCGGGCAGACCTACAACGTGGGCGGCAACAGCGAGATGGCGAATATCGACGTGGTAAAGGGGATCTGCGCCGCGCTGGAGAAATTCCAGCCTTCCTGCTGCAACGCCCTGCTTAAGGGGAAAAAGTACGCGGAGCTGATAACCTACGTGAAAGACCGCCCCGGCCACGACCGGCGCTACGCCATAGATTTTTCCAAGATACGCCGGGAACTTGGCTGGAAACCTTCAGTGACCTTTAAAGAGGGGCTGGAGAGCACGGTGGTGTGGTATCTGGGCAATTCCGCCTGGGTGCGCGACGTGAAGACCGGCGCGTACCGCGGGTGGCTGAAGAAAAATTATTCCAGATGAAAGTAGTCTTCCTCGGAACCAACGGCTGGTACGATACCGGTACCGGCAATACGGTTTGTGCGCTCATCAAGACAGCGCGCTACGATATAGTGCTGGACGCCGGGTACGGCCTGCATAAACTCAATAAGTACTGCGACGGCAGCAAACCGGTTTTCATCCTGCTCAGCCATTACCATATAGACCACATAGCCGGCCTGCATACGCTGGTGAAGTTCCGTTTTAAGAAAGGCCTTACCATCTGCGCCCAGAAAGGCGGGCGCAAGGTGCTTGATACTTTTGTGGGGCGCCCATTCACCGTGCCGCTTAAAAAACTCCCCTATCCCGTAAAAGTTCTGGAATTGCCGTCGGAGATAAAGAATCTGCCGTTCAAGGTTAAAACGCTGCCGCTGGTGCACGCGGACCCCGTGCTGGGCTTCCGCCTGGAACTGGAGGGGAAAAGCGTAACCTATTGCACCGACACCGGTTATTGCCCCAACGCCCTGGAACTGGCCCGCGGCGCGGACCTGCTTATAACCGAATGCGCCCACCTGCCCGGCGAGCACAACCCCGCCTGGCCGCACTTCAATCCCGAAACCGCGGCCAAACTCGCCCTGGAGGCCGGCGCCAAGCGCCTGGCCCTCACCCACTTCTCCGCGGAACGCTACCACAAACCCGCCCTGCGCGCCATGGCCCTGCGGCTGGCCCGCAGGACTTTTCCCCGGGTAACAGCCGCCCGTGACGGTTCTCAAGTCAAGGTCTGATACCGTTTGCCCTGCTTCGCCGCTCCGGGCTTTGATATAATGAATATATAGATGAGCCTCCCCAAGAATGTATACGTGGTGGCTGGCCCTAACGGGGCAGGTAAGACCACTTTCGCCCGTGAATTCCTGCCAAATTACGCGCATTGCCCCAACTTTGTAAACGCGGACCTTATCGCACAGGGATTGTCTCCTTTCAGGCCGCGCGCGGCGGCCATTAAGGCCGGAAAACTGGTGCTTCGCAACATAGCCGAGTACGCTGCCGCGGGGGTGGATTTCGGGTTTGAAACCACGCTTTCAGGACGCACACATCTTAAACTGTTTCAAAAACTTGCAGTGAAAGGTTACAAGGTCCACATTTTCTTCCTATGGGTGCCGGCTCCTCAGCTTTCTTTGATGCGTATTCGCAACAGGGTGCTCGGCGGAGGACATCATGTTCCCACCGCGGATGTCATCAGGCGGTTCTCCCGTTCCATGAACAACTTTTTCAGCGTCTACAAAGACGCGGCCTCCACGTGGATGCTGTTCGATAACTCCGGCAGAAAACCGGTTTTGGCGGCCAAGCGTGTGAACGGTTACGCGGTGATTGAGGACCGTGAGGTATATACCAGGATAACTGCGGCGGGATCTCTATGAAAAAAAGAATGACAATGCAGGATAAGGCTGAAGCGGCCATTAAAGTGGCCGTGCGTAAGGCCATTGCGGAGCACAAAAAGAGCGGACGTCCTATAGCTATTTGGGAAAACGGCCGTGCCGTTAATGTGCCGGCCTCCAAAATTTGAGTAACCGAGCCGATATCTTACAGTAATCCATCAAAGGAGACCGAGATATGAAAGTAGTCATACTGTCCGGCGGCATGGGCACGCGCCTGAGCGAAGAAACTGATCTAAAACCCAAACCTATGGCCGAGATCGGCGAAAAGCCGATGCTCTGGCACATAATGAAGATCTATTCCCATTACGGGTTCAACGATTTTGTGCTCTGCCTTGGCTACAAGGGCTACATGATCAAGGAGTACTTCGCCAACTATTTCCTGCATCAGGCCGACGTGACCATAGACATGAAGAACAACAAGATGGAAGTCCATCACAAGAAGGCGGAGCCGTGGCGAGTAACCATGGTGGATACCGGGTTAAATACCATGACCGGAGGCCGCGTAAAAAGGATACAGAAATATGTGGGGAACGAACCTTTTATGCTTACCTACGGAGACGGGGTGGCGGATATCGATCTGAAAAAACTCGTGGCTTTCCATCGGCAGCACGGCGGTCACGCTACTATTACCGCAATTCAGCCGCTTGGCCGATTCGGAGCGATAGCCATGAAGAAGGACGGTTCGGTAAAGGCCTTTCAGGAGAAGCCCCAGGGTGACGGGGCTTGGATCAACGGCGGGTTCTTCGTGCTGGAGCCGCAGATCTTCAACTACATACAGGATGGGGACCCCACGATTTGGGAGCGAGAGCCTTTGGAGGGGTTGGCCAAGGACGGGCAACTCACCGCATATCAACATAAGGGGTTCTGGAAGTGTATGGATACCCTGCGGGACAAGACCGAGTTGGAAAACTTCTGGAAATCAGGCAAAGCCCCCTGGAAGGTTTGGAAATGAATTTCTGGCAGGACCGGCGGGTGTTTATTACCGGGCATACCGGCTTTAAGGGCGCCTGGCTTACCATCTGGCTGGATTCGCTTGGAGCCAAGGTTACGGGCTATGCCCTTAAGCCGCCCACCCGGCCCAGCCTGTTCGAACTCTGCCGGCTGGACCGCCGCGTTAATTCCGTTATCTCCGACGTGCGCGACGGCGCCCGCCTTAAGAAGGCCATGCGGGCCGCCCGCCCGGAAGTGGTCATTCACATGGCCGCCCAGCCGCTGGTGCGGGAGTCCTACCGGGCCCCGGCCGAAACTTACGAGACCAACGTGATGGGCGTGGTGAACGTGCTGGAAGCGGTGCGCGCCTGCCCCTCCGTGAAGGCCGTGGTGAACGTTACCACGGACAAGTGTTACGAGAACAAGGAACACGCCCGGGCCTTCCGCGAGGACGAGCCGATGGGCGGCTACGACCCTTACTCGTCGAGCAAGGCCTGCTCCGAGCTCGTTACCACTACCTACCGCAATTCTTTTTTTAACCCTAAGGACTATAAGGCTCACGGCGTGGCGCTGGCCAGCGCCCGCGCGGGCAATGTGATAGGCGGGGGGGATTGGGCGGCGGACCGCCTTGTTCCGGACCTGATACGCGCCGGGCTGAAGGGCGAGAAGGCCCTTATACGCAATCCGCGCGCCGTGCGCCCGTGGCAGCACGTGCTGGAGCCGCTGTCGGGCTACCTGCTGCTGGCGGAGAAACTTTATAAATACGGCCCCAAATTCGCGCAGGCGTGGAACTTCGGGCCTGACGCCGGGGACGCCAAGGACGTGGAGTGGATAGTGAAGCGTATGTTCGCGGCCTGGCCGGAGGCCCCCGGCTATGTTATGGACAAAGGCCGGAACCCGCACGAGGCGCATTACCTTAAACTGGATTCCTCCAAAGCCCGACGTGAGTTGGGCTGGGCGCCGCGCTGGCGCATAGACGGGGCCATAGACCGCATAATCTCCTGGACCCGCGCCTACGCCGCAGGCCAGGACATGCGCCGGGTCTGCCTGGAACAGATAAAGGACTATACCGACCTATGACGAAGCAGGAACAGAAGGCCAGGGCCGAGATCTTTAGGAAAGTTTCCGCTTACTACAAGCGGTTCCACGGGAAGCCGCCGTTCAAGGCGGGGGAAACTTTCGTGAATTACGGCGGGCGGGTTTACGACGAGAAAGAACTCGTTAACCTCACTGACACGGCCCTGGATTTCTGGCTTACCTCGGGCCGCTACTGCGCGGCTTTCGAGAAGGAACTCGGGGCTTACCTGGGCGTTAAATACGTGTCCCTGGTGAATTCCGGTTCTTCGGCCAACCTCATAGCTTTCATGGCGCTCACATCTCCCAAGCTGGGCGCGCGGCAGATAAAGCCCGGCGACGAAGTTATAACCGTGGCCGCGGGTTTCCCTACCACCGTTACGCCCATAATCCAGTACGGCGCGGTGGCGGTGTTCGTGGATGTTCAACTGCCTTCCTACAACATAGACTGCTCCCGCCTGAAAGGCGCCCTTTCCAAAAAGACCAAGGCCGTAATGCTGGCTCACACGCTGGGCAATCCATTCGATATCAAGGCCGTAAAAGCCTTCTGCGCCAGACACAAGCTCTGGCTCATAGAGGACAACTGCGACGCGCTGGGCTCCAAATACGCCGGCAAGTTCACCGGCACGCACGGCGACATAGGCACGTCGAGCTTTTACCCGCCGCACCACATGACCATGGGCGAGGGCGGGGCGGTGTACACCAACGACCCGCTGCTCAAGCGCCTCATAGAATCTTTCCGCGACTGGGGCCGGGATTGCTGGTGCGCCTCGGGCAAGGACAATACCTGCCACAACCGCTTTACCCGGAAATACGGCGAACTGCCGCTCGGCTACGATCACAAATACGTCTATTCCCATTTCGGCTACAACCTGAAGGCCACCGAGATGCAGGCCGCCGTGGGGCTGGCGCAGCTCAAGAAATTCCCGGCTTTCGTGGAGGCCCGCAAAAAGAACTGGGCTTTCCTGCGCAAGGCGCTGGCCAAGTTCTCGGACAAGCTCGTTCTTCCCGAGCCAGCGCCGCATTCCTCTCCGAGCTGGTTCGGTTTCCTGGTGACCGTGCGCAAGAATGCCGGCTTTACCCGCGAGCAGCTGGTGAACCACCTGGAGAACAATAAGGTGCAGACGCGCATGCTCTTCGCCGGCAACCTCATAAAGCACCCCTGCTTCGACGGCATGCGCAAGTCCGGCAAGGGCTACCGCGTGAGCGGCCGGCTGGAGAATACCGACCGGATACTCAACAGCACTTTCTGGATTGGCGTCTATCCCGGCATGACCCCCGCTATGCTGCGCTACATGGCCGGCACGTTCGAGTCCTTTTTTCGCAAGACCACCTAGTTTTGGGCCCCGCCCCGCCTTTGCTATAATATAGATATTAATAAGCCGGCTTGCCGGCCGGTTTAATTCTATCCAAAGGCGGACAACATGAAGAAAGCTTTGATCACCGGTATTACTGGCCAGGACGGTTCCTATCTGGCTGAACTCCTCTTAGGGAAAGGTTACGAAGTGCACGGCATACGGCGCCGCGCCGCCTCGGTGAACACCGCCCGCATAGCCAACGTGCTTAAGCACCCGCGCCTGAAGCTGCACTACGGCGACCTTACCGATTCCACTAACCTTACACGGCTCATAGCCGAGATAAAGCCAGAAGAGATATATAACCTGGGCGCGCAGAGCCACGTGGCCGTGAGCTTTGAAGAGCCGGAATACACGGCCGACTGCGACGGGCTGGGCACCATGCGCATCCTGGAAGCCGTCCGCCTGCTGGGCCTGCAGAAAAAGACACGCATTTACCAGGCCTCCACTTCCGAGCTGTTCGGTAAGGTGCAGGAGATCCCCCAGAGCGAAAAGACGCCGTTCTATCCGCGCAGCCCCTACGGCGTGGCCAAGATGTACGCCTTCTGGATCACGGTGAATTACCGCGAATCCTACGGCATGTTCGCCAGCAACGGCATCCTCTTCAACCACGAGAGCCCGCTGCGCGGCGACGAGTTCGTGACCCGCAAGATAACCCGCGCCATGGGCCGCATACTGCTGGGCCAGCAGGATTGCCTCTACATGGGCAACATGAACTCCCTGCGCGACTGGGGCCACGCCAAGGACTACGTGCGGGCCATGTGGCTGATCCTGCAGCAGAAGAAGTCCGAGGATTTCGTGATAGCCACGGGCAAGCAGTACTCCGTGCGCAAATTCATAGAGCTCGCGGCCAAGGAACTCGGCATCTCCATCTCCTGGCAGGGCAAAGGCACCGCCGAGCGGGGCGTGGTGAAGGCCGTTAAGCCCCTGCCCGGCCTGGAGGGAGAGGTGAAGGTGAAGAAGGGCGACGTGATAGTGCGCGTGGACCCTAAGTTCTACCGCCCCGCCGAGGTGGAGACCCTGCTGGGCAACCCCGGCAAGAGCCGCCGCGTGCTGGGCTGGAAGCCCGAGATTTCCTTTGAAGGCCTGGTGAGCGAGATGGCGGCCAGCGACCTCAAGCTGGCGCTCAGCGAACACTGCCTGCGCAAAGCCGGCTACGGGGACATAAAGAGCTGCTGATGCTGGAGAGGAAAGAAGAATGACTTTTTACGATATCAAGTCGCGGATCCTTCCCGTCCTTGTCCGACAGGGAGTTTTAAAAGCTTCATTGTTCGGATCTTTCGCCAGGAACGAAGCCGCCAGAAACAGCGATGTCGATATTCTCGTCAAGCTTGCTAAGAATAAAAGCCTGCTTGACCTTGTGGCGCTGCGCCTGGAATTGATGGAAAAACTGGGCAAGAAGGTTGATGTCCTGACTTATGACTCCATAAATCCCTTGTTGAAAGACAGGATCATGAAGGAGCAAAAGCTCATATATGAAAAAAGAGCCTAAGATCTTCATCGCTCACATACTGGAAAGTATCAGCGAGATAGAGGGCTATACTTCCGGCATGACTTTAGCCGGGTTCCTCAAGTCAAAACTGGTGCAGGACGCCTCCATCCGGCGTCTGGAAATAATAGGAGAGGCGGTAAAGCGGATTCCCTCTGCCACGAGGGCGGAGGCAAAAGACATTCCTTGGAAGCAGATAGCGGGCCTGCGCGACATCCTAATACATGAGTATTTCGGGGTGGATATAAAACTGGTCTGGAAAGTTATACGGACTGACCTGCCGGAACTCAAGCGGAATATGTCAGCCTTGCTTAAGGTCGTTTCGTGATGAAAACAGCGCTTATCACCGGGGTGCGCGGCCAGGATGGCGCGTACCTCAGCCAATTACTGCTCTCCAAGGGCTACGAGGTTTACGGCGCCGACCGCAGCGGCGATTCCGGCCTGTGGCGCTTTCGCGAGCTGGGCATAGAGGGGCGGGTAAAGGAAGTTTACCTGGACATCCTCGAGCTTTCCAACATCATGGACGTGATGGAGAAGGTGCGCCCCGACGAGATCTATAACTTCGCGGCGCAGAGCTTCGTTCAGACCTCCTTCGAGCAGCCCATTCTTACCGCCGAGATAAACGCCATAGGCGTGGCCCGCCTGCTGGAAGCGGCCCGCAAGGTATGCCCCGGGGCTAGGTTCTTCCAGGCCTCCACCGCCGAGCTGTTCGGCGGCACGGGCGCGGCACCCAAGTCCGAAGGCACCGATTTCCATCCCAAAAGTCCGTACGCCGTGGCCAAGCTCTATGCCCATTGGCTCACGGTGAACTATCGCGAGGCCTACGGCCTGCACGCCAGTTGCGGCATCCTCTTCAACCACGAAAGCCCCATGCGCGGCGAGGAATTCCTCACGCGCAAGATCTCCCTGGCCGCCGCCCGCATAAAGAAAGGCGCGCAGGAGAAAGTGGCCGTGGGCAACCTGGAAGGCCGCCGCGACTGGGGCTACGCCGTGGAATACGTGGACGCCATGTGGCGCATGCTGCAGCAGCCCAAGGCCGGCGACTACGTGCTGGCCACCGGCGAAACGCACACGGTGCGCGAGTTCATAGAAGCGGCTTTCGCCGCCGCCGGCCTGCCCCTGCGCTGGGAGGGGAAGGGCGTTGAAGAGCGCGGCGTGGACGCCGACGGAAAGACCAGAGTAGAAGTGTCGAAGGAATTTTACCGCCCCACCGAAGTGGAATGCCTGACCGGCGACGCGGCCAAAGCCCGCGCCGCCCTGGGCTGGAAGCCCGCGACCGGGTTCAAGGACCTGGCCGCGCTGATGGTGGCGGCGGATATGAAGCGCCTGGAGGAAAAAAGATGAAAGCTGTTATTCTCGCCGGAGGTTCCGGTACCCGCCTGTGGCCCGTTTCCCGCTACGGCCTGCCCAAACAATTCATAAAGCTCAACGGCGGCAAGTCCCTGCTGTGCCAGACGGTAGAACGCCTGGCCGCGGTGGTGCCGCTGCACGACATTTACGTGATCACCAACGAGGATTACCGCTTCCACGTGCAGGCTGACCTGCGCTCGGTGTCCCCGACCATAGAGAACAACGTTATCCTGGAGCCCGTGGGCCGCAACACCGCCCCGGCCATAGCCCTGGTAATGAAGTACTGCCAGGAGAAGCTCAAGAGCCCTAAGGACGAGGTCATCTTCATCTGCCCGTCGGACCACATCATAGAGCCGGTGGAAAAGTTCGCCCGCTACGCCCGCCAGGCCGAGACCGCCGCCAAGGCCGGCAGCATAGTCACCTTCGGCATAAAGCCCAGCCGCCCCGAGACGGGCTACGGCTACATCAAGAAGGGCGGCAAGCCGGCCGCCGACGGCGGGGTGTTCAAGGTGGAGAAGTTCGCCGAGAAACCCGACGCCAAGACCGCCGAGAAGTACCTGGCCGACGGTAATTATTACTGGAATTCCGGCATGTTCGCCTTCACCATAGGCACCATGCTGGCCGAGTTCAAGGCGCACGCCGCCGAGATCAGCCGCAAAATGCCGCAGGCCTTCGCCAAAATGGTGGCCGACTTCAAGAGCATGCCGTCCATTTCCATAGACTACGCGGTCATGGAGAAATCCCGCAAGGCCGCGGTGCTGCCCATAGACATCCTCTGGTCAGACGTTGGTTCCTGGGATTCCCTGCACGAGGTGATAGAGCCCGACGGGGACGGCAACGTGAAGGTGGGGGACGTGCTGGCCCTGGATACCAAGAAGACCATAATCATGGGCGAGAAGCGCCTGATCTCCACCATAGGCCTCAAGGACCTCATCATCATAGACACCACCGACGCCCTGCTCATAGCCAGGCGCGGCCAGGCACAGCGCGTGAAGGAAGTGGTGGACATTCTCAAAGAGCGCAAGCGCAAGGAAGTGGTGGAGCACATGACCACCTACCGCCCCTGGGGCAGCTATACCATCCTGGAAGAGGGGCCGCGCTACAAGATAAAGCGCATAGTGGTGAAGCCAGGACACAAGCTCAGCCACCAGCTGCATTACCACCGCAGCGAGCACTGGATTATAGTGAAAGGCACCGCCAAGGTGACGCTTAACGGCAAGGCCTCCCTGGTGCACGAGAACGAGAGCACCTACGTGCCCAAGTCCACCGAGCACCGCCTGGAGAACCCCGGCAAGGTGCCGCTGGAGATGATCGAGGTGCAGAACGGCGAGTACGTGGGCGAGGACGACATAGTGCGGTTCAGCGACATCTACGGCCGCGGCGAGAAGGCCAGGGTTTAAGCCGACATCACGGAGAGCTGGTTCTGATGGCGAACAAGGAAAAGGTCCTTTTGACCGGCGGTAGCGGGTTTATCGGGAGGAATCTCCTGGAATCTTCGCTTTCCGTGAAATACGAGCTGCTGGCGCCCAGCCACGCCGACCTGGATCTGCTGGACGACGGGGCGGTGGCCGGGTATTTCTCACGCAATAAAATCGATTTTGTGGTGCACACCGCCTGCAAACCGGGACACCGCAACGCGAAGGACCCTAGCGCGTTGTTCTATTCCAACACGCGGATGTTCTTTAACCTGGCCGCCAATTCGAAGCGTTATAGGCGGATGCTCGTGATAGGTTCCGGTGCGGTGTATGACATGCGCCATTACCGCCCGAAGATGAAAGAGGAATATTTCGGGGAACACATCCCGGAGGACGAGCACGGCTTTTCCAAATATGTCTGCGGCAGGCAGTTGGAGAGCGCGGCTAATATAGTGGACCTGCGGGTTTTCGGCATATTCGGTAAATACGAAGACTACGCCATACGCTTTATCTCCAACATGATCTGTAAAGCCCTCTTCGACCTGCCTCTGACGATAAAGCAGAACCGCCGGTTTGATTATCTCAGGGCGGAGGACCTGTTTCCCGTTATAGAATTTTTCCTGGCCAATAAGCCGGCCCATAAGGCGTATAACGTCACCCCGGACGACTCCATAGAACTTCTCGAGTTGGCCAGGCTGGTGCTGAAGATCTCCGGCAAGAGTCTGCCTATCGAGGTGGCGCAGCCGGGGCTGGGACTGGAATACAGCGGGGATAATTCCAGGCTCAGGGGGGAAGTGAAGGCGTTGGCTTTTACCCCCGTCGAGAGAGCCGTCAAGGAACTTTTTGACTGGTATAGCGCCCGCAAGTCCGAACTGGACAAAGGACTCCTGCTGGCCGATAAATGAGCGGGTTTATGATAAGACTTTCCGATTATGTGGTGAAGCGGCTGGAAGAACACGGCGTCAGGCACGTGTTCATGATCTCCGGCGGCGGGGCCATGCATCTCAACGACGCCGTGGGGAAAGCCCGGCGTATCAAGTATTTTTGCAACCACCACGAGCAGGCATCCGCGATGGGCGCGGAAGGCTATTCCCGTGTTTCGGATAAGCTCGGCGTCACTATAGTTACCACCGGTCCTGGCGGGACTAACGCCCTTACCGGGGTAATAGGCCAGTGGCTGGATTCGGTTCCGGCACTTTACATTTCCGGCCAGGTCAAGTTCAAGACCACTACCGCGTCCTGCCCGCAATTGGGCCTCCGCCAGCTCGGAGATCAGGAGACCAATATCGTCGAAGTCGTAAGGCCGGTCACCAAGTTCGCGCAGATGCTGACCGATCCGTATCAGGTTAAAGACCTGCTGGATAAAGCCGTTCACCTTGCGACGTCCGGCCGCCCCGGCCCCGTCTGGCTGGATATCCCTTTGGACGTGCAGGCGGCGTTGATCGACGAAGCCAAACTGACTTCCCGCAGGCCCGGGTTCCGCTCGCGCAGGCCCGGTCTCTCCGCTCAGGTTGAGAGAACGGTCAGGCTATTGCTCGCCGCGAAGAGGCCGGTGCTGCTCGCCGGCCACGGAATACGTTTGGCCGGCGCGCAGCAAGAACTGGAAAGACTGTCCGCCAGGTTAAAGGTCCCGGTACTCGCTACTTTCGGCGGATTCGATCTGGTCCCCAACAGCAGCCCGTGGTTTTGCGGCCGCATCGGAACGCTGGGCACCCGCGGGGGCAATTTCTCCCTGCAGAATTCAGATCTGGTCATCTCCCTCGGTTCCCGCAATAACATCCGGCAAGTCAGTTACGACTGGGCCAATTTCGCCAAAAGAGCGAAAAAAATAGTGGTGGATATAGATCCCGCCGAACTGACAAAGCCCACCATAAAGCCAGACCTGACGGTGAAGGCCGACGTGAAAGATTTCATGGCGGCCCTGTTGGCCGCGCTTCCCGAGAAGGGACCTGCGGATTTTTCGGGCTGGCTGGCCTGGTGCCGCGAGCGTAACCGCAGATACCCGGTGGTGCTGGAAGAGTACCGCAAACTTAAGACAAGGGTCAACCCGTATCATTTCATGGAAACGCTCACGTCCATGCTGGGCCCGGATACACCGGTGGTGGCGGGGAACGGCTCGGCCTGCGTCTGCCTCTTTCAGGCAGGCGTCGTCCACAGAGGCCAGCGGCTCTTCTGGAATTCCGGCTGCGCCTCCATGGGCTACGACCTGCCTGCCGCTATAGGGGCCTGTCTCGGCAGCGGCGGGAAAGACACGGTCTGCCTGGCGGGTGACGGCAGTATCATGATGAATCTCCAGGAACTGGCCACCGTGGCGCATTACCGGCTGCCGCTGAAGATATTCGTGCTCAACAATGCCGGCTACGGGTCCATCCGGCAGACGCAGGAGAATTTCTTCCAGGGCCGCTATGTCGCCTGCGACGCGGGTTCCGGGGTGGGCTTCCCTGATTTTGTCCGGGTCGGCGCGGCTTTCGGCTTCAGGACCGAGATAATAGACTCGGTGCGGACCATGAGCGCTAAACTCCGGAGGGTGCTGGCGTCGAAAGGCCCGGTCCTTTGCGATGTCCGCCTTCCGGCTGACCACAAGTTCATGCCGAAGCTTTCTTCCGAGAAGCGGCCGGACGGCAGTATGGTTTCAAAGCCGCTTGAGGATATGTGGCCTTTCCTCGACGGAGCGGAACTGCGCTCTAACATGATAGGCTGAACTCGGCGGCAAGAATCGAACAGGACGGAGATGCTATGAATAATCTGGAAAGAAAGATGGTGGACGTGCTGCAGGACCTTAAGGAAAAGCATAATGTGGCCGGGATCAAGGCCGAGTTCGAGGCCGAAGGGACCCGTCTTGAGGAAGCGCTCCGGCTTAAAGAAGTAGTTACCCGGGCGGGTCTGGAACTGACCATAAAAGTGGGCGGGTGCGAGGCGCTAAAGGATATGTACGACGCCAGGTCTATCGGAGCCTGCCGGATAGTGGCCCCCATGATAGAGTCGCCGTACGCCCTGAAAAAATACCTGGGCGCGGCCAAGATAGTTTTTCCTAAAGAGGAGATACAGCAGATCTCGCTTCTGGCCAACATAGAGACCATAATGGGCGTGCAGAATTTTGACGAGATGCTGAAGATAGACAGCATAAAGGAACTGGACGGCATAGTGCTCGGGCGCGTGGACATGACCGGCTCGCTAGGCATGACCCGCGAGGAGATAAATTCGGAACGGGTCTTCAATATAGCCAGGGACCTTTTCGTTAAAGCCAAGGCCGCCGGGCTGGAATGCGTTATTGGGGGGGGAGTGGCGAAGGAATCGCTGCCGTTCTTTAAGAACCTCCCCAAGGGGCTGCTGGACAGGTACGAGACCCGCAAGGTGATCTTTAAATGCCCCGAAGCTCTCTCCGACGACGCTCCGGACGGGATCTTAAAAGCCGTGGGGTTTGAACTGATGTGGCTCAAGAACAAACGGAATTTTTACGGCGCTATCTACGCAGAAGACGAGCACCGCATCAACATGCTGGAAAAACGCTACAAGCGCCTGATAGAAGAGGCCGGGGTAAAGGGGTTATGAAGGGCCGCCGGGCTTTGATCACCGGGGCCTCACGGGGGATAGGACTTGCAACGGCGGAAGCTTTCCGGGCCCGGGGCGCGATGGTTATTGCCCCGTCTCATTCCGAGTTGGACCTGGCCTCAGACGTCTCCATAGACAAGTACCTGGCGGGTCTTTCCGGAGGAGTCGACATTCTTGTGAACAACGCCGGCATAAATCCGCTCGGTTCAGCGGAAGAGTTTACTGATCCTGACCTGGAGGCCGTCTTGCAGGTGAACCTGAAGGCTCCTATGAGGCTTCTCCGGGGGCTTCTGCCGGCCATGCGTGAAAGGGGTTACGGGCGGATAGTCAACGTCAGCTCCGTCTGGAGCTTCGTTTCCAAGCCTCGCCGGTTCGCCTATTCTTCGGTCAAGGCCGGAATTAACGGGATGACCCGCGCCGCGGCTGTGGAGTGCGCCAAGGCCGGTATTCTGGTCAATTCTGTGGCGCCCGGCTATGTTAATACCGAGCTCACCCGCAAGAACAATTCGCCCGCGGAACTCGCGGCCATCTCCGCCGCTATCCCCGCCGGCCGTCTTGCGGAGCCTTCTGAAATAGCCGCGGTGATAGCCTTCCTGGCGTCTGAGCAGAACGCCTATATTACCGGGCAGACCATTGCCGTGGACGGAGGGTACACTTGCCTCTGAGCGATTTTACCGTTAAATCCCGGCTAAGGGATTATCGCGTCGCGTTCCAGGAACCCGGCGACTATTTGCCGCGGCTCGCCGCCGCGTCTGAAAGTTTTTTTGTGGTGGACGAGAACGTCTGGCGGCTGCACAAGGACGGCGTTCTTAAACCTTTGTGCGGCCTGCCAGTCAGCGTGCTGCCCATAAGCGAAGACCTGAAGTCGCTGGAGTCCGTGCGCCTGCTTTACGACCGGATAATAGAGAAAACTCCCAAAAAGAACATGCGCCTGGTCTCCATAGGCGGCGGTATCACCCAGGACATTACCGGCTTCGCGGCTTCCACGCTTTACCGCGGGGTGAACTGGACTTTTATCCCGACCACCCTGCTGGCCCAGGCGGACAGCTGCATAGGAGGGAAGACCTCCCTCAACTACAAAAACTATAAGAATCTCGTCGGGACTTTTTATCCGCCCTCCGAAGTCTGCATCTCTTCTTCTTTTCTGCCTACGCTCAAGGAGCCGGACTATCTGAGCGGACTGGGAGAGATGGCCAAGCTCGCGATCATAGGCGGGAGGGAACCGGCTGAGGCGTTCGCCGGCGCGGCCGAAAAACTCCTCAGTCGCGACCAGGCCGCCCTCGCCTCTTTTCTGCGCGAGGCTCTGGAAATAAAGAAAGGCTACATAGAGGAGGACGAATTTGATTCCGGCCGCCGCAACATCCTGAATTTCGGGCATTGTTTCGGGCACGCGCTGGAGTCCGCCACCGATTTTGCCGTGCCGCACGGCCTGGCCGTGGTTTACGGTATGCTCCTGGCCAATATTGTCGCCCGCCGCCGAGGCCTGCTCTCTCCTGCCTCCGAGGCGTTCATGCGCGGACGGATACTGCTGCCCGTGCTGGGCGGCCGCGCGTGGGACGCCCGGGCTGGGGCCGACGCTGTGGTGAGCAATATGCGCAAGGACAAGAAGCGCACCGGCAACCAACTGGCGCTGGTGATGGCGCTGGACGATTTTAAGATGCTCCGCGTGAGCGATCTGGAGGAAAGCGAGGCGCGGACAGCCATTGAAGAATTGGCCGGGGAGGGCGGCGGGACGGCCGGATAAATTTATGAAGAATGACAAATTGCGAGTTTTTTTGACCGGCGGGGCCGGTATGGTAGGAAGGAATATCCTTGAACACCCCGCAGCCAAAGAGTACGAGTTTTTCGCCCCGGACATTTCGGAGCTGGACCTTTTTAATTTTGAGGCGGTCAAGGCCTACGTCGGGAAAGTCAGTCCTGACATCGTTATTCACGCGGCCGGCCGCGTGGGCGGCATACAGGCCAACATGGCGCACCCGGTGGCGTTCCTGCTGGAGAACCTGGACATGGGCCGCAATTTGGTGTGGGCGGCCCGCCAGTGCGGCGTGAAGAAGCTCATAAACCTGGGCAGCTCCTGCATGTACCCGCGCAACGCCGAGAACCCTCTTAAAGAGGAGATGGTGCTGAAGGGGGAACTGGAACCCACTAACGAGGGCTACGCCATAGCCAAGGTGACGGTTTCCCGGCTGTGCTCCTATATTTCCAAGGAGACCCCGGAGTTCAGCTACAAGACGCTCATTCCCTGTAACCTCTACGGCCGCTGGGATAAGTTCTCTCCCGAGCATTCCCATATGATCCCCGCCGTGATACGTAAACTGCACGAGGCCAAGGTCAAAGGCCTTAAGACCATAGATATCTGGGGCGACGGTACCGCCCGCCGCGAGTTCCTGTACGCCGGCGACGTGGCCGACTGCATACACCGCGCCGTCACGCATTTCGACACCATGCCCGAACTGATGAACGTCGGGCTGGGCGGTGACCACTCGGTGAACGACTATTACCAGGCCGTGGCGGAAGTGGTGGGGTACAAGGGTTCCTTTACCCACGACCTCACCAAGCCCGCCGGGATGGCCCGCAAACTGGTGGACACCTCCCGTCTTCAGGCCTGGGGCTGGAAGGCTTCCACCTCCCTGAAGGATGGCATAGCGGCCGCTTACGATTTCTTTAAAACCAACTACGGAGACAACAAATGATACCCCTGATGAAGAACACGTTCCTCAACGAGTACGAGACCAAGAAAGAGCTGGTGGATTTTATAATGAAGGCCAAGATCCTCAGCATGGGGGAGAAGTGCCTGGAATTCGAGAAGGCCTTCGCCAAGGCGCAGGGCCGCAAGCACTGCATTCTTTTCAACAGCGGCGGCAGCGCCAACCTGGCCCTGCTGCAGGCCTTGAAGAACCTGGGCCGCCTCAAGGACGGCGACAAGGTGGGTTTCTCCGCCCTGACCTGGTCCACCAACGTCATGCCCATCCTGCAGCTCGGCATGAAGGCCGTGCCCGTGGACTGCGACCCGAAGACGCTCAATTCTATGTCCGCCAACCTGGCAGAAACCCTGAAGACGGAAAAACTCAGCGCCTTCTTCATCACCAACGCCCTCGGTTTAGCAGGCGACCTGGGCGAGATCCGCGAGCTGTGCAAAAAGAACGGCATTATCCTCATAGAAGACAACTGCGAATCCCTGGGCACGGTGCTGCCCGGCGGCCGCACCGGCAATTTCGGCCAAGCGTCCACTTTCTCCTTCTTCGTGGCGCATCACATGTCCACCATAGAGGGCGGCTGCTGCTGCACCGACGACGACGAGCTCGACGAGATGTTGCGCGTCACCCGGGCCAACGGCTGGGACCGCAACCTGCCTTTCGCGGCTCAGCGCCGCCTGCGCGAGAAATACGGCGTTAAGAGCGAGTTCGAGGCCAAGTACACTTTCTACGACCTGGGCTTCAACCTGCGCCCCACCGAGATCACCGGTTTCCTGGGCCTCACCCAGCTGCGCTACCTGGACGCTAACTGCGAGACCCGGCAGAAGAACTTCCGCCTGCTGGAGGCCGAGGTGAAGAACAATCCCGACCTGATCCCGCTGGAGACCGGCCACCTGTCCTTCGTTTCCAACTTTGCGTTCACCGTGGTCTGCAAGACCAAGGAACTGCGCAGCAAGTACATAGAGCAGTTCTCCGGAGACGGCGTGGAGATACGCCCCGTGATAGCCGGCAATATGCAGCGCCAGCCTTTCTATGCGAAATATGTCGGTAAAAAGTTCGATCTGAAAGGGGCGGAATTCCTGCACGAATGCGGTTTCTACTTCGGGAATTACCCGGAGCTGACCGACTCCGACCTGGACATGCTCAAGAGCTGCCTGCGGAAGTATTGAGCCCCAAGATGACGCGTACCTGGAACAAGAAAGTGCTGGCGGTGCTGATGCAGTGGGAATACTGCGACAGGAGCCGCGGCGTTTCCGGCGACAAGCTGATCTTCTTCGACGTCATTTCCAAGCTGGCGCCGGGGGCAGAGGCTTTCTGGTACGACGACTACATCCACGACCTGCCCGAACTGCGGCGAAAACTGCTGGAGCGGGCGGAGCAGGTGAAACCGGACCTTATCTTCTGGCCTTCCTATACTAACCAGCTGGACCCGGCCACCCTGGACGCGCTGCGCGCCAAGTGGCCCACCTGCGGCTGGTTCGGCGACGATACCTGGCGCTTCAACTCTTATTCCTCGAAGCTGGCGCCTCACTTCACCCACGTCCTTACCACGGACATGTTCAGCGTGGAAAAGTACCGTAAACTTGGCGTGGAACCCATTCTCACGCAGTGGGCCGGGCACACTTTCGGCCAGGCGCTGCAGCCCCGGCCGGCCGGAGGGGAGTTCGAGTTCGATGTCTCTTTTATAGGCGGCCGCAACTACGCGCGCGACTGGTTCATTAAAACCCTTGGCGTGAACGGGGTAAAGGTGGACTGCTTCGGCCACGGCTGGCCCAACGGCCTGGTCAGCTTCGAGCGGATGGGGCAGATCTTCAACTCCAGCCGCATAAACCTGAACCTGTCCAACAGCGTGCCGCGCGATATCCGCTGCGTGCTCGCCGGGCCCATGAACCTTGCCCGGTACCTGCGCGGCAAGAAGAACGCCGAGCAGATCAAGGCCCGCAACTTCGAGATCCCGCTGGCCGGCGGCTTCCAGCTCACCAATTACGCCCCCGGCCTGGATCGCTACCTCAGGATAGGCGAGGAGACCGCCGTCTTCACCACCCCCGAGGACTGCGCCGACCTCATACGCTATTATCTGGCCAACGACGGTGAACGCGCCGCCGTGGCCGCCGCCGGCCACGCCCGGGCCGTAAAAGAGCACACCTATCTCGCTCGGATGGAAGCAGTGTTCGCTAAAATATGGCCCTAAAGAGATTAGCCGTCTGGGCGGCCCAGCCTTACCAGAAAGACAGGCTGTTCGACCCGGCCAGCCCGCTTAACAGGGACAATTGCCTGGAGCCTTTCCACGCCCTGAAGGCCAGACTGTCAGCCGCCGGCTGGGAGTGCCGCACCCAGGACGCCTATAAAGCCCCCGGCATCGTCCCGGACGCCGTTCTCTTCAGCGACCTGCCCTCCGTGCCGCTTTCCTCCGCCCTGGGGAATTGGGCCGGTAAGACCAGGAATTTTCTTATACTCAACGAGTGCGAAGTGATACGCCCGGACAACTGGGACCTGCGCAATCACGAGGGTTTCGAGGCCATCTTCACCTGGAGCCCGCGGCTGGTAGACGGGCGAAAATATTTTAAGCTCAATTTTTCCATGACCTTCCCCGCGCCGGACGCCGCACCCACGGCCGAGCGGACGGGTTTCTGCGTCATGATAGCCGGAAACAAGAAGAGGCCGCACCCGCTTGAACTCTACTCCGAAAGGGAGGAGACCATACGCTGGTTCGAGCGCGAGCACCCGGGTGAGTTCGACCTCTACGGCGCGGGCTGGGACAGGAAAACTTTCGGCGGTCCGCGCCTGGTGAGGGCCCTGAACCGAATAGGCCCGCTTACCCGGCTGCTGGCGGAGCGGTTCCCGTCGTACCGCGGCACAGTAAAGGAAAAACGCCCGGTCCTGGCGCAGTACAGATTCTCCATTTGCTACGAGAACGCCCGGGAGATACCCGGATACATCACCGAGAAGATCTTTGACTCCTTCTTTGCCGGCTGTGTGCCGGTTTACTGGGGCGCGCCGGATATCCTGTCCCACGTGCCCAAGGCCTGCTTTATAGACCGGCGCGAATTCGCGACGCACGAGGACCTGTACGCTTACATGAAGAATATGTCGGAGGAGGAATACGCGGCCCGGCGACAAGCTATCCGCGCCTACCTGGAAAGCCCTCAGGCCAGAGAATTCTCCGGCGCCTTCTTCGCCGAAACGGTGGCAAAGGCAGTTTTTATATGAGCCGGGACGCGCTATTCCTGGTCGGAGGCAGGCTCTTTCAGGCCCTGCTTACGGTGGCCGCTTTGCGGTTGCTCACGACCCTGCTTTCCCCGGTGCAGGTGGGCAGCGTCTACCTGATGCTTTCTTTCGCGGCGTGGTTCGGGCTTTTTCTTGTAAGTCCCCTCGGGAATTACATCAACCGCAAACTTTACGGCTGGCACCAGGGTTCGCTGATCCCGGCCCGCTTCCGCCTGTTCAATCTTTACGTGCTCGCTGTGGCCGCCCTGGCTTTTCCGCTTGTGTTCGCCGCCAAGCAGTTCTTCGGCTTAGGGTCTGGCCTGCCGCTCGGACATTTCATGGCCGCGGTGGCGCTGTATGTGTACGCGCTGACCTGGAACCAGACCGTAATCCCCGCCCTGAACCTTCTGAACAAGCGGGAAGCTTTTGTTGGTTTTTCTGTGCTGTCTACGGGCCTGGGTTTGGCGCTCTCCTGCGCTTTTGCCCTGTACCTGGGGCCTACGGCCTATGCCTGGCTGTACGGGCAGGGGCTGGCTTTTCTGGCCGTCTACTGGCTGGCCCGGGTGAAACTCGGTTCTTCTACGGGTTCCGTGCCCGGAGGCCAGGGCGGCTTCGCCGTGCTGACCAGGGATAACCTGCGCGGTGTGTGGCTTTTCGCCGGACCGTTGTCCGTGTCCGCCCTTTTTATGTGGTTCCAGACGCAGTCCTACCGCCTTATCGTGGAGCGTTTCGCGGGTCCGGAATTCCTCGGCTATCTCGTAATAGGGCTGGGGATAGCGTCAAACCTGGGCGGGGTCACGGAATCTTTGGTGCAGCAGCTTTATTTCCCGGAGTTCTACCGGCGCCTGCACGGCTCTTCGGAGGAAGACCGGCGCCAGGCGCTGGCGCAACTGGCTGGCCGCGCGTTGCCGGTGTATTTGGTGCTGACCGCCTTTACCTGCGCCCTGGCCCCGCACCTTACCCGCGTGCTGGCGGCGCCGCAGTTCCACTCTGCCTGGAAATTCCTGGCGGTCGGAGCTTTTATAGAATTGTTCCGCATGACCACCAATATTTTCTCGGTTACGGCCCATGCAGAGATGAAGACGGTTTCCCTGATAAAACCTTTTGCCGTGGGAGGAGGAGCTACGGCTCTGGCCGTGCTGGCGGTCTGCCTGGCCGGCAAGCAGGGGCTGTTGGTGCCGGCTGGCATGGCGGCCGGCGGGCTGGTAACGCTGCTGCTGATGCGGGCAGCCATGGGGAAACTCTCCCGGTTCCCGCTGGACAGGGGGGCGCTCCTTAAGAGTCTGGCGCTGGCCCTGGGATTTCTGCCGGCGTTCTTCTGGCTGAGGGTGGAGTCCCTGGCCGGTTCGGCCGCGGTGCTCTCGGTTTTTTCGCTGTATTTCGTCTTTGCCCAGTGGCGGCTTATGGCGGGTCTGAAGGGCGACTCCTGTACCGCCGCTGACGCCCAGGCGGACGCGGAGATAAAGTCTTTCGGCGCGGAGGCTTAGGGCCTCCGCGGAACAGTTAACCTATGACTCTAAAACTTCCAAAGGTCAGCGTTTGTGTGCCGGTGTACAATGGGGAGAAATACGTCGAGCAGACTATTTTGTCGCTGCTGGCCCTGGATTACCCTGACTACGAGATCATCTTTTCGGATAACCACTCTACGGACGGCACCGCCGCTATAATCAAACATTATGCTCAGAAGACCGGTAGGATCGGCTACGTCCTGACCAAAGAGTTCCACTATTACGGCGAATATAATTTCAACAACTGCCTTACGCTGGGCGACGGTGAGTACGTAGCTGTTTATCACGCCGATGACGTCTACTACAGGGACATCCTTCGCAGATCAGCGGAGGCGCTGGCTGGGGACGCCTCCGTGGGGGCGGTGGTAGCGCGGGCCGAGCGCATAGACGCTAACGGGGACAAGATCGGGGACGGCAGTTTCTTTTATGAAAATTCCGTTTCGGACTATGATTTTGACGCCGCCCTCAGCGACGCTTTAAGAATAGGGTGCTCGCCTTTTATCTGTTCGAGCGCCATGTTCCGACGGGAGACCATAAAAAAACACGGTCTCGCCTGGAATTGCGAGAAGTATAAAACTTCCTCCGACCTGGGCCTGTTCCTGAATTTGCTGAAGCACGCCAAGATAAAGCTGATCCGTGAGAACATGCTGGCTTACCGCATCACCCAAACCCAGGGCTCCACTACGGTGATCCGCAACCGTCTAGATAAGGGCAATTATTTCCTGGTCCTGAGGGATTACCGGCCTCAGATAGCCGCGAACAAGTACCGCCCGAACTATTACTATTCAGTGGCTAAAGATCTCCTGGTACGGGCCCTGAATTTTACCTATGCCGGCGAGTACGCCCGGAGCGACAGACGGCTGAAGGCTTTTTTTCGGGTCTTTTGGGGTAAATTTCAGTTCCTGCGGAAATTCCCTTCGGCCTGGCTGATGCTATGCCTGGGGGGGGGCGTCTGGCTGCTCAACCGGGCGATACCCTTTGAGGCCGTAAGAAAAAAACTTGTTTTCTGGGCGTTCAAGCTGGGACGGGCGGGATAAGGCGCAGCGGTGCTGCAATATGAAAATAGGTATAGACGCGCGGTTCGCGGTGCATAAGCGGCGGGGCATAGGCAACTATGTGCTGCAGCTTCTCCGCCACCTGGCGCTGGCCGACAAAGAGAATTCCTACGTTCTTTACACCGACGCCGAAGATAAAGAAGGCGTGCTGCCGCAGCAGGCCAACTTCAAGGTGAAGAGTTTGTCCGGTTTTTATCCGCTCTTCGAGCAGGTGCTCCTGCCCCGCGCCGCCGCCGCCGACCGGCTGGACGTGCTGCACTGCACGGGCAATACCGCCCCGCTTTTCCTGGCGGAGAATATCAAGCTGGTCCTTACCCTGCACGACGCCGCTTACATGAAGAGCCTCGCGCAGTTGCCGCTTTCCCCGTCGCTGTACCAGCGCCTGGGCCGCCTCTACCGGCGCCAGGTGGCGCCGCGGGCCGCCCGCAGGGCCGCCGCCGTGCTGACCGTCTCGGAATTCGCCCGGCAGGAGATCCTGAAGCATTTTCAGTACCTGCCGCCGGTCTCGGTGCTGCACCTGGCGCCCGGTGAGAATTTCAAGCCGCTGAACCGCGAGACCGTTAAAGGTTTTTTAGCGCGCCAATTCAACCTGGTGGACAAGTACTTCCTGGCCGTGGGCGGGGTGGACCCGCAGAAGAACACGGGGCGCGTGGTTAACGCCTTCCTGGAGCTCAAGGCGCAGGGGCGGCTGGATTGCGGCCTGGTAGTGGTGGGGGTGCCGGGCGGGGCGGAGGCCCTGCCATCGGTGCACAACCCATCGGGTGACGTGGTCTTCATAGATTTTGCCGGGCCAGTGGACCTGGCGCGCCTCTATTCCTGTGCCGAAGCGCTGCTTTTTCCGTCGCTGCTGGAATCTTTCGGCCTGCCGCCGCTGGAGGCCATGGCCTGCGGCACCCCGGTGCTGGGTTCTGCCACGGGGGCCATACCGGAGATCACCGCCGGCGCGGCCCTGCTGGTGGACCCGCTCGAGGGCGAAGCTATCAAGACTGGGATGCTCCGGCTGTGCTCCGAGCCCGGGCTGCGCCAGGCGCTGGTGAAGGCCGGGCTGGAGCGGGCCAGGGATTTTTCCTGGGCCAAGCTGGCGGCCGGCACGCTTGAAACTTACCGGGGGGTGCTGGCGTGAAGGTGCTTTTTCTTACCCCGCGCTTTCCCTATCCGCCCATAAAAGGCGACCAGGCCATTCCCTATTACCGGCTTAAAGAGTTGGGCGGGCGCCACGAAATAACCCTGCTCACGTTCTACGAGAAGGACTCCGACCTGGCCGGCTTGGAGCACCTGCGCCCATTCTGCCGGGAGATCCACGCCGTAAAACTGCCGCGCTGGCTGTCGGTGGCCAACATGCTTTTTCTGGGCGCGTTCTCCAGCGTGCCGTTCCAGGTCCTTTACTTCAGGTCCCCGGCTTTCGCCCGCAAGCTCGAAGAGGTGCTGGCGGCCGGCAAGTTCGAAGTGGCGCACGTCTTCATGTTGCGCCTGCTGCCCTACCTAGCCAAGGTGAGCGCCCCAAAACTGCTCGAACTCGTGGACTCAATGGCGCTGAACATGCGGCGACGCGCTTCCACGGAAGGGCCGCTGACGCGCTGGCTGTTCGCGGAGGAGGCCCGTCGGGTGGACGCCTATGAACCGGCCGCGGCCCGGTCGGCTCAGCGGCTGGTGGTGGTTTCCCGCAAGGACAGGGAGTACATCCCCGGCGATAATGTTTCCGTGATACCGCTAGGCGTGGATACTGAGCTCTTCCGGCCAGCGCCGGCGCGCCAGCCCCGCCCCGTTATAATTTTTACCGGTAACATGGGCTACGCGCCCAACGTTACCGCTGCGCTCTGGTTCGCGGAGCGCTGCCTGCCGCTCATCCAAAGCGAAATACCCGGGGCTGAACTGGTGATAGCCGGCGCCAGGCCCGCCCCCGCCGTGCTGGCGCTGGGAAAGCGCCCCGGCGTAAAGGTGACCGGCCCTGTGGATTCCATGCCCGGCGCGCTCGCCGGAGCCGCGGTGGCAGTGGCCCCCATGCAGTCCGGCTCGGGCATGCAGTTCAAGATCCTGGAAGCCATGGCCTGCGGCCTGCCCGTGGTGGCCACCAACCTGGGGGTGGGGGACATACAGGCCGTGCCCGGCGAGCAGCTGCTGGTGGCCGACGCCGCCGGAGAGTTCGCGGCGGCGGTAGTGAGCCTGCTCCGGTCTCCGGAAGCGGCCGACGCCCTGGGCAAAGCCGCACGCGTCTTTATAGAGCAGAACCACAGCTGGACGGGGGCCGCCGCGGCGGTGGAGAAACTTTACGCCCGGCTAAATAGTAGAATATCCCAATGAGAACCGGGTTTTATAAGGCAGTGCTGGTGCTGGGCGACGTGGCCATTTTCTACGCCGCGCTGGCCGGCGCGCTGCTGCTGCGGCGGCCCCAGCTCTTTTCCGCGGAGTATTACCTGGCCCACGCCGAGGTCTTTACCTTCGTGCTGCCCGGCTGCCTTATCATCAACTCCGTCCTGAGTCTGTACAATTTCCGCCAGATCATGGACCTGTCCGGCATCATAGGCGAGAGCTTGCTGGCCTTCTTCTACAATTTCCTCATCGCCACGGTCACCTTCTATTTCCTCGGTCCCGGCCTGCCTGCGCCCAAGACCTACCTGTTCCTCACTCTTCTGATCTCCATGGTGCTGGGCGTTTACTGGCGGCGCCTATGGATGCAGGTGAGTTCGTCGAGGATCTTCGCCACCAAGACCCTTTTCCTGGGCCGCAACGCCCTGATAGACCAGGTGATAGCCGACCTGAAGACGCACGAGTACAGCCGCTACCGCCTAATTACTGCGGAGGCGTTGGAGCGGTGGCAGACCGCCGCGAAGGGGAAGGGTCTTTCCGAACTGGTGGACCTGATAGTGGTGGCCGCGGACAAGGACGAGGTGGATGAGGCCTCCCGCCACATCCTGGCCAACGCCGTGGACGGGTCCATCCCGGTGTGGACCCATGTGGATTTTTACGAGGCTATGTATAAGAAGGTGCTGCCTAAATCAGTGCCATGGCTGCTTATCCACGTGCGGCAGCGCAAGCATACGGCCTACCTGATGGCCAAGAGCGTCTTCGATTTCATGGCGGCGGGGCTGATGCTGCTGGTTCTGCTGCCTTTCCTGCCCTTCGTGGCGCTCGCCATAAAACTCACCGACGGGGGGAGCATATTCTACTCGCAGACCCGGGTGGGGCACCTGAAGAAGGAGTTCCGCCTGTGGAAATTCCGCACCATGCGAGTGGACGCGGATAAACTCGGCTATCTGTGGAATACCGAAAAGGGCGACCCGCGCATTACCGCTATAGGAAAACTCCTGCGCCAGTTCAAGGTAGACGAACTGCCGCAGCTCTGGAACGTGCTGAACGGCGACATGTCGCTGGTGGGCCCGCGCCCGACGTGGACGGGGGAAAAACAGGCCTGGGATATGCCGGATTACCCGCTGCGCCTGCTGGTGAAGCCGGGCCTTACCGGCTGGGCGCAGATAAACGCCTCCGCCACCGACAGCGAAGCCGATACTTTTGAAAAGCTTTGTTACGATCTTTACTACGTGAAGAACGTTTCGTTCGCCCTGGACCTGTCCATACTGCTGAAAACGGTACGCAGGGTCTTCCAGTCGGACAAATATCTCCGGGACAAGCGCCGCCAGGCCGTTAATTAGTTTCCGGAATTCCCTTAGAATACGCCGAAGCGAAAGCCAGCGCCATGAACACCGCGAAAGAGGTGTGCACGTGCTGGAAGGAAATTTCCGTTATGTTCATGACATAATGGGCAGGCAGCACGCACGCTGCCCAGAGCGTGAACGGGCCCGGGGCGGCCCTGAACAGCTGGAGGGCGAACACGAACATGGCCAGGAAGAGGAAGAGCAGGGCGCCCAGCCCGACGAGGCCGCGTTCGGCCGCCTGGTGCAGGTAGAGGTTGTGGAGGCTGCCCCACGTGGTGCCGAAGATCAGGTCAGGCTTGAACTTGGTGAAGACCGGTTTAACGTTGTCCGGCCCCACGCCCACTATGGGGTGGGTCAGGAACATCTTGGCGCCCAGGCGCCAGAGGTCCAGGCGGATATTTATGGCCTCGTCGCTGGTGCTGCCGGAACTGGCCGTTTCGGCCATGGAAGTGAAACGCTGGCTGAGCGCGGGATTGAAGCGCATGGTGGCCCCGCCTATAAGCAGCAGCGCCAGCAGCAGGCCGGCCATGCGCAGCCGCGCCCCTTTGGAGAACAGGAACATGCAGCCCAGTCCGGCGAAGAGCCCCAGGTACGCGCCGCGCGTCTGGCTCAGGATCACGGCCGCGAAAGACGCGGCGCCGGCCACGGCGTAGAAAGCCTTTTCCGCGCGGGAATCTTCCTTTTTGGAGAGCAGTAATTTCGCCAGGATGAAAAGCGTGGCTATGGCCATGATCTCGCCGTAACGGACGGGGTTCATGAACGCTCGCGCCCGGAAGTCGGAGTTGGGGGAGACCCCGGGAACGGCCTGAAGCATCTTGTAAATGCCTATCACGGCGGAGAACAGGGCTGCGGAGGTGTAGAAGCGCGAGATGAGCGGGACTCTGTCCTTTTTTACCGCCAGCAAAAGCGTGGCGAGGCAGACGTATTTCAGAAAGTCGGAATTGAGCTGGCTGAAGCCTTTTTTGGGAAAGAACGCGAGCGAAGCGGCGAGCAGGCAGGCGCCCAGGTAAACTGCCCAGGGGATGAAGAGCGGGTGGCGGACCAGCCCTTTGATCTCAGCGGAGAGGGTGCCGTCCCGGTATTTCCCGGCGAGAAGCGCGGCCAGCACCAGGAACAGGGCCGCCTGCACAGCGGAAACAGAAAACACTACTGAAAAAGCGAACAGGCAGAGGCCGGCCAACTTAAGGCCGTCGATGATCTTTTCGGTGTTTGACATAGGCAATATTTTACATATTTTCGCGCTCGGCGGACGTTGCGTGGGCGTTTGATTAGGGGGGGTAATATTAAATATAATTAATATATAAAGGCGGTTTGGGATCCCTGTAAGCTGCAATCACCGTGCTATGCGCTATTTTATAGACCTTACTACCGTTTTGACCCAGAAAGAGCTGAAAGTCCGCTATAAGAACAGCTTTTTCGGCTATCTCTGGTCCATCGCCCACCCGCTCGCCTTCGCCGCGGTTTTCTTCGTGGCTTTCAAGGTGATCATGCGCGTGCAGATGGAAGACTATGTGCTTTTCCTAATCGCCGGCCTTTTCCCCTGGCAGTGGTTCTCCAATTCCGCGGGCATTTCCCCGCACATCTTCCTGGGCAACGCTTCAATAATCAAGAAGGTCAATTTCGAGCGCAGCGCCGGGGTGCTGGCCGCCGTGCTCAACGAGACCATCCATTTCGCCGTTTCCATCCCGGTCATAGTTTTCTTCGTCTACTACTACGGCCGGGGCGCGCACGCTTCCTGGCTGTACGGCATCCCGCTGCTGATGCTGGTGCAGTTCATGCTTACCTGCGGGCTGGCGCTGGCGGTGGCGTCGGTGAACCTGTTCTTCAGGGACCTGGAGCGCATCGCCGTTATCACTGTCTCCATGCTGTTCTATTTCACGCCGGTCATCTACAGCCTTGATATGGTGCCGCCGCAGTACCGGGCGCTGGTGAACCTTAACCCGCTGGCGCCGCTCATGGCGAGCTGGCGCTCGCTGTTCATGTACGGCACGCTGGACGCCGGGCTGGTGGCGCTGAGCGCCGTGTACGCCGCGGCGGCCCTGGCCGGCGGCTACCTGGTGTACCGTAAACTTGTCTGGAAGTTCGCGGAGGTGCTATGAGCTCCGCGCCTATAATCTTCTCGGGGGTGGGCAAGACCTACCCGATGTATCATCATTTCACCGGCGGCATAAAGAACTTCCTGTTCAACCTGCCCGAGGCGCTGCGGTCCCTGCGGTCTTCCCGGTTCGAGGCGCTGCGCGACGTGTCTTTCGAGGTGGCCAAGGGGGAGACTCTGGGCATAGTTGGCGGCAACGGGGCTGGCAAGAGCACGCTGCTGGGCCTGGCCGCCGGCGTGCTGCGCCCCACCACCGGCGCGGTAAAGGTCTCCGGCCGGATCTCGCCGCTCCTGGAACTCGGCGCCGGCTTTCACCGGGACCTGACCGGCCTGGAGAATATAATGCTCAACGGCGTGCTGCTGGGCCTCACCCGGGCCGAGGTCAAAGAACGCCTGGCTGCCATAGTTGAATTTTCCGAACTGGGCGCTTTCATAGACCAGCCGCTGCGCGTCTATTCCAACGGCATGGTGGCGCGCCTGGGCTTTTCCGTGGCCGCCCACCTGGACCCGGACGTGATGCTGATAGACGAGGTGCTGGCGGTGGGCGACGAGGAATTCCAGAAGAAGTGCCTGGAGAAGATGCGTGAGTTCAAGCGCAAGGGCGTGACCATGCTTTTTGTCAGCCATTCCATGCCCAGCGTAAAATTGATCTGCGACCGGGTAATCTGGATAGCCGACCGGCGCGTCCATATGTCAGGGGCCCCCGCGGAAGTGGTGCGGGCCTATGCCGGAGAAGGAGCGGGCCTTTAGCGCCTGAAAATTTATGCTCATATCTATAGTCATTCCCGTGTACAGGGAGGAAAAGAACCTTCCTAAACTTTACGAACGCCTGCGCGCGGTAACCGCCGCGCTCAAAGACGAGTGGGAGTTCGTGTTCGTTAACGACGGCAGCCCCGACGGTTCCATGGCCGCCCTAAAGGCGCTGGCCGCGAAGGACCCGCGGGTGAAAGTGCTGGATTTCTCCAAGAACTTCGGCAAGGAGATAGCCCTTACGGCCGGCGTGCACTGCTCTGCCGGAGACGCCGTGATCTGCATGGACGCCGACCTGCAGCACCCGCCGGAGATTATACCGCAGCTGGTGGCCGCCTGGAAGCGTGGGGCAGAAGTGGTCACCACCATACGCCTGAGCGTGGACGGCCATTCGCTGGCCCGCAAGACCTTCTCGTGGCTGTACTACAAGATCATGGGCTGGTTCTCCGGCCTTGAGATGGTGGCGCATACCACCGATTTCCGCCTCTTCGATAAAAAAGTGGTGGACGTGTTCAACCGCATGACCGAGCGGCAGCGCATGTTCCGCGGCATCATAGACTGGATGGGCTTCAAGACCGAGTACGTGGAATTCCACGCCGAAAGCCGGGAAGCCGGCGAGGCCGCCTATTCCTACGGCAAGCTCTGGGACCTGGCGCTGTCCAGCATTACCTCCTTCTCCCTGGTGCCGCTCAAGATGACGGCGTACCTCGGCGTGGCCATAACCACTTTCTCCAGCCTGCTGCTGGGCTGGATGATGCTGGCCAAGGTGGGGCTGCTCCCCGGTATCTTTACGCCGCTGGCCATGGTGGTGGTGGCCAATACCATCCTGATAGGCGTGGTGCTGATGTCGCTGGGCGTTATAGCCCTGTATATAGGCACCATACACACCGAGGTCACCAACCGCCCGCTCTACATAGTGCGCGAGCGCGTGAACGTTGAGCCGCCGGCGCGGGAGAACCGCCGCCGCTCCAGCGATTTCCCTAATTCCCTTTCCACCTGAGGCATGAAGCAAAAGATACGCGCCGCCCTGTCAGACAGCTTGGTCCGCTCCAGCGGGCTGATGTTCTGCGCTTTCATGGCGTCCAGCGTGTTCAACTACCTCTTCCAGATAGTGCTGGGGCGCCTGCTGGGGCCCGTGCAGTACGGAGTGCTGAGCGGCCTGCTCTCCCTCCTGAGCGTGCTGGGCGTGCCGGTGGCCACGCTGCTCATGGTGGTGGCCGCCAAGTCCGCGGAATATAAGGCCCGCAACGACGCCGCCGCCCTGTCAGGGCTTTTCTCCTCGGTCACCGCCGGGGTGCTCAAGGCCGGCGCGGCCGGCCTGGTGCTTTTCCTGGTCTTTTCCCCGGCCATAAAGAATTACCTGAACGCGCCAGAACTGCTGCCGGTAGTGCTGCTGGGACTGGCGGCCTTCGCCGCCCTGCCGGGCCCGGTGAACACGGCCATGCTGCAGGGCGTGCAGGACTACAAGTGGCTGGCCATCAGCATGACGCTCTCCGGTCCCGCCCGCCTTGGCTTTTCCGCCCTGCCGGTGCTGGCCGGCCTGGGCGTGAGCGGGGCCGTGGGGGGGCTGATACTTACCGGCACTTTCGCCTGGCTGATCACGTACCTGCCGCTCCGGGCGCATATTGCCGCGCAGGCGGCGGCCCGCGGCGGGCACCTTACTTTTTCACGCGTCCTGCCGGTGTTCGTGGCCAATCTCTCTTTCACCATCATGACGCAGGCGGACATAGTGATGGTGAACCGCTACTTCCAGGCCGGCGAGGCCGGCATTTACGCCGCGGCCGCCATACTCGGCCGGGCCGTAATGTACATCCCCGGTTCCATAGTGCTGGCTATGTTTCCCATGGTGAGCGAGAGCCGCGCCCTGAACAAGTCCGGCGGGCACCTGCTGGTTAAATCGCTGTTCGCCACCGCGCTCTTCTCCGGCGGCGGGGCCGCCCTGTTCTACTTCCTGCCGGAGTGGACCATGGGCACCTTCTTCGGCGCCGGGTACCTGCCCGCCGCTCCCCTGCTGAAATATTTCGGCCTGGCCATGCTGCCCATGGCCTTCCTGCTGGTGTTCATGAACTACTTCGTGGCCAGGGAGAAAACAGTTTTCGCCTATATCATGGCCGCCTGCGCCGCCGCCGAGATAGCGGCCATGCACCTTTACCACGGCGCGCCGCTGGACATAGTCAAGGCGGTGTCCGCTGCCGGCCTGCTGGCGCTGGCTGGCGGCCTGGCCGCCCATAAACTTCGCCTCCCCGGCGCCGAGAACGCCGCGGAGGAACGTACCGGAGACATAAAATGACAAAGAAAAAAATACTCGTTACCGGCGGAGCCGGGTTCATAGGTTCCCACCTGTGCAGGCGCCTGCTGGCCGAAGGCCACGACGTGCTGTGCGTGGACAGCCTGTTCACCGGCAGCAAGGACAATATCGCCGACCTGCTGCCCAATAAGAATTTTGAGTTCCTGCGCCACGACATAGTGGAGCCGCTGGTAGTGGAAGTGGACCAGATCTATAACCTGGCCTGCCCCGCCTCCCCGGTGCATTACCAGTACAACCCCGTGCATACCACCAAGACTTCGGTGAACGGGGCCATAAACATGCTGGGCCTGGCGCGCCGCACCAAGGCCCGCATATTGCAGGCCTCCACCAGCGAGGTGTACGGCGACCCCGAGATACACCCGCAGCCCGAAACCTACTGGGGCAGGGTGAACACCGTGGGCCCCCGCGCCTGCTACGACGAGGGCAAGCGCTGCGCCGAAACGCTGTTCTTCGACTATCACCGTCAGCACAAGCTGGAAATAAAGGTGCTGCGCATCTTCAACACCTACGGTCCCAACATGCATCCCAACGACGGGCGCGTGGTGAGCAACTTCATAGTGCAGGCCCTGCAGAACAAGGACATTACCATTTACGGCGACGGCAGCCAGACGCGCAGCTTCCAGTACGTGGACGACCTGCTGGAGGGCATGCTGCGCCTGATGAACAGCCCGGCGGACTTCACCGGGCCCGTGAACATAGGCAACCCTGACGAATTCACCATAAAACAGCTGGCCGAGAAAGTGCTGGAGCTCATACCCGGCAGCAAGAGCAAGCTCATCTACAAGCCGCTGCCGCAGGACGACCCGCGCCAGCGCCAGCCCGACATCCGCCTGGCCAAGGAAAAGCTGGGCTGGGAACCGAAGGTGAAACTGAACGAGGGGCTCGTTAAGACCGTGGAATATTTCCGGAGGACGTTAGCCGCGAAGTGACATGAAGATATCCATCTCCTACCCGCCGTTAGAATCAGAAAAGGGCATCCCCCTGCTGGGGCAGAACCGCCAGTTCCAGTGGTTCAGCGAGCCCACCTACATCTACCCCATGGTGCCGGCCTACGCCGCCACGCTGCTGAAGACCCGCGGGCACGAGGTGCTCTGGGACGACGGCATAGCGGAGGGGCTTTCGTACGCCGCCTGGCTGGAGCGCGTGAAGGCCGCCCGCCCCGACGTAATAGCCCTGGAGACCAAGACCCCGGTGGTCAAACGCCACTGGAAAATAGTTTCAGAACTGAAGGCGCTCTCCGGAGACTGGCGTCCCAAAGTGGTACTGATGGGCGACCACGTTACGGCCATGCCAGAGGAATCCATGCGCGCCTGCCCAGTGGATTATATACTGACCGGCGGGGACTACGATTTTCTCCTGGCCGACCTTTGCGCTTCGCTCTCCGGCGGCGGCGCCCTGCCCAAGGGCGTCTGGTACCGGGAGGGAGCCGAGATAAAGAACACCGGCCCCTGCGCGCTCGATAACGACCTGGACTCGCTGCCGGTTATAGACCGCGACCTCACCAAGTGGCGCCTCTACAGCGAAAAGAACGGTAACTACAAATACCTCCCCGGCACCTACACCATGGCCGCCAGGGACTGCTGGTGGGGGAAATGCACTTTCTGTTCCTGGACCACCCTGTTCCCGGGCAAGAAATACCGCGCCCGCTCCGCCGAGAAGATGCTGGACGAAGTGGGCGTCCTGATAGAGAAGTACGGCGTGAAGGAGATCATGGACGACAGCGGTTCCTTCCCGGTGGGGCCGTGGCTTAAGACTTTCTGCGAAGGTATGATAGCCCGCGGTTACCATAAGCGCGTTAAGATGGACTGCAATATGCGCTTTGGCACGCTGGGCCAGGCCGAGTACGACCTGATGGCCAAGGCCGGCTTCCGGTTCGTGCTATTCGGGCTGGAGTCGGCCAACCAGGCCACGCTGGACCGCATAGACAAGCATTTAAAGGTGGAGCAGATAGAAGACGGCGCGCGCATGGCCAAGAAAGCCGGCCTGTCACCTCATATCACGGTAATGATGGGCTACCCCTGGGAAAGCCGCGAGGACGCCGCCCGCACCGTGGCCTTCGCCAAGGAGCTTTTCCGCCGCGGCTGGGTAGACACGCTGCAGGCCACCATAGTGATACCGTACCCCGGCACCCCGCTGTTCAAGGAATGCCGCGAGAACGGCTGGCTCTCCACCGAAGACTGGGACCGCTTCGACATGCGCGAAGCGGTAATGAAGTCGCCCATGACCGAAGAGGATACCAAGGCCCTCACCCGGGCCCTCTACAAGTCTTTCGCCACTCCGGGCTACGTGCTGCGGCGGCTGGTGGGCGTGCGCAGCGCCGCCGACGTAAAGTTTTTAGCCCGCGCCGGCAAGAAGCTGCTGGGCCACCTGACGGATTTTAAGCGCTGACCAGAATGCAAAACACCGCAGCCCCCAAATTCTCCATAGTCATCCCCGTAAAGGCGGTCAACGCCTACGTCAGGGAGACGGTGCCGCATATCCTGGCGCTGGCCGGGGGGGATTGGGAACTTCTCATAGTGACCAATGACCCCGAGCCTTCCGAATGGGAGGACGGGCGCATACGGATGCTGGCCTCGGGCCGGATAGGCCCCGGGCTGAAGCGTGACCTGGGCGCGAAGCACGCCCTGGGGGAGATTCTGGTCTTCCTCGACGACGATTCCTACCCGCGCCCCGACCTGCTGGAAGCCGCATCCAAATATTTCCAGGAGCCCGCCGTGGCGGCGGTAGGCGGCCCGGCCGTTACCCCGCAGCAGGACGGGTTCTGGGCCAAGGTTTCCGGCGCGGTGTTCCTTAGCCGGCTTTCCGGCGGGGCTCCTGAGCGGTATGTGCCGGCCGGCCCTTCCCGCGAGATACAGGACTGGCCTTCGGTGAACCTGATGGTGCGCCGGTCCGTTTTCTCCGAGGTGGGCGGGTTCAACGTGCCGTACTGGCCGGGCGAAGATACCAAGCTGTGCCTGGAGATAGTAAAGGCCGGAAAGAAAATAATTTACGCCCCTGACATGCTGGTGTGGCATCACCGGCGGCCGGGTCTGGGCGCGCACCTTAAACAGGTGGGGGCCTATGGCCTGCACCGGGGCTATTTCGCCAAGAAGTACCCCGAGACATCGTTCAAGGCGCAGTACTTTATTCCCTCGGCCTTCCTGCTGTTCACGGCCGCCAGTCTGCTGGCTTCTTTCATGCCTGCGTCCCTGCAGCTGCTCCTCGAGGCCGGCTGGGCCCTGTACGGAGCGGCGCTGGGGCTGGCCCTGGCGGATTTCCTGCGGTATGAGAATATTTTAGTGTCAGCCGCCGCACTGCCTTATGTTTTCCTGACGCACCTGGTTTATGGCGCCAGATTTCTCCAGGGGTTCCTCTTCACCGGGAACCTGGTAAGCGAGTTAAGATAATAATGGAACTTCCGCTGGTCTCTATCACTATTACCACCCGCAACGAGGCCGGGAACATAGAGAATTGCCTTAAGTCCATAAAGGCGCAGACCTATCCGGTCGGGCGCCTGGAGACCATTGTGGTGGACAACGCTTCCACCGACGAGACCAAGGCCATAGCCGCCCGGTACACGGACAAGGTTTTCGACAAGGGGCCGGAGCGTTCGGCCCAGCGCAATTTCGGCATGCTCCAGAAGTCCGCCGGGGAATTAGTGATGTTCCTGGACGCGGACATGATAATGGCCCCCGGCCTGGTAGAGGCCTGCGTAAGGGCCATGGCGGACCCGGCGGTGCTGGCGCTGCACATCCCGGAGATAGTGCTTGGCACCCGCTACTTCAGCCGCGTGCGCCGCTTCGAACGCGGTTTTTACGACGGCACGGTAATAGACGGCGCCCGGTTCTTCCGCAAAGAGGCCTTTGCCAGGGTGGGCGGTTTCGACGAGACCATGAGCGGCCCCGAGGACTGGGACATAGACAAGAAGATAAAGGCGCTGGGCCGCATAGCGCTGCTGCCTGCCGCCGGGGAATTGCCGCCTGGTTGGCCCATGAGGGAGTTCATTCTCGCCCGCGGCGTGGGGCCGGACGGGCTTGCCGCCGTGGTTTACCACAACGAGGCGGAGTTCGACGTTTTCAAGTACCTGAGCAAGAAGAGCTACTACGCCCGCAGTTTCGACGGCTATATTTCCAAGTGGGGGGCCGGCGACGCCGACATCCGCCGCCAGTTCGGCCTCTGGTACCGCTATTTCGGGGTTTTCCTGGAGAACGGCAAGTGGAAGACCCTGCTGGCCCACCCGTTGCGCTGCGCCGGCATGTACTTCCTGCGTTTCGCCGTGGGCGTGGCCTTTCTCCGGAGCAAGCTGGGAGGGGCGAACACGTAAATGAGCGGTATCGCCTCCAAGAACTTCGTTATAGCCACGCATGTCTACGCCACCGGCCCGGCGCAGGACCTGCGCGACTACCTCCTGAAGAACAAGGCGGCGAGGCTGCTCTACATAGGCCATCCGCTCTTCTACGATACCCGCCTTAAAGGCACCGGCTACGAATATTTCGAAGCCGGGGAGAAGAAGGCGGAGCATTATGCCAGGCTGCGCCGTATCCCGGCGCCGGTAGCTTACGTGAAGGACGCCCTCTACAACGTTTTCCGGGTGCTCGCCTCCGGCGGCAAATGGGACCTTTACGTGGGCAGCAATAACCTTAACGCCCTGGGCGGAGTAGTACTGCGCTGGCTGGGCAGGGTGGATAAAGCGGTGTATTACGTCATAGACTACAACCCCAACCGCTTCGCCAACCCGGTGATGAACGCCATTTACCACCGCTTGGACCAGTTCTGCGTGCGCCATTGCGACGAGACCTGGAACCTGTCGCCCAGGATGCAGTCCGCCCGCAAGGAATACTTCGGTTTCGAAGGCGGCAACCAGAAAGAAGCCCCGATGGGGATCTGGTTCGACAGGATAAAGAGGCCGGACACTTTCCGCAAGAACACTTTGGCTTTCATGGGCCACCTGATAGAAAAGCAGGGTTTGCAGCACGTCATAGACGCGGTTCCCGCCATACTGTCGAAACTGCCGGATTTTAAACTGGTGGTAATAGGCGGTGGGGAGTACCTGCCGGCTCTTAAAGCCAGGGCGGAGAAACTGGGCGTGGCGGAGGCGGTTGACTTCCGCGGCTACGTGGAAAAACACGAGGAAGTGGAGCGCATACTGGCCGAGTGCGCGGCCGCCGTGGCCCTTTACGAGGCTAAAGACGAGCGGGGCAACCCCAGCTTTACCTATTTCACCGACCCCGGCAAGGTAAAAGCCTATCTGGCCTGCGGCCTGCCCGTCATCCTGAGCGATGTGGCGCATAACGCCAGGCAGATAGAGGAAAAACGCTGCGGGACCGTGGTGTCTAACGCTCCCGAAAGCATTGCTAATTCCGTGGTCGGCCTGCTTGCGGACCCAGTGCGGCTCGGCGAATATCGAAGTAACGCCGTAACATACGCGCTGCAGTATGATTGGAAACTGATTTTTGCCCGGATGCTGTCCGGCCTGGAGAATAAATGAGGATTTGCCTGGTACGCCCCACTTTCGGTTCGCGTTTTCAAGTAACGCCGCCGCTCTCGCTCGGGTACCTATCCAGCGCCCTTAAAAAAGC
The DNA here is from genome assembly GCA_001799635.1 of Elusimicrobia bacterium GWA2_62_23. GTDB lineage: Bacteria > Elusimicrobiota > Elusimicrobia > Elusimicrobiales > UBA9959 > UBA9959. Next base: position 165,408 of record MGTV01000008.1, read on the forward strand.
CGGCTATTCCGACGTGACCCTGATGGACGGCTCCCTTGACCTGCTCACCCCGGAGCAGGCCGCCTCCAGGCTGCGGGACATGGGCGGAGCTGAAGTGGTGGGGATACAGGTGTACACCGGTTCCCATCTTTGGGCCCGGGACTTCGCGGCCATCCTGAAGCGCGAGTTCCCCAAGACCACCGTGGTGGTGGGCGGCCCGCACGTGACGTCCCTGAAATCTCACGCCATGGATTTCATCGGCGCCGACTACGGCGTAATAGGCGAAGGCGAGATCCCCGCGGTGGCTTTGATGGCCTATCTGGAGGGGAAAACCCAGGACCCGGCCAAAGTGCCCGGCCTTTTCTACCGCAAGGACGGCCGCTGGACCCACGCCGAGGAACAATACGGCTTCATAAAGGACGCCAACACTATCCCTTTCCCCGACTGGGAACTGCTGCAGCCGGAAAAGTATTTCGAGTTCATGGAAGGCGCCACCATGCCCCTGCGCGGCAAGCGCCCGGCGCCTATCCTTACCAGCCGCGGCTGCCCTTACCTGTGCACGTTCTGCTCTTCGGGACTTACCAATAAGCGCATCATGCGCTACCGCAACCCGCGCAACATAGTGGACGAGATAAAGTTCCTGAAGGAAAAGTACGGCGTCAACGAAATCTTCTTCTCCGATGACAACCTGACCATGGATATAAAGAGGGCCGAAGAGATCTTCGACCTGCTCATAAACGAGGGCGTGAACGTGCATTGGCGCGCCCCCAACGGCATCCGCCTGGACCGCCTCACTCCGGCCCTGGTGGAGAAGATGGCCCGCTCCGGCGGCTACTACGTGGGCGTGGGAGTGGAGACCGGCAACGAAGAGGTGATGAAGCAGATAAAGAAGCGGGTGGACCTCAACATTGTGCGCAGCGTCATCAACCTGCTGCACAAGCACAAGATAATGGTAAGCGGTTTCTTCATGTGCGGGCTCCGGGGTGAAACCGCGGCCCAGGTGGAGGACTCGGTGCGCTTCGCGCTGAGCGTGCCTTTCGACCGCATCCAGGTCAGCAACTATATCCCTTACCCCGGCAGCGAGGATTTTTCAGTGATCTTCCAGGAAGACAAGCCTGAGATATACGCGCAAAACGTAGCCAAGTTCCAAGAATCGGAGTACGTGCCGCATTTTCAGGAGATGTCCTTAGACGAGATAATAGCCATACAGAAAGGCTTTATCCGCAGGTTCTACCTGCGGCCCCGCGTTATACTGGGCTTTTTCCTGAACCTGAAGTTCAGCCAGATAGTGGCTATCTGGCGGCACCCGTTCATACAGCGCTGGTTCAGCCGCAAGCAGAAATGGTTCTAGCATGAGCATAAAAGTTTCCGTAGTGGTCACCACGTTCAACCGCTTCAGCGACCTGAAGCGCTGCCTTGAGTCCGTGCTGAAGTCGGACTTCAAGGGGTATGAACTTGTGGTGGTGGACGACGCGTCATCCGATGAAACCGCCGGCCTGAACGAGGCGGGCCTCCGGGCCCTTATAGGGGCGGGGCCTGACCTGCCGGTTAAGATCATTCACAACCCCGAAAATTTCAGGATGGTAAAGGCCCGCAATACCGGCGCCCGGAATTCTGCCGGCGAATATGTGCTGTTCATAGACGACGACAATATAATAGACCAGGGCATGATCTCGGCCCTGGTGCGCTTCGGCGACGACAACCTGGAGTGCGGGGTGCTTGGGCCTTCCATGCATTACTGGAGCAACCGCCGGAAGTACCTGGACTACCAGAAAATAAACCTGTTCACCGGCAAGACCAGCGGCCACATAGACGCCACCCCCGCGCCGGCCTGCGATTCCGACGGCGTGCCCAACGTCTTCATGATCCGGGCCAAGGTCTTTCAGGAGGCCGGCTATTTCGACGAAGCCCTGATGCAGACCTTTACCGAACCGGATTTCAGCTACAACGCCGCCAAGCACGGCTACCGCTCCGTGATCGTAAAAGCTGCCATTACTTACCACGACATCCCTTACGAATTCAGCCCGCGCACCCTGGGCGGCGAATTCAAATCCAAGGCCTACTGCACAATACGCAACCGGGCGCTTATAGTTGGCCGCTATGGTAATTCACTCCAAAAGGCCGTTTACGCGCTCTTCTTCTCCTGGGCCTGGGCTTTCATCTATTCCGCCCTTGTTCTGCGCTACGGCCGCTTCGACCTGATACGCCTTTACTGGTACGGCTGGCGCGACGGCGTGGCCTACATCCTGACAGGACGCTTGAAAAATTCTCTGCCCGAGATACTGGTAGAAACTACGGGAGCTTGAAATGATCGCGATACTTAAGTGGTTATACAACTTTCTTTCCTTTGCCATGGCCGGCCTCCGCGCGCGGGCCTGGGGTCTGGCGGCTAAGAATGTGGGCCATCATACTTATCTTTTTCCCGGAGTCAGATTGCTTTCTCCCGGTAATGTCTCCATCGGAGACTTCTGCTGCATTAATCACGGCACCGATATTGGCGGCGCTGGAGGGGTGGAAATCGGAAATTATGTTTTGATAGGGCCTAATTGCCAGATAATTACCGCGAACCACAAGCATTCCGCCTGGGATGTGCCGATAAGTCGCCAGTGGATCGAAGAGGCACCTGTAAAACTAGGTGATGACGTCTGGCTATCCGCCAACGTGGTGGTGCTTCCAGGGGTGACTATAGGCCGTGGCGCGATAATCGGCGCCGGCGCCGTAGTCACCAAAGACGTGGAGCCGTTTGCCATAATGGGCGGCGTTCCCGCGCGGCTGATTAAGTACCGTTTCGACGAGCTCACCCGGGGAAAAGCTTTTAATACTGTCTTCGGCCCGGAGGCCTCTAAATAGATGTGCGGCATATTGGGACAAATTAACAGGAAAGGCCCCGTAAACCGGGAGCTTTTTTCGCGCATGCTGGCGACCATGGGCAAGCGCGGTCCCGACCAAGAGGGTGTATATTTCTCGGCTAACGCTGCCTTTGGACATAAGCGCCTATCCATCCTTGACCTTACCGAGTCCGGCAGGCAGCCAATGACGGACGAGGCCGCGCGCCTTGCCATGGTTTTTAACGGAGAGATTTATAATTACCAAGAGGTTCGCAGTTCTTTGCGTGGAAGTTACTCTTGGAAAAGCCGCACGGATACGGAAGTGCTCTTAAACGCCTATAAAGAGCTGGGGCCGGGGTTGGCGGACAAGCTGGAGGGGATGTTCGCCTTTGCCATCTACGACGATAAGAGACAGCTCCTCACCTTTGCCAGGGACCATTTCGGCAAGAAACCGCTTTACTATTACCTGGACGACGACACTTTTTGTTTTGCTTCGGAACTGAAGGCCATTATAGCCAACCCGGAAATAAAGGCAAAGTTGCGTGTTGACGAATTGTCGTTGTCTAAATATCTCTTTTACGGGTATATTCCGTCTCCAAACAGCATTTTCGACAGGATAAAAAAACTTGAGCCGGCCACCACCTTCCAGTTCGATGTTAAAAAGTGGAAAGTGATAGGCGTACGCAAATTCTGGAACCTCGAGGCGGTGCAGATAGACAAAAACATCTCCGAAGGCGAAATCCTTGAAAAGACAGAAGCGCTTATCAAGGGTTCCGTAAAGAAACGCCTTATGTCGGATGTGCCGCTTGGTATATTCCTAAGCGGTGGGTGCGACAGCAGCCTGATAGGCGCCTATCTCGGTAAACTGGCCCCCGGTTCGGACGCGTTTACAGTCGCTTACGCCAATTCACCGGACGCCGACGAGACGGCCTACGCCCGGCGCGTTGCCCAGCAGCACGGCATGCGCTACCACGCCTGTAATTTTGAGGATTCAGTTGTAAGGGATAATTTTATCGGCATTCTGGACTACCTGGATGAGCCAATGGCCGACGCGGCCATAATCCCGCTTTATTTCCTGGCGAAATACGCTAAAGAGAAGATCGTGGTGGCTTTAAGCGGCGACGGGGGGGATGAGGTCTTCGGCGGTTATCCTAAATATCGGGCCCAGCACTTTATTGAGAAGTTCAGCTACCTGGGCGGCCTGGCCAAGGTGGCCGCGCCTCTGGCCGGGCCTGGGCATAAGTACGCCAAACTATTTAAAGTTTTCGGGATGGATTTCCCTGAACGGCAGTTCATCTTCGGCAGCGGCGGGTTTATTCCTGGTGACGCCGCGCGGCTCCTGAACCGCGACAGCATAGATACCGGGAAGGTTTTTGAAGAGGCCTCCAGTTACGCCGGACTTTTTACCCAGAAAGACGTCATCAATAAGAGCCTTTACTTGGATTGCAAGATACAACTCCCCGATTGGTACCTGGTAAAGGGCGATAGGGCCACCATGGCGGCCTCTTTGGAAATGCGCAATCCCCTGCTGGATAAAGAACTGGCAGAGTTTGCTTTCTCGCTTGGAGGGAGTTGGAAAATACGCGGTGGCGAGCAGAAGTATATTCTAAAGAAGATCGCCGCCGGCCTGGTGGACCGGGATATTATCTACCGCCCCAAAAAAGGTTTTGGAGTCCCGCTGGATAAGTGGATACGCAACGAATTGAAAGACCTGTTTGCGGATTATCTGTTCCGGGAGAACCAATACTTCGACTGTGCCTTTGTCCGGGAACTCTATGATGAGCATATGACCGGCAAAGTGGACCGCAGTTTCTACCTGCTCAGGATATTTAACTTTAACTACTGGTTTGCGAAATATGGACACAACTAAATTCTTTGCCTCTTTTATGAAAGTGCTGCCGGTGCGGTTCATGCGCTACCATTATTACCGGGTGGAGGAGTTTATAAAGGCTGCCGCGCTGCAGGCGGACGCTCCCGGTAAACGCATTCTGGATATCGGTTCCCAAGACGCACCCTTCCGTAAGTATTTCTTGCAAGCGGAGTATCGCACTCAGGATATCTGCCAGAACGCTGCCGGTTCCGTGGATTACGTCGGGGATATTAACGAGGGGTTGCCGGGCATTCCGGACGCTAGTTTTGATTGTATAGTCTGTACGCAGGTCCTGGAGCACCTGAAGCGGCCTTATATGGGGTTCAGGGAATTTCAGCGTATTCTAAAGCCGGGCGGCAAGCTCTTTTTGACGACTCACCTGTGCTTTGAAGAGCACATGATCCCTTACGATTACTTCCGGTTTACCCGTTATGGGCTGAAAGAATTGGGCCAGGACGCCGGGTTAAAGCTTACCCACATTGCCCCGCATGGCGGTATTTTTCATCTGCTGGCGCTCATATTGGCGACTCTTCCGATTAAATTGTTCCTTAAGCGGGAATCCTTGGCGTATTACCTGTATCTCGCCGTATTCTTATTGCCTATATTGCTGATGAACATGGTGTTTTCAGCTCTGGACCTGCTGGATCGGGAAAAGAGCATGACTCTAAATTACGAATGCGTTTTTGAGAAGTAGGTTGCCGACTTTTTTATGACTAAAATTCTGCTTATAAATCCCTATATCACCGTGGCAAAAGACGATCCGGCTCAGCCGGCGCCAATGCTAAGCCTCCCCTACCTGGCGGCTTATCTGGAGAAACACGGTTTTAAAGTAAGTTTGCTCGATGCCGCCGGTCAGGGCTGCGACAGGCGGGAGAATATAGGCTCAAAAGTCAGATATGGCCTGCCAGCTCAGGAGATATCAAACTGCATTGCGGCCGAAAAGCCCGACATCGTCGGGATTACCGCTCCATCCACTTCCCACGCTGCCGACGTTCACGATATGGCCCGGCTTGCCAAGGAGCTATATCCCGATGTGAAGGTGGTCTGCGGAGGTGCCCATGCCTCTTCCAACCCCGGCTCCGTCCTGTCAGATAAGAATATCGACTTGGTGATAATTGGGGAAGGGGAGGAAACCCTTCTGGACCTGGCCCGCCGCCAGGAAAAAGGAGAGTCGCTGGAAGGAACTCCAGGAACCGGCATGATGAAGGAGGGGAAACTGCATTTGTCCGCCCCTAGGCCTTATATAGAAAACCTGGATTCCATTCCATTCCCCGCCAGACACCTGTTGCCGATGGAGTCCTTCCTGCACAGGTCCTCGGAGGGGATAAATTATGCCATGCGCAAGCGCTTCATTACCATGATAAGTTCGCGCGGTTGTCCCGGCGAGTGTATTTATTGCGCGGTAAAAACAGTTTGGGGCAGGAAATGGCGCGGGCGTTCAGCCGTCAATGTGGTAGATGAAATGGAAGAGTTGATGAAGAAGTACGACGCAGGGGAAATCCATTTCCTGGACGATAGTATCTCTGTAAGCAAGGACCGCCTTTCTGCTATATGTGACGAGATAATACTCCGCAAGTTGGATATTAAGTGGACCACTCCCAACGGCATAGCCATCTGGCTGATGGATAAACCGCTTATCAAAAAGATGAAGAAGGCCGGTTGCTACCGTCTTACCTTTGGTCTGGAGTCCGGCAATAAAGACACTCTCAAGTTTATAGGGAAAAAATACGATTATGCCATTGCTAAAGAGCTTATCCACTATGCCAATAGCATAGGAATGTGGACGATAGGCACTTTTATAATAGGTTTCCCTTACGAGAAACGGGAATCCATCGAGGACACCATCTCCTTCGCGGTGGATTCCGGGGTGGATTTTGCCGTTTTTTACATTGCAAACCCTTTCCCTGGGACGCGTATGTACGACTACTATGCGGAAGCAGGCCTGCTTCCAAAGGATGCGTCCACCATTGTCCGCGGGGTGGATACCAAGGAGTTCAGCCACTCCGACCTGATCCGTTTCCAATCCGAGGGGTTCTCCCGGGTGATGCGCGCGCGTTTACGCAGCCCGTGGATGTTCCTGCTTAAGGTCCGAAACTTTGAAGACCTGGTCTACATGTATAAACTTGGCCGGCAGTTCCTCAGGATGCTGCTGAATTCCCGCAAGATAGAGAAAGAGGGCACCGCCAGCCTATGGAAGAAGTGAAGTTTGAAAAAATATTGCCAGACTTGCTGTTCCTCCTGGCGATTTCTGCGCTGTCCCTTACCTGGTTCAGGGGCGACAACCTGATAAATGTCGGGGATTTCTGCTTTCCCCTAGACAGGAAGGTTTATCTCAGTGTCTCGACGTTCCTCTGGGATCACTCCATTTCTATGGGCTACCCGGCCGCCGGTCAATTGGGATCCATCTTCCCATATTCACTGCTTGGCGTCTTAACGGATTGGATAGGCCTTTCTCTGGTTTCATTCGAAAAACTGATGTTCTTCTTGTGGTTCTCGATTTCCGGCCTTGGTATGTACGCATTCTGTGCGGAGTCTGGTTTGTCCCGCCCGGCTCGCCTCTTTGCGGCGCTTTTTTACATGATGAACCCGTACTCACTGCTGGTCCCGTGGCACCTGGCTTCCGGGCTGCTGATTGCGGGCTATTCCATGACGCCGCCGCTGATGTTCCTGCTGACGAGGATGCTTCGCACCGGGAGATTTTCCGATTGGGGTTGGATGTTCCTGGCGTGGTTCGTGTGCGGGACGTACTCCTACATGAACCCTGTTGTCGGAGTGGTTCACCTGCTGTTGTTCGGTTCTTTTTCCGCCTTCCATGTACTGCTCTCCTTGCGTAAAGGCCTGCCTGTGGGCCGGACTATCCTTTTAATCGTGCTTTTATTTCTGGCCTGGGGCCTGGCGAGCTCTTACTGGGTAATCCCGTTCGTTAAAGGCATTGCGGCCCAGAGCGCGGCCGCTTCCAACGCCACCATGGCCTTCGCGTCCAACTTGGAAACATTCAGTATGAACAGCGCGCCGCTTTCGGAAAACCTGCGACTGCAGGGGCTTTGGTCCATGCATGAGTCCTGGCGACCTTGGACGCCTTACTACGCCTGGGCCAAGGCATATAAGGAGCCATTCTTCATCCTGCTTGGATTCCTGCCTCCGTTCCTTCTGCTCGGCGGCCTGGTGCTGGCGGAAAAGCGCGCCTATGCGTTCCTTTTCTACTTCACCTCGCTGCTGCTGGCCACCCTGTTCATGATGAAAGGCGCTTATCCACCTTTGGAAAGTATCAACTTTTGGATGAATTCTCATCTGCCGTTCTTTGGTACGGCTTTCCGGGCCGGCTACCAAAAATGGGGGCTAATGGCGTCGTTCGCGTTCTGCTGCCTGGCAGGCTATGGCGCGGGGGCCGTTATCGAACATTCCCATACGAAGTCTGGAAAATGGGCCTGGGCGGTCGGGGCCGCGCTGGGAGTCCTCCTTTTCGTGGTTTACATGTTCCCGTTCTGGAACGGGCAGGTGATATTCTCAGGCGGGGGGATAATTCCTTCCGCGCGTGCTAAAGTACCGGAGAGCTACAGTGAGCTCTATGCCTGGACCAAGGCGCAACCTGGCGAGTTCCGCATATTCTCTTTGCCGCTTTCCCGCAACAGCAACAGCATTTACAAATGGGAGGATGGCGGCTACTCCGGTGCGGATTTTATTCGTTTTTTTTCGGCTAAGCCGGTAATCTATGCCAATTACGGCTTCTATTACGACCTGCCGCTATACATAGGCGAGAAGATACAGGCCAGGTCTTATGAAGGGCTGCTGCCGCTTTTTTCCCTGCTCAACGCGCGCTATCTTCTGCTTCACGGCGACATAAACTGGACCGCTATAAAAGAGCTGAATTGGTGGGTCAATAAGGACAAAAAGGCGTTGGCGGATTATTTCGCCAGTGAAAAGGGCTTGCGGCTGGAGAAAGAAGTTGGCCAACTTAAGTTGTACCGCCTGCCGACCGCCTATGACTCTCCGCAGTTCTACACCGCCGCTAAGCCGGTAGTTTACAGCGGCGGAATCCAGGGACTGGTCCACAAACTCGGGCCAGTTGCGGCGGCCGGCCCACGCCTATTTATCGACGAGGCGGATGCCGGACGCATCCGGCTACACGGTAACGGGGGGAAGCTCCCCGCGAAGATAGTGTTCCGCAGGATTAATTCGGCCAGGTATGAGGTTTCCGTGCAGGGCGCGTCCGGGCCGTTCTGGCTGGTTATGGGGGAAACTTTCCACCCCGGCTGGAAACTGTTCAAGGGTGGACTTAAAGCACCTGGCGGTGGAGCGCACCCCCTAATAACCTATCCCCGATACAATTCCGCGGAAGGGGATCACGGCAACTCCCCGTCGTTCCGGGACCTGTTTTACGCATGGCGGGCGCCGTTGGATGTCCCGCATTTTCCCGCCAATACTTTCGCCAATGCATGGTATGTAGATCCGGACGCGAACAAACTGGGTGGGGATTTTGCGGTCGATGTGTTTTTCCTGCCGCAGGCCGCCGTGTATTTGGGGCTGTTGACCGCAGTGGGATTGATAGCTATCTCGCTGGCCCTTGCCGTGGCTCCGCTCTTGCGGCGTAAGCCGGTTGCCGGAGGGGAGCATGAATAAGATTTTCAGAATGTGTTTGGCTCTGACTTCCCTTCTGGCCTTTTGCGACCTCTCTTACGGCGGGGTCTGGCAGGATTCCAACTCGGTAGCCGAGGAGACGGCTGTACTGTATGCGAATCTTGGCAAGAGCCCGGAACCCCTGGCCTTTTCCGTTTCTTCGCAAACCAATGTGGCGGAATACGACGAGGCCTGGGTCGATTATTCCCTGAATTCCGCCATCGAACCGGCGGCCATGGTCTTTGAATTGGACCTGACGGCCCGGTCGCCGTATACCCGCCGCTACATCAAGGTTAACGCCACCGCGGTAGAAGCAAGATACCTGCCAGTGCCTGCCCTGGAGTTGTCGGCCGGGAGTGAGTCTTGGGTCCCCAAGGACCGCAAGTTCTTCTTCTCTAAACTCTTCGACGCCAAGCCTGACGGGAAATGGCGGTACGCCATGCTGGGCAATATTCTGATGGCTCAGGTTCGCTTGCGGGTACCGCTCTCCGGATTGGCTGCCATGGACATTTACCTGCCTCCGGACGCGGATATCGTAGGGCTCAATCTCCGCCTCGCCTCTTCCGAACGGTGGCTTCTGGAGAGAATTGTTGAGTCCCCGGTATTGCCGGCCCAGGATATCCATTCCGGCATGGAAAAATTCCGGCGCATAGACCTTAAACGCATGCTCTTGGAGCAGCTGCCCGGCTGCCCCACTCCGCATCTCAAAGAGATATCGGTGTTCATCCGGCAGGCGGCTGACGCGCCGCCGGTACGCAACCCCGTAGCAAGGGTATTGCTGCAGCGGTTGGCATACGACCTCGACCTTCCGGAGGATGGGGGGCTAATCCTCAAAATGCAGTCCAGAACCAAGCTTCTTTCCGGGGGGAAGCGGAGGCTGGTTGTGCAGCTGGAGGGTGCGAAAGCTTTTGGTGACGCGTTTGTAACGGGGGGGCGCCTTCGGGCTGTCTATGCCCGCGGCTCTAGGCCTGCCGGCATAAACACAGGTAAAGTATCGCTTGTAATGCTTGCCGCCCCGCCCGCTCCTCCACCGGCGGTGAAAAATGCCATGCCGGCGAAAAGTGCTTACGATCCACTGGATAGCGCGAAGCTCAAAGCCGATTTCCTGCTTGTATTCGCGGCTATGTCTGGCATTTTCTGTCTTGTAGCGGTTTTCCGGAGGTTACTTGCGCCGCGGCTGCCTACATGGCTCAAGGATTTATTAAAAGAAGGCTACCGGATATATTTTCTGCTAGCCTGCGCGCTGCTGCTGCCGGCAGCGCTTATAACGCTCACCGGCCGCGCTCGCGCGGCCGATCCGGCGGCGGCGTTGGCCTGGCTTTGCATAGCCATGGGAGCGATGAGCATGGGGAAGGATATTTTCTTCCCAAGGAAGTGATATGTGCGGAGGTGTATGTGCGGTTAACTGAGCGCTTACTTCAGCCTGCCGCGGCTTTTGCGGTTTACTTCTGTTTTTCCGTATTCTTGACCTGGCCGCTGGTCTTGGCCCCCGGCTCGGTCCTGCTGGGCGGTCCAGGGGACGCGGCTGGCACTGTTTGGACGCTTTGGTCCGGGTTTATTTCCACTTCGGCCACCAACATGCTAGGTGCCCCATACGGGTTTGTCCTGCCGCGCACATTCTCCCAGCCGGTAGCTGACTTCCTGATGACGTCCATGGCGAGCCTTTTTGGCGCTGTGCCGGGCTATAACCTGCTTGTGCTGGCCAGTTTTCCGCTCACGGCATTAGCCGCCTTCCTGTGCCTGCGCTCCTTAGTGAAGAACGGCTTAGCGGCGTTCTTCGGTGGCCTGGTTTTTGGTTTTGCACCGCCGGCCCTGGCTCACGGCGCGGGGGGGCACCTCAATTTTTCGCTGAACATATTCGTCCCGCTGTTGGTGCTGGCCCTGATTCGCAACGGCGAAAAACGGACGTTCCTGTCCGCCGCGCTGGTGGGGGCCGCGTTCGCCTTGGTCACTTTGACTTCCATATACATGGGATATTTCTGTGCCTTCGCGTGTCTGGCCTTCGCGGCTTTCGACCTGTTCATTTGGAAAAGATCGGGGCAGGTCTTCTTCCTAAATAGGGCCATTCTCAATTATTTAGTCGTTGCCTTTTTTGCCGCGCTCTTTATACTCCCTTTCGAATATAAGGCGCTGGTAGAGATGTTCTCCGGAAGCAGGACGCAACTGGTGCAGACAGGCCGGGTGCGGGACCTAGGGGCTTTGGTGGTATATTCCGTGCGCATGTGGGAATATTTCCTGCCGTCTATAGATCACCCGGTGCTTGGCCGAATCTTCGAAGGATTCATCGGGACCCACCTGCACGGCAGCAATACTACCGAGCAGACTCTTTACCTGGGGCTGGCCCCGCTGGGGCTGTTCTTTGCCGGCCTGGGTCTGTTCTTCAGGAACAAGTTCAGCCCCGAGCGCCGGTTTTACTTCCTCTTCTTCGCTATAGCCGCGGCTTTCATGGTTATAATGTCCTTCCCGCCGTATATCCCGCTGGGCCCGGTTAAGATCCCGCTGATAGGATACTTTACCCATAAGATAGCGCCCATGTTCCGGGTTTATTCCAGGTTCGGCATACTGGTGAACTTCTTTGTGGCCTGCGGGGCCGCGGTTACGCTGGCGCACCTTGCCGGTGTTATGTCTAAAACCAGGTTCTACGCGCTGGCCGGGGCCCTTACGGCGCTTCTTCTTTTTGAATACCGCGGTATTCCGCATAATTATGGCATGCAGGTTAAGCCGCCGCCGCCGGTGTACGAGTGGCTGGCCGCAGAGCCGGGAGACTTTATAGTGGCGGAATACCCCATGATGCCCAATGATGAGGCCGGCTTCTACACCTATATGCTTTGGCAGACCTTCCACCACAAGCGCCTTGTTAACGGCACGAGCCCGATACTTAAAGAATCTTGGGACTTTTTCCAGAAGGTGAATTATCCTTCGGACCTTAAGACCTTGGAAATCCTGCGCAAGGCCGGGGTGAAATACCTGATAGTGCACCCAGAACTTTACGCTTCCATTCCGCCGGAACTGACGAAACATTTTTCGAAAGACAGGACGGAGAAGACTTATAATAATAACGTGCCGCCGCCCGTGCTGAAGAAGCTGAAGCCGTATAAGGTCTTTGGCCAGGTTTCGGTCTACAAACTATGAGGATAGCCATAAACGCCACGCCGCTGCTCTCCACGCTTACCGGCGTGGGGAACTATATCTTCCAGACCTCCAAGGCGCTGGCGCGCGTGGCGCCGGAGCATGAGTATTCCTATTATTACGGCTATTACACCAAGAAACTCTTCGCGGCCGAGGGGAAAGGCCTCTTCTACGAGATAAAAGAGATAGTAAAGCAGGTGCCGGCCGCCAAGAAATTCGCGCGGGCCATTAAAGACAACATCTCCCCGCTGACGTTGAAGCCCTTCGACCTGTATTTCGAGCCGAACTTCATACCGCTCAAGATCCGCGCGCGGCGCACCGTGGTGTCGGTAATGGATTTCTCTTTCGAACTGTATCCGCAGTGGCATCCCAGCGAGCGCATGGAATATTTCCGCCGGAAGTTCTGGAAGAACATAGGCCGGGCGGACCGCATAATAGCCATTTCCGATTTTGTGAGGGACGAGGCGGTAAACAAGTTCGGTCTGCCGGCGGAGAAAGTGCGCACGGTGCGGCTGGGTTTTAACCGGGAAGTTTTCCGTCCGATGTCGCGCGAGGAGCTGGCGCCGGTCAGGGCCAAGTTCTCCCTGCCGGAAAAATTCATACTCTGCGTGGGGTCCATGGAGCCGCGCAAGAACCTTATAAATCTACTGCGAGCTTATGTCAGCCTGCCTAAGGAGATCCGGTCCGCCTACAAGGTGGTTTTTGCCGGGTTCAAGGGCTGGGAGAATAAAGAGATAATGAGCCTGCTGGCGGAACTTAAGCGCGACGCCGTCTACCTGGGCTATATAACCGACTTCGAACTGGGCGCCCTCTACAACATGGCGACGCTCTTCGCTTATCCGTCGTTCTACGAGGGGTTTGGCCTGCCGCCGCTCGAGGCCATGGCCTGCGGCTGTCCTGTGGTGGTTTCCCGGGCGGCCAGCCTGCCGGAGGTGTGCGGCAGCGCGGCAGTCTACGTGGAGCCGTTTGACCCTTCCAGCATAGCCCGCGGCATAGAGCGCCTGGCCGGCGACCCGGTACTTCGCGCCTCGCTGCGCGAAGCCGGGCTGGCGCGGGCGGCGCAGTTCAGCTGGGAGAGCTCCGCCGCGGAGCACCTGAAGATCTTCGAGGAAGCCAGGCGAGCATGAAGGTAGCCATAGTCCACGACTGGCTTGTTACCAAGGGGGGGGCCGAGAATACCCTGGCCCAGATGCTGGCCGTGTTCCCGCAGGCGGATCTGTTCTGCCTGCTGGACTTTATTCCCGAAGCCGAGCGCGGCTTCCTGCTGAACAAGCCCTCGAAAACGTCTTTCCTGCAGAAACTCCCGCTGGCTAAAGAAAAATACCGCAGTTACCTGCCGCTTATGCCTTTTGCCGCCGAACGGCTGGATCTTTCAGGCTACGAGGTGGTGCTTTCCAGTTCTCACGCCGCGGCCAAAGGCGTAAGGGTTTCGGCCGAACAACTGCACCTCTGTTACTGTTATACGCCGTTCCGGTATGCCTGGGATTTGCGCGAACAGTATTTAAAAGAGGCCGGCCTGGACAAGGGGGTTAAAGGGCTCGCCGCCCGCGCGCTCATGGCCTGGCTGCGGCGCTGGGACGCGGACAACTCTAAGCGGGTGCATCATTTCGCCACGCTGTCGGAGTACGTGCGGGAACGCATAAAGAACGCCTATGGCCGGGACGCCGAGGTGATCTACCCGCCTGTAGATACGGATTCCTTCACTCTTTGCGAGCAGAAAGAGGATTTCTACGTTACGGTCTCACGCCTGGTGCCGTATAAAAAGGTGGACCTGATAGTAAGGGCTTTCGCGGGGATGCCTGACAAGAAGCTGATAGTTATAGGCGACGGGCCCGACCGAGAAAAGGTACGGGCCGCCGCCGGGCCGAACACGACTTTCCTTGGCCACGCCGGGGCGGAGGTGGTGGCCGGGCATTTGCGCAAGGCAAAAGCTTTCGTTTTCGCCGCGGAAGAGGATTTTGGCATAGCCCCGCTGGAGGCGCAGGCCTGCGGCACGCCGGTAATAGCTTACGGCCGCGGGGGGGCGTTGGAAACCATACAGGAAGGTGTGAGCGGCCTCTTCTTCCGCGAGCAGACAGAGATTTCGCTGGCCGAAGCCGTGAAGAATTTTGAAAAAGTTTTTTTCAGCCCTTCAGACTGCAGGGCCAACAGCCTGAGGTTCTCGGAAGAGATATTCCGGAGCAAATTGAAAGCTTTTGTGGAAGGAAAGACTAGCGAGCGCCGTCCCGCTTCAGCACAACCCCGATAGTCCGAAAGAAAATCATAACGTCCAGCCACAGGTTCCAGTTCTTCACGTACCAGCTGTCCATGGCTATGCGGAAAGCGTAGTCCTGGTTGTTGCGGCCGCTCACCTGCCACAGGCCGGTGATGCCGGGCGGCAGGGCGTGTATTACCGGGCTCTCTTCCTTTATATAGTCCCACTCGCGCGGCAGGTAGGGGCGGGGGCCTATAAGGCTCATTTCGCCGCGCAGCACGTTGAGGATCTGCGGCAGTTCGTCCAGCGAGGTCTTGCGCAGGATATTGCCCACGCGCGTTATGCGCGGGTCGTCGGTGAGCTTCCAGAATTTGTCGTACTCTTCCCGGGCGGTCTGGCTGTTCTCCAGCAGTTCCTGCAGGCGGGCTTCGGCGTCGGGCAGCATGGTGCGGAATTTGTAGCAGTAGAACTCTCTGGCTTTCTTGCCGAGGCGCTTCTGCTTAAGGAGCGCGGGGCCGCTTGAGTCGAGTTTTACTATCAGGGCGATCAGCAGCATTATCGGCAGGAAGACTATGGCTATGGCCAGCCCTGAGGCGTAGTCTATTACGCGCTTGGTGCCGTAGATGAGCGGGGCCGCCAGGTTGTTCTTTACCTGTATGATAATGGTCTGCTGGCGGAAGAAGTGGCGCAACTCCGTGCCGGACACGGCTATGCCGGAAATGTCGGGTATGAACAGGGTGTTCTCCGCTTTATGCTGTATGTGGTTTATTAGCTCCACCAGTTTTTCGCGGGGGAGTTCCGGTTTGGCCACTATAACGTCGTGTATGCCGCCGAAGGTTATGTAGCGCTCCAGCTTTTCCAGGTGGCGCCGCACCTTGTGGCCGGAGATCTCGTCTTCGCTGGGTTTGTCATCCACGAAGCCGGCTATGGCGTAGCCGAGGTTGGGCTCATCCTGCATGGCGGCCATGGCCTTGCGCGCGGCCTCGCCGGAACCCACTATGAGTATTTTCCTCAGCATCAGGCCGGAGTTGTAGAGGGCTTTTTTGAAGTTAATGCGGGCAATCGGAAATACCACTAAAGAAACAAAGAACATTGTCATCACAACTATGCGGGAGTATTCGATGCCTCTCTTCATCACGAAGATCATTACCAATATGGCGGCCATGGCGAAGAATGCGGATTTCCACAAAAACTTTATTTCATCCCAAAATACAAAACGTCGGGAGTAACCTTCGCCATAAATAAGAATGGTTTCCCAGATGAGGAAAATCCACAGGTATTGGGATAGGTGAAAATCCCCGCTATGAAAAGTGCTGATGAAAATGGGAAGGATGTCTGCGCGGAAAGCCGCGGAAAGTTGAAAAATGAGCACTAGTGTCAGAAGGTCGAATATGAACAGGAGCAGGAGCCCCAGCCGGTTCTTGAGTTTTGGATATGAAAATTCTGTTCCCATTCCCAATAGGTTACACCAAAACCGCCTTTTAAGGCAAACCGGGGGTTTGATTCTGCTCTTCTATACTGCTAAATCCGCCGTACGCTGAAGTGAGAGTCTCTATCGAGGCTTCGCCTCGATAGGGTCGCCGCCCCCCGGAAACGGGGGGTATTTTTTTTGCTGATATGTAAGATTATCCGACTGCCTATTGACAGGTTATCTTTCGGCTGCTATACTATAAGTGCGGAGGGGAAATTATGATCGGCAAAAATATTCACGCGTTGCGTGAGACACTCGGGCTGAGCCAGGAAGAGCTCGGAGCCGCGGTAAAGCTTTCACGCCCTATAATTTCGCAGATAGAGTGCGGGACGCGCAAAGTTTCGGCGGAGGAACTGCCGGCTTTTTCGCGCGCTCTCAATGCTTCCGTGGGGCAGATACTTGGCACGGCGCCGCTGCCGGACGTTTCCGTGGCGGCGGAGCCGGCGGGCGCCTACGAGGCCGCGCCGCAGCTGCGCATAAGCGTGCCGCAGCGCAATATGGACAAGTTCCGGCAGGTGCTTCTGTACGTGCTAAATTCCGTGGGCGCCAAGCCGAACATCGGGGAGACAGTGCTGTACAAGCTCCTTTACTTTATGGACTTCAACTACTACGAGAAGTACGAGGAGCAGTTTATAGGAGCCACGTACATAAAGAACCACTATGGCCCTACGCCTGTGGAGTTCCGCAAACTTATAGGGCTTATGGAGAAGCGCGGGGAGTTGATAAAGGTGGACAATAAGTATTTCAGTTTTCCGCAGACCAAGTACCTGCCTTGCAAGGCGGCGGATATTTCCGCCTTGTCCGCCCGGGAAATAAAGGTGATAGACCAGGTGCTGGGCAAGCTTTCCGATATGAACGCCGCGCAGATAAGCGACTATTCCCACAAAGATGTGCCGTGGATGACGGCCGCGGAGGGGGAGAAGATGGATTACGAAGCGGTGTTCTACCGTACTTCGGAGTACTCGGTGCGGGAATATGGTGACGATATTTAGGAGTGTGGTCCGCCGCGAGGAGTTTGGCCGGGACTTGAAGAAACTGCTCCGGAGGTTCCGTACGCTTGAAGAAGACCTGGCTACACTTGTGCGGACGCAGCTTAATATCTACCATAAGCTGCATGTGGATAACGGCGGCATCTTTCGCCTGACGGGGCTCCCGTTCGAAGTCCCGCAGGTCTTCAAGGTCAAGAAATTCGCGTGCAAGGCGCTTAAGGGGCGCGGGGTAAAGTCCGGCATCCGCGTTATTTACGCATATTACCCGGAGACGGACGCCGTAGAACTGGTGGAGATATATTTCAAGGCCGACCAGGTTAACGAGGACCGCCAGCGCTTGTGCAGCATCTATTCCACACATTGACTTCCCGCCCTGGCGAGGTTTAAACTGCACGGCAAGTATTGCGTATTGCAATGCGCAATATTCGCATACTTGGCTACGGTTTGGCCTTGCGGATTTGCGCGGCGTGCTTTATACTGATAAAATTGTCTCCGGGTTTCCTTTGAAGGAGTTTTTTGATGAAAAAAATGAACAGATCCATTTGCTGCATAGGGGCGGGCTACATTGGCGGGCCTACCATGGCCGTGATAGCCGACCATAACCACGACCGCAAGGTGGTGGTGGTGGACATCAATAAGGAACGCATAGACGCCTGGAATTCCGACAAGCTGCCCATTTTCGAGCCCGGGCTGGCCGAAGTGGTTAAGCGCCGCCGCGGCAAGAATCTGTTCTTCTCCACGGACATAGACAAGGCCATAAGGGACTGCGACATAATTTTTGTGGGCGTGAACACGCCTACCAAGACTTTCGGCCGGGGTGCTGGCTGCGCGTCCGACCTGCAGTACTGGGAAGCCACCGCGCGCAATATTGTGAAGGTGGCCAACCGCGACAAGATAGTGGTGGAGAAGAGCACCCTGCCGGTGCGCACCGCCGAGGCCATGGAGAGCATCCTCAAGCGCCATCCCAAGTATCACTTCGAAGTGCTGAGCAACCCGGAGTTCCTGGCCGAGGGTACCGCCATTGCCGACCTGGAGAAGCCAGACCGCGTGCTGATTGGCGGCCACCAGACGGCCAAGGGCAAGGCGGCCATAAAGGCGTTGGCCGACGTGTACGGCACCTGGGTGCCCAAAGAAAGGATCCTGACCACCAACCTGTGGTCTTCCGAACTTTCCAAGCTCGCCGCTAACGCTTTCCTGGCGCAGCGCGTGAGCTCCATTAATTCCCTGTCCGCCCTGTGCGAGACCACCGGCGCCGATGTGGAAGAGGTGGCCCGCGCCATAGGCATGGATAGCCGCATAGGGCCCAAGTTCCTCAAGACCGGCCCCGGGTTCGGCGGGAGCTGCTTTAAGAAGGACATTCTGAACCTGGTGTACATCTGCGAGAGCTACGGCCTTAACGAGGTGGCGGACTACTGGCAGCAGGTGGTGCTGATGAACGAGTATCAGCAGGAACGCCTGGTGGGCAACATCATAAAGACCATGTTCAACACCCTGGCCAACAAGAAGATCGCTGTGTTCGGTTTCGCCTTCAAGGCCAATACTTCGGACACGCGCGAGAGCCCGGCCATTGCCATAACGCAGATGTTGGCCGAAGAGCGGGCGGAAATAGTGATAACGGACCCGAAGGCCCTCAAACACGTGGCCGAGGACCTGGGCCCGCTGGCCGCGAAGATAAAGACCACCACGGACCCCTACGCCGCGGCCAAGGACGCGGACGCCATAGTGCTGCTGACCGATTGGGAAGAGTACAAAACGCTGGATTATAAGCGCTTGTACGCCTCTATGCGCAAGCCGGCTTTCCTGTTCGACGGCCGCAATATCCTGCCGCACGCGCAGTTGCGCAAGTTAGGCTTCGACGTTAAGGCCATAGGCAAATAACTGGATCCCGGCTTTCGCCGGGATGACGGAGAGGGGAGCCCCGCCCGCAAGGCGGGGTTCCGCTTTTTATGTCGACACTACGCTGGCCGCCTGTTGCGCATAGCGCTTGATGCGGCAGGGCCAATGGCCACTCGGGGGCGCCTGCTATGCTATTGCAGGTTGGGAAGGCTTTTGAGGGGGGATACAGGGGATGTGTAAATAAGTCTTGAAATTTAGTTAAAACTAAATTATAATACATATATGTACTCACAGCTTCAATTGCGGGAGATCTTTCATCTTGAATTCCTGCGCTACCTGGCGGCGGATATGCCGCCGCGGTTCTGGGCGCTCAAGGGGGGAGTGAACCTGCGGCTTTTCTTTAAGAGCGTCCGGTATTCCGAGGACATGGATATTGACGTTGAAGGGCTGCCGGTGGCGTCCCTGCAGAAGCGCGTGCTGCGTATCCTCAATTCCCCTTCTTTCCGGGAGAACCTGCGGACCTACGGCATAACCGGCGTTACGCCCCCGGACATGGCCGCGGCCAAGCAGACGGCCGTTACGCAGCGCTTCAAAGTGCACATTCTTACGGAGGGGGGAGGGGATTATTTTACCAAGGTGGAGTTCTCGCGCCGGGGCTTTTCCGGGGAGCCGGCGGCGGAAAGCATCCCCGCGGCCGTGCTGCGGCCTTACGCCATGGCGCCGCTGATAGTGCGGCATTATCCGGCGGGTCTCGCCGCCGCGCAGAAGATAGGGGCGGTGCTGTCTCGCTCCGTGCTGCAGGCGCGGGATATTTTCGACCTGTACCTGCTCTCTTCGCAGGTGAGCCCGGGGCAGATCACGCTGCCCTTGCCTGAAGGGGAAATGGCCCGGGTCAAGGAGAGTGTGCTGGAGCCGGGGTTCGAACTGTTCCGGGACGCGGTGGCCGCGTACCTGGCTCCGGGAGACAGGGAGATGTACTTGGCCCCGGAAGCCTGGGACGAGGTGAAATTGAAAGCGGCCGCCTTTGTGGAGGAACTCTATGCGGCGAACAGGTGAGAAAAGTCTTGCCGGCCATGTGGCGGCCTTAGGCCGCAGGGTCTTTACCTCAGCGGAGCTGGGGGCGGTTTCGTTGCGTTCCGGCTCGGTGGTTTCGCAGGGGCTGGCGGTAATGCAGCGGCAGGGGCTGGCGCTGCGGCTGGGGCACGGCCTCTGGTCGGCCGGGGCGGAGCCGCCCGGGCAGTACGAGGTTGTGCCGCACCTGCTGCCCAAACAACGCGTTTATGTGTCCTTTACCAGCGCGCTGCACCTGCACGGGGTTATAGAGCAGATACCGCAGGTGATAACGCTGGCTTCCACGGCGCATACCCGGCTGCTGGCCACGCGCGCGGGCAGCTTTGCCCTGCATCACCTGGCGCCGGAGATGTTCTGCGGTTTTGACTGGGATGCCAGGCGCGGTTTTGCCCTGGCTTCCCCGGAAAAGGCGCTGGTGGACTGCCTGTATGTATCGGCTTTCCGCAAAAGGCAGTTCTCGCACTTCCCGGAGCTGGACCTTGAGAGGCTGGAACTTAAAAAGGCGCGGGCCTGGGCGGCGCGGATAAAGAACCCCATGGCCCGGGAGCACGTGCTTAAGCGGCTGGCGGGGCTATTTAAGTATAAGTAAAGGGTTCGCGCATTCGCTGGTTGGCCCCGCCCGCAAGGCGGGGTTCTGCTTTTATGGGGGGGCTTGAAATTCAGGGTTTTGCCTGCTATACTATCGGTATAGCGATATGATTATCGGTATACCGATATGAAAAAAGATATGGAAAAAATTAGAGCGGCAATAGCCTCAAAGGTGCGGGACTTGCGCCTGGGCCGACGTTGGAGCCAGGTCCGCCTGGCCGCCTTACTGGGGATCTCGCAGAACCGCCTGTCGGAGATAGAGCGGGGAGACGGGTCTTTTACCGCCGAACAATTGGTGCTGGTCATTAGCACGTTCAACCTGCAGTTGGATTATTTTTCGGTTTCGCGCCAGAAAGCGGGGGCGGAACTGCAGAATACCCTTGCGCGTTTAGGGGCCGGGCATCTCCGGGAAGACTCTTCCCTGGGCGCTTTTGAAAGTTCAAAACGGGTGGACGAGGTAATACTGGAGGCGCTGATAGCCGCGGATTCTCCTCGCCAGGTGGCGGCCGTGGCGCCCGTGCTGGTGGCCCAGATAGAGCGGGTTAATTTAGGGCGGCTCCGGCTTAAAGCCGCCGAGGCCGGGTATGAGGCGCGCCTTGGGTGGGCTTTGGAGAATGTGCTTGGGGCTATACGGGCGGAGCTGCCGCGTGTCGGTCAAGCCTGGCGGCTTAAGTGCCGCAGGGCGGAACTCCTAATCGGGGCGGCGCTGGCCGCCTGGCCGGCCCCGAAGCCGGGGGCTGAGGACATCCTCGACCGGGAAATACTTAGCGAGGAGGGGGCGGCTGAAGCGCGCGCGGCGCGCTCCGCGGTAGCCCGCAAATGGGGGATAGTCACGCGCATCACCGCCGAAGATTTTAATGAAGCCCTGAGGGACGGCCGTGGAGATAATTAAGGAGTTTTTTACCGAACTGGACAGGAGCTGGCGGTTAGCAGCCGCCGGCAAGGTCCAGTTGCGCGTTATCGGTTCGGCGGCGCTTATGCTGGGTACGGGGTATTCCCGCGGCACCAAAGACAGCGATATTCTCGAGACGGCGGATATAGCCGGGGAAGTACGGCGGGAACTTCTGGCTTTGGCAGGGCGCGACAGCGTGCTGGCCGTGAAATACCGGCTTTACCTGGATATAGTTAACCACGCCATCCCATTTCTGCCGCAAAGGCCGAACTTTAGGCAGGCGGGTTTGCCCCGTCTTAAAAACTTCGACGTGGTCGCGCTGGACGTGACGGATGTGGTTGTGAGCAAGCTCAAGCGGTTCAGCGCCAATGACGCGGCGGACATACGCGCCATGGCGGAGAGGGGGCTGCTCCAGCCTGCTGCGCTGGCGGCCCGGTTCCAGGCCGCCGTGGATGTGTTCTCCATGGACGCGCGGGCCGAGGACCTGCCCAAATATGTCAGGAACCTGCACAGCATCGAACGGGATTTTCTCGGGGTCCCGGCGTCCGATATCCGCCTCCCCGGCTGGCTATAGCCCCCCTGTAGGTGCTGCTATCGAGGCTTCGCCTAGATAGGTCCGGAGCCCCGCCCGCAAGGCGGGGTTCCGCTTTATGGGGGGAAGAACCGGAAATCCCAAATTTGCTACAATTTAGGCGTCGCTTTATATAGATTTGGTTCTTATTATTGTAATCATTCAAGGAGACTCACGCACATGGCTACTAAAATCGGCATTAACGGCTTCGGACGCATAGGCAGGCTGGTCGCCCGCGCTATTCTCGCGCGCACCGACGGTCAGTTGGAACTGGTCGCGATAAACGACCTGACCGACGCCAAGACCAACGCCCACCTTTTAAAGTACGACTCCGTGCACGGCCAGCTCGCCGGCGAGGTTAAGGCCATAGGCGAAGACCAGATCTCCGTGGGCGGCAAGATCATAAAGGTGTTCAAGGAAAAGTCCCCGGCCGCCATCAACTGGAAGTCCGTGGGCGTGGACATTGTCATTGAATCCACCGGCCTGTTCACCATCAAGAAGGACGGCGTGAACAAGAAGGGCAAGACCGTGGAAGGCGCCGAGAACCACATTGTAAAGGGCGGCGCCAAGAAGGTCATCATCTCCGCTCCCGCGCAGGGCGAGGACATCACCATAGTGATGGGCGTGAACGACGACAAGTATGACGCCAAGAACCACAACGTGGTCTCCAACGCCTCCTGCACCACCAACTGCCTGGCTCCCTTCTGCAAAGTGCTGCAGGACAACTGGGGCATTGAGAAAGGCCTGATGACCACCATTCACGCCTACACCAACGACCAGAAGATCCACGACATGGCCCACAGTGACCTGCGCCGCGCCCGCGCCGCCGCGCTCTCCATGATCCCTACTTCCACCGGCGCCGCCAAGGCGATCTCGCTGGTGATGCCCGAACTGAAGGGCAAGATGGACGGCTTCGCCATCCGCGTGCCTACCCCGAACGTCTCCGTGGTGGACCTCACCGTGACGCTCGCGAAGCCCGCCACCGCCGAGGAGATCAACGCCGCCATTAAGAAGGCCGCCGAGGGCCCGATGAAAGGCATCATGGATTACGTGGAAGCGCCACTGGTGAGCATAGACTTCAACCACTGCCCGGCGAGCTCCTCCGTGGACGCGCTGAGCACCAAGGTGATAGGCGGCAACCTGGCCAAGGTGCTGGCCTGGTACGACAACGAGTGGGGCTATTCCAACCGCGTGGTGGACCTGGCCCTGCTGATGATCAAGAAAGGCCTGTAACTGGTTTTGCCCGGGGTCGGGTGGCGCTGAAAGGCGCGCGGACCCTAAGACCCCGGGCGTGTTCGCTGTTCGACAGGAGTGACAACAATGGCTAAGAAGAGAGTTCTCATAATGGGGGCCGCGGGCCGCGACTTCCATAACTTCAACGTGTTCTACCGCGACAACAAGGACGTGGAAGTGGTGGCCTTCACCGCTTACCAGATCCCCAACATCGCCGGCCGCAAGTATCCCAAAGAGCTCGCGGGGAAGATGTACCCGAAGGGCATCCCGATATTCGAAGAGAAAGAGCTGCCGGAGCTGATAAAGAAGTTCAAGGTGGACGAAGTGGTGTTCGCCTACTCCGACGTGGCCTTTAACACCGTGATGGCCAAGGGCAGCATAGTGCTGGCCTGCGGCGCCGACTTCACGCTGCTGGGCGGCGAGCATACCTACATTAAGTCCAAGAAGCCGGTGATAGCCGTCTGCGCCGTGCGCACCGGCTGCGGCAAGAGCCAGACCACCCGCGCCATCGCCTCCATGCTCAAGGGCATGGGCAAGAAAGTGGTGGCCATCCGCCATCCCATGCCTTACGGCGACCTGGTGAAGCAGACCTGGCAGCGCTACGAGACGCTGGAGGACCTGAAGAAGCACGAGTGCACCATCGAGGAGATGGAAGAGTACGAGCCGCACATAGCGGCCGGCCACATCATCTACTCCGGCGTGGACTACGGCGAGATCTTGAAGCGCGCCGAGAAGGAAGCGGACGTTATCCTGTGGGACGGCGGCAACAACGACCTGCCCTTCTACAAGCCGGACCTGCACATTACCGTGACGGACCCGCTGCGCTCCGGCCACGAAGCCACCTTCCACCCCGGCGCCGCCAACCTGCGGATGGCCGACGTGGTGGTGATCAATAAAGTGGACACCGCCTCCGCCAAGGAGATAGCCGTGGTGCGGGCCAACATCAAGGCCATGAACCCCAAGGCCCAGATCATAGAGGCCGAGAGCCCGGTGACCGTGGATAATCCCGCGGCCGTGAAGGGCAAGCGGGTGCTCGTAGTGGAAGACGGCCCCACGCTGACCCACGGCGACATGCACTTCGGCGCGGGCCACGTGGCCGCGAAGAAGTACAAGGCCAAGTCCATAGTGGACCCCCGCAAGTACGCCGTCGGCACCATCAAGAAGGTGTACGAGAACTTCAAGCAGATCACGGACATCCTGCCCGCCATGGGTTACGGCGACAAGCAGATGGCCGAGCTGAACAAGACCATCAACGCGGTCCCCTGCGACGTGGTGATAGTCGGCACGCCCATAGACCTGGCGCGCCACCTGAAGTTCAACAAGCCCTCCGTGCGCGTGACGTACGAACTGAAAGAGCGCAAGGCCGGCGGCCTGAAGGCCGCCCTGAAGAAAATAATATAAGAAAGCCCGCCCCGGGCCGGTTAAGCCGGCCCGGGCGCGGTTCAAGTTTAGAGTTCATATTTTCGACCGGAAGGTGACCGCAATGACCACGGAAAGCAAGACGGTGCTCAAGCTCGCCAAAGTGCAGGACGCCAAACTCAAGGACAAGAACGTGCTGGTGCGCGTGGACTACAACGTGCCCATCAAGGACGGCGTCATAACCGACGACACCCGCATCCGCGAGACCATGAAGACCGTGAAGCTGCTGCTCGAGGGCAATAACCGGGTGGTGCTGATGGCGCACCTGGGCCGCCCCAAGGGCCAGCCGGTGGAGAAGTACAGCCTGAAACCCGTGGCGGCCAAGCTGGCCGAACTGTCCGGCGCCAAGGTGCATTTCGCCCCCGACTGCGTGGGCCCCGAGGCGGACAAAGTGGTGGCGGCGGCGAAGAAGGGGGAGATAGTGCTCCTCGAGAACCTGCGCTACCACGCCGAGGAAGAGAAGAACGACGATAATTTCGCCAAGCAGCTCGCCAAGCACGGCGAGTATTTTGTGCAGGAGGCCTTTGGCGCCCTGCACCGCGCGCATGGCAGCACTTCCGCCATCTGCAAGCATCTGCCCGGGGCCATTGGCTTCCTGGTGCAGAAGGAGCTGGAATACCTCGACAAGGCCATGGTGAGCCCCGTGCGCCCCTTCCTCGCCATCATAGGCGGGGCCAAGGTGGCCGACAAGCTCTCCGTGCTCTACAGCCTCATCGAGAAGGTGGACACCCTGATAATCGGCGGCGGCATGGCTTACACCTTCCTGGCCGCGCAGAACACCAATATCGGCAAGTCGCTGCTGGAGGCGGACAAGGTGGAAGAGGCCAAGAACATCATTCTGAAAGCCCACCGCAATAACGTGGAACTGCTGCTGCCCGCGGACCACCGCGTGGTAAGCGAGATAAAGCCGGACGCCGAGGTGGAGGTCACCCAGGCCATGGCCGTGCCGGACGGCAAGATAGGCGTGGACATAGGGCCCCGCACCGAGATGCTGTTCGCCGACAAGATCAAGAATTCCAAGACCATTTTCTGGAACGGCCCCGTGGGCATTTTCGAGACGCCGGCCTTCGCCAGCGGCAGCGTGACCGTGGCCAACGCCATGGCGGCGGCCACCCGCGCGGGCGCCACCACCATCCTGGGCGGCGGGGACACCCTGAGCGTGCTCAAGACCGCCAAGGTGAAGGGCGAGAACATTTCCCACTGCTCCACCGGCGGCGGCGCCAGCCTGGAGTTCGTGGAAGGCAAGCAGCTGCCGGGCCTGGTGGCCCTGTCGCAGAAGTGATTTAGTAATTAACCGGAGGAAACTGAATGTATAACCTGATCGTAATATTGCACGTGATACTGGCTTTCGTGATCATCATCTCGATAGTCGTGTTCCAGACCAGCAAGGGCTCGGCCCTCAGCATGTTCGGCGGCGGCGGGGATTCCCTGTTCAACGCGGCCAGCGGCACTTCTTTCATAAAGAAGTTCACCGCGGTGGCGGCCGGGCTTTTTGCCGCTACCTCGCTGCTGCTGACCATCTTCGGGGCGAACAACCGCTTCCGCTCGGTGGTGCAGGAATACCCGCTGCAGCAGCAGGCCGCCCCGGCCCAGCCGGCCCCTGCCCCCGCACCCGTAAAGAAGTAAGGCCGCCCGGCAGTAAAGAAAAAGCCCCGCTTCGGCGGGGCTTTTCTTTTTGGTGTCATCCCGGCGAAAGCCGGGATCCAGTTTTTTGTCTGGGCCCCGGCTTTCGCCGGGGCGACTGGCCTATTTCATTACTTTGTTTTCGAAGGCGGTGACGACGTCCATGAGGTTTTCGGGGGTTTTGGCGGAGAGCAGGCGTTTGCGCAGGGTGACGTTGGAGATGAGGCCAGAGAGCTGCGCCAGGATATTGAGCTGGAGGGTGGGCTCGTTGAAGGGCGTGAGGATGAGGAAGACCACCTTTACCGGCTGGCCGTCGGGCGAGGGGAAATCTATGCCCTCGCGGCTCTTGCCTATGGCCAGCAGCGGCCGCGACAGGGAGGCCAGGCGGGCGTGGGGGAAGGCGGTCTGGTGGCCGAGGGCGGTGGAGAAGTTGCTCTCCCTTTTGAGAATGGCCTTCAGGGCGTCGTCCTTGTCGAAAACGGGGGTGGTTTCGTAGAGTTTGTTGAGGACTTCCTCTATGGCCGCCGAACGGCCGGTTTCTTTCATGTCCAGCACGCAGGCCTTGGAGAGCAGCAGGTCGCTTAGGAGCAGCTTGGGGGGCTGTTCGAACTCGTCGCGGATCTCGCCGGTGAGTTCTTCCACTATGTCTTCCATGGTGAGCAGGCCCGTGATCTCGCCCTTGGGGCTCTTCACCAGGGCCAGCTGCACCCGTTTCTCCTGGAAGTCGCGCAGGGCGCGTTCCACGGAGATCTCCTCGGAGATCTCCATGAGCGGGCGCTTTATGGCGGCGATCTCCGGGCGCACCGGGGCGTTCTGGGCTATGAAGCAGGCGGCCATGTCCTTGAAATGCACGTAGCCGTCTATGGCGCCGTCCTCCTTGAGGACGGGGTAGCGGGAGAACTGCTTGTCCTTGATGGTTTTGAGGTTGTTCTCCCAGGGCAGGGCGGTGTTGATGAAGCTGATGGCGCCGCGGGGGGTCATGACCTCTTTCACCCGGGTCTTGCCGAAGTCGAAGAGGTGTTCGAACATCATGAGGCGGCCCAGGGAGATGCGGCCGTGCTCCTGGCTCTGGCCCAGGATCATGCGCAGTTCCTCGTCGGAATGCACGGTCTCCTCCTGGTTGCGGCGTATGCGCAGCGCCTTGAGCACCAGGTTGGCGCTTTCGTTGAGCAGCCACATGGGGGCGAAGAAGACGGTGTGGAAGAACTTGAACGGGGCGGCTATCCACAGGGCGGAGGCCTCGGGCATGCGGATGGCCATGTTTTTGGGCACCAGCTCGCCCAGCACCACGTGGAAGCCGGTGATGACGGCGAAGGCCAGGCCGATGGACAGGGTATGCGTGGCCGCCGGGGTGAGCGTGAGGCCGAGCAGGCCGAAGAGGGGTGTGACGAGGTGGCCCACGGCCGGCTCGCCCACCCAGCCCAGGCCGATGCTGGCTATGGTGATGCCGAGCTGGGCGGTGGAGAGGTAGGCCTCCAGGTCTTTGGAGATCTCCTTGGCTATCTTGGCCCGGGTGACGCCCTTGGCCGAGAGCTCTTCGAGGCGGGTAAAACGCACTTTTACCGCCGCGAATTCGGACAGAACGAAGAAAGCGTTAAGCAGGAGGAAGAAGAAGGCTGCCAGCAAGTAGAGCAATTCGGTCATTCTTATCATTTTACAAATATTGGGAATTTGGTAAAATATATAAAGTTCATTAAATACGTTTTACGCGCGGGTGGTGGAACTGGTAGACACGCACGTTTGAGGGGCGTGTGCCTAACGGCTTGCGGGTTCGATTCCCGCCCCGCGCAAATTTCACGGAGGACCGGTCCCATTTTTGGTGCCGGTCCTCTATTTTTTATATCCTATTACCATGCTTTCCAAATATTTCAAGCCGGGCCTGCTCGAAAAGATAGCGGCGAAGGCCGGCACGCCGGTCTACGTGTATTCCGCGCCGGTCTTCCTCAAGCAGGTGCGCGCCTACCAGAAGGCCTTTAAGGCCCTGGACCCGCTGTTCTGCTACGCCATGAAGGCCAACTCCAGCCGCGGGCTGTGCGCCCTGGCCGCCAAAGAGGGCTGGGGGGCGGACGTGGTGAGCGGCGGCGAGCTGTACCGGGCGCTGCGCGCGGGCTTCAAGCCGGGCAACATCATTTTTTCCGGGGTGGGCAAGACGCCCGAAGAGCTGGACTACGCGCTGAAGGCCGGCATCCTGTTCGTGAACGCGGAATCCTTCGAAGAAGTCCTTGAACTGGAGAAGGCCGCGGCCCGGCTGAAGCTGCGCGCGCCGCTGTCCCTGCGCATCAACCCCGACGTGGACCCGCATACCCACAAGTTCATCTCCACCGGCAAACTGGGCAGCAAGTTCGGCGTCTCCTTCGAGGAGGCGCTGAAGATCTACGTGTACGCGGCCGAATCCCGGCACTTAAAGCCGGTAGGCGCCCATTTCCACATAGGTTCGCAGGTGCATTCGGCCGGGCCTTACGCCCTGGCCGCCGGCCGCCTGGCCGCTTTCATGCTGAAGCTGGCCAGCCGCGGCGTGAACCTGAAATACGCCGACGTGGGCGGCGGCTGGGGCGTGAAGGAAGGCGGCGAGATGGCCGACCCCGCCGCGCTAGCGAAGGCCGTGGCCGGGGTGTTCCAGGGCAGCGGCTTCCGGGTGATCCTGGAGCCGGGCCGCTCGGTCTGCGCGCCGGCGGGGCTGCTGCTGGGCCGGGTGATCTACCGCAAGAGCGGCGGGCATAAGAACTATATTGTGGTGGACGCCGCCATGAACGACCTGGTGCGGCCCGCCTTGTACGGGGCGAAGCATCCGGTGGCGCTGGTGGGCGCTGGGCGCGGGCCGGAGAAAATTTACGACATAGTGGGGCCCGTCTGCGAGAGCGGCGATTTCCTGGCCCAGGGCGTGCGCCTGAAGGAGCCCCGGCCGGGCCAGCTGCTGGCGGTCTATTCGGCCGGCGCCTACGGCTTCTCCATGAGCTCGCAGTACAATTCCCGGCCGCGCGCCGCCGAGGCCCTCATAACCGGCCCCGCCGCCTGGCGGCTGATACGCCGGCGGGAAACCTACAGGGACCTGGTGGCGGCGGAAAAGTAAAAGCCCCGCTCCCAAATAAGAACGCCCGCTCGCGCGGGCGTTTTTGCTTTTAAGTCGGCAGGGGCCGCTCTTAGTCGAAGGAGCCCAGGAGGAGCTTCAGGGCTTTTTGCTGGGCCGGGGTCATGGGCGGCGCGTCGGAGGGCAGTACCTTTACCGCTCGCGCGCGCGGCTGGGGTTTAAAGATGAGGTCTTTGATTTCGGGTTTCTTGGCGTAGAGGCCGTCGCCGGGGCAGTCGCTGTTGCCTATTTCGCGGTGGGCGTAGAAACTGCTGACGTGCACCGAGTAGGTGTCCTTCACGTAGCCGCCCACGGAAACGAAAGAGTCCAGCGAGGCCCGCGTGACCGGGTTGTTGACCGGCGGGTGGTAGTTGCCGATTATGGAGATGCCCACGTTGCCGGGGTTGCGGCGCACTACGTGGGCGCCCAGCACGCCTATGGGGCGGCCTTCGAAGATGTTGCCGGAGGGGTCGATGACGAAGTGGTAGCCGATGTCTATCCACTCTTTGGCGTTCTGGTGGTAATCCTGGATGAACTGCACCTCGTTGCGGGCGGCTTCGAAGGTCTGCGGGTAATTGCCCTGGGTATGGTGCAGGGTGAAAGCCACGGGGGTGTGGGTGCTGTACGGCTCGGTGGGCGGCAGGGCGCCCCAGGCGGCCCGGCGTACTATCTTGAAGGGGGCGGCGTCGGGCACGAACAAGGCGGGGTCGGGCACGTACGGGACGGTGGACGCGGCCACCGGCGTTTCACGGGTGGCCTCTCCTGCCAGCAGTTCGGTCTCGTAAACGGAGACCGAGGCGCCCTCGGGGGCGCCGGTGTTGATGATCTTCAGTTTGAGCGGCTGGGCGTTGAGCTCTACGCGGTACTTGGCCCAGAAGCGGCCGTTGGGATAGCGGCGGAAAGAGGTCTGGGTTACCTGGGCGGGGCGGGAGAAGAGGCCGCGGGCCTTAACGGAGAAATCCACCCGGGCGCCGGGGTCGGTCATGAGGCCCTGCACGAGGATGGTGTCGTAGGCTGCGGCG
The DNA here is from genome assembly GCA_001799635.1 of Elusimicrobia bacterium GWA2_62_23. Classification (GTDB taxonomy): domain Bacteria; phylum Elusimicrobiota; class Elusimicrobia; order Elusimicrobiales; family UBA9959; genus UBA9959. The sequence goes on from MGTV01000008.1 coordinate 195,807, forward strand.
GGCGGCTCGCTGTAAGGGGTTTCCAGCAGGACGGCGCCTATTTTCTGCGTGCCGGAGAAAGTCGCTTCTATGGGGTAGGGCAGCCCATTGAAAACGGCGGGATCCCCGTCGCCGGAACCGGAGCCGGCGAAGGCGGAGGGGGCGCAGAGGAGGAGCAGGAGCAGCGAAGTGTTAAGCAGGGCCGTCATATGTAAATTATGGCAGTATAAGCGGGTTTCGGGAAGTGACTTAAGGCCCAGCGGGCGGGTAGGCCCTTGGGCTACTCGCAGTCGCCCGAGCGCAGGTAGAGCAGGGCGGAAGCCAGGACGTTGCTGAAGTCCATCAGGGCCACCTTGAGCCCGCCGGCGCCGTCCAGGAAGCCCAGCTTGAGGAAATAGGCGGAGAGGAAGCGCGTGAAAGGGCGGAAGATGATGAAGAGGCGGCTGCGGTGCTTGAGGGCGTAAGAGCGGCAGAGGATCTCGGTGTAGAAAACGCGCTTGCGGCGCTGGTCTTCCGGGTCGGAATAGGGGTAGTGCAGCAGCGGTTCCCTGAGGGCGGCAGCCTGGCCGTCTATTTCCAGGCGCTCGTGCACCGGCAGCGGCAGGAAGCGGGCAAAGCCGCGCTTGAAGAGGCGCAGCTGGGTGTCGGGGTATTTACCGCCGTGCCTGAGCCAGCGGCCGAAATAGAAGTTGCGGCGGGGCGTGGAGGCGGCCACCGCGGCGCCGGGGGCCGCGATGAAGGCCTGGATCTCCGCTTTCAGTTCCGGGGTTATCTCTTCGTCCGCGTCCAGGATCAGGACCCAGTCCGAAGTGCACTGGTCTATGGCGAACTGCTTGTTGACGTAAACCGCCATGCTGTTGGGGCGGGCGAAATACTTGACGGGGAATTTGCGGGCCTCGAGCTCGGTGCCGTCGGAAGAGCCGCAGTCCACGAAGACGAGCTCGTCGGCCCACCTGGCGCTGGACAGGGAGCGGCGCAGGTTCTTCTCCTCGTTGTTGGCTATCATGGCCACTGAAAGGGTCGGCATAAGGCGGGCTAATGCCCGGCGGCCTCCAGGAAGACTTTTTCGGTGGCGGCCGCGAAGGCCGCGGGGGAGAATTCGCGTTCGGCCCGGGCGCGGTTGGCGGCGCCCAGGATGGCTATCTTTTCCGGCGCGGCCAGCAGGGCGCCGAGTTTGGCCGCCAGGGCCAGGTGGTCGCCGGGGGGCGTCAGCCATTCGGGGGCGGCGTATTCGGGCAGGCTGCCCACGGCGGAGGCCACCAGGGGCCGGCCGCTGGCCAGCCACTCGGCGGCGGCCCGGGAGACGGCCTCGCTGCCCAGCGAGCAGACCACGCCGATGTCGCAGGAGGCCATGAAAGGGAAGGGCCCCTCGGTGCGGCCGTGGAAGAAGACGTTCTTTTCTATTCCCAGGTCCGAGGCTTCGCGGCGCAGGTCGGAGTATTTCAGGTTGGCTTCGTAGCCGGCTATGTGGAATTCGGCGCTGGCCCCGGAGCGCAGCAGCTCGGCGGCGGCCCGCAGGAAGACGGAATGGCCTTTTACCAGGTCCAGGCGGCCGAGCAGGCCCACCCGGTAGGGGGCGGCGGCCCGGCGCTCCGGCAGCGGGGGGAGCGGCAGGCCCTGGGGGATAAGGGCCACGCGAGAGCGGGGCAGGCCCGACGCGGCGTAAAGGTCCTCTATATAGGCGGAGGCGGCGATGACGCGCGCCACGCCGGAGAAAGTGAAGCCGGCCGAGGGGCGCTTGGCGTCGGCCTTCACCCGCACCACGGGCAGGGCGAGCAGGTAGGCCAGGGTCTGCATGCGGCCGGTGTGCGCGGCCACGGCGTCTATGCCGGCCTCCCCGCTTATGGCGCGCAGGCGCAGCAGGGCCAGCGGCAGTTTATGGTATTCCTTGCGGCCGGGCACGGCGTAATGGGCGAAACCTTCGCTCTCGGCGAAAGCTTCGGCGGCGCTGCCCCGGGGACAGGCGAAGAGCACCTCGTGGCCGAGGCCTCGCAGCGCCTTCGCCTGGGCGAAAGCGTAAGCCGCGAGGCCGCTATTCCAGGGGATGTCTATGGCGCTTAAAATTTTCAATCGCTGTTTCATAACACTTCAAAGTCAGGGCGGCCATGCGCGGCGAGGAGAAATCCTCGCGGCGGCGGTGGGCCTCGGCGGCCAGGCGCTCGCGCAGGCTTGCGTCCTTCATGACGCGCAGGGCGGCGTTGGCCAGGGCTTCGTGGTCGCGGGGCGGCACCGTGAGGCCGTTGGCGCCGTCCTCTATGACGTCGGTGATGCCGCCGGCCGTGGTGGCCACCAGGGGCAGGCCGGCGTTCATGGCCTCCACCAGCACGCTGCCCATGCCTTCCTCGCAGGAAGCCAGCACGAACAGGTCCAGCGCGGCCAGCACCTTGTACGGGTCGCTGCGGTAGCCGATAAGGCGGAAATGGTCCTGGATCTTGAGCATGCGGGCCAGGTGGGCGGTCTTGTCGGCGAGCGGGCCTTCGCCGGCCACCAGGAAATAGGCCTCCGGGAAACTTTTAAGGACTTCTGCGGCGGCGCGCACCAGGTTCTCGGGGTCCTTGTGCGGCACCAGCGCTATGAGCGAGCCGGCCCAGAAGGCGGCGGCGGGGATGCCCAGTTCGGCGGCCAGGGCCTGGCGGGCGGCCGAGCGGTAGGCCGGGAACTCGCCGGGGCTCCAGGGCGTGTCGTCGAGGTCTATGGTGCTGTTGACCACGGCCACTTTCTCTTCGGGGACGCCGGCCTTTAAGAGGATGTCGCGCACCGCGTCGGAGATAGCGATGACGCCGTGGGCTTTAGCGTATTTGAAGCGGGCGGTGAAAGAGCCGGGGATGAAGTCCACCCGGCGGTGGGCGACGCGCACGCAGTCCAGCCCGGCCGAGGCCAGCCAGGAGACGGCGGCGGTGTGGCCGGTATGGGTGTGGAGGAGAGGGGGCTGGCCTCCGGGTGGCAGGGCCTTGAGCGCGCGGCGCAGCAGCACGGCGGAGACCGGGTCCCATTCCGTAAGGTAGGGCAGGGTAAGCGTCTTGAAATTCTTGCGCCGGGCGGCGTTGTGCAGCGGGGAGCCGGCGCGGCAGACCACGGTATTGTCGTGGCCGAGCTTGTTGAGCTCTTTCACGAGGTAGAGCATCTGGCGCTGGCCGCCGCGCAGTTCCTTGCCGTCGTCGAGGTGGAAGATCCGGAGGGGGCTGGTCATAGGGTGGTCAGTTCCCGGCCTCCAGCGCTTTGTTTATCTCCGCCGTAACGGCTTCGGGCGTTATCTCTTGCGGGGAGTTCTCGTAAATAAGGAGGAGGGGGAGGCGCGCGCCGCGCGGCGCGATGTAGGGAACGTCCTTCCTTTCATACACGCCCACGCAGGGGGTGCCCAGGGCGCTGGCCAGGTGCAGGGGGCCGGAGTTGTTGCCCACGAAGAGCCTGGCCTTCGAGATGAAATAGGCGAGGTCGCGCAGGGTGGGGGCGGTGTCGCAGGAGAAGGCCAGCGGCACGGCGGCGCCGGCGGCGGAAAGGAAGAACTCTTTTTCGGCCTTGTTGGCGTTCACGAAGACCTTGAGGCCCCTGGCGGCGAGGGCGGCCATGACCGGCTTCCAGGAGGCGAGGGGGAAATTGCGTCTGGGATTGCCGGAGAAAGGGTGGATGACGGCCCAGCTGGCCGAGTCGCAGAGCGCCCGGGCCTGCTCGCCGGCGCCGCTGACGGGCACGGGGATGGCGCAGCGCAGGGGGCCGGGGTCCGCGCCGGTGAGGGCCTCTACGAGGCGCCTGGCGGTGTCGAGCACGTGGGCGTCGCGCTGGCCCGCGTTGAGGCGCCGGTTGGCGAAGGCGCCGTTGGCCGCGAAGCGCAGGGGGATGCCGGCCAGCAGGCAGGCCAGGTTCTTGCGCCAGTTGGAGTGAAGGATGAGAGCGGCGTCGAAGCGGGCCGCGCGGATGGCGAGCAGGGTCTTGAGGAAGCGGAGGAATTTGCCTTTCTTCTGGCCGGGGGACTTGTCCCAGAACGGGTCGCAGCGGTAATGCCCGGCGGAGGGGGAATAAAGGGAGACGATCTCTCCGGAATAGTCCTTGGTCCAGAAAGCGGCTTCGTAGCCGGGCTGTTCCAGGAGGGCGTCACGGACGGCGAGGCTCAATACCGTGTCCCCGACATTGTCCAGACTTACGATGAGTACTTTGGTCATTAAAATAAAAAAGCCCCGGCGGCCGGGGCTTTAAAAATCTGGTGGACGTGACAGGGATCGAACCTGCGACCTCCTCCATGCCATGGAGGCGCTCTCCCAGCTGAGCTACACGCCCAAAATTTTTCTTACTACCGCGTTGTTAAAAGAACGTAGGTATATCATATAAAAAAAACATCCTTTTGAAAAGTGGGGGGGCGCCTTTTTGTATAATTATAGGTATGAAGATCAAATCGTTCAACGTTATTCCTAACCTGCCCGAGAACCTGAAGGCCCTGGAAGAGCTGTCCACCAACATGTGGTTCACCTGGAACTGGGACGCCATCATGATGTTCGTGGGCATTAACGAAGAGCTGTGGCACCGCTCCCACCGCAATCCCAAGTGGATCCTGGGCACCCTGCCCCCGGAGCGCCTCGAAGAACTCAGCCGCGACAACAATTTCCTGGGCAAACTGGGAGAGATCAAGCAGAAGTTCGAAGGCTACATGGCCTATAAGGACACCTGGTTCGCCAAGAACGCGCAGGACCAGGACAAGGACATGCACGTGGCCTATTTCTCCATGGAATACGGCATAGGCGAGGGCCTGCCCATCTATTCCGGCGGCCTGGGCATGCTCTCCGGCGACCATCTCAAATCCGCCTCCGACCTGGGCATGCCCCTGGTGAGCGTGGGCCTCCTTTATAAGAAAGGCTACGTGCAGCAGGTGCTCAACCGCGACAACTGGCAGACCGAGCGCTACCCCGAGAACGACTGGTACAACATGCCTGTGCAGATAGTGAAGGACCACGCCGGCAAGCCGCTGCGCGTGGAAGTGGACCTGGCGGGGGAGAAGGTGCAGATCGGCGTGTGGAAGGTGCCGGTGGGCCGCGCTTCGCTCATCCTGCTCGACACCAACCTTCCCGAGAATTCCCCGGCCGCCCGCACCATCACCGAGCAGCTTTACGGCGGCGACCGCGAGAACCGCATCCGCCAGGAGATAGTGCTGGGCATAGGCGGCGCCCGGGCGCTGGAGGCCATGGGCATCCACTCCACCGTGTTCCACGTGAACGAGGGCCACAGCGCCTTCCTGCTGTTCGAGCGCATCCGCCAGCTGATGAAGAACCGCGGCCTCTCTTTCGCGGAAGCGCGCGAAGTGGTGTGGGCCTCGTCCGCGTTCACCACGCACACCCCGGTGATGGCCGGCAACGAGTATTTCGACTTCGAACTGGTGCGCAAGTACTTCGAACACTACGTCAAGGAGATAGGCCTGACCTTCCCCGAGTTCCTGGAACTGGGCAAGGAAGAGCACACCTCCCTGGGTTTCTGCATGACCGTGGTGGCCATAAAGCTCTGCGCCTTCCTCAACGGCGTGAGCCTGCTGCACCGCGACGTGTCGCGCGACATGTGGCACAAGCTCTGGCCGCAGCTGCCCCGCTACGAGGTGCCCATAGAGGGTATCACCAACGGCGTGCACACCTGCTCCTGGATCAGCCACGAACACCACAAACTCTACAGCAAGGCGCTGGCGGGGGGGCATAACAACATCCCCGATTCCTGCGACTGGCCCAAGATCAACGAGATAGACGACCGCGAGTTCTGGGATACGCACATGCTGCGCAAGGTCAAGCTGGTCAAGCTCGTGCGCGACCGCCTCAAGCGTCAGCACCAGCGCCTGGCCGCGGACCCCAGCATGCTCAGGGAAGCCGAGAGCGTGCTGAACCCGGAGTACCTGACCATCGGCTTCGCCCGCCGCTTCGCCACTTACAAGCGCGCCACCCTCTTCATGCGCGATCTGGAGCGGCTGCTGGAACTGGTGACCGACGAGAAGATGCCGGTGCAGTTCGTGTTCGCCGGCAAGGCGCACCAGGCGGACTCGCACGGCAAGGAATTCATCAAGCAGGTGGCCCGCCTGTCCATGGACAAGCGGTTCAAGAACCGCATCATCTTCGTGGAAGACTATAACATGAACGTGGCCCGCTACATGGTGCAGGGCGTTGACGTGTGGCTGAACAACCCTATCCGCCCGCTGGAGGCCAGCGGCACCAGCGGCATGAAGGCCGTGATCAACGGCGTTATGAACCTCTCGGTGCTGGACGGCTGGTGGCCCGAGGGCTACTCGCCCGACGTGGGCTGGGCCATAGGCGGGGTGGAGGCCTACAACAGCGACGAGGAGCGCGATTACGTGGAAGCGGAGAGCATCTACAACCTGATAAAGAAGGTGGTGGCGCCGCTCTATTACGACCGGGGTCAGGACGGCCTGCCGCGCGGCTGGATAAAGATGATGAAGGCCTGCGTGCAGAAGCTGGTGCCGCACTTCAACACCAACCGCATGGTGCGCGAGTATTACGAGAAGTTCTACGTGCACGCCCACCGCGCCTCCAAGCGCTTCGCGGATAATTCCCGCGTTGCCGAACTGGCGCGCTGGCGCGCCCGGCTGGAGGAGAGCTGGCCGCGCGTGAAAGTGGTGACGGACCAGTTCAAGCCCGAGATGGAAGTGCACGCCGGGGCGAAGCTGCCGGTGAGCGCCATAGTGTGGCTGGGCGACCTGAAGCCCGAGGACGTGGACGTGCAGCTGCACGTTGGCACGGCCGGCGGCGAGGGCCTGTTCAAGGACGGCAAGTCCGTGTCCATGACCCAGGACGCCCGCATGGGCGACGCCTACGTGTACAAGGGGGAGGTGCCCTGCTACAAGAGCGGCCGGCACGATTTCTCCGTGCGCGTGCTGGGCAGGCACCAGGACGCGGTGAACGCGCTGATGCCGCTGTATATAAAGTGGAGCGAGGAGTAACGCTAACTACTTGCGTCGCGGCGCTTTAAAATATATATAATGTTTTCAACGGCCGGAAACGGCCCGGTAGCATGAGTAACTAAAGAGAGGTAAATAAGCAAATGGCAAAAGGTAAAGTTAAGTGGTTCAACGACAAGAAAGGGTTCGGCTTCATCATCCCGGAGGACGGCTCCAAGGACCTTTTCGTACATCACTCTTCCATTCAAGGTGACGGATTCAAGACCCTGGCTGAAAACCAGGAAGTCGAGTTCGAAACCGAGAACACCGATAAGGGCCCCAAGGCCGTCAACGTAAAGAAAGCCCCGGGCAAATAAGCTTTCCGCCCAAGCGGAAGCAGCCGGCCCCGTTCTGCGGGGCCGGTTTTTTTATTAGTAATAGATGAAGTCGCGGCGGGTTATTTCGGGGGGGCGTTTGTCGTCCTGCATGCGCACGCCGTTGTACACCGTTACCTTGACGCGCCGCTGTTCGGTCCAGTTGCCCTTCTTGTCGAACTTATGGGTGTAGGTGTACTCGTACTTGGCCTCGGCTGAGTCGGCGTCGAAGGTCAGCTCGGTCTGAGGCAGGCCCTTCCCGTCGCAGTAGGTCTCGGTCTTGGCGAGCGGCTGTTCGCCGGAGTCGTAGGTGGTGAGCAGCTCGCGGCGCAGGGTGCCGTCCTCGCGCAGGGCATAGACGGTCTTGGCTCGCAGCTCGTTGTTCTGGCCGTATACGGATCTGATCCTGGAGGCGGTGGGCTTGTTCCAGGCGTAGGTCTCCCGCTTGAGCTGGCGGCCGTCGGCGTCGTTCACGGTCATTTCCGTTACATTGTTGCCCTTGTCGTAGGCGTAAAGCGTGACCGATTCCAGGTTCATCAGCGGGTCGAAGGAATGCTCCTCGGCGACGAAGCCGCGGGCGTTGAAGATGCGGAAGATCTGGCGGATGGGCTTGCGGGCGGTCTCCCGGCCCTGGGAGGGGGAGGCGTCGTAGACGAAGACGGCGCCGAAGTCCTTCTTTTTGTTGGCGCGGCAGAAGTCGTCCATGGAGGACTTGGCCTCCTCGCTGAAGGTGGAGGTGAGCTTCTCCTCGGATCTGCGCTTGTCGCAGAGGGCTTTGGAATCCTCCTTCTCCAGGTAAACGAAGGACTGCTTGAGCACCAGGGTCTTGCCGTCGTACTCGGCCTCCTCCATCTTCATGCCGTACATGTCGCAGGAAACGGAGTTCACGCTCTTGGGCGTGCCGGGCAGCCAGTCCTTGCCGCGGCGCAGCGGCTGCATGCGGGAGGTGGTGACCGTCCTGGCGCGGGGGCGGAAATCGGGGCACTTCAGGTCCGTCTGCGCGCTTAGCGCGGCGGGCAGCAGGAAGAGGCAGGCGGCGGCGAGGCGTATCATGGCTTTCTCCATAGAGGGGCTGTAATGAAATATATTATACTCTTACAAGCGCCGCAGCGGAACAGTTAATAGCGCAAGGAGACCATATGGCCGAAAACAAACAGGAACCCAAGACGATGCAGCTGGAGGTGCAGATGGACGAGACCACCGCCCAGGGCACCTACGCCAACCTCGCGGGCGTCACCCACAGCGAGACCGAGTTCATTTTCGACTTCCTGTTCCTGCAGCCCAACCAGCCCAAGGCCAAGCTGCGCGCCCGGATCATCTCCAGCCCCGTGCACACCAAGCGCTTCCTCGCCGCCATGCTCGAGAACATCAAGCGCTACGAGGAGCGCTTCGGAGCCATCCCCGAGCGCGCCGTGAACCTGACGCAGGGCCACAGCTGAGCGCCGGCGTCTTAAAAGAAAAAACCCGGAGAGCTCTCCGGGTTTTTTCTTTGGCGGGGGGAAGTTACGGATGCCCCTGCAGCATGAAGCTCTGGCGTTCCTGCGGCAGGTGGCATTCCAGCTGGAAGCCCTTGGCCTGCGCCCGCGCCTTGGCGTCGGCGAGCATGCGGTCCAGGTCCTCGTCGGAGTAGTCGGGGTGGCCGTGCCAGAGGATGAGGTCCCTGGCCTGCACCTTCTCCGCGGCGAAGTCCACCACTATGGACAGGCCCGAGTGCCCCTGCTTCTTGAAGGTCTCGTAATCCTTGTCCGTATAGACGGCGTCGTGGAAGAAGAGGTCCGAACCGCGGCAGAACCCGCCGAACTTCTCGTCGTAGTCCTGGAAGGCGGTGGCGTCGCCCCAGATCTCGCTGTCGGGGGAATAGGTGATCTTCTTGCCGAGCAGGTCCAGCATGTAGATCATGGTGCTGGTGGGGTGGTTGGCGTACATGGCCGACAGTTTTACGCCCGGGAACAGCTCGTAGTTGTCCTCCAGGATCTCGTACACGTCTATCTTGGCCTTGGGCGGCTGCTTGGTGAGGGAGAAAGAGCTGTAGAAGGTGCTCTGCGCCACTTCCTTAAGGCTCTTCTCCGGGTCGTTGGAGCCGATGAGGTGGATGGAGAAGTTGGAGTCGAAGAGGGGGGCGAAGCGGCCCAGGCCCAGGATATGGTCCAGGTGGAAATGCGTGAGGCAGATCCAGATGTCCTTGTAGTAGCGCTTCTTGGCCACTATCTCCTTGCCGAGTTCTATGATGCCGGTGCCGGCGTCGAAGATGAACAGGTGGTCCTTGGTCTCCACCGAGAGGCAGGAGGTCTGGCGGCCGTAGCGCGAAGCGCTGTTGGGCATCAGGGCGGGCAGGCCGCGCGAGCCCCACACCGTGGTGCGGATCTGGCCGGGCGCGAGGTCGCTGATCTGGGCTTCTTCGTTCTCGTGGATGATGGCGGGGGCCACCGGGGCGGACGGCGGGGGGGCGGAGGGGCCCGTGCTGCCGTCTAAAATGCTTTTGACGGTGGAGGAGAAGGTCTCTACGTTGTAGGGTTTCTGGAGGAAGAAGTCCGCGCCGAACTGGAAGGCGCGCTGTTTTTCCACCTCATAGGACTTGCCGGAGACCACGATGATCTTGATGTTCTTGAGGGCGCCGTCGGATTTGACGGCCTTGCAGATGTCCATGCCGGTGATGCCGGGCATCATGATGTCGGTAACTATGAGGCGGGGCATCTGGGCCTTGATGGTGGGGATGGCTTCCATGGAATCCTGCACCAGCGTGACCTTGTAGCCGGCGTCGGTGAGCAGGTCGCGCGAAAGCTCGCCTACCATAGGGTCGTCGTCAACTATGACTATATCGGGGTTTTCCATGTGTTTTCTCCGCCGTCCGAACTGCGGTATTTACTATAATACAATATATCTTTTTAGCAGTTAAGGAATTGTTACGCCAAAGTTAAATCAATACTCCGGACCCGCCTTATGATGAGGATAATCGCCGGCACCCACCGGGGCCGCAATATTTACACCGTTCCCAAGGACAAGTTCGTGAAGCCCATTTCCGGGCGCATCCGGCAGTCCCTTTTCGACATGCTGCGGCCCTATATCACCGGGGCCGTCTTTCTGGACCTCTACGCCGGTACCGGCGCGGTGGGCCTGGAGGCGCTGTCCCGCGGGGCGTCCAAGGCGGTCTTCGTGGAGAAGGACGGCCAGTGCATGAAGGTCATAGAGAAGAACATAGCCGCCCTGGGCTTCGGCGAAAAAGCCAAGGCCCTGAAGGCCGACGTGCTCAGCGGCCTGAAGTGGCTGGAGCATTACTCCGACTACAAGGGCTACGACATAGTCTTCATGGGGCCGCCTTACCGCACCGAGGAGAACCTGCCGCTCTTCTACAGCCTGGAAACGCTGACGCTGCTGGCGCAGGCGAACATAACCAATCCCGGCGCCACCATAGTGGTGCAGCACCACCGCAAGGAACCCGTAACCCCGGCCCCGGAAGGCCTGGAGCACGTCCGCAAGGAAAAGTACGGCGACACCGACGTGGACTTCTTCCGCCCGGTCAAACGATGATCTTCGACCCGCTCGAGCTCAACTACAGCAAGATACGGGCCTACCTGGACTGTCCTTTCCTCTACCGCTACATCTACGTGGAGCGCAAGTTCGCCCCGCAGACGCCGTATTCCTCGCTGGGCCTCTCCGTGCACCGCGCCCTGGGCGCCTACCACGCGCGCCCCGGCGACCTGGGCGACCTGCTGGCCTATTACGAGGACGCCTGGCTGCACCAGGGCTACGGCACGCCGCAGGAGAGCATGGAGTTCTACAATAAGGGCGCCCTGGTGCTGGAGAAGTGGTGGACCCATTTCCAGGAGAACCCGGCGCAGGTCATTTATTCCGAAAAACATTTCGAATTCCCTTTCGAGCGCTGGCGCGTGAAGGGCACCATAGACCGCGTGGACCGGCTGCCCGGCGGCCAGGTGGAGCTGCTGGACTACAAGATGGGGTTCGAGGACCGCAACGAGTGGGACGTGGCCGGCAGCCTGCAGCTGTCCATTTACGCGTTGGGTCTGCAGCGAGCCCTGAGGCAGCAGGTGGGCGCGGTGGGCTATTTCATCCTCAGTTCGCTGCAGAAGGTCTCCGTGCCTTACGACCCTGTCCGCGACGCCGCCACGCTGGACCTCATCCGCGCTACCGGCGAGAAGATGCTGGCGCTGGACATGGGGCGCAAGGGCGCCTGCGCCCGCTGCGCCATCCGCGAGCTCTGTCCGGAATCGGAAGCGAAGACCAAGGTCTGAGCCCCGCGGGGGGAAAAGAAAAAAGCCCGGCCTGCCGGGCTTTTTCTTTTGGCGGGGCTTTTAATTGGCCGGGGGCAGCGGGAGGTTCTTGTGCTCCCGGTAGATCTGCAGGAAGACTATGACGCAGGAGATGAGCAGCGGGCCGAGGAAGATGCCGATGGGGCCGTACACCTGCAGGCCGCCGAAGATGCCCAGGAACAGCAGGAAGACGGGGAGCTTGGCGCCCTTGCCGATGAGCACCGGGCGGATCATGTTGTCGGTCATGCCCACGGCCACCGCGCCCCACAGCAGCACGAAGAGGCCGGTGCGCGCGCCTTCCAGGAAATACATGCCCACCGCCAGCGGCAGCCAGACCAGGCTGGTGCCGACGAAGGGGATGAGCGCGGCGAAAGAGGTGAGCACGCCGAAGAGGGCCGGGGATTTCACGCCGGCCAGCCAGTAGCCGAAGGCCCCGATGAAGCCCTGGATCATGGCGGTGAGCAGCAGGCCGCGCACCACGGCCATGGCGGTGGTGTAGAGCTGGTTGGCGATGCGGTGCTTGTACTCCTGGTCCATGGGGATGATGTCGATGAGCCAGTTCAGGAAGCGCTCGCCGTCGCGGAACAGGATGAAGAGCGCGAAGACCATGACGCCGAAATTCACCAGGAACAGGAAGATGTTCTTGAGCAGGCCGGCGCCCGAGCGGGTGATCTTCTCCTGGAGGAGCTTGATGTTGCCGGTGAGTACTTCGCCGGGGTCCAGGTCCACGTAGGATTTAAACTTCTCCGGCAGGTGGATGTCGAATTCGCGCTGGGAGATGGTGGTGAGCCACTGGTTGGTCTTGGGGTAGAGCTCGCGGGATTCCTTGAGCAGCAGCCAGCCGAAGAGCAGCAGCGGCAGCACCAGGGTAACGAGCGTGGTGAAGGTGGCGGCCACCGCGGCGGCCGTGCGGTTGCCGAAGAAGCGCTTGCGGATCCACAGGTTGACCGGGAAGAACATCAGCGCGAAAGTGGCGGCCACGATGATGGCGGCGATGAAGGGGGACAGGATGCGCAGCAGCTGGTAGAGCAGGAAGAGCAGGATGCCGAAGAAGAAAAAGTTGAAGAGCTGGGCCTTGTCGAAACGCAGCAGCTTTGGCGGGGGCGGGTTTCCGTTCATAAGGCAATTATACTATACTGCCCGGCGGGCAAAATGATATATTGGCTCCGTGGGGACCCTGAAAAATCTGATAAAAGCGCTGGACCGCGGCGAGGTCACTAACTTCTCGCGCAACTCCTATGAGGTGGTCTTCGCCATCTTCATGGTGGCGCTGGCCTACTTTTACCGCAACAGCCCGCAGATAGAGTATCCCACCATCCTTTATTTCTTCCTGCTGCTGCTGGGCGCCAACTTCGCCTTCAACTGGGCGCTGCGCAGCCGCGCCGCCGTGAACCTCTGGCTGCTGGACCTGATCCTGCTGGCCAATTTCTGGATCATCACCGGCGTGGTCTATTATTCGGGCGGCGGCGCCTCCTATTTCTGGACGCTGTACCTGCTGCCGGTCTTCGCGGCCTCGCTGATGGCCAGTTTCAAGGACGCCTTCGGGGTGGTCTTTCTCTGCGTGCTGGCCATCGGCGTGATGTCCTGGCCGCTCGGAGGAGGCGAGCTGGCCAACGTGCTGGGTTTCGCCGTGAAGGTGGCCGTGCTCGCTTTCTCGGCGGGCGTGGTCTATACCACCGCGCAGTCGCGCAAGCGGGCCGAGGCCGGCCTGGCTTTCAAGCGCATCCAGGTGGAGCGCCTGGAGCGGGAGATAACCGAGAAGGAGAGCGAGCTGGTGAAGAGCGCCACCGCCGGGGAGGTGGGCACCTTGGCCGCCGGAGTGATGCACGACCTGGGCAACGCCGTTTCCGTGATCCTGCTGAGCGCGCAGATAGCTTCCGAAGAGGAAAGCCCCGACAAGGCGGACATGGAGCGCATCCTCAAGGCTGCGCGGTTCGCGAAGGGCGTGATCTCCAACGCTTTCGGCCTGGTGCGCGGCCAGGAATACCTGTTCGAGTCCTCGCCGCTGGGCGAGCCCATAGAGAACGCCGTGCTGCTCACCAATTACGCGGCCCGCAAGAAGAACGTGACGGTTGAAGTGGCCGTGCCCGCGGGGCTCCCGCCGCTGCGCCTGAGCAAGGTGCACGTGGAGCGGGTCTTCATCAATACCATTTCCAACGCCCTTTCCTTCGTGCCGGAACGCGGCAGCGTGCGCGTTTCCGCCGCCGAGACCGAAGGCGGGGTGACGGCCGAGGTGGCCGACAGCGGGCCCGGCTTCCCCGAGCGGATGCTCGCGGAAGGGGTGAAGGCCTTCGGGACCACCCGCAAGGAAAAGGGCGGCACCGGCCTGGGGCTTTACGTCTGCGACCAGATCATGAAGCGCCACGGCGGCCGGATGACGCTTTCCAACGGCCCGGCCGGCGGCGGCCGGATACGGTTCTTCTTTCCCTTCAAAGGCCCCTAGCGGCCCGCGCGCCAATAAAAAAAGCCCGGAGGTCCCGGGCTTTTTCTTTAGGGGACGTTGATTCCTAATTCCTAATTGGCGGAGGTCCCTTAAAAATTAGGAATTAGGAATCAGCGTCCCCTATTTTCAGAGCAGCAGGAAGATGGCGGCGCCCAGCAGCACCCGGTAGACCAGGAACGGGGCCAGGGTGCGCTTCTGTACCCACGCCATCAGTACCCAGATGAAGGCCAGCCCCGAGACGAAGGCGGAAAGCACGCCGAGCGCGAAGGCCGCGTCCAGTTGGGCGGGGCTTATCTTGCGAGCCTCCAGCAGGGCGGCCCCGAAGATGACCGGGGTGGAGAGCAGGAAGGAGAGGCGGGCCGCCGCGGGCCGGGTGTAGCCGAGGAAAAGCGCGGCCATGATGGTCATGCCCGAGCGGGACGCGCCCGGCATGAGGGCTATGCACTGGGCCAGGCCTACCGTGAGCGCGTCCTTCCAGCCGAAGGCGGTCTCGTCCTGGCGCTGCGCGGGGCGGCGGTCGGCCAGCCAGATCACGCCGGAGAAAAAGACCAGGTTGAAGGCGATCCAGCGCGGGTCGCGGAAGACGGTCTCGGCGTAATCGTTCAGCGCCAGGCCGGCGATGGCGGCGGGCACCGAGGCCAGGACCAGCAGCCACAGCAGGCCGCCGCCGGCGGGGCGGGGGGAAGCGAAGGCGTCCCTGAAGATCTTAAGCCAGTCCTTGGCGAAGTAGATGAGCACGGCGAAGAGGGTGCCCAGGTGCAGCATCACGTCGTAGGCGAGGCCCTGGTATTCCCAGCCGAAGAGCCGGGGGGCCAACGCCAGATGCGCGGAACTGGAGATGGGCAGGAATTCTCCCGCGCCCTGCAATCCGCCGAGGATTATTGCCTGAAGTTCAGTCATGTCCGATCTCCGTACCTGGATAATAGTGTTTGAGGATCTCCCGGTATTTATAGCCCTTGCGCGCCATGCCTTCGGCGCCCCACTGGCACATGCCCACGCCATGCCCGTTGCCGGCGCCGTCGAGCAGGATATAGTCCCTGCCGGTGAGGATGCGGAACAGCGTGCTGCGCACGGCCTGCCAGCCGGCGCGGCGGCCTATCCCGTGATAGAACTCGGTGGCAGGCACCTGCACGGCGCGGCGCTGGGTGCGCAGTTCCAGTATTTCGGCGCGGCCGGAAACGCCCCAGCGGCTTATCCTCAGCGAGAGCGCCTGCTCGTCGGGCAGGATCCAGCCGGCCTGGCGCGACAGGCGGGTGAGGCCTTTCAGATAGATCTTGGTCTTCCAGTGGAAGCGCGGGGCGATGGAGCAGTAAGGGTGCCCGGGCGGACCGTCCTTCACCGAGACCAGGTAGGTCTTGTGGTCGTAGGGCCAGACGCTGGTCATGGTTTCGGTGCGCCCGCCGCAGATGGAGTGGTAGAAGGTGGCCGCGGGCTTGCCCTTGTAGAGCAGCAGCTCGCCCTTGGTGGCCACGGCCGCGGAGAGGGCCTTGGGGCTTATGTGCCCGTCGCCGGTGTAGAGCTGGCAATGGGTGGAGTCGCAGAGATGGTAACCTTCCCCGGCGTGATTTCTAAGGTGCTTCACTATGTAGGTGCGGGCGGCCACCGCCTGCGCCTTGTAGGCCTCCGGGCGGGAAAGGTCGGAGGCTTCGCCGGTGACCACGCCGGCTATGTAGACCTCCAGCGGGACCGAGTTTATGATCTTTAGGCGGCCTTTGGCGGCGGACACGGTGAGCACGCCCGTATAGCGCCGGCGCGGCAGACCGGGGCCGGAGAGCCAGAGCGGGCCGGCGGCGGAGATCTTTATGGTCTTTTCCGGGCCGGCCTTCAGGGCCCCGTCCATGGCCACGTTCTGGCCTTTCACGCTTACCTTGGCGTTCCCTTTGAAGGGGCGGCCGTCGACGGTGACGGCGCCGTCCGCTTCCATGGAGATGGAGGTCACTCTGTGCAGCGAATAGAGCCGGATATCCACAGGGCCGAAGGCGGCGGAGGCCGGCCCCGCCGTAAGGACGAGCAGAAGGGTGAGCAGGCGCTTCAACGGGGCAGTCCCTTTTCGGCGGGATCGTAGACTTCCAGAAGGGAGGCCTCTTCGCGGGCGGCGCCGCGCAGCAGGCGGGCGAAGCCCGCCGGGGCGAGGTCTACCGGAGGCAGGTCGGCGCAGAACCCGGCGACGGCGCCGAGCAGCGGCTGGTGGCCTACCACCAGTAGCGAACCCTTCGGGGCCGCTTCCGCCAGGTCGAGCACGGCCTGGGCCGGGCCCTCGCTGAGGGCCGGGGCGGTTTGGCGGCGGGCGGAGGTGAAGACGGAGGCGGCCAGTTCCGCGGTGCGGGCGGCGCGCAGGAAGGGGCTGGAGATTATAAGGCCGGGGGAGAAGCCGGCGGCTTTGAGATGCCGCGCGGACTCCAGCACTTCCTCTTCGCCGCGGGGGGAGAGGGGGCGTTCGGAATCGCAGCAGACGCCCGCCTCCCGGGTACCGAGGGCGTGGCCGTGGCGCATGAAGACCAGTTCTTCCATGCTCCTATTTTACAAATTTGCGGGCCCGCGCGACGAGTCCGGAGCGCCCGCGGGCGCCGTTAAAAAATAACGTTTTTCCGCCGGTATTAATTCTTCTAATCGGCGGCCCCGGCCCGGCGCCCACGGGCGCGGGGCGGGCGCAGAGGGCGGCCGCGGGGCGGCGGCCCGCGCGCGGCTATTAGCGGCGCTAATACCCGCCCGGAAAGGCCCAGGCCGTTGTGAACGCGGCGAGGGGGCGTATTAGAGGGAAATTAATATAATATAAAGGCAGCATGCGTTAATACAAAAACGGAGGTACGCGGTGAACTACCACATATTAATGAAAGCCGAACTGGACAGCTTCGTAAAGAAGCTCTCCAAGAAAATGAAAGTCTGCGCCCCTGTAGCCAAGGGGTATAACAACTTCGCTTTTGAAGAAGTTACCTCGGCCGGCGAGATAGCCATGGACTATATCCCGACCATACTCCCTCCCAAGAAGTACTTCATGCCCCCTAGGGAGAAACTGCTGGATTTCGACCTGACCGGCGAGAAGCCGCAGGACAAGGCCGTGCTGGAGGCCGAGCCGCTGGCCGTGTTCGCGGTGCACACCTGCGACCTGGCCGGCATCCAGTGCCTGAACATGGTCTTCTCCGAGCGGCCCCGCGACTACAACTACCTGCTGCGAAAAGAGAGCATCTTCATTATCGGGCTCGAGTGCAACAAGCCCTGCGACGACAAGGCCAGCTGCGCGCTGGTGGGCAACCACTACCCGAACGGCGGCTACGACCTCTTCTTCACCGACATCGGCGATAAATGGGTGATCCACGTGAACACCCAGAAGGCCGAGGAGCTGGTGGAGGGCATGGGCCTGGCCAAGGCCTCCTCCGCCGACCTGGCCGCGCTGGACAAGGTCCGCGAGGGCAAGAAGCACGCCTTCCAGAACGAGATCGGCACGGACCCCAAGAAACTGCCCGAGGTCTTCGCCAAGGCCATGGAGAGCAAGGTCTGGCACGACGTGGGCGGCCGGTGCGTCTCCTGCGGCAACTGCACCAATGTCTGCCCCACCTGCTACTGCTTCGACATGAACGATACCATCAACCTGGACCTGAAGACCGGCTTCCGCACGCGGACCTGGGATTCCTGCCAGTTCGAGACGTTCGCCGCCGTGGCCGGCGGGGAGAACTTCCGCGAGGAGCGCGCCAACAGGCAGCGGCACCGCTTCTACCGCAAGTTCAAGTACCCGCTCGACAAGTTCTACCGCGCGTTCTGCACCGGCTGCGGCCGCTGCACGCGCACCTGCATGGCCAAGATCAGCCTGAAGGACACCCTGAAGGCCCTGGTAGCCGAAAGCAAATAAGAGGACAACCATGACCGAGATACACAATTCCAACTGGAAACTCCGCAAAGGGCAGATCATAGCCGCCAAGCAGATGACGGCCACCGAGAAGTGGTTCGACATAAAGCTCGAGGACGGCGACCTGGACCACGAGCCCGGGCAGTTCGTGCAGGTGGAGCTCTACGGCGTGGGCGAAGCGCCCATCTCCGTGTGCTCCAGCCCCACCAAGCGCGGCTCCTTCGAGCTGACCGTGCGCTCCGCCGGCCGCCTCACCAAGCACATGCAGGGCATGGGCAAGGGCGACTGGCTGGGCATCCGCGGGCCGTTCGGCAAGCCGTTCCCGGTGAAGCTGATGACCGGCAACGACCTGTTGTTCGTGGCCGGCGGCCTGGGCATAGCGCCCCTGCGCTCGCTCATCAATTACGTGATGGACAACCGCCGCGAGTTCGGCAAGGTGGACATCCTGCTGGGCTGCAAGACCCCTACCGACATGCTGTTCGGCGAGGAAATAAAGCAGTGGCAGAAGCGCCTGGATGTGAACTTCTCCTGCACGGTGGACCGCACGGCCCCCGACTGGAAAGGCAACGTGGGCCTGATCACGAGCCTCATCCCCGGCGTGACCATTAACCCGGAGAAGACCTTCTCCGTGGTGGTGGGCCCGCCTATCATGTACAAATTCGTCATAGCCGAGCTCCTGAAGAAGAACCTGCCGGAGCGGCAGATAGTACTCTCGCTGGAGCGGCACATGAAATGCGGCATGGGGAAATGCGGCCACTGCCAGATAGACCACCCCAAGAACTACTATTGCTGCAAAGACGGCCCCACCTTCACCTACGAAGAGGTGAAGGAATCGAAGAAACTTTAATACGGAGAACATACGATGAAAACCGCTAAAAAACCCGTAAAGACCCCGGCGAAGGCCCCGAAAGCCGCCGCCAAGCCCAAGGTGGCGTTCTTCGACTTCGCCTCCTGCGAGGGCTGCCAGCTGCAGATCACCAACCTCGGCGAGCTGCTGCTCGACGTGCTCGGCGCCATAGACGTGGTGGAGTTCCGCGAGGCCATCAGCGAGAAATGGGACGGCGACTACGACGTGGTCTTCATTGAGGGCTCCATCGGCGACCATCACGCCGAGGAACGCCTCAAGAAGATCCGCGCGAGGGCCAAGGTGCTCATAGCCTACGGCGCCTGCGCCTGCACCGGCGGCGTGAACGGCATGAAGAACTCCTTCGAGCTCGACGAGATACGCCAGAGCGTGTACGGCAAGGACTATAAGCTGTTCGACAGCACCGCGACGAAGGCCGTGGACCAGGTGGTCAAGGTGGACTACTACATCAACGGCTGCCCCGTGTACGCCCCGGAGATCCTCGAGGTGGTGAAGCACGCCCTGCGCGGCCTGCCCTACACCGTGCCGGACAACCCGGTCTGCGCCGAGTGCAAGCTCAACGAGAACGTGTGCATGTACGAGCGCGGCGTGGCCTGCCTGGGTCCCTGGACCAAGGCCGGCTGCAACAGCTGGTGCGTGAACAACGGCAATATCTGCTACGGCTGCCGCGGCGAGGTGAAGAACCCCGCCAAGAACGCCAACGACGTCATCAGCAAATACAACCTCAAGCCCGAACTTATCAAGGGTAAGTTCGACATGTACAACAAGTGCAAGGAAGGTGTGAAATAATGGCTACCGTGAAAGATCTGGACCTTAAAGTCGAATACGTCACCCGCGTCGAAGGCCACGGCAACATCGTCGCCAACGTGAAGAACGGCAAGATAGAGAAGTGCGAGTTCCACGTGGTGGAAACGCCCCGCCTGTTCGAGGGCATGCTGCGCGGCCGCAGCATCTTCGAGGCGCAGCACATAACCAGCCGCATCTGCGGCATCTGCTCCTGCGGTCACTCCCTGGCCAGCGTGAAGGCCGCCGAGGACGCGCTGGGCGTGACGCCTACCGAGCAGACCGTGAAGCTCAGGAAGCTCCTGCTCGACTACGAGTTCCTCGACAGCCACATCCTGCACGTGTACCTGCTGGCCGCCCCCGACGTGCTGGGCGTCCCCTCCTTTATCCCGCTCATCGCCTCGCACAACAAGACCGTGCGCCAGGTGCTGCGCCTTAAGAAGGCCGTGAACGACTGCTGCGACATCCTGGTGGGGCGCCACATCCACCCCATCACCATGATAGCGGGCGGCTGGACCAAGCTGCCTTCGAAGAAAGAGATCGACGCCCAGATAAAGCTGCTCGAGGGCATGGCCGAGGACCTGGGCGAAGTGCTGAAGCTCGCCAAGACCCTGAAGTTCCCCGACTTCCACCGCAAGACCGAGTACGTGGCGCTGGTCTCCGACGACGCCGAGTACCCGCTGCTCAACGGCGACATCGGCAGCACCGAAGGCAAGCGCGTGAGCTACAAGGACTACAAGAAGTCCACCAACGAGTTCGTGGACCCGCGCTCTTCGGCCAAGTTCAGCAAGTGGTCCGGCGACAGCGTCTTTGTGGGGGCTCTCGCCCGCTTCAACCTCAACGCGCACAAGCTGCACCCCAAGGCCAAGGCGCTCGCCAAGGAACTGGGCTTCAAGCCGGTCTGCGACAACCCCTTCATGAACACCGTGGCGCAGGTGGTGGAGATAGTGCACTGTTACTACCACGCCCTGGAGATCCTCAAGGACCTCAAAAAGACGGGCCTGGACTACAGCCAGCAGCTTACCGTGGGCGTCAACGAGAAAGGCGCCGTGCCGGTGCGCGCCGGCGACGGCGTGGGCTCGGTGGAGGTGCCGCGCGGCATCCTGCACCACAACTACGTGACGGACAAGAACGGCATGATAAAGCAGGCCAACTGCATCATCCCGACCAACCAGAACGTGAATAATATCGAGCACGACTTCGCCAAGTTCCTGCCCGAGATCCTGAACGAGGGGAAGGATAAGATCCGCCTCAAGCTCGAGATGCTCGTGCGGGCCTACGACCCGTGCATCTCCTGCTCCGCGCATTACCTCGATGTCACCTTCGTGGAATAAAGAGGTAGCCGCCGCGCTGGCCCCCAAGGGCCGGACGCTGGTGATAACGCTGGGCAGTACGTTAAGGGCCGACGATGGCGTCGGCCCTTACGTTTGCTCTCACGTGAAGTTCAACCGGCCCGACCTGAACCTGCTGGACGCCGGCACCACGCCCGAGAACATAGCCCAGACCGCCATAAACTGGAAGCCGGAAAAGGTTATTCTGGTGGACGCGGCCCATTTCCAGGGCGAGCCGGGGGAAATACGGGTTATCCCCCTGGAAGCCATCAACCAGAGCACCATCATGTCCACGCACAGCTTCCCGCTGTCGGTGACCTTCTCTATAGTGAAGGAAGACACCGGCTGTGAACTGGCGGTGATAGGCGTGCAGGCCAAATCGCTGGATTATAAGGAAGGCCTGAGCCCCGAAGTGGAAAAAAGCGCTTCCGAACTGGCGGCCTATTTTAATAAGATAGGGAAACCATGATACCAGGACAGCATGAGAACAAACCGATAGGCCTCCGGTCCGCCCTGTTCCCGGTGGCCGCCGTGGTGGCCATGCTGGCGTATAACGTGAACGTCTACGGGGATTCCGCCGTGGGCGGTTCCAACCAGTTCATCCTGCTGCTGGGCGGCGCCATAGCCGCGCTGGTGGGGTTCCGGCATAAGGTCACCTACGACAGCATGCTGGCCCATGTGTCCGGCAACCTCAAGTCCACCACCGGGGCCATCCTCATCCTGCTCATGGTCGGCGCCCTCTCCGGGGCCTGGCTGATAAGCGGCATTATCCCGTCGATGATCTACTACGGGCTCAAGATCCTCAATCCCTATGTTTTCCTGCCCGCCACCCTGCTGATCTGTTCGGTGGTGTCGCTCGCCACCGGCAGCAGCTGGTCCACTTCCGCCACGGTAGGGGTGGCGCTGATAGGGATAGGCAAGGCCATAGGCATTCCCGAGGCCATGGCCGCCGGCGCGGTCATCTCCGGGGCTTACTTCGGGGACAAGCTTTCCCCGCTGTCGGATACCACCAACCTGGCCCCGGCCATGGCCGGTACCGACCTGTTCACGCACGTGCGTTACATGACCATTACCACCGTGCCTACCTATATAGTGACGCTGCTGGCTTTCATCGGCATGGGTTTTTTCATCACCCCGCACGGCGCCGCCAACGCCGGGGGCGTGCAGGCCGCGATAGAGGCGGTGTTTACCGTCACGCCGTGGCTGTTCCTGGTGCCGGCGCTGGTGATCTTCATGATAGTCCGCAAAACGCAGCCGCTGGTGGCGCTGATCATAGGCGCGCTCTTGGGCGGGGTCTTCGCCCTGGTCTTCCAGCCGCAGGTGCTGGCCAAGCTGGCCGGGGCGGAGAAGCTGGATTTCCTGGCCGCCTATAAAGGCGTAATGAACGCCATGACCGTGAAGACCTCTATAGCTACCGCCGACCCGGCCCTCAACGACCTGTTCTCCTCCAAAGGCATGAAAGGCATGCTCGACACGGTCTGGCTGATCATCTGCGCCATGTTCTTCGGCGGGGTGATGGAGGCCATAGGCGCGCTGCATAAAATAAGTTCTTCCCTGCTGAAGATGGCTAATTCGGTGTTCGGCCTGTTCGCGAGCACCGTGGCGAGCTGCGTGGCGGTGAACCTTACCGCTTCTGACCAGTACCTGGCCATAGTGGTGCCGGGCAAGATGTTCGCCGAGCCGTTCAGGGAAAAGGGCCTGGCCCCGGAGAACCTCAGCCGCACGCTGGAGGATTCCGGTACGGTGACTTCGGCGCTGGTGCCCTGGAACACCTGCGGCGCCTACCAGGCCGGAGTGCTGGGCGTAAGTACCCTGGCCTACCTGCCTTACGCGGTGTTCAATTATGTCAGCCCTTTCATGACGCTGATCTTCGCCGCTTTCGCGATAAAAATAAAGAAACTTGCCGTAAAGTGAGGAACCTATGCTGGACAAGATGAAGCAGCTTTGGGAAATGAAGAGAAAGATGGACGAGATAAAGAAGGAACTGGATTCGCTGGAGCTCTCCAGCGAGGACAATCTGGTTAAGGTGACCATTACCGGCTCGCAGGAAGTGAAGCGCGTGGAGCTGAAGTGCGACCCGGCCGCCACTGACAAGGCCAAGCTGGAAGCCTCCCTGGCCGACACGGTGAACCGCGCGGTGCGCGAGAGCCAGAAGGCCGCCGCGCAGAAGATGAGCGCCCTGGGCGGCATCCCCGGCCTGGCCTGACCCCGGACGGTACCAACAAAAAACCCGGCCGAGAGGCCGGGTTTTTTATTTGGTTGAGTAAGCTTATTTCAGCTGGTAGGAGACCAGCTTGAGGGTCTGCTGGCTTTCCTCGGCGGTGATCTGCTCGTAAACCAGGCCCACGCCCGGAGCGTAGTAGCGCTCGGCGGAGCCGGCGTCGCCGCCGCCCAGCTTGGAGACGATCTTGAGGCAGCCGTTGTAGGCGCCGGCAGGCACTACCGCCTTGGCGTTCAGCGCGGCCACCCGGTTGCGGTCGTAGCCTTCGTTCCAGACCTGGTTATAGACCAGGGGGAAGGGGATCTCCAGGCGCGCGCCGGCGAGGGGAGAATCGGAGGAGCGGATGCCGGAGGCGTCCGCGGTCATGACGAAGTTGGAGACCTTGGGCTTGGTCTTGTTGAAGATGATCATGTTGACCTGGACGGTCTTGGCTGCTTCCGAGTACGCCATGAACTCCACGCGCACGGCCTTTACGCCGGTGAACTCGCTGGAGGTGTATTCGTATTCGTACACGGCCTTCTTATTGAGCGGCAGGTACTCGGCCGCGGGGGTGTCGCTGTAGCGCTCGTCCGAGCCGATGCCGACCGGGGCGGGCACGCCGAAAGCCGGCATGTTCTGCGCGGCCCGGTAGAAGTCGGCCGCGAGGCCGGCGTCGGTGCGGGCGAGGACGCTGTCGAGGGCGCCGGCCTGCGCGAAGGCGCAGAGGGGCGAGAGGAGAAGGGATAAAAATAACGCTGAGTTCAACTTTTTCATAGCAACAAGCCTCCGAAATATAGATTCTATATTCCCGATACTTTGTGCTAAGTTCCTATAGGTGGGGGGAAACTTAACGCGTCTTCCGAATACTCATTGGGAAGAACATCACCGCGCGGGTAGTCTTTGGACTTTTCGGATACCTTCGCGGCTTGTAAGCTACGGTAACAACTAGTATTAGGATAGCAAATCCCGCCGCCCCTGTCAACATTCGCGACATTTGCGACTTTTGAGATTTAAGGCAGGCCGAATAACAGGAGCGGGTGGCGACGGGTATGCTTTCGGAGGGGCGTCGCGGAGGCCGAGGCTTACGCAAGCGACGAGGCCGAGCGACGAGCGGCGAGCACGGTGTGCGAGACCGCGTACCCGAAGAAAGCATACCCTCGCCAGGCCCCGCGAACTTGCAGGCCTGCCGATTAGGCTGATTTTGTATAATTTCACTACTATGCATGAATGGGCACTGGCAGAATCAGTGATAAAGACCGCCGTGGAGCATTCCAAGGCGCAGAAACTCAAAAAGCTCAAAGAGACCGGGGTGCTGTTCGGCGAACTCCAGGCCATAGACAAGGAGATCTTCGTCTTCGCCCTGGAGGAGCTGCGCGCGCAGTTCCCGGCCGCCAAGGCCTGCAAGTTCAAGGTTTCCACCGAACCCGCCGCCTTCCGCTGCAAGGCCTGCTCCCACGAATTCCCGCTCAAGGGCCTGAAGAAGACCAAGGACGAAAGCGAATTCATACACTTCGTGCCCGAAATGGCGCACACCTTCCTCAAATGCCCCAAGTGCAAGAGCCCGGATTTCGAAATAGCCAGGGGCCGCGGCGTTTCCATTTCCTATATAAAGGGCGAAAAATGACGGCCATAGACCCGCGCCCCTCGGTAATAGCGGAGCGCCTCTCGGGCGTAAAGCGCATCATAGCCGTGACCGGCTGGAAAGGCGGCATAGGCAAGAGCGTGACCGCCACTACCCTGGCCCTGCTGCTGGCCCGCCAGGGGCATAAGGTGGGCCTGTTCGACCTGGACTTCGCCGGCGCCTCGGACCACCTGATACTCGGCGCCAAAGGCATTTTCCCGAAAGAAGAGAAAGGCCTGGAACCGCCCGTGTACGAAGGCGTGAAGTTCATGAGCGTGGTGTTCTTCTCCGAGAACAAGGCCGTGCCGCTGCGCGGCGCCAACGTGTCCGACGCCATCATAGAACTGCTGGCCATAACGCAGTGGGGCGAACTTGATTTCCTGGTGCTCGACATGCCGCCCGGCATAAACGACGCCGCCCTGGACGTGATGCGCTTCGCCCGCAAGGCCGAAGTGCTGGCCGTCACCACCCCGTCGCTCCTCGCGCACGACGTGCTGGCCCGGTCCATGGACCTCTATAAGAAACTTAAAGTCCCGGTTCTCGGAGTGCTGGAGAACATGGCGGACAAGGCGGGCCCGCGCAAGCTGCGCCGGGACCCGGCGCTGGAAAAGGCCCTGGGGCGGCCTGAAAAGCTGCTTGGGACCGCTTTCGCTAAGGACCTGGCCCGCGCCGCGGCCAGGCTGGGCCTTAAGCCCCGCCGCGCATGACCGAGATCTCCACTATGGAAGAAAAGACCAGGAACTTCCTCAGGCTCCACTCCTTGATGTCCGGGGTGATGGGCCTGGTGGCGTCCCTGATACTCCTAGCCACCGAATTCCCGTCCCACAGGGAACTTTCGATCCTTTCTTTGTTCGCCGCGGCGATGTACCTGACCTATTTCTTCTTCTTCAAGCTGATCTGTAGGACCTGCTACCGGCACGCCGGGGTGATACTGAGCCAGATAGGGGTAGGCATAGTCACCTGCGCGGTATATTTTACCGGCGGCATAGTTTCGCCTTTTATCTTCCTCTACTTCGCTCTGCTGCTCTCCGAGGCCATGTACGGCCTGGAGAACCCGGTTACTCTGCCCGCCAGCCTGGCCGGCTACCTGCTTACGGTAGCGGTGCAATTCTTCGGCCTCCTGCCCAATCCCGCGCCGTGGTCCGAGGCGGTTTACCGGAGTCCACTTGGCGTGGCTCTCATAGCTTTTCTTACATCCGCCTACCTGGCGATGACGAGGGGCGTGACCGGGAGGATAATTTACAGCCTGCGGGCCAAGATAGAGAGCGAGACCGTGGAGAAAGCCGGCCTGCTCAAGAAATTCTCGGAGCTCAACGCCAGCGCTCAGATAGGTTCGCTGGCGCACCGCATAGCGCATGACCTGCGCGCCCCTCTCTCCTCTATTTCCGGCTACGTACAGATGGAACTGCTCAACCCGCGTTCCGGGGAGGCCAGGACGGCGCTGACGGACCTTAACTCCACCGTGGATGGTATGGCGGAGGCCCTCTCGTGCATCACGCGCTTTGGCAAGCCTTCAGAAGGTCCGGCGGAGCGGATACAGGTCCCCGAATTTTTCCGGCAGCTGCTGGCCATAGCGGCTTTTTCGCCGAACTCCCGCGGCGTCCGGTTCGTTAAGAAGTATCCAGAAGACCTCGACGCCTGGGTCTGCGCCTCGCGCTCGGATATGCAGCAGGCGTATTTCAATATACTCAAGAACGCCATGGAAGCCACTCAGGACAACGCCGCCGGCAGGGTGATAGAGGTGACGGTGCGGCGCGTGGATAAAGAGATAGAAGTCTGCCTGGCGGACAACGGACCCGGGATGCCGTCCGAGGCGCTCAAGAACATTTTCCGCAAATCCATAACCACTAAAAAGAACGGCACCGGAGTGGGGCTGGTGATAACCCGGGACATTCTGACCCGCAACGACGGCTACATAGAGTTCCGCAACCGGCCCGAGGGGGGGCTGGAGGTGGTGACCCGCCTGCCCGCGTCCTGACCTGTTATTTCCCGGCTAAACTTTGTATCATAAACGCGGGGATACATCATGCCGGTCTATCTTATAACTTACAGCGTCTTGTTCTGGCTGCCCGCGCTGTTTTTCATCGCCTTCCTGCTGAAGGCGTTCGACGCTCCTTTGAAGAAGTCCTTCTGGGCCGCCTGCGCCGCCATGGCCGTCGTCTCCGTGGTCATGGAATACCTCTTCCTCAAATTCGACGTCTGGTTCTTTTCCGAGAAGATAGACCGGCTGCTGGGCCTGTGGATAGGGCCCGCCCCGGTGGAGGAATTCGTGTTCTGGTTCGGCGCCACGCCTTTCTGCCTGGCCATCTACCTGTCGTACTGCAAGCTTTTTAAAAAAAATGCCTGACATCGACGAACTCCTCAGCGAAGAGGATAAAAAGAAGAAAGACGCGACGGCTCAGAAAAAATGGCCGGCCAGCGTGCTGCTGGCCGCCCCGTTCTTCTTTATAGTAATCCCGCTCTACAAGGCCGCCAAGGAGCGCGTGAACTGGAAGGCCGCCATAGCCATGGTCTGCACTTTCGAGGTGTTGATGTTCTTCGCGGAGTTCTTCTCGGTCTCCCGCGGTCACTGGATCTGGAACCCCAACCGCACGCTGGGGCCCACGGTGTTCGGGATCCCCATAGAAGAGCCGCTGCTCTACTACTGGTTCCCGCCGCTTTTCGTGGTGATACTCCTGCACGCGCTGGAGCCGCTGTTCGGCCGGAAGGCGGACAGATGACCCTGCTGCTGCTGGAGATCTGGGGTTTCCTGCAGGTGCCGGTTGTCTGGTGGCTGTTCCACCGTTATGCCCGGCGCAACGTGGCCGGAGAGATGCTGGCCGGCGCCGTTGTGGGCGTCTTCTGGGAGATTTCCACCGAGCCGCTGTGGGATTACTTCTTCCGGGTCACTTTCTATCGCGACGCCCCGGTGGCCGTCATCACCGGCTGGATGGTGATGTTCGCTCTGATAACTTTCGTGTCCGAGAAACTCTATAAGTTCTGCCTGCGGCGGTCCGCCATAGCCCCGCGGGACAAGCGCATTTTCTTTTTCGACGTGCTGGCCGCGGCGCTGGTCTCGCTGCCCATGGAGACGCTGGGGGCCAAACTGGGGGTCTGGAGCTACCGCCAGGACATCCTGCGGTGGGATTGGGGCCTGATCCCCTTTTTCAACATGCCCTGGGAGATAATGTTCGGGTATTCGCTGCTGATGCTGGTGGCGCCCACCTTCGTGCGTTATTGGGAAGGGTCCTTCGAGGGGGGAGCCGATGAGGGCCGTTGACACGCACGACGGGAAACTGCGCTACCATGACGCGCTGCGCCCGAACCTCCTGGCCATAGTAGCCTGCACTTTTGTGGCTTCCTGGATGTGCCTCCTGCCCGGCTTTCCTTTTCACCCAGGCTTCTGCGTGGCCGCGGCCGTTTCCTCGGCAGTCCATCTGGCGGCGTTCCTGTTCTTCAAGGGGTTCGAGGCCAGGCCATGGACCTTCGAGGCCATGGCGCTGTTCAATATCCTGTTGCTGGGGTTCATAGTGCATTTCACCGGCGGCATCATGTCCCCTTTCGTTTTCTTCTATTTCTGGATCCTCGCCTCAGCTATCATCTACGGCGTTAAGGACCGAGTTGCCACCTATTTTGCCATGGTTACCTACGGCGGGCTCGTCCTGGCCGAGGCCTCTGGTCTGTTGGCGCCGTTCGGGACGGCCAGCAGGGAAGTTTACGCTTCCAGGATCATGACCGCCATGGTGGCCGCGGCCATCCTTTTCTTCATTATGATGACGCGCTACATAACCACCCTGGTGCTGGAGAACCTCCGCGCCAGGCTGGAGCGGGAGAACTCCGAGAAGGAGGGCCTGCTTAAGAAATTCTCAGAGCTGGACTCCACGGCGCAGATAGGTTCGCTGGCGCACCGCATAGCGCACGACCTGCGCGCCCCGCTCTCCTCCATCTCCGGCTACGTACAGATGGAACTGATGAGGAAACATCCTGCAGACAAGATGAGCGAGCTGCTCGATCTCAACGCCACCGTGACTTCCATGGCCGAGTCCCTGCACTGCATCACCCGCTTCGGCAAAGTGACGGCGGTGCCGGCCGAGCGCATACAGGTCACTGAATTCTTCCGCCAGCTGCTGGCCATCGCCGCTTTTTCGCCGCAGGCCAGGGGCGTCCGTTTTATAAAGAGCTACCAGGCGGGCCACGACGTCTGCGTGTGCGCCTCCCGCTCGGATATGCAGCAGGCTTACTTCAATATTGTCAAGAATGCCCTGGAAGCCACCCAGGACAATTCCGGAGGGCGGACAATAGAGGTTTCCGTCCGCGTCGTGGAGAAGGAAGTGGAGGTCTGCGTGGCGGACAATGGTCCGGGCATGCCCCCGGAGATGCTAAAGAACCTTTTCCGCAAGTCCATCACCACCAAGAAGGACGGCACCGGGGTGGGGTTGGTGATAACGCGCGACATCTTGGCCCGCAACGACGGTTATATGGAGTTCAGGAACCGCACCGGCGGAGGGCTAGCGGTAGTCACCAGGCTGCCCGTCGCCTGAGTTGCCAGCCGGTCTTTCAAATCGTATAATCTTAACGGATGCTTGGGTAGGGTATCCTCAACTCACTTCTCGGGAGGGTTCATTGTGAATACATCATTGGATCGGGGGATTGGCATTCGGCTGGCCGGACTTGCTTTGTCCGGCTTTCTTTTTGCCGCGGCCGCGCCGGCCGGGCTTAGCGCGTCCGGCTACGAGTTCGACGGGGTTGGCGCGCGTTCCATAGCGCGCGGCGGCGCCGTGATAGCCGACGCGGCCGACTGGAGCGCCATCTACTGGAACCCGGCCAATTTGGCCGACGTGAAGCGCCGCGAGGCGGGCCTGGAGCTGAAAGCCGGCGCCAGCCACAGCCGCGACGGCAACTCCTTCAATGTTTCCGGCACCGGGAATATATTCTCTAAAAAGAAAGTCGACTCTTCCTTCTTCTTCGGTTCGGCCGGCTCCGCGGTGCCCCTCGACGAAGACTCCGTTCTCGGTGTAGGCGTG
The DNA here is from genome assembly GCA_001799635.1 of Elusimicrobia bacterium GWA2_62_23. GTDB lineage: Bacteria > Elusimicrobiota > Elusimicrobia > Elusimicrobiales > UBA9959 > UBA9959. The sequence goes on from MGTV01000008.1 coordinate 225,380, forward strand.
TATCTGCCGCTGCTGCAGGGCGCCAAGTTCAAGGACAACCGCCCGGTTAACGCCGCTTTCAACAGCATAGATTACGAAGGCAGCGCGGCCATAGGCGTAGGGAACATCTCTTACGCGCGCCGCCTTACCGAGAAGTTTTCCGGGGCGGCCGGGGTCAACCTGATATACGGGCGGATCAAGTCGGATATGACTTTGGACTACACGCTTATACTTCCCGGGCCCATAGTTGTCGGGCCTGATGTGCTGACCCAGGACATGGAAGCCAGCGGCTATGCCGTGGAGGCCGTGTTGGGCGGAAAATATCAGATCAGCGAGGGGCTCACCGCAGGCGCCGTCTTCCGTTCAGGGGCCAAGGTGAAGCTGCAGGGCGAGGCAAATGCCGTCTCCAACCAGCTTGGCACCGAGAAGAGCGACATGGAATTCACGCTCAAACAGCCGCCCACCAGCGGCGTGGGCTTGGCCTGGAAGTACCGCCAGGACGTTACCTTTACCTGCGACTTCACGCAGACCTGGTGGCGCGGTTTTTCCAACGCCATAGACTATAAAACCCCCGGCACCATCCTTGTCGACACTAGCAACACCTTCGACTGGAAAACCTCCTACAAGTACCGCTTGGGCGCGCTGTGGAGATACAGCGAGCGCACGGACTTCATGGCCGGCTACGCCTACGACACGCCAGCCATAGACGGCGGCAGCATAGACTTCTCCAGCGCCATAGACGTGCCCATGCACCGCTTCACCGCGGCCGCGAGCCGCAGGTGGGGGGATTTTGAGGGCACACTGACCGGCCTGGTGGGCTACAACTCCCGCAATACCAACGGCGTGAACTACCGCCTGGGCGGCGAATACCTGATAGCCGAAGGCAAGTACCGGTTCTGAATTTGGTAGGATAGACTTACGCAGAAGGAACCCGGTGAGATCCCGGGGCTGCCCCGCAACGGTAATGCCGCAAGGCCAGCCCGGTCAACTGCGAACCGCCGCTCACAGAGGAGCGGCGGGATTCCGAGGGGAGAGACAAGCTCGACCTTTCGGCCGGGCTTTTTTTATGGCACGTTCCATACTGATACTCCTGCTTTACGCGCTCTGCGCCGCTCCGGCGCAGGCCAGGCGCGTGGTTTCCCTCATGCCCTCCTACACGGAGATAGTTTTCGCGCTGGGCGCGGGCGGCGAGCTGGCGGGGGTTTCCAATTTCTGCGATTGGCCGCCCGAGGCGGCGAAGATAGAGAAGACCGGGGATTACCTGCGGCCCAACGTCGAGAAGGTCTATTCCCTGAAGCCCGACGTGGTCCTGGCGGGGCCCTGGGCCTCCGGTTCGCCCGGCAAGCAGCTGGCCGGCATGGGGATAAAGGTGCTCACCGTTCCCGAGGAGCGCAGCGTGGCGGACATTTTCGCCACGGTGCGCCTGATCGCCGCCGAGCTGGGCCGCCGCAAACAGGGCGAGCGCCTGGTGAAGAAACTTTCCGCGGCCCTGCCCGCGCGGCTGCCTGAAAAGCCGCTCAGGGTCTATATTGAGGCCGACGCCGGCGGCTGGACGCCCGGCGGGCGCTCCTTCCTGAACGACGCGGCGCGCCTGGCCGGCGGCCGCAACATCTTCGCCGGCGAGGACCGCGGCTATTTCCAGGCCTCCTGGGAGGAAGTGCTGCTGCTGGACCCGGAGGCCGTGGTGCTGCTGGCCGGCACCAAAGAGGAGTTCCTGGCCCGCCCCATGGCCGGCGGGCTGGCTGCTGTAAAGTCTGGCAGGATCATTACCGGACTGGACCGCAACGCTTTCTCACGCCCGGGGCCGCGGCTCTTCGGCGAGATAAAACGGCTCGGGGAATTTTTATATGGCAAAAAGTAAGGCCCTGCTGCTGGTAGCGGGCCTGCTCCTGGCCTGCCTGCTTTCCCTCGCGGCGGGGCCCGCCGGGTTTTCTCCTGAGGTCATCCTTAACCTGCGCCTGCCGCGCCTGCTGGCGGCGCTTACTGTCGGCGCCGGGCTGGGCCTGGCCGGCGCCCTGTTCCAGGGCGTGTTGAAGAACCCGCTCTCCGATCCCTATATCCTCGGCACTTCCGCCGGGGCCACGGCCGCCGCTGTGTTCTGCTTCCTGGCGGGGATAGAGCGCTCCTCGCCGCTGTTCTTCGCCGCGGTCTTCGCCGGGGCTTTCGGGGCCACTTTCCTTTCCTACTGGCTGGCCCGCCTGGCGGGGCGCCTCTCCGACGCGTCGCTGGTGCTGGCCGGGGTGGCGGTAAGCGCCTTCCTGTCGGCGCTGGTGATGCTGACGCTCAGCGCGGCGCGCGAGCGCGCCTTCTCGCTCTTCTATTTCGTGCTGGGCGGCCTCTACGCGGCCGAGCCGGCCGTGCTGCTCTTCTCCGTTGCCATAATAGCCGCCGCGCTGCTCTTTTCCGCCGCGCGCTGGCGCGCCCTGGACGCCATGGCGCTGGGCGAGGAAAAGGCCTACCACCTGGGCGCCAGCCCCGAGCGCGAGCGCATAGTGTTCTTCGTGCTGGCCTGCGCGGCCACGTCGGCCGCCGTGGCGGTGGGCGGAACCATAGGTTTTGTGGGCCTGATGACGCCGCATATCATGCGGCTGCTGGCCGGGCCTTCGGCGCGGGTGCTGATCCCGGCTTCGGCCGCGGGCGGCGCGGCCCTGCTGGCCGCGGCCGACGCCGCCGGGCGCCTGGTATTCCCGCCCGCCGAAGTGCCGGCCGGGGTGATCATGGCCCTGGCGGGGGCGCCTTTCTTCATGTGGCTGCTGTGGAAAAGTTCGAGGGGGAGGAACTGATGCCCGCCCTGAAAGTATCCGGCCTCACTTACTCTTACGGCCCCGCGCCGCTTATCCGCGACGTGTCCTTTGAACTGCGTTCCGGGGATTTCATGTGCGTGCTGGGGCCCAACGGGTCCGGCAAGAGCACCCTTCTTAAACTGCTGACCGGGTTCCTCAAGCCCCAGGGCGGTCACGCGCGCCTGGGCGGGCAGGATACCGCCGGCCTGCCCCCGCGCCGCCTGGCCGCGCTGGCCGCCTACGTACCGAGCGAGACCGTCACCCCTTACGATTTCACGGTGAAAGAGACCGTGCTGCTGGGCCGCACCGCCCGGGCCGGGTTCTGGCGCGGTTATGACGCCGCCGACGAGGCGGCCGCCCTGAAGGCCATGGAGGAGACCGGGATGACCGGCTTCGCGGACAGGGCGGTGAATTCCCTGTCCACCGGCGAACGCCAGCTGGCGTTCATAGCCCAGGCCCTGGCGCAGGAGGCGAAGGTGCTGCTCCTGGACGAACCCACCTCCCACCTGGACCTCCGTTATAAGGCCGCCGTAATGAACCTGCTGGCCGGCCTGGCCGGGCGGGGCCTGGCGGTGGCAGCCGTGCTGCATGAGCCCGCGCTGGCCCGCCTGGGCTGCAATAAGGCGCTGCTGCTGGAGCGGGGGGGCGGGTATTACTGCGGCGCCGCCGCCGACGCCCTGGTCCGCGAGAACCTGGCCCGGCTTTACGGGCTGCCCGCTTCCTCCCCGCTGCTCCCCTGAAAAAATAAAAAGCCCGCGGATTTCCGCGGGCTTTTCACCGGCAGGGGCCGGTCAGTTCGCCAGGGCTTTAAGCTGCTCCAGGGCTTCCGACTCCACGCCCGTCTCCACGCGTTCCTGCATATTGAAGGCGGGGACTTCGGTGGCGATCACGTCGCCGAGGTCCGGCACGCCGTTCACCAGCAGCCCCACGCCGCGCTTGGGGGCGGGGATGACCAGGTCCTGGGTGCCGAAAATGGTGCTGAAGATCTTGGCGCCGGTGGCCTTGATGCGGTCCAGGGCTTCCTTATGGGGATGGCCGTAGGTATTGTCCGCGCCTACCGAGATGATGGCCACGCGGGGCTGCACGCGGGCCAGGAACTTGTCGGTGGAAGAGTAGCGCGAGCCGTGGTGCGAGACCTTGAGATAGGTGGATTGCAGGCCCGACTTGAAGATGCGCATCATGGCGTTCTCCACGGAGGCTTCCGCGTCGCCGGTAAGCAGGATGCCGTGGCCGTTATAGTAGAACCTTAAGACTAATGAACAATTGTTTATAACGTCGTTGTCGCGGCTGAGGACAGGCTCGGTGCAGGAATTGAGCACTTTCACGGTAACGTGCTTGTCCCAGTCCAGGTTGGTGCCCGGTTCCGGGAAGTGGGTGCGGCAGGAGGGTTCCAGGTCGGCCAGTTCGCGCAGGTTGTTGTCGCCTTTGGCGTCTATGTTCTCGGCCTTGGTGTCGTAGAAATTCTTCACGTCGAAAGCGGCGAAGACTTTCTTGAGGCCGCGGTAATGGTCGTTGTGGGGATGGGTGAGCACCACGTGATCTATTTTGGTGACGCCTTTGGCTTTGAGGAATTCGTAGATAGGGGTGCCGGAAGGGCCGCCGTCTATGAGCACGTTGCCGCCGTTGGGCAGCTCCAGGTAGGTGGCGTCGCCCTGGCCTACGTTGACGAAGTAGGCTTTAAGCTGGGCGTGGGCCGCCGAGAACGGGAAGAACACTAGCGCCAGACAAACGAGTGTTTTTTGCATGATGTCTCCAGGCTGGGCTCCGTTATTGCTCATGGCATATTGTAATGTTAAACCCTTGACCGTGCCAGCGTCAAAAGGCCCGCTTTCCGCGCGGCAAAGGACCTATATGGAAATTATATTCTATAGGTCCTTTGGCCCGGACATATAGGACGTAAAGCCCATGTAAAATCTTTCTATACGGCTATAATATGAGTATGCGTAACTCTATCGCCCGCGCCCTGCTTTTGCTCCTCGCTTTCGCCCCCGCGCTCTCCGCTGCCGGAGAAAACTCAGCCCTTCAGAGCCTGCTTTCCCGCGAACTCGCCGCCCCAGCTTTCGACGTGGCCGTGTCGCCCTCAGAGGCCGCGGCGCCCGAAGTCCGCACGCCCTCTCCCGTCTACGCCAAAGGCGATTTTACAGCAGTTCCCGACTACTCTTTCGGCTACCTCAACGACCTGACCGTCAAACTGATAGACGCCTCCGTTTCCAGCGTGGACATAGTGATGTTCAGCATAAACCTCAAGGACGCGCCGGACGCGCTGCTGCGCGCCCGCGACCGCGGGGTAAAGGTCCGCCTGATCATCAACGAGGGCCATGTTTTCAGCCGGCCCACCCCGGACATCAAGCGGCTGATAGCGGCCGAGGGGATAGAGCTGCGGACCCTGCGCGGCACCCGCGCTTACGGCGTGAACCATAACAAGATCGGCGTTTTCGACCGCTCCGTGGCCACCTTGGGCTCCTATAACTGGACTTTCGGCGCCACCTTCTCCAACCTGGAGAACATGCTGGTGGCCCGCCACCCAGTTTACGTGGACGGCTACGCGCGCTATTTCGACTGGATGTGGGCCAAGTCCCGCCTGGTTTCTCAGGGACCTTCCCCGGAACTGCCGGCCGGCTACTACGGCGCGCCGCCGCAGGACCCCGCCCCGGCCCAGTCGCTTAACGGCACCCCGGTGCCCGCCTACCTCTTCTCGCCCGGCTCCGACAGCGAGAACCGCCTGGCGGCCATAATAGACGCGGCCGCCAAAAGCGTGGACGCGGTGACCTTCACTTTCTCCTCCAAGCCGCTGGCCGACGCCCTGGTGCGTGCCGTGCGCCGCGGGGTCCGGGTGCGGTTCGTGATGGACACCGAGATGGCCAAGGACTCCGCCATAGCTAAGTACGCTTTCGACAACAAGGTGCCGCTCAAGATCAGGCGCGGCCGCACGGAGAAGGGCGCCCTCCACAACAAGTTCGCCCTCCTGGACGGCCGGCTCCTGGCCACCGGCTCCTTCAACTGGACCACCAACGCCAGCGCGAATTCCTTCGAAAATATCGCTTTCGTGAGCGACCAGGGGGCCGTAAAGGCCTACCAGGCCAAATTCGACTGGTTCTACTCCAGTTCCACGGTGCCGACCTCCGACTTTTTCCAGCCGGAGCCGTTCTCGGCCGACCCGCTCCCGCCTGCCGCGGACTGACCGCCATTTCCCCAATGAAAAAGGCCCGGCCCGGCCGGGCTTTTTTATTCCCCGCGGGCCCCGAATTTGCTATGATAAGACTATAGGGTGAATGGGGGGGAGACGCGCAGCGTTACAGAGTAACGAACCGGCACGCCCCCGGTTTCCGCACAAAGTTCATTCCGGAATCCGAAAGGAGAATCAGATGACTTCGTCAGGGCAGATCAAAAAGAACAATACGGCGCCCGAGGCCGAACATAAGGCGCTGCCGGAAGGCTACGGCACCACCGAGGCGGCCCTCCTGCCGCGCGATCCCAACTGGATGTTCATCTACTGGGAGATCACCGACAATTCCAAGAACAACGCCCGCAAAGAGCACGGGGCCGACGTCTTTGAAAAAGGCCGCCAGGTCATCCGCGTCTACGACGTGACCGGCGGCGAGGCCGCCAAATATTTCGACATCCCCGTGATGCTCGAGGCCAAGAGCTGGTATGTGAACGTGCAGGAAAGCGGGCGCTCCTACTGCTGCGAAGTGGGCCTGGTCATGCCCGACGGTAAGTTCATAGGCCTGGTGAAGACCAATACCGTAAACCTCCCCGGCGGGCGCGTTTCCGACGTGACCGACGAGCGCTGGATGGCCGTCACTTCCGATTTCGACAAGCTCATGCAGCTGTCCGGCGTGGAGTACATAGGCAAGGGCTCCGGCGAGGTCGCCAAGTCCCTGGCCCAGCGCTGGGAGATGCTGCGCGCCGTGTTCAGCCGCGCCTCCTCGTGGGGTGTTTCCTCCATGAGCTCGCAGAACCTGCAGAAACCGGCCCAGAAGAAGTTCTGGCTGGTGGCGGACTGCGAACTGATCCTGTACGGGGCCACCGAGCCCGACGCCTTCGTGACCGTTTCCGGCCGCAAGGTCACCCTGAACCCCGACGGCACCTTCTCCATGCGCTTCGCCCTGCCCGACGGCGTGGTGGACCTGCCCGTGAAGGCCATGAGCAAGGACGAGACCGATTCCAGGGAGATCGACATAAAAGTCACCAGAGCTACAACCCACGATGGCAAATAAAGAAAAAGGCTACCTCGCTTTAGTACTGCACGCGCATCTGCCGTTCATCCGGCACCCCGAATACGAGGACTTCCTGGAGGAAGACTGGTTCTTCGAGGCGATGTGTGAGACCTACATTCCGCTCTTGGACGTGTACGAGCGCCTGACCGCGGAAGGCACCGACTTCCGCGTGACCATGTCCGTGACGCCGCCGCTGTGCAACATGATGGCGGACCCCCTGCTGCAGGAGCGCTTCCGCCGCTATTACAGCCTGCGCCTGGAGCTCGCCGAGAAAGAGGTGGTGCGCACCCGCAACACCGGCTACTACGAAGTGGCCAAGATGTACGAGCGCAAGTTCCGCCGCATCCGCGAACTTTACGAGGATTATTACCACGGCCGCGTGCTGGACGGTTTCAAGAAGTTCCAGGACATGGGCAAGCTGGAGATCATCACCTGCGGCGCCACCCACGGTTTCCTGCCGCTGGAGCTGCGCAAAGAGGCCGTGCACGCCCAGATCAAGCTGGCCGCCGACGACTACCGCAAGCATTTCGGCCGCGGCCCCAGGGGCATCTGGCTGGCCGAGTGCGCCTATAACCCCGGCGACGACGTGTTCCTGAAGGCGCAGGGCATCCGCTTCTTCTTCCTGGAGACCCACGGCATCATTTACGGCAGCCCGCGCCCGCGCTACGGCGTGTACGCGCCGGTGTACTGCCCTTCCGGCGTGGCCGCTTTCGGCCGCGACATGGAGAGCGCCCAGCAGGTGTGGAGCGCCGAGACCGGCTACCCCGGCGACAACCGCTACCGCGAGTTCTACCGCGACCTGGGCTACGACCTGGAATACGATTACGTGAAGCCCTACCTGCACCAGGACGGCGTGCGCCGCAATATCGGCATGAAGTACTGCAAGATCACCGGCAAGGTGCAGTTGGACCAGAAGGCCCCGTATAACCCGGCCGAAGCGCGGGAACTGGCGGCCAGCCACGCCGGGAACTTCATGTTCAACCGCGAGCGCCAGATAGAACACCTCAACGGTTTCCTCGGCAAGAAACCCGTGGTGGTGTCCATGTACGACGCCGAGCTGTACGGCCACTGGTGGTACGAGGGCGTGGACTTCCTGGAGTTCCTCTTCAAGAAGGTGCACCACGACCAGAAGACCATCAAGATGGTGACGCCGAGCGAATACCTGACCGTCCACCCTGACAACCAGATAGTGCAGCCCTCCATGTCCACCTGGGGCGACAAGGGCTACAACGAGGTCTGGCTCAACGGCACCAATGACTGGATGTACCGCCACCTGCATAAGCAGGTGGAGCGCATGGTGGAAATGGCCAACAAGTTCCCCAGCGCCGACGGCATCCTGCGCCGCGCGCTCAACCAGTGCGCCCGCGAAGTGGTGCTGGGCATGTCCTCCGACTGGGCCTTCCTCATGACGGTAGGCACGGCGAAGAATTACTCCACCAAGCGCTTCATAGCCCACACGCACCGCTTCAACGGGCTGTACGAGCAGATCATGGGCAACCGGCTGGAGGAGAATTACCTGAAGGACATCGAGTGGCGGGATAATATCTTCCCCGAGATGAACTACCGGGTGTTCTCCACCGAGGAAATGCAGAAGGCCGCCCGCAGCTAGAAAATAGGGACAGACACCTATTATCAAACGAAACGCCCCGCATTGCGGGGCGTTTCTTTTATTCTAACGGGGCGTTTTCGCCTCTTCCGGTGAATAGGTGTCTGTCCCTATTTTCGCAGGGCCATTTCCTCCAGGCGGGCGTTGAAGCGCTCGATGATGATGCCGGACGCGGCGTAGAGTTCGCGCAGCTTAAGCGCGGCTTCTCCCTGGAGGGGGGCGGCCTGGGCGGCCGCGAACAGGTCCATGAGGCAGTTCTGGAGGTGGAAGTTCAGGTCCCCGCAGCCGAGGTCCCGCGCGGCCTTCAGCAGGTCCAGCAGGGTGGCCAGGTTCCTGGCCGACGGCCCGGCCAGGGCGGCCCCGCCTACGCGCAGGGCCAGGGCCGCGGCGGCCTCGGGGGCCGGGTCGAAACCGGTTTCAAGCCCGGCTCCCTTAAGGCGTGCCGCCAGGGCGGAGAGTTTCGTAATTTCGGCCGGGCCGCCTGAGACGGCCAGGGAGAAGGCCAGGCCGGCCGTCTGGCGCGCGTAGCCCGCGGCCTGGGCGCGCAGGGGGGCCCAGGAGGCAAGGGCCTTGCCCGGGAGGCGGGCCAGGAGGTAGAGGTAGTCCTCCAGGATCTTGTTGATGGCGGCCGCGTGGCTGTGCCGGGCGGAGTCGGCCAGCAGCCAGGCGTAGAGGGTGCGCTCCTCCCAGGAAAAGTCGTCGAAGGTGACCTTGGCGGTGCCCGGGGCTTTTTCCAGCGCGGCCTGGATCTCTTCAGGGGAACCCAGGGCGAAGATCTCGGCGAAGCGCGCGTTGCCGCCGCGGGGGGCGAAGAACATCAGCGGGAACTCCTCGTCCCGGCGCAGGTAGCAGAAGGCCAGCGGGGCGTCGCCGTGGGGGCCGGAGGAAGCCACCTCGCCGCGCAGGCAGAGCACGCCGCCAAGGTTGCGGCGGTCTTCCACCTTCAAGGCGGCGGGGCAATTCTCCCCGGAGCAGAGCAGCGCCTCCGCTATGGTCAGCGCGGCCGCTTTCTCGCGGGCCAGGAGGTTCTCAGAGACGGTCTTCTGGTAGAGCTGCAGGCCGTCGCCGGCCTCCGGGTAATTCGAGTGGGCCATGGCCAGCAGCGAGGCGAAACCCCGGTCGGCGTTCTCGAAGCCGAGGTCGCGCAGGGCTTCCGCCACCCGGGCCGCGTAGCGCAGGTTCTGTACCGCCTCTATGCGGGAAATATCCGAGAAGAACCAGCCGCAGCTGGTGAACATGAACATGGCGTTCTTCTGCATCTCCAGCAGTTCCAGCGCCCGCGCCCTGGCCGCCTTGTCGAGTTCCCGGGCCTGGTGGCGCGCGAAGAAGGCGTCGGCGGCCTGGGGGGAGCGGTCCAGCAGGAGAGCGGCGTAATCGTTGCGGGCCTCCCAGGGAGCCCTGAAGAACTTGGCGGCTTCCGCCGCGTACACGTCGGCGGCGGCGTCGCGCAGGTTGTTCATGGCCGCCCTGAACGGCAGGCGCCAGTTGAGGCTCGCGTTGTTCTCGCGGCCGCAGTCGCAGCCGCCCTTCCAGCGGCGCACGCCGTGGGCGCAGCTCCAGGCGGTGCCTTCCCCGTCGGGGCCGGGCTTTATGCGCACCTCGTCCACAGGCGGGTGCAACTCCAGGTACTGCGCGAAATTTACGGTGCGGATGCCGCGCTTCTTGAGTTCGTGCAGGAAGGCGTGGGCCAGCGTCATGTCCCCGAACTTGTGGTGATGGCCGAAGGTCTCTCCGTCCACGGCGATGCTGACGAGCTGCGGGCCGCGGTGGCCGTGCTTATAGCAGGCTTCCAACCGGTCGGCGAAAGCCGAGGAATGGCTGGCCAGGCCTTCGAAGGCGGCCGCCTTCGAGAGGTGTCCGTCGTAAAAAAAGACGGCGATGCTGCGCCCTTTCGCTCTGGACCCGTCGGGCAAGGTGTCGTGCCAGAGGTAGGGGCGAGTGACGTCGAAATTGCCGGAAGAGGCGTCGGTCCAGTCCTGGGAGCCGTGGTGCTTTATCTTCTCGGCCTGGTAGGGGGAGAGGATCACGTACTTCATGCCCAGGTCCACCAGCAGGCGCAGAGTGGCGTCGGAGGCGGCCGTCTCCGGCAGCCACATGGCCTCCGGTTTGAAGCCGAAGCGGCTCTCAAAATCCTTTATGCCCCAGAGGGCCTGGGTCAGCTGGTCCTGGAAAGAGGCCAGCGGCATTATCATGTGGTTATAGGCCTGGGCGATGGCGTTGGAATGTCCGGTGGCCTCGCGGGACTCCTTCGCTGCGCGGATGACCTTGGCATAATAGAAGGGGTAGTTCTTCTCCAGCCAGGAGAACAGCGTGGGGCCGAAGTTGAAGTTGAGGTGCAGGTAGTTGTTGGAAAGCTCCAGTACCCGGCCCGAGGCGTCGTTTATGCGGGCGCAGGCGTTGGGCAGGTAGCACTCCCGGGCTATGCGGGAATTCCAATCGTGAAAAGGCCAGGCCGAGGGCTGCGGGTCTATCCTGCCTGTCCAGGGGTTCTCCCTGGGCGGCTGGTAAAAATGGGCGTGCAGGGCGAAGAAGCGGTCATGCTGCGCGTGGTGCTTTTCCATTGATAAAATTATACAACACCGGGGGTTGTCCCGTGTGCCGTAAATTGCGCGGCCCGGGGCGCGGTGAGGAGGAGGCGGGCGAGGTCCAGGTCGGCGGCGTCGGGGCCGGAGAGCTTCAGCGGCGCGAGGTCCCGGCCTTCCAGGAAGGCGCCCAGGAAGAGGTTGCGCCTGGCCCCGGGGGTACGGCCGGAAAGTTCCCGCAGCAGCGCCCGGAAATTGGCGGCGGCCGAAGGGCCGCGCCCGGCGAGGCCCGAAAAGTCCAGAGACTCCGGCTCCAGCAGCAGGCGCAGGCCGGCGGCGGTGACGAGGTCTGCCCTCAAATGGGTTTCAAGCGGACCGCGCGCCGGCGGGGGGAGCCTGTTGGCGCCGGCGGCTTCCAGCAACCGGCGGAAAAGGCCCGGCAGGAGCGCCGCATGGCCGGAAGCGGGCGGTGGCGCGTCCCAGCAGGCGACGGAGAGGGCGGTTATCTGCGAGTAGTTCACGAAGACCGGCGCGTTCCCGCTGAAAAACTTGAAACCGGAAGGGCCGGGGAGGAGGGCGCCGGGCTTCAGGGGCGCGGGGAGGTCCCCCAGTTCTTCTTCGGGAAAAATGGCGCAGGGGAGGCCGGCGGCTTCGGCTGCGGAGCGCAGTTCGGCGGCGGCGTTCAGGGTAAGGGCCCGGCCCAGGAAGCCCGGGCTGCGGCGCAGCTGCTCGCGGGCGGAGCGCAGGGAGAAGCCGGGGCGGCGGGCGAGGAACTCCGCGGCGGGCCCGGGGTGCGCCTCGGCGGCGGTCAGCGCGACCGCGAAACCGCTCACGGGCGCTTTTCCGACATGATGTCGAGGATGATGCGGTCCACCTTGTCCATGCCGAGGCTGGAGATGCGGGAAATGTTCTTTATGGTCTGTTCGGCGCTGTGCCCGACGAAGCCTTCCTCGTCGGTGATGCCCTCTCCGTTGGAGGCCATCCAGGCGGCCCTGATGGCGGAGTCGGCGGAGGAAGCCACCTTGAGCGCGCAGCCGCTCTTGGCGCCGTCGCAGAGCATGCCGCCTATGTCGCTTATGACAGTGTTCACGGCGAGCGCCGTCTTGCGGGCGTCGGCCCCGCGGCGCTGCCAGACCACGGCCACAGCGGCGCCCACCCCGGCGGCCACGGCGCAACCGCAGATGGGGGCCAGTTCCCCGGTGAAGACCTTTATATAGGAGTTCACGAGGTGGGAGAGGGCGATACTTTTCAGGATGCGCTTTTCCGGGACTTTGAAGGCCTTGCCTACCAGCCAGGGCACCAGCACGGCCACCACGCCCTGGTTGCCGGATTCGCCGCTGGACATCACGGGCACGGGCACGCCGGCCATGCGCGCGTCGGTGGCGGCGGCGGCGGTGAGCTTGGCGGTGGAGAGGATGTCCTGCTTGAGGTAGCCTCTCTTTATGAGATCCTGCACGTAGTAGCCGACCTTCTTCAGTTTGAGGCCTTCCCTGGCGGCGGCCAGGTTCATCTCCACGCCCGCGCGGATGTAGGCGAGTTCTTCGGGAGTTACTTTTTCCGCCGCCAGGAAGAGGTCGCGGAAAGTGGCCTTGCGCAGGGCGGCTTTGTAAGGCTGGGCGGCCCGGCCGCCGGTCCCGCCGGCCTTGACGATGGTTTTGCCGTTGAGCTTTAGGAGGGAGACCTGTTTATGGCTGCCTTCGAGAACGCACAGCGCCTTGTCCCGGCCGGCCCTGACCTCGGCGGCGATATAGATGCCGCGCCTGTTGTAATCCACTTCTATCTTCGCCCGGCCGGCGCGGGCCAGGGCGGACGCTTCCTTCAACCTGGCGGCGGGCAGGCCTTTGAAAAGTTCGGCGCCGAGTTCGGGCTTGCGGACTACCGCCCCGATGGCGGCGGCCAGTAAATTGCCTTTCTGCCCTTTGGTGTTGGGGATGGCTACCGCCAGGCCGTTCTTATAGGTGCCCGGGTCCGTGCGCACGGTGACGGCGGTGGTGCGGCCCTTGAGCAGGTTGCCGGCGGTGGCGGCGGCGAAGGCCACGGCCACCGGTTCGGTGCATCCCATCGCCGGGTAAACTTCATGCTTGAGAACTTCGGCCAGCAGGTTTTTCATGTTTCTCCGTCAGAACTGGAGTTTCTTGCGCGAGGTCCAGACCGTAAGCGCGGCGCCGGACAGCAGGGCGCCGGCCGCGCCTACCACGAAAGGCGCGGCGGGGGAGACCTGGTCCCAGAGGAACCCGGCCAGGGCGCTGGAGGCGAAGGTCAGGAAGCCGAGCGTGCCCTGGAAGTAGCCCATGGCGGAAGCCCGGTTGGTGCTGCCGCTGAGGTGCGCTATGACCGCCTTGGCGATGCCCTCGTTGAAGGCGCCGTAGAAGCCGTAGAGGGCGAACAGGCCCCAGATCATCCAGGGTTTATCAGCCAGGGCGAAGCCCAGGTAGACCGCGGCGAAGACGAGGAAGCCGAAGCGCATGGTCTTGATCTTGCCGAGGCGGTCAGAGAGCCAGCCCGCCGGCGAAGCCAGGGCGGCATAGACCAGGTTGTAGCCGGTGTAGGCCAGGATGACGTGCGTGAGGGTGAAGCCCATGCTCTTGGCCTTCATGATCAGGAAGACGTCGCTGGAATTGCCCAGGGCGAAAATGGCGTAAAGCACCACGAAGGTCTTGAAGTCTGCGGTCATGGGCTCGGCGGCGGGGGCGGGCGAACCGGCCGGCCGGGCGGCGGCGGCCTCCTTCACGAAATAGACCAGCACCCCGACGCCAAGCAGGGCCGGCACGAAGGCCGCCATGAAGATGAAGCGGTAATCCGGCTTCTCGGCGCCCATGAAGTGGATGAGGGCCAGCGCGGTGAGCGGCCCCAGCGCGGCGCCTAGGGTGTCCATGGCCCGGTGGAAGCCGAAGGCCTTGCCCCAGTGCTCCTTGTCTATGGAGCCGGCTATGAGGGCGTCGCGGGCCGAGGTGCGCAGGCCCTTGCCTACCCGGTCTATGAAGCGCGAGAACAGGACGAAATGCCAAGTGGCCGCGAGCGCCAGCAGCGGCTTGGAAATAGCGGAGAGCGAATAGCCGGCCACTACGAAAGGCTTGCGTTTGCCGGCCCGGTCGGACAGGCGGCCGCCCAGGATCTTTACGAAGCTGGCCGTGGCTTCGGCCACGCCTTCTATGAGGCCCACCACCTGCATGGGCGCGCCCAGCACCGAGGTGAGGAAGATGGGGATGATAGGGTAGAGCATCTCGCTGGAGATGTCGGTAAGGCCGCTGACCACCCCGAGGAAAGTGACGTTGCGGGTCAGGCCCGCGCGCATATCTTTGATGAAACCCATAGTGATTGTCCTTTGGCGAGAGTAATTATAGGAATCTTACGAGCAGATTCAAAGCCGCGGCTACCAGCAGGGCGAAGAGCAGGTTCACGGCGAAGACCTTGGCCGCGTCCCGGGCGCCGAGTTCGCGCACGGTGACCAGGGCGCTGGCGAGGCAGGGCAGGTAGAGGCTCAGGAAGACGCTGGCCACCACGATGGCGCCCGGCGACAGGGCGAAAGGCGTGAGCATGGCTATGGAGACGTCCTTGCGCAGGAAGCCCAGCACCATAACCGACACGGTCTCTCCGGGCAGGCCCAGCAGGCCGGTGACCACGGGCCTGAAGACCTGCGCCACGGCCTCCAGGACGCCGGTGAAGTCCATCATGCCGATGGCCAGGACGCCCAGCGCTATCATGGGCACGGCCTCCAGCAGGAAGTCCTTTATCCGGAAGTAAAGTTTCTTGCCCATCACGGAGGCGCAGGGGGCCTGGTAAGGGGGGATCTCCAGGAAGAGCTCCGGAGTTTCGCCTTTCATCACGCGGCTGAGCAGCAGGGCCGCGGCTATGCCCGAGGCGGCTACGGCGGCGAACACCGCTACGGTGTATTTGAGGGGATAAGGCGAGAGCAGGCTGAAGATCATGGCCGTCTGCGGCATGCAGGGCGCCAGCGCCAGGGTGAGCGCCGTGGCTATCACCCTTTCCCTCGGGGTTTCCAGCACGCGGGCGGCGAGGATGGCTGGCACTTTGCAGCCCATGCCCAGCATCAGCGGGATGGTGCCGTAGCCGTGCAGTCCCACGCGGTGCATGGAACTGTCCAGCAGCACGGCCAGCCGCGGCAGGTAGCCGATGTCTTCCAGCACGCCGAGAGCGGCGTAGAAGGAAACTATATAAGGCAGGACGGTCACGAACGGGATATAGAGGCCGGTGGTGAGCAGGCCGAAGGATTCCATGGGGGCCGGGGTGGTGCCGAGGAGGAGGGTCTTTGCGAAGCCGCCTTCCTGCAGGCCGGCCAGGGCCTTGGTGAGCAGCGGCATCCAGACCGACTGGAACAGCGGGTCCAGCGCGTTGGAGATGAGTCCTTCCCCGACGAAGCGGATGGCCCAGAACACGGCCAGCATGACGGCCGCGGCGAAAGGCAGGCCGGTGGAAGGGCGGGAGGTGATGTCCTCCAGCTTCTCCAGGAAAGTGGCGTGCTTGTGGGTGATCTTCTGGCATTCGGCCGAAATGCGCCCGATGAGCTTCCATTTCTCGTCGGGGTCCGAAGGGAAGCAGGCCGGGGCCGGCAGGCGCCCGGCGTTGAAGTCCTCCACGGCCGTCTTAAGGCCGGAGAGCCCTTCGCCGGTGGTGGCCACGAAAGGGATAACCCGTACCCCGAGGTGGCGGCCCAGGGCAACCGGGTCTATCTCTACGCCCTTGCGCTTGGCTATGTCCCACTTGTTGAGCAGGATCACCATGGGGGCGCAGAGGGACTGCAGCTCCAGGGTGTAGAAGAGGTTGCGCTCGAGGTTGGTGGCGTCCACCACGTTGAGGATGAGCGCCTTGTCCTCTTCGGCCAGGATCTCGCGGGCCACTTCCTCCGCCTTGTTGGTGGCCGTGTGGCTGTAGGCGCCGGGCACGTCCACTACGGAGAAACGTTCCCCGGCCAGGATGGTATGGCCGGCGGTATATTCCACGGTGGTGCCCGGGTAATTGGAGGAGATCACGTCTATGCCGGTGAGGCGGGAGAAAACCACGCTCTTGCCCACGTTGGGGTTGCCCGCCAGCATGATGCGGCGGGACTTCACCTTCACCGAGACTCTGGTGGCCATGCCGCGCCCGAGGGCCACCCGGGTGCCCATCACCTCCACTACCACAGGCCCGCCGGAAGTCTCACGGGAGCGCTTGGTTATATGGCGGCCCGGGTAGATGCCCATGGCCCTGAGTTTGGCCTGGAAGTCCTGGCCGCCGCCCACTTCGACGACGTAGCCGGACTCATTCTCGCGCATGGAGAGCAGGGTGAGGGAGGGGGAGGGTTTCATGCCTGCGCCCTCCCTGTTACAGCGCGCCTGGCGGCAGCCAGGGTGCCCCGACGGGCCGGGGCTTTAAGGAAGAGGGAGAGGCCGCCCAGTCGCGCCACGGCGGCGCGGCTCAAGGCATGCTCGGCGCGGCAGGCGTTCTTTTCGGCGTCGGCTTCGGGCAGGCCGAGGATGGCGACGAAGAAATCCTTGAGCAGGGAATGCCTGGAGGCCACTTCGGCGCCGGCTTTCTCTCCGGAGGGGGTGAGCGTGATGCTGCCGTAGCGCTCCTGTGAGACGAAGCCGCGGGCTGAAAGGGTTTTCATGGCCGAATTCACAGAGGGCTTAGAGACGCCGAGCAGCGCGCTCACGCGGCTGGCCCTGGCGCGGCCGTCCGCCCGGGAGAGGGTGTAGACCGCTTCCAGGTAATCTTCAAGACTTTGAGAAAGTTCTTCCATGGCGCTCCGGCATATAAGTTAGTCTACTCTAACTTTAGCAAAAAAAGCACGGCTGCCGCAAGCGGCGGCCGGACGGGACGCGCTCAGCGCGGCAGCGGTTCTGTGAGGTTCTGGTGGATCACGCTGAGGTCCTTGTCGCCGTAGCCGCTGCGCTCGGCCCTGGCCATCAGGGCGGCGGCGGCGGTGGTGACGGGCAGCTCCAGCTTATTGGAGGCCGCTTCGGCCAGCATGAACCGGGCGTCCTTGAGCATGTGCTTGAGCTGGAAGGCGGGGGCGTAGTCCCGGGCCAGGATGTTCTTTTTCTTCAGCTCGAAGTAGGGGCAGTTGAGCGCGGGGTTCTCCTCGAGGGTCTGGAAGACCAGCGCCGGGTCCAGGCCCTGGGCCTGGGCCAGCGCCGCGGCCTCGGCGATGGCCGTGGTGAGCTGGGCCACCACCAGGTTGGCGCAGAGCTTGAGGGCAGTGCCCGCCGGCGCGGGGCCGGCGTAGATCACGGCCCGCCCCATGGCTTTAAGGACGGGGGAGAACTTTTCCACCACCTTCTTCTCGCCGCCGGCCAGGATTACCAGCGTGCCGGCCTCGGCGGCCGGTTTGGAGCCGGAGACCGGGCAGTCCAGGAAGTTCACGCCGGCTATGTAGCATTTGCGCGCCAGCGCGGCGGTGTAAACGGGGGAGACGGTGCTCATGTTGATGAGAGTATTGCCTCCGGAGAAAGCCGAGATTACGCCTTCGGGGCCTTCCAGCACGGCGTCCATGGCCGCCGGGTCGGAGACCATGGTGATGACCGTGTCGGCGGCTTTGGCCAGGGCCCGGGGGGAGTGGGCCACCTCGCAGCCCGCGTCGGCGAATTCCGAGGTGCGCTCGCGGGTGCGGTTATAGACCGTTACCTGGTAGCCGGCTTTTACCAGGTTCATTGCCATGGCGCGGCCCATTATGCCGAGCCCTATAAAACCTATCCTGGGTGGGATGCTCATTTTTTGCCTCTCAATGCCGATATTTCCGCCGGAGAAAGTTCGCGCCACTCGCCCGGCTTCAGGCCGGCCAGGGTGAGCGGGCCTATGGCCCGCCGCAGCAGGCGCAGCACCGGGAAGCCGACCGCGGCCAGCATGCGCCGGACCTGGCGGTTGCGCCCTTCCTTAAGTTCCAGTTCCGCCCAGGAAGTGGGGACGGTCTTGCGAAAGCGCACGGGCGGCACGCGCGGGGGCAGGCCGGGGTCCGGGAGGAGGCGCGCCCCGCAGGGCAGGGTGGGCCCGTCGTTAAGCGTTACCCCGGCGCGCAGCCTGGCCAGCGCCTCGCCGGTCACCTCGCGCTCCACCTGGGCCCAGTAGGTTTTGGGCAGTTTATGCTTCGGGTCCGCCACGCGCGCCTGGAGGGCGCCGTCGGAGGTGAGCAACAGCAGGCCCTCGCTGTCGTGGTCCAGCCGGCCGGCCGGGTAGACTCCCTTGGGCAGGGAGAAGTCCGCCAGCGACCTGTGGCCGTGTTCGGGCGTGAACTGCGAAAGCACCCCGTACGGCTTGTTGAAGATGATAGTGGTCATGGTCACGCTCAACCCGCTCCCCCGATAAATGTTATTATATTTTATCATGAGTTACGTCTTCATAGATAAACAGGAAGAGTTCAACGAGCTGGTGGGGCGGCTGGCCTCCCATAAATACCTTTCCATAGACACCGAGTCCAACAGCCTCTACGCCTACAAGGAGAAGCTCTGCCTCATGCAGCTCTCCAGCGAGCACATCAACGCCGTGGTGGACACGCTCGCGGTGGATATCAAGCCCATCCTCCCGATTTTCTCCGACCCGGCCATAGAGAAGATCTTTCATTCGGCCGACTCCGACATCCGCGTTTTCAAGGGCGCGCTCAAGTGCGTGTTCGTGAACATCTTCGACGTGATGGTGGCGGCCAAGTACCTGGGCATCATCAAGTGCGGCCTGGACAGCATGGTAGGCGAGTTCTTCGGCCTGGAGCTGAACAAGAAATTCCAGAAGGCCGACTGGGGCAAGCGCCCGCTCTCCAAGGAAATGCTGGACTACGCCAGCTGCGATACCATCCACCTCAAGAAACTGCGCGACATCCTGGGCGCCGACCTGGAGAAGAAAGGCAAGCTCGAAGAGGCCCTGAGCCAGTTCGCCCAGATCTGCAAGATAGAGCCCACGCCCATGCGCTTCGACGAGTCCGGCTTCCTGACGCTCAAGGGCGCGCGCCAGCTCAACGGGCGCGGCCTGGCCGTGCTGCGCGAACTCTATATAGCGCGCGAAGTGGCGGCCATCAAGAAGAACACGCCGCCGTTCAAGGTGATCAGCGAGGACCTGATGCTGCGGCTGTCGGTGGCGCCGCGCGAGGGCCTGCATAATCTTTCCATCTTCAAGGGCGTCAGCGGTTACGTGCTCAGCAATCACGGGCCGTGGATCCGCGAGGCCCTGCAGAAAGGCCTGAAGGCGCCGGAGTACCACGTGCCCCGGCGTGAAGTATCGCGCGAGAAGCGGGCCTATTTCGAGTCGGTGAAGGTGAAGTTCAAGGCGCTGAAGCTCTGGCGCAAGGAAACGGCCGCCCGGCGCAACATGCTGCCCGAGGCCATCATGGGCAACGACGTGATGGAGCGCGTGGCCCTGGCGCAGATCAGGTCCATAGAGGACCTGCACGCCATCCGCGGCCTGGGCGCCGAAAAAGCCTCCCTCTACGGCGCGGAACTGCTGGAGTTCCTCAAAAAACACCACCAAAAATAAAATAGGGACAGACACCTGTTTTCCGTTGGGAACCCGACACTACATTGTCGGGTTCCTCTGCTATGCTCTGTATTAGAGATGGGGGGGATATGCCAAGAATATCAAGGGCTGTAGGGGTAGGGCTTCCGCACCATGTTACCCAAAGAGGCAATTATGGAGGCGTTGTTTTTGAAAGTGATTTTGACCGAAATAAGTATTTAGATCTGGTCTCGGAATGCTCCTCGCGATCTGGGCTTTCGATATTGGGATATTGCCTAATGCCAAATCACGTGCATTTCATTGCGGTCCCCGGGAATGCGGATTCTCTGGCAGATACCTTTAAAATAGCTCATGCCAGGTATGCTCAATACTTGAACTGGAAGCGGCATATGAAAGGACATTTGTGGCAGGGGAGATTTTATTCCTGCGTTCTCGACGTGGCGCACTTGAGGGCTGCTGGAAGATATGTGGAAAAGAATCCGGTTCGGGCAGGACTTGTAGGCTCGGCTGATATGTGGGAGTGGTCCAGTGTTGGGGCCCATCTCGGCCGTGTCGAGAACAAGTATGGGTTCGATCTCGACGCAATGTGGTCATTCATCCCAGAGATGAAGCGGGACTGGGGAGATTTCCTTTCCCTGCAATATGAAACTGAGGCGGATGAATTGATACGGGCGAACACCCGCACCGGTCGGCCGATGTGTGACACCGCTTTCATGAGAATGCTGGAGAATCGTTTGGGGCGCAGATTGCGGGCCAGACATATCGGCAGGCCCAATTCAGCAGAAGCTGTCGATGACTACTGTTTTTTAGGGAAATAGGTGTCTGTCCCTATTTTAGTTTTTGGGCGAGGTCGGGGCGGTTTATTTCGCGCAGGGCCTTGAGGATGAGGGGGCGGTTCTCCGGCTTGTAGTACTGAAGGAGCGCCCGCTGCATGCGGCGCTCCGTTTCTTTTTTGGGGACGTAGACCGGCTCCAGGGTGAAAGGGTCCAGGCCGGTGAAATAGATGGACGTGGCCAGCTCCATGGGGGCCGGTAGGAAATCGTTGATCTGCTGGGGGCGGATATTGCGCTCTCTCAGGAACACGGCCAGCTCCGCCATGTCCTCCAGCGTGGAACCGGGGTGCGCCGAGATGAAGTAGAGCACCAGGTATTGCTCCTTGCCCGCTTTCCTGGATTCGGAAAGGAATTTTGCGGCGAATTCCTTGAAGACCTCGACGGAGGGCTTCTTCATCACGGAAAGGACCTCGGGAGAAATATGTTCGGGTGCCACCTTGAGCTGGCCGCCGGTGTGGAAGCGGGCTATCTCGGAAATATACTCGCCGCATTTAAGGGCCAGGTCCATGCGGATGCCGCTGGCGACGAAGGCCCGCTTGAGGCCTTTGAGCGCGCGCACGCGGCGCATCAGGGCGAGCAGCGGCTTGTGGTCGGTGTTGAGGTTGGGGCAGATGACCGGGTGCACGCAGGAGAGTTTCTTGCAGGCCTTGCAGACCTCCATATCCTTGCCGCGCATCTCGTACATGTTGGCAGAAGGGGCGCCGAGGTCCGAGATATTGCCGGGGTGGCGCGGGGTCTTGAGCAGTTCGGCGGCCTCTTTTTCCACCGACTCGGGCGAGCGGCTCTGGATGAAACGGCCCTGGTGCAGCGTGAGCGAACAGAAGGCGCAGCCGCCGAAGCAGCCGCGGTGGATGACGATGGAATCCTTGATCATCTCGAGCGCGGGGATGGGCTCTTTGTACGACGGGTGGGCGCGCTTGGTGTACGGCAGGCCGTAGACCGCGTCCATCTCCGGCGTGGTGAGCGGCAGGGCGGGGGGATTCTGCACCACGGCCTTGCCCTCGCTCTTCTGTACCAGCACGGCGGCGTTAAAGGGGTTGGAATTCTCGTAGATGAGGCGCGTGGCCAGCGAGAACTTCACGCGGTCGCCGGCGGCCTCGCCCGCGGAGGGCAGCTCCAGCGCGCCGGGGACGTTCAGCTCCGCGGTTTCCCTGGCGCCGAGCGGGTAGGCGGTGCCGCGGATATCGCGCAGCGTTCCTATCTTTTCCCCGGCCTTCAGGCGGGCCGCTATCTCGCGGGCCTGGCGCTCGCCCATGCCGTACACCAGCAAGTCGGCCTTGGAATCCAGCAGCACGCTACGCCGCACCTTGTCCGACCAGTAGTCGTAATGGGCGAAGCGGCGCATGGTGGCTTCTATGCCGCCTATCACCAGCGGTGCGTCCGGGTAGGCCTCGCGGCAGCGCTGGGAGTAAATGATGGTGGCGCGGTCGGGGCGCAGGCCCGCCCGGCCGGCGGGCGTGAAATCGTCGGAAGAACGCACTTTCCTGTTGTGCGTGTACTTGTTGATCATGGAGTCCATGTTCCCGGCGGAGACGCCGAAGAACAGGCGGGGCCTGCCGAACTTTTTGAAGTCTGCCGCGGAATCCCAGCGCGGCTGGGCGAGGATGGCCACGCGCAGGCCTTCGGCCTCGAGCACGCGCCCGAGCAGGGCCATGGCGAAAGAGGGGTGGTCCACGTAGGCGTCGCCGGTGACCAGGACTACGTCCACGGCGTCCCAGCCCAGGCGCTTTACCTCTTCGGGGGTTGCCGGCAGGAAAGACATGCGTAAATGATAGCAAAAAGGCGGGGCCCGCCCGGGGTTCCCATCCCCTCATTTATTTGTAATAATATAGGGAGAAGTCACGGGTTCCTGGAGGAAAAATGAAAAAACTAGCCCTTTCGCTGTGCCTGCTGCCGCTGCTCGCGGCCGGGGCCAAAGCCGATCCTTTCGAGGATTTTAAAACGCAGATAACCGCGCAGGGCGAAGCCCTGCTCAAGCCTTTCGCCATGGACCTGGGCGGCGTGATAGGCGGCAACGACTTCAATTCCGGCCGCGGGCTCGGCTTTCCCGGCTTCGAGGCGGGCCTCGCGGCTACGGTGCAGGCCAAACCCTCCGCTTCCAACCGCCTCCTGCGCGACGCGGACGTGAACGCCTTCGGCGTGCCCATGCTGCACGCGGGAGCCGCGCTGCCCTTCCTGGGCGCTGACGTGATGGTGCGGGGCGTGGGTTATTCCGGCTTCTCCGTCATCGGCGGCGGCCTGCGCAAGGAAGTCCTCAAGAGCGGCACGCTGACCAAGTTCATTCCCGACGTGGCCGTGAGCGCCTACTACGACGTGATAACCTACGATTACTTCAAGGGCAGCCACTTCTCGCTGGACGCGGCGGCCTCTTTCGACATCCCGGTCATAAAGCCGTACGTCGGCGTGGGCATAGACCGCACCAAGCTGGAGATAAAGAACGTCTCCGCGCTGCTCGACGGCACGGACGCTTCCATCTCCAAGCCGCGCTACACCTTCGGCGTGCGGCTCTCGCCGCTGCCGCTGCTCTACGTGTACGGCGCGTACAACATACTGCACGGCGAGACCGGGTATTCCCTGGGCGCCGGCGCGAAGTTTTGACCCCGGACCTGAAAGGGCCGCCCGCGCAGCGGGTTGAGGACCGAGCGCAACGCGCGAAGGTCCGAAAGGGGAATGTCGCACGAAGTGCCCCGCTATGCGGGGGGAAAGTGCGATGCAGTTTCCGACGAGAAAGTTGGGAGGCTGGCAGCCATAGTTCCGGTCCCCGCCCAGGCGGGGCCCCCGCGGGGGGAAGCTTAGACGTTTCCCGGCTGTAGCAGGGCCGCTCCATTCAAAAAGGAGACCAACAATGGAAAATCAGACAGACAACACCGAAAGCCGCAGGCTGATAGAAGTGGCCGAGAAATACGGCGCCAACAACTACCATCCCCTGCCCATAGTCATTTCCACCGCCAAAGGCGTGTGGGTGAAAGATCCCGAAGGCAATAAGTACATGGACATGCTCAGCGCGTACTCCGCGCTGAACCACGGGCACAGACACCCTCGCGTGATCAAGGCGCTGACCGAGCAGGCCAAGCAGGTCACGCTCACTTCCCGCGCCTTCAACAACGCCCAGCTGGGCCCGTTCCTGAAGGAGCTGTGCGAATTTTCCGGCTACGAAATGGCTCTGCCGATGAACACCGGCGCCGAGGCCGTAGAGACCGCGCTGAAAGCGGTGCGCAAGTGGGGCTACAAGGTGAAGGGAGTGGAGGCCGACAAGGCCGAGATCATCACCTGCTCCAACAACTTCCACGGCCGCACCATCAGCACCGTTAGCTTCTCCACCGAGCCGCAGTACAAGGACGGCTTCGGGCCGTTCACCCCGGGCTTCAAGACCGTGGAGTACGGCAACTTGGAATCGCTGAAAGCCGCCATCACCCCGAACACCGTGGCCTTCCTGCTGGAGCCCATCCAGGGCGAGGCGGGCATCATAGTGCCGCCGGCCGGCTACCTCAAGGCCGCCTACGAACTGTGCAAGGCCAACCGCGTGCTGTTCGTGGCCGACGAGATCCAGACCGGCTTCGGCCGCACCGGGCGTAAGTTCGCCTGCGATTACGAGAACGTTAAACCCGACATGATTACTATGGGCAAGGCCCTCGGCGGCGGCGTAATGCCGATCTCCGCGGTAGTCTCTTCCAAGGAAGTCCTGGGCGTCTTCAATCCCGGCGACCACGGCAGCACGTTCGGCGGCAACCCGCTGGCCTGCGCGGTGGCGCGCGAGGCGCTGAAGGTGCTCACCGAGGAAAAGCTCGTGGAGAATTCCTACGAGATGGGCAAGTACTTCATGGACAAGCTGCGCACCATCAAGGGCAAGCACATCAAGGAAGTGCGCGGCAAAGGCCTGCTCATAGGCGTGGAGATGGACTGCAAGTCCCGCCCGTACTGCGAGCAGCTCATGGGCCTGGGCCTGCTGGCGAAAGAGACGCACGACCACGTCATCCGCTTCGCGCCGCCCCTCGTGATCACGCAGAAAGAGATAGACTGGGCCTTCCGCCGCATAAAGAAGGTCCTCTCGAAGTAAGCCGTTCCGACGCCCCGCCGGCCGCCTGGCGCGCCGGCGGGGCCTTTTTACCGATGCCCCATTCCGAACGCAGCTCCGCAGGCCTTTACTTCCGCGCGGCCGCCGCCACCGCGGTGTGGGGCGCTTCCTACCCTTTTACCAAGCAGCTGATGAGCGAGGTGTCGCCGCTGACCATAGTGGTGGCCCGCGCCGTTATAGGCATAACGCTCCTGGTCCTTTTCGGCGGGGCGCGGCTGGCCTTCAGGGATTTCCGCGGCGTTACGCTGTGGCGCCTTTTCGTCCTGTCGGTGCTGGGGGTTTCCGCGCAGCAGTACATCCAGGCCTACGCTTTAAAGTCCACGCTGGCCTCCAACGCCGGCTGGCTCATCTGCACCATCCCCATCATGGTGGCCGGCCTCGCGGCCGCGCTGGGGGAGCGCATCGGCTTCTTCAAGATCGCGGCTTTCTCCCTCGGTACGGCGGGTACGCTGCTGGTGGTGTTCGGTCGTTCCGGCGCGGGCGCCTTCGTGCTGCCGTCCACCAAAGGGGACTTCATTTTCCTGATAAGCTGCGTGGACTGGACCTTCTACGTGCTCTTCGCCCAGCGCTGGCTCAAGGACTGGCCCCAGGCCAAAGTTACGGCGGCTACCATGCTGGTGGCGCTCGCGAGCGTGCTGCCCGCCTGGCTGCTCGGCGGGGGACCGGCGGATCTTACCGCGGTCAGCGCGCGCGGCTGGGCCGGCATCGCCTACCTGGGCGTGCTCTCTTCCGCGGTCGGCTACCTTTTCTGGAACAGCGCGGTGGAAGGGCTCGGCGGCGTGAAGGCTTCCTATTTCATCTACCTGCAGCCGTTCTCGGCCATGCTGGCCTCCTACCTGCTGCTGGGCGAAAAGGCCGCGGCCCCGGCTTTCTTCGGCGGGCTGCTGATCCTTGGCGGCGTCTACCTGGTGGGCCTTAAGGACGGCCGAAAAAAATTCCCGGAGGTTTCCGTAAATGCCTGATCTCGCCCCGCTCAAAGAAAAGTTCGGGCGCTACTGCGTCTTCGGGGCCCCGGCCGCGGGCTTCACCACTTACAAGGCCGGCGGGGCGGCCGAAGCGCTGGTGGAGCCGTCTTCCGTGGACGAATTCGCCTGGCTGGCCGGCTGGTGCGGCGCCAATAAAGTCCCGCTCACTGTGCTGGGGCAGGGGTCCAACGTGCTCGTGAGCGACAAGGGCCTGCCAGGCGTAACGGCGCTTACCGGCCGCCTGGCCTCACTGGAGGAGGCCGGCGGCGTGATCACCGCCCGGGCCGGCGCCCTCTGGGACGACCTCGCGCGCTTCTCCGTGGAGAAGGGCCTGGCCGGCCTCGAAAAGACTTCCGGTATCCCGGGCTCCGTAGGGGGCGCGGTGCGCATGAACGCCGGGGCCTTCGGCCAGGAAGCCTTCGACCGCCTTGCTGCCGTGGAAGCCCTGGATTCCGACGGCTGTCTGGTGCGCCTGCGCAAGGCGGAGATCCCGCACGGCTACCGCCGGACCGAAGGTCTCGGGCGCCTTATCATCCTTTCCGCCAGTTTCGAGTTCCTTCCCGGGGACCCGGCCGTGCTGCTGCAGGACCGCTCCTGCGTGCTGGCTTCGCGCGAAGTGAAGCAGCCGCTGGACCTGCCGAGCGCGGGCAGCGTTTTTAAGCGGCCGCCCGGGGATTACGCCTCGCGCCTGATAGACGCGGCGGGGCTCAAAGGCCTGCGCGTGGGCGGGGCCGCGGTCTCGGAAAAGCACGCCGGGTTCATCGTGAACTCCGGAGGGGCCACGGCTTCGGATATTTACGCGCTGATAGGCGAGGTGCGGGCCAGGGTCAAGGCCCACTCCGGAGTGGACCTGGAACTGGAACAGATACTGCTGGGAGAATTTTAGGCCGCGAGAGCGGCCCACGGGGGAAACATGAAGATCATACTCATACTGGCGCTGCTGGCGGGCCCTGCCTGGGCCGCGCCCGGGAACCTGGAGAAGGCCGACGCGTTCTTCGCGAAAGGACTTTACCAGGAGGCCCTGACCGCTTACTCCGAAGCCCTGAAACTCCCCGGCGAGGACGGCCTGAAGGCCCTCTACCGCTGCGCCGAGGCCGAGGGCCTGCTGTTCCGCTACGGCGAAGCGGCCCAGCGCCTGACCAGGCTGAAGCTGCCCGGCGACCCGCTCTGGCAGGGGCGGTTCCTGCTGCTCCGGGCCGAGACCGGCCGTCAGTTCCTGGAGCGCTACGGCCACGCGCTGCCCCAGGACGAGCAGCGCGGTACCGAGGACGTGACCAAGTTCACCGCGGCCCGGTGGCGCCGCCTGGTGGCCGCCGATTACGATTCCCTGTGGCCCCTGAGGGGAGAACTCCTGAAGCACCGGCTGGAAACGCAGGACTATTTCGTGAACGTGAAAGGGGCCGACCTGGGCTACACGCCGACCCTCTGGGACTTCGCCGTGCTCCGATGGAGCGGCTGGCTGCTGGGCCAGGACAACGGCGGCGCGCCGCTGCCCGACGCGGCGCCGCTGGTGCTGCCCGACTACCGGGCCGATTATTCGGCCTCCGCGCCCGCCGCCCTGAAGGCCGCCGCCGTATTCGAGGACGCGGCGCGCATCAGTTCCTCCTCCATGGATTTCGTGCGCGAGTACTGGAAGGTCCGCCGGGCGCAGATCCCCTTCGAGCACGCCGACAAGGTAGCCGCCGGCGACGGGGTCAAGCTCCGGGAAAAGGCGCTCGCGACGTTCCGGGGCTGGGGGGAAGACTTCAAGTCGCCGCTGGCCCGCGCCTGGGCGCTTTACCAGGCCGCCAGCCTGGCGCAGCAGGCGCCGGATTACAAGGAGGCGGTGGAACTCTGTAAAAAGGCCGAATCCGCTGCTCCCGGTTCCAGGCCCGCGAACCACTGCTCCAAACTGCGCGCCGGCATAGAGATGCCCAGCCTGGAGCTCGCCGTCACCTTCGCCCCGCCTCCCGGCGGCAAGATAGCGCGGGTCACCGCCCGCAACGTACCGGTGGCGCATTTCCGCGCCTACCGTACCACTCCCGAGGAGCTCGTGGCCATCGGCACTTACGAGGAGCGCGGCTGGGGCCGGGTCAAATATCTCCAGCATGACGCCGTAAGGGAATTCCTCCGCCGCAAGCCGGCGGCCGAGTGGGAGACCCGCATAGATTATGCCGCGCCCTACGCCTATAAAGAGCAGGAAACGGCCGCCCCGCCGCTCAAGAAGGGCCTGTACGTCATAGTGGCCTCCGACGACAGCGGCTTCGAGGACGGCTCTTCCCTGCTCAGGGCCGCGGTGGCCAATATCACCGACGTCTTCCTGCTGGGCACCGCCGGCCTGGCCGGCGACCCGGAAAATTTCCTTTACGACCCGCTGGCCCCGAACCGCAAGGCCGAGGGGGAGCTGTTCCGCCTCTACGCCGTCAACGCCCTGAGCGGCCGCCCGCTGCCCGGCGCCGCCATAACTGCCTTCTATAACAACTCCTACTCCGACTGGCAGAGGGCCGCGCTGAAGACCGGTCCCGACGGCGCCGCGGTCTTTTCACGCCCGCTGCCGGTGGCCTATCCCTCGGGGCAGTACTACTCTTTCGACCCGCTGCTCGCCCACGGCGGGGCTTACGCCTACTGGAGCGGCCCGGCTTCGGCGGGGCTCTCCGTACCGGCGCCCATCAGCGTCTACGCGGAGACCGACAGGCCGGTCTACCGCCCGGGCCAGGAAGTTAAATTCAAGGCTACCGTCCTGGAACGCAGGCCCCGGGGTTTCAAGGCCTACGGCGGGAAGGCTCAACTCAAGGTCACGGCGCGCGACGCCAACTGGGAAGAGGTCTATTCCAAAACCATGCCCATAACCGGGCTGGGCAGCGCCGCGGGCGCCTTCAAGGTGCCGGCCGGCCGCCTGCTGGGCCGTTATACCCTTACCGCCGAGATCGGCGAGTACGGGCATAACTTCAGCGGCAGCGCCGGTTTCGGGGTGGAGGAGTACAAACGCCCCGAATTCGAGGTAAAACTTTCCGCGGCGGGCAAGCCGCTGCGCTACGGCGAGAAAGCCGAGATCGCCGGCGAAGTGAAATACTATTTCGGGGCGCCGGTGCCCGGCGCGCCCGTAAAGTACCGCGTGACCCGCACGCGCTACGTGCCCTGGTACTGCTGGTACTGGAACTGGTTCTACGGCCCTTCCGCTCCGGCGGAGGCCGCGTCCGGCGAGACCCGGACCGGCGATGACGGCAAATTCACTTTCACGTTCACGCCCGGGCCCGAGGAAGGCCCCTACGCCGACTACCCGTCCTCCTACCAGGTGGAGGCGGAGGCCCGGGACGCCGGCGGCCGCACCATAGCCGACGCCCGCTCCTACCGGGCCGGCGCCAAGACCCTCATGTTCGACGTGACGCCCGACGCGGGGTTCTTCACGCCGGAGAAAGGCCCCGCGCTCAACGCCAGGCTGATGGACCTCAACGACACGCCCCAAACCGGCCAGGCCGAATTCACGCTTTACCGCCTGGACGGCGAGCCGCAGGAGAGCCAGGAAGGCTCCGAATGGGGAGCTTTCGGCAGGAACCCGTCGCTGGAGCAGGCCTTCGCCAAAGTAGCCGACGGCAAGGCTGTAGAGAGCGGCAAACTCCAGTTCTCAAAAGACGCGCCCGTTCAGCTGAAACTTAAACCCCTGGCGCCCGGCGCCTACCGCCTGCGCCTCAAGGCGAAGGACCCCTGGGGAGGGGAAAGTTCCGGCGAGCTCGTGCTGGTCTCCGCCGCGGCCGGGGCCGCGCGCAACTCCGGGCTGAAGCTGCCCGCCGTGGCCCTTTTCGAAAGGCCTTCCTACCAGCCCGGCGAGACCGCCAGGGCTCTGGTGGGCGCCTCGGCGCTGAAAGGTGCCCGGTTCGTGGAGACGCTGGCGGGGGACTTCGTGCTCGCCCGCCAGACCCTCGGCGAGGGCGGCCTCTCGCTGTTCTCCGTTAAGGTCGGGCCCGAGCACCGCGGCGGCTTCGGCCTGCGGTGGTTGGGCGCCGGCGGCTTCAAGGTCTTTTCGGCCGTGGGCGAGGCCGACGTGCCGCGTTTTGACCGCAAGCTCACGCTGTCGCTGGACTACGCGCCGGTGCTGGCTCCCGGCCAGAAGACCACCTGGCGGCTGGGCGCCAAAGATGCGGCAGGCAGGCCCGTTTCCGGCGAGGCGCTGGTAAAGGTCTTCGACCGGTCCCTGGAGTATTACGGCCAGGACGGAGGTTTCTGGGGCGACGACCTTTACCCCCGGCGTTACGCCGGAGGGGAGGGGCGCGGGTCCCTGTTCTCGCCGACTTCGGCTTCGCTGCCGGTGCGCACCGGCGTCATACAGCGCATGCTGGAGGCTTTCCGGCGGGGCACCGCCGAGGAGCGGCTGGCCTCGCTGCGCATCGCCTCCTCCATGCTGGGCGGCCGCAGGGGTATGTATTCCAAGGCGATGATGTTCGAGGAGGCCATGGACGCCAGCCTCTCGCCCAACCTGGTGCAGAGCGAAATGTCATCTGTGGCGGAAGGGCTCGCGGGCGGCGGCGGCGCCCCCGCGGCGGTTCCCGCCATGAAGACCAAGGCCGCGGCGCCCGGTTCGTCGAAAGAGGCGGCCGCCCCGGAGCCCAAGGTCCGCAAGGATTTCTCCGAGACCGCCTACTATAACCCGCAGCTCAAGCTGGTGAAAGGCGAGGGGAGCATGACTTTTCGGATCCCGGAGCGCCTTACCTCCTGGAAGATCTCCTCCTACGTGCTCACCCGGGACGCCCGCCGCGGTTCTTTCGCGGCCGAGGTCGTGACCAAGAAGGACCTGATGGTGCGCCTGGACATTCCCCGCTTCTTCCGCGAGGGGGACGTTTCCCGCCTGACGGCGGTGGTGACCAACGACACCAAGGGCGAACTTTCCGGCGAGGTCACGCTCTCGGTGACGCTCGACGGCAAGGACGCCCTGGCCGCCTTCGGGGCCGGAGAGCCGTCGCGCCGCTTCACCGTGAAAGGCGGAGGAACCGGGTCCGTTTACTGGGACATAGCCGCGCCCCGCGGTACCGGCGCCTACAAGGTCCGGGCGGTGGCCCGGGCCGGGCGCCTGGCCGACGCGCAGGAGAACGACCTGCCTCTGCTGCCTTCCCGCGAGCGCCTGATAGCTTCGGGCGTGGCCGAGCTGGACGGCAACGCCTCCAAGAAGTTCGAGCTGCCGGAGCTCCTGGCCGCCGATCCGGGCCGGCGCATAGAGGCGCTGCACCTGGAGGTGCAGCCGCAGCTCATCCTCACCGTGCTCAATAGCCTGCCGTTCCTGGTGACCTACCCTTACGAGTGCACCGAGCAGCTGCTCAACCGCTACGTGCCGCTGGCCATCGCCAACAGCTTCTACCGCCGCTACCCGGAGCTGGCGGCCGCGGCCGCCAAGGTGCCCAAGCGGTCCACCGTGACCCCGGAGTGGGAGCGCGACAACCCGGTCCGCCTGATGAGTCTGATGGAAACGCCCTGGGAACGCGAGTCCCGCGGCAGGACCAGCCATTGGCCGGTGACGGACATGCTGGACCCGGCGACCGTGGCCGGCGAAAGGGACGAGGCCATAGGCAAACTGAAGACCTACCAGGCCGCCGACGGCTCCTTCCCCTGGTTCCCCGGCGGACAGCCTAACCTCTATATGACGCTTTACGTGCTGGAAGGCCTCGCCGAGGCCGCGCGTTACGGCGTGGAGATCCCGGAGGAGATGGCCAAGCGGGCGCTCGCCTACGTGCTGGGCGAGATCCCCTCGCACCTGAAGCCGCAGGAGGAGCAGACCTCGCTGATACTTTACGCGGCTTACGTGGTCACCGCCTTCCCCGCGGAGTGGGAGGAAAGCGCCTCCGCCCGCCGCTACGCCAAGGCCTGGGTGGATTACGCCGACCGCAACGCCGGCGCCATGACGGCCTTCGGCAAGGCCTACGCCGCCTACGTGTATTCCCGCCTGGGAGAGAAGCAGAAGGCCGGGAGCTACCTGGACCGGGCCATGGACGGGGCGCGCTCCGACGACATCGCCGGCGTGTACTGGACCCCGGAGAAGATCTCCTGGCTCTGGTACAACGATACCGTGGAAAAGCACGCCTTCATCCTGCGCGCGCTGCTGGAGGTGCGCCCCAAGGACCCGAAGGTGCCGGGCCTGGCTCGCTGGCTGCTGTTCAACCGCAAGGCCAACGAGTGGAAGTCCACCAAGGCTTCGGCCGCGGCCATCTATTCCCTGCTCGACCTGATGAAGTCGAAAGGGGCCCTGGATAAGCCCGAGACTTTCTTCATAAAGTGGGGCGAGACGGAGGAAAAGGCGGAGCTGAAGCCCTTCGACTGGGTGGCCAAGCCGCTGCGCTGGTCCAAATACGGCGGCGCGGGCGGCAGGAAGGACCTGAGCCCGGTGGTGCAGAAGCGCGGGCCGGGGCTGGCCTTCGCCTCGTTCACCGGCGTGTATACCACCGAGAAGCCCGCCGAGGAATCACCGGCCGGGATGATGAACGTGTCCAGGAAGTATTTTTTGCGCGAGAAGGACGGTACCGGGTACGCTCTGAAACCGCTGGCTTCCGGAGACACGGTGGCGGTAGGCGACCAGGTGGAAGTCCACCTGACCGTGAACGCCCGCAGCCAGTTCGAATATGTGCACATCAAGGACCCCAAAGCCGCCGGCTTCGAGGCCGAAACGCTAGACAGCGGCTGGCAGTGGGACGGGCTGAGCCGCTACGAGGAGCCGCGCGATTCGCTCACCAACTTCTTCGTGGAACGGCTGCCGCACGGCGAGTACGTGCTGAAGTACCGGCTGCGGCCCACCACGCCCGGCAAGTTCCGCCTGGGCGCGGCGGTGATGCAGTCCATGTACGCGCCGGAGTTCGCCGCCCATTCGGCCGGCATGCTCATCAACGTGAGGTAGGGAAGGTCAGAATCTGCGGATGGTGAAGGATCTCCCGGCCCCGAGGGCGAGGAGCTTGAAGAGCAGGAAGAACAGGGCCGCGCCCGCCAGGATGAGCGGGATGCCCACCACGGCGCCGATGACGGTGGAGGTCAGCAGGGCGCCGAGCGCGAACAGCCCGAACGCGGTGAAAGCCAGCAGGCCCGCGGCCAGGAACTTCAGCCGCGTGAGCAGGCCGGGCCGGGCCGGCGGGGGGGCGTGGAAATCCCGGCCGCCGGGCGCGTGCCTGCCCCCGGGCTCGAGCAGTTCCGGTTCCACGTAATCGTCGTGCTTGGCCACGCGCCTGTCGGACATGAGTTTATTTTAGCAAACCCGCGGCCAAGGGAGAGACTTATGCGAAAACTATTGTTCATCCTCCTGGCGGCCTTGGCGGCCGGCCCGGCGGCCGCGGCCGACCAGCCGCCCGCCAACGCGCTGCTGGCGCTGCCTTCCGAAAAGACCGCCTTCGACAAGGGCTTCCAGGACCTGCTCGATAAGGGCGGCGCGAAACTGCTGGATTCCTACCCGCCGAGCGTATTCATGGGTTTCATCCCGCCCGCGCTGGACGCCGCCCTGAAAGAGCGCTACGGGGCCCTGGTCTACCGCGGGAAGGTGGAGGACTGGAGCTCCTTCGCCCGCTACGGCGAGCGGGCCGTGTTCGCCGTGAACGCCTGGAACAAGCGCTTCGTGGAGGATCCCCCGGAGGCCCCGCTGGTGGTCAGTTCTTCGGTGCGGAGGAGGGGCGGGAAAAAAGAGGGCCTTACGCTGACCTGGAACGCGGTGATGAAGGCCATCTATTACCGCTTGCAGATAAGTAAGGAACCGGATTTCTCGAAACCGCTCGTGGACGCCAAAACGGCCGGCAACAGCTACGCCGTCTTTCCGGCTTTCTGGCAGGACGGGGTCTATTACTGGCGGGTGGCCGGGGTGCTGGGCCTCAACAACGGCGCCGTTAAGGACGGGGCTTTCTCGGAAAGTTTCACTTTCGCCGTCTCGCGCCCCGGCGCGCCCGCGGTTAAACGCCTGGAGGCGCCTGCTCCGCCGAAAGATAAGTCCTTCTCGAAGGTCATTCACTGGGGGTCTTCCGGGCCTTTCAAGTACTACCGCCTGCAGGTCTCCGAAACCGCGGATTTCGCCCCGCCGCTGGCCGACGTGTTCACGGACACCTGCTCCTACAAGGCCGCCGGCCTGCCCGTGAAAAAGGACACTCCGTACTTCATGCGCGTGATGGGGTCCGACGGCGCCTCTTACGGCGGGTGGTCCGAGCCCGCGGAGATAGTCATAGGCGCGCCTGAACGCCGGGAAAACCGGCGGGGCAAGAAGGATAGAAGGTAAGGGTCAGCAGCCCAGGAGTTCCCGCCAGCGGCGGGCGGCCCTGGCGAGTTCGAAATCAGCGGCGCGTTTCAGCCCCGCCTCCGCGCAGCGCCCCAGTTCCGGCGCGTCCAGCAGAAATTCAGCCATCTTTTCGGCCCAGACTTCCTCTCCGGCTTCCGGCGGGGAAGCGGGCCCGAGCCTGCGGCCCGACAGAGGCGGCATCAGCAGTCCGTAAGGCGCCCGTTCCGGGAATTCGGCGGTGACGCGGGGAGAGGCCGGGGCAAGTATCTCGCGCGGGCCGGCCGCGCAGTCGGCGGCCATCACCGGCACGCCGCAGGCCAGGGCCTCTACCAGCGCGTTGGGAAAACCCTCCCAGAGCGAGGTGAAGGCGAACAGCCGGGCCTTGGCCAGGAAAGGATAGGGGTTCTCCCTGAAGCCGGCGAAATAGACGTCGGCGTCCGGCGGCGGTTCTCCGGCGCCGGAGAAAACCTTGAGCCCCAGTCGTTCGGCCAGGCGTTCCAGATATCCCCGCAGCTCGCCTTCGCCGGCCAGCACCAGCGCCGCGCCGGGCACGGAGTTCCTGACGTTCCTGAAGATCTTCAGCAGATGCCAGTGGCCCTTGGCGGCGGTGAGGCGGCCGCTGGTGACCACCACGGGGCGCCGGTAGACCTGTTCCCAGCCGGGGGGCAGCGGCTGCGCGGCCAGGGCCGCTATCGCCGCGGTGTCGCAGCCGTTGTGGATGACCCGGATCTTTTCCGCCGGGACGGAGAAATTCTCCGCCAGGTCGCTCTTTACGCCCTCGGAATTCGCAACTATGATGTCCGCCAGCGGGTAGTACCGGCTGATCAGGGGGCGCATCAGCAGGCCCCGCAGCCCTGAAAATTCTCCGGAGGGACGGGTGCGTTCGCAGATGACCGCCCTGTGCCCGCCGCGGCGCGCCGCCAGCACGTTTACGATATTGGCGCGCTCCATGAAAGAGAGCACCGTGTCGCCGCGCCCGGCCGCGGCCGCGAGGCGGCGGGCGTAGAGGGGGATGGCGGCGGTCTTTAGCAGCGAACTGGTGGCGGCGGTATGCCCGGACAGCGGGCGCGGGGCCGGGGAGGCCGGCTGCGAAGCTTCGTTCTCCAGCAGGAAAAGGTCTTCGGCCGGCAGGAGCGCTGAAAGGGCGGCCAGTTGTTTCTCGGCTCCGCCCCTGAAGAGCGAATTAATGAGCAGCTTCAGCGCCATATGCCAATTCTAGAATATTTTGGCCTTGAATTCGGGGGGGATTAGTGTAAAATATGAATATGGGAAAGGAGGTCCTTATGTTGAATTTCC
Source organism: Elusimicrobia bacterium GWA2_62_23 (assembly GCA_001799635.1). Lineage (GTDB taxonomy): Bacteria > Elusimicrobiota > Elusimicrobia > Elusimicrobiales > UBA9959 > UBA9959. The sequence goes on from MGTV01000008.1 coordinate 260,307, forward strand.
TCGCGCTCGTTCTTGCTCCGGCGCTCTGGGCGGCTCCAGCCCCTGCCGCGTCCAAGGCGGTCCCGGAACCGCCGCTGAAGACTCTGGCCTGGCACAGCGCGGCCGTGGAGACCCTGGCGGTCTCTCCTTCGGGCGAATACCTGGCTTCCGCCGGGCTCGACACCAACGTGGCCCTGTGGACCGTGAAGACCGGCCGTCTCAAGAAGACCATGGGCGGCCATACCGATACCGTCTGGGGCGTCCACTTTTCACCCGACGGGGAATATTTGGCGTCTCTCGGCAACCAGGTCATAGAGGTCTGGAAAGTGCCCTCTGGCGCCAATTTTACCAGCATACAGGGGCAGAGCTACAGCATGTACGGCGTGAAATTCTCCCCCGTGGGCGACTATATAGCCTCCGGCGGCCTGAACTCCGTGGGCGTATGGACTTTTCCCGACGGCGACCTGGTACACACCATGAAGGCGCAGGTGGATAACGTCTACTCCATTTCCCTGAGCCCGAACGGGAATTACCTGCTGGCCGGCAACGGGAACGGGTCCATTACGGTCTGGAACGTGGCCGATTCCAAGATCATCCGGTCGATCCCGGCGCACAAGGAACCTGTGCGTTCCGTGGTGGTCACGAAAGACGGCTCCTACGCCGTTTCCGGGAGCATGGACGGGACTATAAAGGTCTGGCGCCTGAGCGACGGGAAACTTGTTAACGGTTATATGGCGCACAAGGGCGGGACCCGGGCGGTAGCGGTTTCCGCCGACGGAAGATATGTCGCCAGCGGCGGCATGGACAACGCGGTGAAGGTCTGGCACCTGCTGCCCAAGAACAAGCAGCGCACCCCGGTGAAGCAGTACCTGGACCACACCGACAGCGTGGAAGCCGTGGCCTTCTTCCCCGACGGAAAGACCCTGGCCTCCGGCTCCAAGGACAAGACCGTTAAGCTCTGGAAAACCCCGTAAATTCCCCCGAATAAAAAAGAAAAAGGGCGGAACTTTCCGCCCTTTTTTTACGCCCCGGCGGCCGGTCAGAGCAGGAAGCCGGCTATGGTGGCGGTCATGAAACAGGCCAGCGAACCCGCCAGCACGGCGTAGAGGCCCAGCTTGGCCAGGTCGTGGCGGCGCTCCGGCGCGATGCCGCCGATGCCGCCGATCTGGATGGCGATGGAGAGGAAGTTGGAGAAGCCGCACAGGGCGTAAGAAGCGATGACGATGGACCGCTCGCTGAGCGCCCCGGGATTGGCCTTGAGGTAGTTGGCCATGTTGAAGTAGGCCACGAACTCGTTAAGCACGGTCTTCTGGCCCATCCAGTTGGCCACCTGCTGCACTTCGCCCGAGGGTACGCCCATGATCCAGGCCAGCGGGGTGAAGATCCAGCCGAAGATCATCTCAAGGGTAAGCTGGGGATAATGGAACAGCCCGCCCAGCTGGCCGGTGAGGAAGTTGGCCATGGCCAGCAGGGCCATGAAAGCCACCAGGCAGCCGCCCACGTTGAGCGCAAGCTGCAGGCCCACCGTGGCCCCGTTGGCGGCCGCGTCTATAACGTTGGAATCGGTGATCTCCAGCTGCATCTTGACCACGCCGCGCGTCGCGGGTTCCTCGGTCTCGGGAACCAGGATCTTCGCCATTACCAGGGCGGCCGGGGCCGACATGATGGAAGCGGCCAGCAGGTGTCCGGCTATATTGGGCAGGTAGCCCATGAGGATGCCGACGTAGGCGGCCATGACGCCGCCGGAGATGGTGGCCATGCCGCCGGTCATTACCGCCATGAGTTCGGACTGGGTCATGGCGGAAACGTAGGGCCTCACCACGAGCGGCGCCTCGGTCTGGCCCACGAAGATATTGGCGCTGGCCGAGAGGGATTCCGCACCGGAGGTGCCCATGAACCTGGCCATGATCCTGGCGAAGAACACCACTATCTTCTGCATGACGCCCAGGTAGTAGAGGACGGCCATCAGCGAGGAGAAGAAGATGATGGTGGGCAGGACCTGGAAGGCGAAAAGGAAGCCGAGCGACTGGTTGTTGATCAGGCTGCCGAAGAGGAACTTGGCTCCTTCGTCCGAGAACGACAGGACCTTGATTATCACGTCGTTCATGAACTGGAAGAACTGGCGGCCGAGCGGGGCTTTGAGGACTATCAGCGCGAAAATGAGCTGCAGCGCGGTGCCGGTGGCCACTGTCTTCCAGTTTATGGCCTTGCGGTTCTTGCTGAAACCCCAGGCGATGCCCAGCAGTACGAACATCCCGAAAAAACTGATCACTCGTGGTGACATGCTCGCTCCTTGAACTCTGTTTTACTTCGGGTAATTATACAAAATAGGTCAGTAGGCGCCGCGCACTTTGCCGGTGACGGAGGCGAGGGGCAGGAAGAGGGGCGGGCGGCCGGTGGCCGGGTCTTCCCACGAAGCGGAGTCGTTGGAGTTGTCGCGGTTGTCCCCCAGCACGAAGAGGGCGCCCTCGGGCACCAGGGAGGGCGGCATGGTGTCTCCCTTTAGGGCTTCTCCGGGGCGGGCGTAGTAGGCGTAGACCTCCAGTTGAGGCTCCCCGTTGAGGTAAACTTTCTTTTCGCGCAGTTCAACCGTGTCGCCGCCCACGGCTATCACCCTTTTTACGGATTCGTGGGCCTCGCCTACCGGGGACTTGAAGGCTATGATCTCGCCGCGCGCCGGCGCGCGCAGCCGAAAGGTGACCTTGTCCAGGACGAGGTGGTGGCCCTTCGTGAGCGTAGGGGCCATGGAGTCGCTTGCGATGTAGATGGGTTCTCCGAGCCAGCGCCTGGCGGCCAATACGCCCGCTACCGTCAGGAGGATTATGAGCGTGGTGCGGACGGGTTTCACCGGGCCTCCGGGATGGTCACGGGGAGTCTGCCCGACGGCCGCAGCAGGCCCGTGAGGGCTTCGCCGGCAGCCTCCATGGAAGGGGCGGTCATGCCGTAAAGCGCCAGGGCGCATTTAGCCTGCGGGTAGCCGGCCAGGTCGTAGGGATTCATGAGGCTCAGCAGGACCGCCGGCTTGCCGGAGTCCAGCAGTCTGGTAATGACCTCGCGCTGGCCTATGTTCTGCCCGGCGGCCCATTGGAAGCTGCCGAGCACCAGGATGTCCGCCGCGGCCGCCGCCTGCCGTATCTTTTCCGCTTCGCCGGGCTTTAGGCCTATGTCGAAAAGGTACTGGCTGGCCTCATAGCCGTTCTCGCGCAGCACGCGGTAGAGGCTGAGGGCGTTGTCCGCGAAACGCTGCGGCGCGAAAATTATGACGGCGATCTTTTTGCCTTTCGGCAGCGGCAGCAGGCCGTCGTCGCGCACCAGGGTCAGGCCCTGCCGGGAAAGGGCCCGGGTGATCTGCAGGTAGGCCTTGTCGAACGGGGAGGGGGCTTCAGCGGGTGAAAAAAGCCCGGCCGCGCGCTTTGCCGAAAGTATTTTGTAATAAGCCTCGTCGAGGCGGGCCTGCGGCACCTTTCCGGCGCGCACCTGCGCGGCGATCTCGCGCACCACCGCGGCGGGATCGGCCTTGCCTATCAGGAGCACGTCCGCGCCGGCCTTCAGGGCCGCGGCCGCCGCTTTGCGTACGCTGCGCCGCGAGGTGATGGCGTTCATGTCCAGGCTGTCGGTCACCACGAGACCGCCGTAGCCCAGGCCGCGTTTGAGCAGGCCGCCGAGCACGGCGGGGGAGAGGGTGGCCGGGTTACGGGCGTCCAGCGCGGGATAGCGGATGTGGGCCGTCATGATGGCCGGTACGCCGAGCTCCGCGGCGGCCCTGAACGGCGCCAGGTGCGTGGCGTAGAGTTCGGCCGTGGAGACGGCTATTTCGGGAAGCGTCTTATGCGAATCCTGGGAGGCCGCGCCGTGCCCGGGGAAATGCTTGGCCACGGCCACCACGCCGGCGGCCCTCAGCCCGTTTATGATGGCCCCTCCAAGGCGGGCGGCCTCGGAGGGAGAGGAGCCGAGCGAGCGTATGCCTATTATGGGGTTCCTGGGATTGGTATTGACGTCCAGCACCGGGCCGAAGGCCATGTTGATACCGGCCCTGCGCAGTTCCTTGCCGGCCAGGTAGAAGAGGGTGGCGGTATTGTTCTCGTCGGCGGCCGCGCCCAGCATCATGTTGGTTGGCAGTTCCACCAGGCCGAGCGTGGTGGGCACGTAGACGCTGCCGCCCTCGTAATCAGCCGCGATGAAGAGGGGGACCTGCGGAGCGGCGGCCTGCAGGGCGGCGGTAAGGCGGCGGGTGTCTTCCAGCGAGTAGGACCCCCATTGCAATTGCACGCCGCCGAGGCCGGTCTTTATGGCCGCGGTGACCGTGGAGATATCGGCCGCGTCGGCGGCCGCTATCAGCAGCTGGGCCGCCTTCTCCTCCACGGAGGGTTCGGCGGCCCGGGCGGGGAGCGCCGGCGCGAGGAGCAGCAGCAGGAGGAGCCGGCGGACGGGCGTCATTTTACTTCGAGAACTTGTAGCCGCGCTGCACGGCCTGGCGGCGGATGGTCTCGATCATGGCCTTGTCCAGGGTCTTGCCGCCGGCCTGCTTCTTCTCTTCCTGCGCTATGTAGGCCTTGCGCTCGGTCTGGAGGCGGTTGATCTCTTCCTTTATCTTCCTGCGCTCGGCGAGCTTGCCGTCGAGATATTTATCCAGTTCCGCCTTGTCCATTTTCTTCAGTTCTTCGGGCAGCTGGTCTTTCTTTATCTCGTCGCGCTTCACGGCGCCGCTTTCCACCGCCGAGACCACGTCCCAGGAGGAATCGGCCGCCGCGGCCCCGGGCGCCGAGGCCTGGAAGGCCGCGCGCTCGGCGGCTATGGACGCCCCGGCCCCGCGCGTCATGCTGACGACTTCGCGCTTGGAGGCCATCTTGGCCTGGCCGTAGGAGCCGTAGGCCACGTAGGTGTCGTTGAGCTTGGAGCTCAGTTCGGAGATCCTGTCGTCCTGCGGGGCGGCTACCGTGTACTCGCGCAGGGACTGGTCTATGCTGGCGTAGTCGCCTTCGGCGATGTCGGCGGCGTCCTTCCACTGCTCGGCGAGGCCGCGCTGGCGCGCGCCGCAGTAGATGGTGTTCACGAAGATGCCTTTGGACTTGGCCTTGGCCACGGCTTCCTGGTAAGTTACGGCGCCCTGGGTGAAAGGCTCGTTGCCGGCTATGAAGATGGCCTTGTAAACGTCGGTCTTGGGGCTCCATTTAAGCCCTTCCACGGCTTCCTTTATGGTCTGGCCGCAGTATTCGTCGCCCCCGTTGGTCCTGAGGGAGAAAAGTTCCCTGGCCACGCTGTCGAGGTCGGTGGTAAAAGGCAGCACCTGGCGGATAAAGCCCTTCTCGCGCGGCAGGGTGGAATTGCCGTATTCGTAGAGGGCCACTTCGATCACGGGGGAGGAGCCGCTCTTCTCCGCGCCTACGAGTTCGTTGACTATCTTCCAGACCTGGGTGCGGGCCTGGTTTATAAGGCCGTCCATGGAATTGGACGTGTCGAGCAGGATGGCCACCTGCACCAGCGGTTTGGCGCCGTGGTCCTTGGGCGGCTTTACCACCGTTATGCCCCCGTCGGCCCAGGTCTTGGTGACGGAGGCGGAGGCCGCGGCGAGGATCCTGCCGCTTTCGGTCTCTACTATCCGGGCGTTCACTTCGCAATTCCCGTCCTGGAGGTCATTGAGCGTGCCGGTGACCACGGCGTCCGCGCCCAGCAGCTTGCCCAGTTTCTTGACGGTCTCTTCGTCCACGGCGCCGGAGGCCTGGAGTTTCAGCTCCTCCATGACCTTCTTCATGAGGCCGCGCTCGATGAGGATGACGTTCTTGTCGGAGGCCAGCAGGGTGGTGAGGCGCTCCTGCACCACCACCGGGCCTTCCGAAGGTTTCTCGCTGGTGTAGGGGAAGGCGAGCACGGCCAGTTTTATGCCGGGCGAGTCTTTGAGGCCTTTGCCGAGCCGGTCGGTCAGGCCGGACAGTTCGGCCGCGGGCTGCGTGCCGGCCTTGGCGGCGGGCGCCGCGGCGAAGCAGGGCGCCTGGAGCGCGAGCAGGAGAGTGAAGGTCAACGCTTTGTTCATTTGTATGCCCCCTGGGGGAAAGTTGCGACGTTTTCAGGATACTAAATATCCGCCCTGTTTATAAATATATACCTGCTGTATTGAAACGGCGGGATAAAAAATGTATTTTAAAACCATATGGCAAGGGGGAGAACCGTGAAAAACGCCGTCCTGAAATTACTGGCCCTGCTCGCGCTGGCGCCGCTGGGGGGCTGCGGCAGGCGCGAGGCGCCCGCCTACTCCCAGAATACGTTCCTCATGAACGTGCAGGCCCAGGTGAAGGTGTACGGGGCCGGCGAGGCCGAGGGGCGCCGCATAGCGGACGCGGTCCTGGGCGAATGGAACCGCATCTCCTCCGAGTTCGGCTACGGGGACCTCTACAGCCAGACCTCCGTGGTCAATAAGAAGGCCTACGGCGAGTGGGTGAAGGTGGACGACGAGTTCATGCGCCTGCTGCAGCTCTCTATGGACTATTACCGCCTGACCGGCGGGGCCTTCGACATCACTTTCGCGCCGCTGTGGCCCATCTGGAAGGAGGCCGCTTCCACGCGCAAGATGCCCTCCAGGGACGATATCTCGAAGGCCCTCGCCAACATGGGCTCCGCCAACGTCCTGATAGACCAGCAGCGCAGGATGGTGCGCTTCGCCAAGCCCGTGCAGGTGAATATGGGCGGCATCCTGCGCGGTTACTGCTTCGCCCGGGCCTATAAAATACTTAAGGAGCTCGCTCCTGCCTACCCGGTGGAACTCCGGCTGGGCGGCAACATGCTGGCCTACGGCGGCGGGGACTGGGCCTATGACATCATGGACCCGTTCAACGACGAGAAACTTTTCGGACGGCTGCGGTTCAAGGACGGCGTGGTGATGTCCTCTTCGGGACGCGAACGCTTCGTGCAGATAGAAGGCAAGCTTTACTCCCACATCCTGGACCTCAAGACCGGCTACCCGATAGAGAACTTCTCCAACCTGGTGGTCTATTTCCCGAAAATGGAGGGGGAAAGCTTCCTGCCTTCGGCGGTGCTGGCCGTGATGGGCCAGCAGAAGGCGTTCGCCCTGCTCTCCAAGATGAAAGGCGTGTCCGCCGTCTGGATAGACGGGGCCGGCAGGGAGACCGTCTTCTCCAACGAGGCCAGCGGGGCCAGCTGGGAAAAGGCCAAGCACCTGTTCTAAGGACCGCCAGGACGTAAAAAAGCCCGGGAGGTCCCGGGCTTTTTTATTGTACGCCGCCTGACCTACTTTATCTCTTCGAACTCGCCCTTGGCCTTGTTCTTGCGCACGTTGTTCCAGTTGAAGAACCTGCCGTTCATGGCGATATACACGCCGGGCGGCAGCACCTGCGCGAAGGACAGCGCGGAGCCCAGGTTGAACATCCCGTCGGAGGAGCCGAACTTGTAGGGCACCATGGCGCCGGTGAGCACCACGGTCTTGTCGGTGATGCGGCGCCCGAGGAGGCGCGCGGTCTCCGGCATGGTGTCCGTGCCGTGCGTGACGACGATGTGCTTTTCTTTGGCGGCCCGGCACTCCCGGAGGATCCGGGCGCGGTGCGAGGGCGTCATCAGGAGACTGTCTATCATCATCAGGGTCTTCACCTTCACGGGGAGGCGCGAGCGCCCCAGGCGCAGCATCTCTTCCAGATGCGTCTTGCGGAAGAAAAGCTCGCCGTTGAGCTCGTTATACTCCTTGTCGAAGGTGCCGCCCGTTATGAAGAGTTTTATGGTCATGACGCGCCGCTCTTATTTCCGGCCGTCCTTGAGGAAGGCCAGGTAGCCCTTGTAGGCCATGTAGATGTCCAGCTTGCCGGCCAGCTCCATCGGGGCGTGCATGGAGAACAGGCCCACGCCGCAGTCCACCACCTGCATGCCGTAGCGGGCCATGAACTGGGCGATGGTGCCGCCGCCGCCCTGGTCCACCTTGCCCAGCTCGCCGGTCTGCCAGACCACGCCGTTGCGGTCGAAGATGCGGCGGATGTGCGCCATGAACTCGGCCGAGGCGTCGGAGGAGCCGGACTTGCCGCGCGCCCCGCCGTACTTGGACACGCAGACGCCGTGGTTGAGGAGCGCGGAATTGCGCTTCTCGCTCACGGAGGGGAACATGGGATCGAACAGCGCGTTGACGTCGGCGGAGATCATCCAGGAGTTGTGCAGCGCGCGCTTGAGGGCCAGCTCGCTGTAGGCGGGGGTGGTGAGGTTGAGCAGTTCCGCGGAGGCGTTCTCGAAGAGGTTGGACGCCATGCCGGTGGCGCCGACCGAGCCGATCTCCTCTTTGTCGCAGAGGAGCACGCAGGAGGTGTACTCCGGCACGCCCTTCAGGTCCAGGATGGCCTTCAGGCCGGTATAGGCGCAGACGCGGTCGTCGTGGCCGTAGGCCAGGATCATGGAGCGGTCGAGGCCCGCTTCTCGGGGGGCCGCGGCGGGCACGATCTCGAGCTCGGCGGACTGGAAGTCGGCCTCGGTGACGCCGTACTTCTTATTGAGCAGGGTCAGGATGTTGTGCTTCACCTTCTCCTTGGCGTCCTTGGCGGCGGAGGGCACGGAGCCGGCCACCACGTCCAGGCCTTCGCCGGGGATGGCTTCGCCCAGGGTCTTCTTGTACTGGTCGGCCGCCAGGTGCGGCAGCAGGTCGGTGATGCAGAGCACCGGGTCCGAAGGGTCCTCGCCGATGTTGACCTTCACTTTCTTGCCGTCGGCCTTCACGAAGACGCCGTGCAGCGCCAGCGGGATGGTGACCCACTGGTACTTCTTGATGCCGCCGTAGTAATGGGTGTCGAGCAGGGCCATGCCCGTGTTCTCGTAGAGCGGGTTGGGCTTGAGGTCGATGCGGGGGGCGTCGGTATGGCCGCCGACTATGTGCATGCCCTGTTCCAGGGGCTTTTTGCCCACCACGATGGCCATCAGGGTCTTGCCCTCGCTGGAGCGGTAAACTTTGGCGCCGGGGGCGAGCTTCTGGCCGGTCTTTTCGTAGATGCGCATGTCCTGGAAGCCGGCGGCCTCGAGCAGGAGGACGGCCTCGTCATGGGCCTCTCTTTCGGTCTTGGACTTGGCGATGTAGGCCAGGTAGGACTTGTTGACCTCTTCGCAGTGCTTGAGGTCGGCGGGGGAGATCCTTTCGTAGCCGTTCTTGGGGTTGCTGGCGAGAGCGGGGGTTTTAGGGTTCTTTTTAACGAGAGTTTTCATTTTTCCTCCATTTAGCGGTGCGATATTTACATATTACCATTTTGCTATCATTGTAGTGACGATGAACGCCTCCACCTATCCCCGCAGGGTCCTTTTCCTGGTTTTCGGCCTCAGCCTCTTCAATTATATCGACCGCCAGGTGCTCTACGCCGTCTTCCCGCTGCTCAAGGCGGACCTGCGCCTTTCCGACGCCCAGCTGGGCTTCCTGGCTTCGTCGTTCATGATAGTCTATATGTGTTTTGCGCCGTTCGTGGGCTATTTCGGCGACCGCGTGCGCCGGCCGCTCATCATAGGCGCCAGCGCAATTTTCTGGAGCATCTCAACCCTGTTCAGCGGCCTGGTGAAGAATTACGGCCAGCTCATCATGACCCGCTCGGCGGTCGGGGTGGGCGAGGCCGGCTACGGCACGGTCTGCCCCTCTTTCCTGGCCGAATGGTTCCCGGTGGAGCGCAGGGCCCGCATCATGGCCCTCTACGCGCTGGCCATACCCGCGGGGAGCGCCGTGGGCTACCTGCTGGGCGGTTTCCTGGGCCAGAATTTCGGCTGGCGCAACGCCTTTTTTATAGTAGCGGTGCCCGGCATGCTGCTGGGCATCATCGCCCTTTTCCTTAAAGAGACCCCCGAGAAGACGCAGCGCTCCGAGCATATCGCTTTTTCCGGCTACAAGGCCCTGCTCAAGAACCGCACGTTCCTGCTCATCTGCCTGGCGCAGTCCATCGGCACTTTCTCGGTGGGCGGCATGGCCGCCTGGATGCCCTCCTATTTCGTGCGCACGTTCGGCGTGTCGGTGGCCAAGGCCGGGTTCCTCTTCGGGGCGGTTACGGTGGCGGCCGGCCTGGCGGGGAATTTCGCCGGCGGCTGGGCGGCCGACTGGCTGCATAAGCGCACCAAGCGCTCCTATTTCATAGTCGGCTACATGAGCTTCTTCCTCAGTATCCCGTTCGGCGTGACGGCCCTTATGACGGCGGACCTTAATCTGGCGCTGGCCATGCTGTTCTTCGCCGAGTTCTTCATCTTCGCCTATTCCGGCCCGTACCACGCGGCCATCGTGGAGGTGGTGCCGGTCACCATGCGCTCCATGGCCTTCGCCCTGGATATCTTCATTATCCACGCGCTGGGCGACGCCATTTCCCCGTTCCTGCTCGGCGTGGTGTCGGACTCCATCGGGCTGACGGCCGCTATCTTCATAGCCATGATCTACCTGCTGCTCGGCGGCGTTACGTCGATACTGGCGGGCGAGACTTATAAAAAGGACTTTCACGCCGCATGACGACCCCCTTCGAAGTGGTACGCGAGACGCCGGACCTGCTGGTGATAAACAAGCACTCCGGGGTGCTGACCATGCCCGCCCGCGGGGACCTGGCCAAGGAAAAGCACCTGGTAGGCCTGCTGCACCAGCGCTTCGGCAAGGTCTTCGTGGTGCACCGGCTGGACCGCGACGCCAGCGGCCTGATCCTCTTCGCGCGCACCGAAAAGGCGCACCGCTATTATTCGGGGCTGTTCGAAACGCGCGCCGTGGAGAAGCATTACCTGGTGACGGTAGAGGGCAAGGTGGCGGACAAACGCGGGGAGATCGACAAGCCGCTCAAGCAGCGCGGTTCAGGGCGGGTGTCGGTGGCTTTCGACGGGAAGGCGTCGGTGACCACCTACGAAGTGCTCGAAAAGCACAAGGCGGCGACGGTGCTGGACGTCTCCATAGCCACGGGGCGGCGCCACCAGATCCGGGCGCATCTCTATTCCATCGGGCACCCGGTGCTGGGCGACCCCATGTACGGCGAGGCGGCCAAGCAGGCCAGGTACCCGCGCCTGATGCTGCACGCCTGGAAGCTGCGCTTCACCGACATGAAGACCTGCAAGCCTGTCAGTTTCGAGGCCGACCCGCCGGCCGATTATATTGGCGTGCTCAACGCACTCTGAAGTAAGGTAAGATATCCTGACAACGCGTAAGGCATCCCCGGGGTGCCTTTTTGCTTTCCAGGCGCGCAGGGCGTGAAACTTTTCCGGGGCGGGGGCATCTAATAGTAGAAGGGTAAAAGGAGCGATATTTATGGCATTCATGGACCAGCAGACGGCCGATGAGGTCAAAAAGCGCCTGGAGGCGCTCGAGGGCGAGGTGCGGCTCATATTTTTCAAGGAGAGCCTGATGTGCCAGACCTGCGGCCCGACCGAGGATTTTTACAAAGAGGTGGCGGGTCTTTCTTCCAAGGTGAAACTTGAAGTCTACAACCGCGTCACCGACGCGGAAAAAGCCGCGGCTTACGGCATAACCCTGAGCCCGGCGGCCGTCATAGAGGGCCCTAAAGGCGGGCGGGTGCGGTTCTTCGGCATCCCGGCCGGCTATGAGTTCGTTTCGCTGCTCGAGGCCCTTAAGAACTCGGCCGCCGCCGCCACCGACCTGCAGCCGGAGACCGTGGCCGCGCTCGCCGCCGTGACGGTCCCGGTCAACATCAAGGTCTTCGTCACCCCTACCTGTCCCTATTGTCCCGCCGCGGTGGTGCTGGCGCACAAGTTCGCCCTGGCCTCGCCGCAGATAACCGCGGAGATGGTGGAGGCCACCGAGTTCCCCGAACTGGCCGATAAGTACGGGGTGGAGGGCGTGCCCAAGATAGTGGTGAACGAAAAAGTAAATCTGGTAGGTGCCCAGCCCGAGCAGGCCATGCTCAAGGCAGTGCAGGATTCTTTAGCGGTCTAGGAGGAAGTATGTTCAAGAAGAACGTGGGGAATATAGACAGGGTGATCCGGGTGGTGGCCGGGCTGGCGCTGGCCTACGGCGCGTATGCCGCCGAGGGGGCCGCCGTGTACATCCTCGCCGTGGCGGCGGGGGCGGCCATTATAACCGGCCTCATCGGCTACTGCGGGCTTTATACCCTCTTCGGCATCAATACCTGCAAAGTGGATTAGCGGCCGGCGAGTTCTATCTCGGCCGTCTTCTCAGCTCCGTCCGAAAGGTAAGCGACGCTTACCTTCTGGCCGGGGCTGAGTTTTTTCAGCGCGGCCGAATAGGCCCGCAGGTCGGTTGCGGCTTCGCCGTTTATGGCCGTTATCACGTCGCCGGCTTTCAGGCCGGCGGCGGCCAGGGGCGAGCCGGGTGTGATGTCCTGCGCCCTGACCCCGGGGCCGGGGAAAGAGAAGTCCGGCACCAGGCCGGTGGAGGCCCGGCGTTCGCCGGCCTGGGCGCCGGGGAGGGCCTGGGCGCCCGCCGGCCGCGTGAGGTGGTCGGACTCGCCCGCCAGGTAGTCTATTATCTCGGCCGCGAACTCGGCCTGCTTTACCATGCCCGCCGCGTCCAGCTTGTCCGGCGTGTCCGAAGTTTTGTGGTAGTCGGCGTTGGGGCCGCTGAAGAACTGCACGGCCGGAACGCCGGCCTCAATAAAACTCTGCTGGTCGCTGGCGTCCAGCGGCTCTTTTACCAGCTCATACTCGGTGCCGGTCACGAAACCCGCCCCGCGGAAGACGTGCACCCACTTGTCCGACGAGGACGCCCCCAGGACCAGCACCTTGCCCGCGCCAAGGCGGCCGACGGTGTCGAAATTGAGCGCGGCGTTCAGCTTCAGCTTCACGGTCTCCGGCAGGCCGGCCAGGAAAGCCTTGGAGCCCTGCCGGCCCTCCTCCTCGCCGTCGAAAGCCGCGAAAATTATGGACCGCTCCGGGGACCGGGCCGCGTAGCGGCGGGCCAGTTCCAGCAGCAGGGCCGTCCCGGAGGCGTTATCGTCGGCTCCGGGAAAGACCCCGCCGTTCTTGGCCGGAAGGTGGTCGTAGTGGGCGCAGAGGACCACGTATTCGCCTTTCCTGCCCGAGCCTTCTTTCAGTCCTAAAAGGTTAGCGCGGCCCGGCGTGGTTTCCGGCGAGCGGAAAGAGGTTCCGGTAAAAGGCTTGAGCCCGGCCTTCCTGAATTCTCCTTCTATAAAAGCTGCGGCCTGGCGGTGGCCGCTGGATCCGGGGCTCCGTCCGCCGGGGCGGGAGGCCAGGTAGGAGGCGTCCCTGATGATGTTCTCCGCCGAGAACGCCGAGGGCGGCGCGGCGAGGGGGGCGCGCCGGGGATAGGGCCCGGGCTTCGCCGGGGAAGCCGCGGCCAGATCGGCCGCCAGCGGCGAGCGGGAGTTCTCCCAGACGCCTGAAGCGGCCGAGTTCATGCCGGCGTCGAAGACCAGCCAGGAATACTTGCCGTAATGCGGCAGCTTCGCCGCCAGGAGCGGCAGCTTCTCCGGTGTCCCGGAGAGTACGAGCGCGGCGGCCAGCGCCGGGTCCGCGGGGTGGAAGTCTGCGAAGACGAAAGTGTGCGAGGCGCGCGCGAAGCGGCGGTTGCCGAGGGTGACGGCGTCGGCGGAGAATTTGGCGCCGTAGCGCTCCAGGGCGGCTTCGAAGGCCGGAGCCAGTCCGTTCTCGCCGCCCAGCACCCAGTAGGAGGCCGCCGCCGGCGTCCCTGCCTTGTCGTCGGAAACTTCAGGCAGGTTCTCCTTGTCCTTGGTCCAGGCGCTCGCGAGCGCCTGCCACGGCGCGCCGGCTCCGCCGGCGGGCAGGATAAGGCCGGGATGTTTGGCCCCAAGCAGCCGCGAGAGCGTGGGCGGCGTTTCCAGGGGGCTGAGTTTGCGGAACACGTCGAATTCGGGGTCCAGTTCCACCCTGACCGGGCGCAGCGGCGCGCTGTAGTGGTAGGTTTCGGAGCGGGCGTCCAGGCGCAGCGTTTTCATGCGGGGTTCGGCCGACCCCTCCAGGTAGATGGCCGCCGGGATATCGAGCCCGTAGGCCGGCCCCGGCTGGACCTGCTCCACGGTGAATTCCATGTCGTAGCCTTCCAGGGCGCCCCGGCGGACCTTGGCTCCGGCGAGCCGCAGCTCCGGGGCGCCGGCGCGCCGCGTCCACTGCTGGAAAAAGCCGGCCAGGCGCCCGGCGCCCGTGACCTTCTCGAAAGCGGCTCTCAGGTCGGAGAAAGAGGCCGCGCGGCCCAGGTTGGCGGCGTAGAAGCCGCGCAGGCCCTTGCGGAAATTCTCGTCGCCCAGCGCCCGGCGCAGCATGTGATAGACCATCAGCGCCTTGCCGTAGCCTATGGCTTCCGACGCTGAGGAGTGGCGCGACCTGAACTCGGTCAGGGGGAAGTCGGCCCCGCCCCGCACGTAGTCGGAATATTTCTGGAGCGAGGAGACCCGGTACTCGCGCCCTTTGCCGCGGTGCTCGGCTATCAGGTAGTCGGCCAGGTAGGCGGTGAGGCCCTCGCACCAGTTGCCGGAGGCGTAATCCACGAAGACCCCGTTGCCCCACCAGTTATGCAGGATCTCGTGCGGATAGGAGGAGTTCAGGATGAAAGGCAGGCGGATGACCTTGGGGCCCAGCAGCGTGAACGAGGGGATGCCGTAGCCGGTCTCCCAGAAATTCTCGACGAGCGCGAACTTGGGGTAAGGGTAGGGGCCGAGGAGGTCCGAATAGAGCCTGACGTAGCGGGAGGAGGCGTCCAGGTATTTGTCGGCCAGGGGCTTGTCGGGCGAGCGCAGGAAGGCGTGGTAGGAGCGGCCGCCTTCCGCGCGGGAATATTCCGTGTAGGGACCGCAGGCCAGGGTGATCTCGTCGTGGGGCAGCGCCGTTTCCCAGACCGCACGGTTAACGCCGCCGGCCGAAGAGGCTGCGGTGCGCGCGCCGCCGGCCACGGCCAGGAAGGGGGCGGGAAGGGAGGTCTCGAGGCGGAAGGAAACGAGCTCGCCTTCGAACTGGGGATACCAGCCCGAGGAGGCGGCGAGGTAGCAGCCGTCCGCGGAGATGAGTCCCGGGGTCTCCGAGAAACTTCGGGCGTACTCTTCCGCCGTCTCGCCGAGGGCGTGCTTTATTTCTCCGGCGTAGGCCAGTGAGAATGAGCGCAGCGGCTTGGCCGCGGCCAGGCGGTAGGCCTGGTAGAGCGGCGCGGCCGAGGAATAATTGATGCCGTACCTGGCGGCGGCTTCTGAGGTGAGCGGCTCCAGCGCGCCGTCGGGCGAGGAGGGGGAGAGGCCCTTGTGCAGCGAGAAGACGAATTCCCGGCGCGGCTCCGGGAAAGAGACGCGGTCTTCGGCCAGCAGACGCCCTTCTGCCGGAGAGAGAGCGACTTTAAGGTCGTGGCGGACGGCGCCGGCCGCGGCGTCCAGACCGGAAGATAAAAGGAGGGCGATAAGGATCTTTCTCATGGTTCCCCGCTGTATGGAAAAGTTAATACAATATAGTACAACTTTTAAAAACCGGAGAACCTATGAAACACGCCCAAAGAACAGGCCTGCTGCTGGTGATAGACGCCGTGGGGCTGTCCACGCTGGAGTACCTGCTGTCGAAGTATCCCGGCAAGGTGAAGCTCCCCAACCTGGCCCGCCTGGGCCTGGCCGGGCTGCTGCCGGCGCCCATGCGGTCGCGGCTGGGCGGCAAATACGGCGGCAAGGCCTACGCCGCCGCCGTAACGCAGGTCTCCTCCACCGCCGACAGCCTCGTGGGACACAGGGAGATGATGGGCGTGGTGGACCACCGCACCTACGACCTGTTCGACGACGGTTTTTCCCGCGACTACCTCGACGAACTGGAGCGCCGCATAGGCCGTAAGACCTTCTTCAACAAGATGGCCGGCGGCATGGAGGCCATAGAGCTCAACGCCTCAGAGCACGAGCGCACGGGCAAGCCCATAGCCTACGCCAGTAAATGCGACCCGCTCATCCAGCTGGCCATGAACGAGGACGTGATCCCGGTGCGCGAGCAGCATAAGATCGCCGACACCGCTTTCGCCCTGGCCATGGAGATGAAGATCCCCATAACGCGCGCCATCGCCCGTTCTTATGTGAAGAACGCGCAGGGGGAGATCATCCGCACCTCCAACCGCCACGACGCGGTGCTGCCCATAGGGCAGAAGACGCTGGTGGACGTGCTGCACGACGCCGCCGTGTGGACGGTGGCCGTGGGCAAGACCAGCGACCTGGTGAACACCTCCTACCACGCCAAGGTGAAGCTGAACAAGGAAGTCTTCATAGACCCCTCGCTGAAGCTGCGCTTCGTGCACCCGAAGAAGAAGGACACCAACCCGTTCTCCATCCAGGGCACCATCAACGCGCTGCAGGCGGCGCATTCGGTCTACCGGCCCAAGGGCACCTTCATCTTCACCAACCTGGTGGACACCGACAGCGTCTACGGCCATACGCGCGACGTTGCGGGCGCGCTGAAGTCCCTGGAGGAGATAGACCGCACGCTGCCGCTAATTGAAAAGAACCTGGCCAAGGGCGACCTGCTGGGCATCACCGCAGACCACGGCATGCTGCACCGCGAGGACTACGGCTATCACAACAACGAACCGCTGCCGTTCATAGCTTACCGCAAAGGCGCCGACCGCCGGCTGGGCGGCCTGAAGACCGGGACCATGCCTGGCCTGACCGACATCGGCAACGTCTTCGCGCAGTTCTTCGGCCTGGAGGGGGAGTACAGCAAGCTGGTCAAAAAATAGGCCGCGAAATAAAAGGACAAGGCCGGGGAACTTCCCCGGCCTTTTTCTTTGCGGCTGGCGCCTATTTGTAGGAGGGGTCCACGAAGGCCCGGTAGGCCTGCGGCGTGAGGGCGGCCCAGGTGTAGCGGTTGCCGGCGTTCCACAGCACCCAGCTGTTCAGGTGGTTAAGGCGCGTGGCCATGAGCTGGGCGCGCACTTCGGGCGCGCCGTAGGTCCAGCCCAGGGAGAAATCCTGCAGGTAGGGGCGCAGCTTGGCGTAATCCGCGCCCATGCGGCCCATGGCGTCCTTGAGGCCCCTGTTTATCACCTTGTAAGGGCTGGCGTTGGGGTTCTTCAGGTTATATTCGCCCGGCGCGTAATGCGACGGGTACATCATGGGATAGACGTAGTCCGCGCCTTGGGCCAGGGCGTTGATGTCCTGGCCTATGCCCATGTCGCCCTTCACGGTGGTGGTCAGGCCGAAGACGTCGGCGGAGATCTTCACCTTGTAGGGCGCGAGGCGCTTGCGGGCGTAATCCAGGAACTCTTTGAGATTGCGCGTGGACGTCTGGCGGTTGTGCGGCTTGGAGTAGCGGCACAGGGCCGTGTTGCCTTCGGACGGGTAGCGGATATAGTCGAACTGGATCTCTTCGAAGCCGAGCTTGGCCGCGCGCTCGGCGATGTCGAGGTTGTAGTCCCAGACTTCCCGGTTGTACGGGTCCACCCAGGTGGCGCCGTTGCGGCTGCGCCAGAGGTCGCCGTTGGGGGTGCGTACGGCGAGGTCTTTGCGGACCTTGGGCAGGATCTTGTCCTTGAAGACCACGATGCGGGCCACGGTGTAGAGCCCGGCGCCCTTAAAATCCTTCAGCATGGCTTCCGGGTCGGTGATGGCCGGCGTATTGGAGCCCCAGAGGCGGGCTTTCTCCACGCCGGGGATATAGACCTTGCCGTCCGTTTCCTTGATGGCCACGACCACCGTGTTGATCACGGAATTGGAGATCTTCCTGAGCAGTTCTTTGCGGTTCCTGGCGGAGCCTGCGCCCCAGCAGGTGAGGTGGATGCCGCGGACCTGCCGGTCGGCGGCTACCAGTTCCCTTATAGTGGAGGTGGAAACCGGGGCTTTAAGGGTTTCCGTGGAGGCCTTTTGCGCGGCCGTAGCGGGAGCGCCCTGGAGAAGAAGTAAAAATAGCGCTGTATGTAGCATAGGCAGATATTTTACAATTTATGGCGAGAGTAAACCGAGACTTCGCGGGGTGAACCATGAAACGCTTTATCTTCCTTTTGGGGGCCTTGTTTATGCCGCACCACCTTCTGGCTTCGGACAAACTGCTGGTCCACTACAGCCGCCTGGCCGGCGATCACGCCGGTTGGAACCTCTGGACCTGGAACGACGAGGACCGCCAGCCGGGCTTCGACCTGCTCCCGGCCGGCAGGGACGCCTTCGGCGTGGTCTATGAACTGGACCTGGCCGCCTCCGGCCTGAAGGGTAAGCGCCTCGGGCTGCTGCCCCGCCGCGGCGAGTGGACCCAGAAGGACGCGCCCGACAGGCTGCTGGCTTCGGCGCAGCCGGGGCATGTCTACCTGCTGGAGGGGGACAAACAGATTTACTCCGCCCCGCCGGAGATCTCCACGGGGATCACCGGCGCTTACCTCGACAGTTCCGGGGAAGTTCGGGTTACCTTTACCCGGCCGCTCGGCAAGGCCTTCCTGGCGCGCCAGGCTTTCTACCTGACCCGCGGCGAGAACGCCTTTCACCCTCTCAAGGCAGAGCCGGTGGGCGGTGAGTATTCACGCGCCGCGCTGCTGGCCTTCGACAGCCTGGGCACCCCCGACTACAAAGGTCTTAACGCCGGGGCTTACAGGCTGCATTCCCGCGATTTCAAGCCGGTCCCGATGGCCCTCGGCGGGGCCGTTTACGGCGCCGATTTCCGGCCCCGGCAGGCCATGGGCCTCACCCGCTCCGGTGGTTCCGCCGTGCTGCGCATTTTCGCGCCGTACGCGGTGAAGGCCGAGGCGCTGATCTACGGCGCCGGGCAGGCCAAGCCGCAGGCGCACGCCCTCGTGCCGCGCGAGGGCGGCGTCTGGGAGAAGGAGTTCTCCGAAACGCTGGAAGGCAAGTCCTACCGCCTGCGCGTGACGCAGGGCGGGAAGGTCTACGAGGGGCTGGACCCGTACGCACGCTGCGTCACCGCCGACGACGGCCGGGCGCTGGTCTTCGACGACGCCACGCCGGTGGCCCCCGGGCCGCAATTCCCGCTCGCCGAGACCGTGATCTACGAAGTGCACCTCAGGGACCTTACGATGGACGCTTTTTCCGGGGTCAAGGCCAAGGGCAAATACCTGGGCGCCGCAGAGACCGGCACCCGCCACCCGTCGTTTTCGGAGATCTCCACCGGCCTGGACCATATAGCGGAGCTCGGCGTGAACGCGGTCCACATCCTGCCGTTCCAGGACTTCCAGAACGGCGACAGCACCACTACTTACGACTGGGGCTATATGCCGGTGAACTTCAATTCTCCGGAAGGTTCCTACGCCACCAACCCTTCCGACGCCTCGCGCGTGCGGGAGGCCAAACTGATGATAGACGCCTTCCACCGCAAGGGGCTCAAGGTCATCATGGACGTGGTGTATAACCACACGGCGGAGACGCGCGACCGGGTCTATAATTTCAACGCCCTGGCGATGGATTACTATTACCGCCTGAACGCCGACGGGTCCTATTCCAACGGCTCGGGCTGCGGCAACGAGTTCCGCACCGAGGCGCCCGTGGCCCGCAGGTTCCTTATAGACAGCCTGCTTTACTGGGTGAACGAATACAAGGTGGACGGGTTCCGGTTCGACCTGATGGGCCTGATAGACCTGGACGCGGTAGCCGAAGCGCTGCGCGAACTGCGCAGGGTGAAGCCGGATATCCTCGTGTACGGCGAGCCGTGGACGGCCGGCCTGACCCCGACGCGGGGTGTGAAGAAGGGGAGCCAGCGGGGCAAGGGTTTTCCTGTCTTTAACGACCATTTCCGCGACGCCATCAAGGGCAGCGTCTTCTCACTGGAGGACCTGGGCTACGTGCAGGCCGCCCGCAACCGGGACGCCGTGATGCGCGGCATCAGGGGCTCGGTGGACGACTTTACCGACGGGCCGCTGGAAACGCTTAACTACGTTTCCTGCCACGACAACCACACGCTGTGGGACCGCATCGACCTTTCCCTGAAGGAAGAGACGCAGGAGAACAAGGAGCGCATGGCCCGCCTGGCCAACGCGCTGGTGCTTACCTCGCAGGGGGTGCCGTTCCTGCACGCCGGCGAGGAATTCCTGCGCACCAAGAAGGGGGAGGAGAACTCCTATAACCTGCCCGACGAGATCAACCGCCTGGACTGGTCCCGCAAGAAGGAAAAACTCGGCGTGTTCAACTATTACAAGGACCTCATCGCTCTGCGCCGGGAGCATCCGGCCTTCCGCCTGACCACGGCCGCGGCCGTGCGCGAGGACCTGAAGTTCTACGAGGAGCTCGGCCTCAAGGTGGAGCCGCCTGGTATCGCCTATCTGCTTTACGGCGACCGGGCCGGCGACAGCTGGGAGCGCATACTGGTGCTGGTGAATCCCGAAAAGACGCCCCGCTCCTTCGCCCTGCCGATGGGCAAGTGGACCCGCGTGTTCGACGCCGCGGGCCTGGTGCGCGAGCCCGCCGCGCCGGTCTCCGGCGCCTACGAGGCCCAGCCGCTGTCGCTGACGGTGCTGAAGCTTTAGCAGGGCTGTCCCAAGAAAATCCGTTTAAAAAAGAGAACCCTCCGTTAATGGTAAGATGTTTTTGGTCTAGAAAAACG